>NZ_JBIAQM010000009.1:0-271008 GCF_042888945.1 Streptomyces sp. NPDC002698
CGGTTACATTCCGAACCCGGAAGCTAAGCCTCACAGCGCCGATGGTACTGCAGGGGGGACCCTGTGGGAGAGTAGGACGCCGCCGAACAAATTTTAGAGAGCTGGTTCCCGAACTTCGGTTCGGGGACCAGCTCTTTTTTGTTTTGCGTCACTTGAAGTTCACGTTGCGCGACCAATATCCCCATCATGAGTACTGCTGCAATGCTCACAGCCGCGGGCGTCGGAGCCGGTGACGAGGTCGTCGTTCCGGCCTTCGGGAACGTCGAGGTCGCCGACGCCGTCACCGAGGCCGGCGCCACCGTCGTCTTCGCCGACATAGACCCCGTGACGTACTGCCTCGACCCCGACGCGGTGGAAGCCGTCATAACCCCGCAGACGGCGGCGCTCGTCGTCGTGCACCGCTTCGGGCGGACCGCCGACCTGGCGCGGCTGCGGGAGCTGGGGCAGCGGCACGAGGTGCTGGTGCTGGAACAGGGCGAGTCCGAGGCGCCGTACGACGAGATCGCGCAACGCAGGGAGCGGGCCGCCTACCTCGACGGCCGGCTGAGGGGCGTCCGTACGCCGGTCAGCGGCGACGGACACACCTACCAGCAGTACGTGGTGCGGGTACCCGGCAACGGGCGTCCGGACCGTGATGCCTTCGCAGCGGCCGTACGGGCCAGGGGAGTCGAGTGCAGGGTGCCGGTGAAGACTCCGGTGCACCGCCTGCCCGCGTTCCGCCGGGACGTACATCTTCCCGAGACCGAGCGGGCCGCCGACGAGACCCTCTCGCTTCCTGTGGACGGGACGTTGACGAAGCGGGAGATGCAGCGGATCGTCTCCGCGTGCAACGCGCTCGGCGGACTGCTGCAACCGGCCTTCTGATCAGGGCCGGACTGGTTGGGAACACGGTCCAATTCAGGGTATGATCTCTCTTGTTGCCGCGAGGGAAACCTCAAAAGCGACAGGCCCCCCTAGCTCAGTCGGCAGAGCGTCTCCATGGTAAGGAGAAGGTCAACGGTTCGATTCCGTTGGGGGGCTCAAGCAGAAAAGGCCTCCGCCCTTGTGGGCGGGGGCCTTTCGTATTTCCCGTGTTCCGATCCGACGGACGCCGGCTCCCGGGACCCGAGTCCCGGGAGCGTCGGTCCCGCGGTTCTCAGTCCGTGTGGAGGCCAGGGACGCGCATCGCCAGAATCGCCATGTCGTCCGACGGGGCGTCGGAGGCGAAGCGTTCGACCGCGCGCATGATGCGCGCGGCGACAGCGCCGGCCGTCAGCCCCGTGCACGTGGTGAGGACATCCGCGAGACCGTCGTCGCCGAGCATACGAGTGCCCTCGCGCCGCTCCGTGACCCCGTCCGTCACGCACAGCAGGACATCGCCCGGATCGAGCGTGACCGTCTGCTCGTACAGTTCCAGGTCCTCCATGACACCGAGGAGCGGCTGCGGTTCGGCGGCCGGCTCGACCGTTCCGTCCTGGCGCAGACGCAACGGGAGCGGATGGCCGGCGCAGACGACCTTCAGGACGGCGCTGCCGTCCTCCTGGGGCCACAACTCGCCGTAGAGGAGCGTCAGGAAGCGGCTGCGGGCGCCCTCGTCGAGGATGGCGGAGTTCAGCCGCTCCAGGACCGCGGGGCCGCCGTAGCCCTCGCGGGCCAGCAGGCGCAGTGCGTGCCGGGCCAGGCCCGTGACCGCCGCCGCCTCCGGGCCCGTACCGCAGACGTCGCCGATGGCGAAGCCGTACGCGCCGTCACGGATCGGGAAGAGGTCGTAGAAGTCGCCGCCGACTTCGTTGCCCTCTCCGGCCGCACGGTAGATGACCTCGACCTCGACGCCGTCGATCTGGGGGAGTTCCGGGGGCAGCAGGCTGCGCTGGAGGGACTGGCTGATCGCCGTGCGCTCCGAGTACAGGCGGGCGTTGTCCAGTGCGAGAGCCGCTCGCCGGGAGAGGTCCTCGGCCAACTCCAGGATCTCCTGGCGGAAATGCTCGTCCGACGGCTTGCCGAGGGTCAGCATGCCGATGACACGGTTGCGGGCGACCAGGGGAAGGACGACGGTCTCCCCGCCGACAGCGGCGGCCGTCGCCAGGGTCGGGCCGATGCTGGAGCTCATCGACGTCTGCCCGCCGAGTCCCAGGCTGCGCATCGAGGTCCGCAGGGCGGCGTCGTGAGCGGCCGCGGCGGGAGCCGACCAGACACGGGCACCCGGGGTGGGCACCGGGTCCGGCGGGGCGATCTTCGAGAGCAACGCCTTGAGGCCGTCGATGAGTTCCTCGTCCTCGTGCAGGACGTACGAGAGGTAGGGCTCGGAAGCCTGGTCGGCGATCGTGTACACGGCGCACCAGGTGGCCAGGGTCGGGACCGTCATCTGCGCCATGAGCGCGAGCGTCTGGTCGCGGTCCAGGGTGCCGGCGAGCAGGTCGGAGGCCTCGACGAGGAAGGACAGCGAGCCGCGGCGCAGACGTTCCAGCTCGCCGAGGCGGGCCGATTCCACCGCCAGGGCGATGCGGTCGGCGGCGAACTGGAGGCGCAGGGCCTCCTCGTTGGAGTAGCGGCCGGGTGATTCGGCCGCGACGCCGAGGGAGCCGGTGAGGCGGCCCTCGACCTTCAGCGGAACGGTGACGACCGAGCGCATGCCGGTGCCGCCGAGGAGCGGTACGGCGCCGGGGACGAGGGTGAGGTCCTCGTGGACGGCGGGCATCCGGGCCGAGCCGTAGCGGCCGGGGCCCGCCTCGACGGGGACGCGGGCGAAGCGCTGGCGCGCGGAGGGCAGGCCGGTGGAGGCGCGTACCTCCAACTCCGTCTCGTCGTCGGTCGCGAGGAGCAGGAAGGCGGAGTCGCCGTCCAGCATGTCGCGGGCCCGTTCCACCGTGCGCTGGAGGAGGCCGTCGAGGTCGTCCGGGGCCGGTGATCCGATGAAGACCTCGAACGGGTCCGTGGCCTGGCCCTCCGCGTGGGCGCCCGAGTCGGAGGCGGGTCCGCGCAACGGGGTCTGCAGGACGGCGCGTTCGTGGTCGCGTACGAGGAGGCAGACGGTGGAGGGCTCGCCGGTCGTGTCGCGGACCCGCAGGTGCGAGGCGTACACCGGGGTGACGCGGCCGTCGGCGCAGCGGACGCCGTAACTGCCTTCCCAGCGCGAGAGTTGGAGGGCTTCGACGATGCCGGTGCCGGTGCCGGGGGTGTGCGGCCAGGCCGCGAGGTCGGTGAGCGGTTTGCCGGTGACCTGGTCGGCCGCGTACCCGAAGAGCTCCTCGGCGTCCTCGTTCCAGGCGTTGATGGCGCCGGTGCGGTCGATCTGGACGACCGCCACGCGTACGCGGCCGTCGGCCAGGGGGAGGAGGTCGGCGGGGAGCGGGGGGCCGGCGGTCCGGGTGCCGACCGCGCGCTCGGGCAGGTCGAGCTGGAACCAGACCTGTTTGTGGGTGGGCGTGTAGTCGACGCCCCAGCGGCGGGCGAGGGCCGCGCAGAGCTGGAGGCCGCGGCCGCCCTCGCGGTCGGGGCTGCCCATGTTGACGGCCGTGGCCTGGAGTGGGATCTCGCGTTCCGGGTAGCGGTCCGCCACCTCGATGCGTACGCCGTCGTCGCTGCGCAGGCACAGGACGTCGGCGGAGGTACCCGCGTGCACAACGGCATTGGTGACCAGCTCGCTGGTCAGAACGACGGCGTCGTCGACGATGTCGGCGAAGCCCCAGCCCTGGAGGGTGTCCCGGACGAACGAGCGGGCGGTCGCGACGGACCGTCCCACGGGTTCGAAGCTGGCGGCCGCGCGCGCGGTGATCACAGAACTCCTCGTCCGGTCGTCGGCATGCGGGGTTCCGTGGCCGGCCCGCTCCTGCGTGGGCAGAGCGTGGTTCCCTGTCGGCCGGGGATCCTGGGGTGTCCCTCCAGGATGCAGTCCGGTGGTCATGGTGCGGTGCCCTCCGATGCCTGCCCGCTCGTACTCGTGCCACCGCCCAGGCCGGACGGGACCGGCACGGCTGGACAGCCGCTTGCAAGGTTACTTACCTTCGCGGGCCCCGCGGATGCCGGTCGCGGGTGTTTCCGTCTTGAAGAGTGCGCTGTTTCCGTTCGGACAGGTGCGTGTGATTGCCTGCGGCCGGGGCCGGAGGACTGTCCCGTGGGTGTGCGGACGATGTGCGAAGCTGCCGAACTGTTATGGCCTGGTTCGGCCGGGGTGAAACACTGGGCAGGCTCCAGGAACAGGTCCGGGCAGGTCGCGTGCCTCCCGCGGACCACGAACAGAAGTACCCGACAGAAGTACCCGAGTACGCCGAGCAGTATTGGTCGACCCTTGCGGGAGGGACACAGTGGAGTCTGGCGCAGCGACGCGGGGCGGTAGGACGCGCGCGAAAGGCGGACAGTCCCTGGACAGCGGGCGCACACCGCGCACCGGCACCACCGAGGTGGACACGGCGGCCCTGAACCGGTTGCTGGCGGCCCTGGTGGCGATGAGGGACGGCAACTTCCGTAAGCGGCTCACTGTTTCCGGTGACGGCGTGATGTCCGAGATCTCGGCGGTCTTCAACGAGGTCGCCGACCGGAATCTGCACCTGACGGGCGAGCTGTCGCGGGTACGCCGTGTGGTGGGCCGTGAGGGCAAGCTCACGGAGCGGCTGGAGGCCGGCGCCGGCGAGGGGGCCTGGGCGGCCGCGATCGACGCCTCGAACGCGCTGGTGGACGATCTCGTACGGCCTGTCTCCGAGGTCGGCCGGGTGCTGTCCGCCGTCGCGGAGGGCGATCTGTCGCCGCGCATGGACCTGCGGGCGCAGGCGGCGGACGGGAACGGGCATCCGCTGCGCGGTGAGTTCCTGAAGGTCGGCCGGACCGTCAACAACCTGGTGGACCAGCTCTCGACGTTCACCGACGAGGTCACCCGGGTGGCCAGTGAGGTGGGCACCGAGGGCAAGCTCGGGGGGCAGGCCCGGGTCCGCGGTATGTCCGGTTCGTGGAAGGACCTCACGGACTCGGTCAACACGATGGCGCACCGGCTCACCGCGCAGGTGCGTGACATCGCTCTCGTGACGACGGCGGTCGCCAAGGGTGACCTGTCGCGGAAGGTCACGGTTCACGTGGCCGGCGAGATGCTGGAACTGAAGAACACCGTCAACACGATGGTGGACCAGCTGTCCTCCTTCTCCTCCGAGGTGACCCGCGTCGCGCGCGAGGTGGGTACGGAGGGTGAGCTGGGCGGCCAGGCGCAGGTGCCCGGTGTGGCCGGTGTGTGGAAGGACCTCACCGATTCGGTGAACCTCATGGCCGGCAACCTGACGGCCCAGGTGCGCGGGATCGCCCAGGTGACCACGGCGGTCGCGAGCGGTGACCTGTCGCAGAAGGTGACCGTCTCCGCGCGGGGTGAGGTCGCGCAGCTCGCCGAGACGATCAACCAGATGACCGAGACGCTGCGGACGTTCGCCGACGAGGTCACCCGTGTGGCCAACGAGGTCGGTGGCGAGGGACGGCTCGGCGGTCAGGCGAACGTGCCGGGGGCGGCGGGAACGTGGAAGGACCTCACGGACTCGGTCAACACGGTCTTCCGCAACCTCACGACCCAGGTGCGCGACATCGCCGCCGTGACGACCGCCGTGGCCAACGGCGATCTGTCGCAGAAGGTCAGTGTCCAGGTCGCCGGCGAGATGCTGGAGCTGAAGAACACCGTCAACACGATGGTCGACCAGCTGTCGTCGTTCGGTGTCGAGGTCACGCGCGTGGCCCGCGAGGTCGGTGTCGAGGGTGAACTGGGCGGCCAGGCACAGGTTCCGGGAGTGGCCGGCACCTGGAAGGACCTCACGGACTCCGTCAACACGGCGTTCCAGAACCTGACCGGCCAGGTGCGCAACATCGCGCAGGTGACGACGGCGGTCGCGAACGGTGACCTGTCGCAGAAGGTGACCGTCGAGGTCGCCGGCGAGATGCTGGAGCTGAAGGTCACCGTGAACACCATGGTGGACCAGCTGTCGAGCTTCGCCGACCAGGTGACCCGGATGGCCCGTGACGTGGGTACGGAGGGCCGGCTCGGCGGCCAGGCCCGGGTGGACGGCGTGTCCGGCACCTGGAAGGAACTCACCGACTCCGTCAACTTCATGGCGGGGAACCTGACTTCGCAGGTACGGCAGATCGCGCAGGTGACCACGGCGGTGGCCCGGGGTGACCTGTCGCAGAAGATCGACGTGGACGCGCGCGGCGAGATCCTGGAGCTGAAGAACACCATCAACACGATGGTCGACCAGCTCTCCGCGTTCGCCGACCAGGTGACGCGGGTGGCCCGGGACGTGGGTACCGAGGGCCGGCTGGGCGGTCAGGCGCAGGTGCCCGGCGTCGCCGGTGTGTGGCGTGACCTGACCGACTCGGTGAACGGCATGGCCGGCAACCTCACCGCGCAGGTGCGCAACATCGCGCAGGTCGCGACCGCGGTGGCCCGGGGTGACCTGTCGCAGAAGATCGACGTGGACGCGCGCGGCGAGATCCTGGAGCTGAAGAACACCCTCAACACGATGGTGGACCAGCTCTCGAACTTCGCCGAGCAGGTGACGCGGGTGGCCCGCGAGGTGGGTACGGAGGGCATCCTCGGCGGGCAGGCCGAGGTGCAGGGTGTCTCGGGCACCTGGAAGGACCTCACCCAGTCCGTGAACTTCATGGCGAACAACCTGACCATCCAGGTGCGCAACATCGCCGAGGTCACGACCGCGGTCGCCATGGGAGACCTGTCCAAGAAGATCACCGTCGACGCCAAGGGCGAGATCCTCGAACTGGTCACCACCGTCAACACGATGGTGGACCAGCTGTCGTCGTTCGCCGAGCAGGTGACCCGGGTGGCCCGCGAGGTGGGCACGGAGGGCCAGTTGGGCGGTCAGGCGCGGGTGCCCGGGGTGACGGGCATCTGGAAGGACCTGAGCGACAACGTCAACCTGATGGCCTACAACCTGACCATGCAGGTGCGGAACATCTCGCAGGTGGCGGCGGCCGTCGCCAACGGCGACCTGACCCGGACGGTGACGATCGAGGCGCGCGGCGAGGTCGCGCAGCTCGCCGACACCTTCAACACCATGGTGAAGACGCTGAGTTCGTTCGCCGAACAGGTCACCAAGGTGGCCCGCGAAGTGGGTACGGACGGCATCCTCGGCGGTCAGGCGCACGTCCCGGGAGTCGCGGGGACGTGGAAGGACCTCACCGAGTCGGTGAACGGGATGGCGTCCAACCTGACCGGCCAGGTGCGCAACATCGCGATGGTCACCACGGCCATCGCCAAGGGCGATCTCACCAAGAAGATCGACATCGACGCGCGCGGCGAGATCCTGGAGCTCAAGACCACCATCAACACGATGGTCGACCAGCTGTCGTCCTTCGCGGAGGAGGTCACCCGAGTCGCCCGGGAGGTGGGCACCGAGGGGCAGTTGGGCGGTCAGGCGCGCGTCCGTGACGTCGACGGCACCTGGCGCGACCTCACCGAGTCGGTGAACGAGATGGCCGGGAACCTGACCCGGCAGGTGCGTGCCATCGCGCGCGTGGCGACCGCGGTGACCCGCGGCGACCTGAACCTGAAGATCGACGTGGACGCCTCCGGCGAGATCCAGGAACTCCAGGACTACATCAACAAGATGATCGCCAACCTGCGCGACACCACCATCGCCAACAAGGAGCAGGACTGGCTGAAGGGCAACCTCGCCCGTATCTCCGCCCTGATGCAGGGCCGCCGCGATCTCGACGACGTGGCCTCGCTGATCATGAGCGAGCTGACGCCGGTCGTCTCGGCCCAGCACGGCGCGTTCTTCCTGTCGATGCCGCTGGTCGACGGCAAGGACGCGGGCACCGAGGACGAGGAGGCGTACGAGCTGCGCATGCTCGGGTCGTACGGCTACTCGATGGGCTCCATGCCGACGTCGTTCCGGCCCGGTGAGGCGCTGATCGGGACGGCCGCGCAGGAGAAGCGCACGATCCTGGTGGAGAACGCGCCGAGCGGCTATCTGAAGATCTCCTCCGGGCTCGGCGAGGCGCCTCCGGCCCAGGTCATCGTGCTTCCGGTGCTCTTCGAGGGGACCGTGCTCGGTGTGATCGAGCTGGCGTCGTTCACGCCGTTCACGCAGATCCAGAAGGACTTCCTGAACCAGATCGCGGAGATGATCGCGACGAGCGTCAACACGATCTCGGTCAACACCAAGACGGAGGTGCTGCTGCGGCAGTCGCAGGAGCTCACCGAGCAGCTGCGGGAGCGGTCGGCGGAGTTGGAGAACCGGCAGAAGGCGCTCCAGGACTCGAACGCGGAACTGGAGGACAAGGCCGAGCTGCTGGCCCAGCAGAACCGCGACATCGAGGTCAAGAACACCGAGATCGAGGAGGCGCGCCAGGTCCTGGAGGAGCGCGCCGAGCAACTCGCGGTCTCCATGCGCTACAAGAGCGAGTTCCTGGCGAACATGTCGCACGAGCTGCGGACACCGCTCAACTCGCTGCTGATCCTGGCCAAGCTGCTCGCCGACAACGCGGACACGAACCTCACGCCGAAGCAGGTCGAGTTCGCCGAGACGATCCACGGCGCGGGCTCCGACCTGCTCCAGCTCATCAACGACATCCTCGACCTGTCGAAGGTCGAGGCGGGCAAGATGGACGTGTCGCCGACCCGTATCGCGCTCGTCCAGCTCGTCGACTACGTGGAGGCGACGTTCCGTCCGCTGACCGCGGAGAAGGGGCTCGACTTCTCCGTACGGGTCTCGCCGGAGCTGCCCGCCACCCTGCACACCGACGAACAGCGTCTTCTCCAGGTGCTGCGCAACCTGCTCTCCAACGCGGTGAAGTTCACCGATTCCGGAGCGGTCGAGCTGGTGATCCGGCCCGCCGGGGCGGACGTGCCGGTGGCCATCAGGGAACAGCTGCTGGAGTCGGGGTCGCTGCGGGACGCGGACGCCGACCTCATCGCGTTCTCCGTGACCGACACCGGTATCGGGATCGCGGCGAGCAAGATGCGGGTGATCTTCGAGGCCTTCAAGCAGGCGGACGGCACGACGAGCCGCAAGTACGGGGGTACGGGGCTGGGGCTGTCCATCTCGCGGGAGATCGCGCGGCTGCTGGGCGGCGAGATCCACGCCCAGAGCGAGCCGGGGCGCGGTTCCACCTTCACGCTGTACCTGCCGCTGCACCCGAGCGAACTGCCGCCGCAGGGTTACGGGCAGCTCGCGCCGGCGCTGGAGGCGGGGGAGCTGCTGGCCTCGGAGGGCGAACTGCACAGCATCGGGATGCCGGCCGAGGTGAAGTCGTACCAGGACGCGCAGAACGGGCCCGCCGCGCTGTTCAGGAGGCGTCGCAGGGCGCTGCCCACGGCCGAGCAGCGCGCGGACATGCCGGGGCAGCCGGACGGTGCCGCGGGCGCGGCTCAGGAGCCGTGGGGGGCCGCGGGGCAGCAGCAGGGCCGGGGCATTCGCTTCGAGGGCGAGAAGGTGCTGATCGTCGACGACGACATCCGCAATGTCTTCGCGCTGACCAGCGTCCTCGAGCAGCACGGACTTTCGGTGCTGTACGCGGAGAACGGCCGTGAGGGCATCGAGGTCCTGGAGCAGCACGACGATGTGACGGTCGTTCTGATGGACATCATGATGCCCGAGATGGACGGCTACGCCACGACCACGGCGGTCCGGCGGATGCCGCAGTTCGCGGGGCTGCCGATCATCGCGCTGACGGCGAAGGCCATGAAGGGCGACCGGGAGAAGGCGATCGAGTCGGGCGCCTCCGACTACGTGACCAAGCCGGTCGATCCCGATCACCTGCTGTCGGTGATGGCCCAGTGGATGCGCCAGGGGTGACACACTCGGGGGAGCGACCCGGGTCGTCACGGTGTGACCGGTATCGGTACACCGTGCGGTACGGCCGTTCGGACGGCCCGGCGTCGGATGACTGACTGTGGCGGAAGCCGTGTAGAAGCACGGGATACGGGGAACCTTCTGGTCCCCTGCCGCGTTTCTGCTACGTGCACAGTGACATCACGGTGACAGGGTGTGGCGACGGGCGGGGTGCGGCTAGCATGACCGGCACAAGGACGGGCGGCGCAAGGGAGTCGTCCCCAGGGGCGGCGCCCGGCGCTTCCCCAAGTCCTGCGGACAGGGGAGGCCCCATGCCGGGGCGAGGAGGACGGGCCATGGTGCAGAAGGCCAAGATCCTCCTGGTCGATGACCGGCCGGAGAATCTGTTGGCGCTGGAGGCGATCCTCTCCGCGCTCGATCAGACACTGGTACGGGCATCGTCCGGGGAGGAAGCGCTCAAAGCGCTGCTCACGGACGACTTCGCGGTCATTCTGCTGGACGTTCAGATGCCCGGCATGGACGGGTTCGAGACCGCCGCGCACATCAAGCGGCGGGAGCGGACCCGGGACATCCCGATCATCTTCCTCACCGCCATCAACCACGGCCCCCACCACACCTTCCGGGGGTACGCGGCGGGCGCGGTGGACTACATCTCCAAGCCCTTCGACCCGTGGGTGCTGCGCGCGAAGGTCTCGGTGTTCGTCGAGCTCTACATGAAGAACTGCCAACTCCGCGAGCAGGCGGCCCTGTTGCGGCTCCAGCTCGAGGGCGGCGGCAAGGCGGCGCTCGGTGAGGCCAAGGAGCCCGCCGGACTCCTCGCCGAACTCTCCGCGCGCCTCGCGGCCGTCGAGGAGCAGGCCGAGGCGCTGTCCAAGCAGCTCGACGACGACTCCGCGGACGCGGCGGCGGTGGCGACCGCGGCTCATCTCGAACGCAAACTCACCGGGCTGCGCAGGGCGCTGGACGCTCTGGAGCCGGGCACGGGGAGCGGGGCACCCTCGGTGCCGTCGCAGGGCTGAAGCCCGTACGGGCATGTCCGGACGATCCCGCCAGACCTTGAGGAAGCGTCAGTTCCGTTTCTGGCGAGGGTGACACGATCGGGTGAAGCTCAGCGTCCCCCCTGTTCGAGCGAAGTCGAGAACTTGGGGGAGGCACACGTGTCGCCGTCATCTCCACCGGTAACCTCACACACATGGCCTCACGTCAGTCCGCAGCCAAGAAGCCGCCCGCGAAGAAGGCGGCCGCTCCGACGAAGGCTCCGGCGAAGAAGGCCCCGGCGAAAAAAGCTCCCGTGAAGAAGGCGGCCGCCGGTAAGGCGCCCGCCAAGAGGGCCGCCGCGAAGAAGCCCGTCCCCCCGCCGGCGCCCAACCCGACCGCGGGCGTGTACCGACTCGTACGCGCCCTGTGGCTGGGTACCGCCCATGCCGTCGGAGCCGGCTTCCGCGGGATAGGGCGCGGTGCCAAGGGGCTCGACCCGGCGCACCGCAAGGACGGGCTCGCGCTCCTGCTGATCGGTCTCGCGCTGATCGTCGCGGCGGGTACGTGGTCCAATCTGCGCGGTCCCGTCGGCGATCTCGTCGAGGTGCTCGTCACCGGGGCCTTCGGCCGTCTCGACCTCCTCGTCCCGATACTTCTCGCCGTGATCGCGGCGCGGCTCATCCGGCACCCCGAGCAGCCCGACGCGAACGGCCGGATCGTGATCGGTCTGTCGGCGCTCGCGATCGGTGTGCTCGGACAGGTGCACATCGCGTGCGGTTCGCCGGCGCGCAGCGACGGGATGCAGGCGATAAGGGACGCCGGCGGGCTCATCGGCTGGGGGTCGGCCACCCCGCTGACGTACACGATGGGTGACGTCCTGGCCGTACCGCTCCTGGCGCTGCTCACGATCTTCGGGCTGCTGGTCGTCACGGCGACCCCGGTCAACGCGATTCCGCAGCGGCTGCGGCTGCTCGGCCAGAAGCTCGGCATCGTCCAGGCCGACTTCGACGAGGACGCGTTCCGCGAGGACGAGGAGCGCTACGACGAGCAGTGGCGTGAGGGGATCGCGGGGCGCTCCGGCGGGCGCTCGCGCGCCCCCGAGCCGTACGACCCCGACAGTGCCGAGCAGGGGGCGCTCACCAGGCGCCGGAGCCGCCCCCGGCGGCCCGGCGCGCAGCAGCCCGACATGAACCGGCCGATGGACGCCGTGGACGTCGCGGCGGCCGCCGCCGCGGCGCTGGACGGTGCCGTGCTGCACGGGATGCCGCCCTCGCCCCTGGTCGCCGATCTGACGCAGGGCGTCAGCGTGGAGCGCGACGGGTACGAGGAGACGACACCGGTGCCCGCCGCCCGCGCCAAGGCCGTCCCGGGCGCCAAGCGGCCCAGGCAGGAGGCCCTGCCGGTCGAGTCCGTCGTGCCCGACCTCACCAAGGCCGCGCCCGACGCCCCGCGCGAGCTGCCCCCGCGCGCGGAACAGCTCCAGCTCTCCGGGGACATCACCTACGCGCTGCCCTCCCTGGACCTCCTGGAGCGCGGCGGCCCCGGCAAGACCCGCAGCGCCGCCAACGACGCGGTCGTCGACTCCCTGCGTCAGGTCTTCGCCGAGTTCAAGGTGGACGCCGACGTCACGGGCTTCACCCGCGGACCGACGGTCACGCGCTACGAGGTCACGCTCGGCCCCGCCGTGAAGGTCGAGCGGATCACCGCGCTGACCAAGAACATCGCGTACGCGGTCGCCAGCCCCGACGTGCGGATCATCAGTCCGATCCCCGGCAAGTCCGCGGTCGGCATCGAGATCCCCAACACCGACCGCGAGATGGTCAACCTCGGTGACGTGCTGCGCCTCGCGGACGCGGCGGAGGACGACCATCCGATGCTGGTCGCGCTCGGCAAGGACGTCGAGGGCGGCTACGTGATGGCCAACCTGGCGAAGATGCCGCACGTCCTCGTCGCCGGAGCCACCGGTTCCGGCAAGTCGTCCTGCATCAACTGCCTGATCACCTCGGTCATGGTCCGGGCGACCCCCGAGGACGTGCGGATGGTCCTCGTGGACCCCAAGCGCGTCGAGCTGACCGCGTACGAGGGCATCCCGCACCTGATCACGCCGATCATCACCAACCCGAAACGGGCCGCCGAGGCGCTGCAGTGGGTCGTGCGGGAGATGGACCTGCGCTACGACGACCTCGCGGCGTTCGGGTTCCGGCACATCGACGACTTCAACGAGGCCATCAGGAACGGCAAGGTCAAGCTGCCCGAGGGCAGTGAGCGGGAGCTGACCCCGTACCCGTATCTCCTGGTGATCGTCGACGAGCTCGCCGACCTGATGATGGTCGCGCCGCGCGACGTCGAGGACTCGATCGTGCGCATCACCCAGCTCGCGCGCGCGGCCGGCATCCATCTGGTGCTCGCCACGCAGCGGCCCTCCGTCGACGTCGTCACCGGTCTGATCAAGGCGAACGTGCCCTCCCGGCTGGCCTTCGCGACCTCGTCGCTCGCGGACTCGCGGGTCATCCTCGACCAGCCCGGCGCCGAGAAGCTGATCGGCAAGGGCGACGGACTCTTCCTGCCGATGGGGGCCAACAAGCCCACGCGTATGCAGGGCGCCTTCGTCACCGAGGACGAGGTCGCGGCGATCGTGCAGCACTGCAAGGATCAGATGGCGCCCGTCTTCCGGGACGACGTCACCGTGGGCACCAAGCAGAAGAAGGAGATCGACGAGGACATCGGCGACGACCTCGACCTGCTGTGCGCGGCCGCCGAGCTGGTCGTCTCCACGCAGTTCGGGTCCACCTCGATGCTCCAGCGCAAGCTGCGCGTCGGCTTCGCCAAGGCGGGCCGTCTCATGGACCTCATGGAGTCGCGCGGGATCGTCGGGCCCAGCGAGGGTTCCAAGGCGCGTGACGTCCTGGTGAAGGCCGACGAGCTGGACGGGGTGTTGGCCGTGATGCGCGGGGAAGCAGAAGCCTAGGCGGCGTCGTTCGGACCGGTCCGAACGACACCGCCTGGAGCCCTCGGCGAGGGGGACGGGACAACCGGCAACGGCGCGGTGAGCGCGTGGCCGTCGCTCAGGGAGCGGCCGCGCTGTCGGGCGGATGGCGGAACGTCATGTTCCGAACCCGGCTGATATGTGAATGTGACTCACCCGTAAGGAGTCGGTGAGCAACCGTTTCGCCTTGTCGCACGTCAAGTTGTGCGAAGGGGCGTCACCATGTCCCTATATCAGGATGACCGGCCATTCTGATGGCGTACAAAGTCCCACCGCCCGGTTGCCCCACCCTTTCGTACCCCCCCTAGACTGAACCTCCAGCACAGGTGGCTACACGCTCGAAAGGCGCCCCCGTGTCCATCGTCAACTCACCTGACGGCAACTCCCCCGAAGACGAGCGTCCGTTCGAAGACGACCCTACGGCCGAACGGCTCTCGATCGGACGTGCCCTCCAGAAGGCACGCATCGAGGCCCATCTGACCGTCGACGACGTCAGCAACGCCACCCGCGTCCGCATCACGATCATCCACGCCATCGAACAGAACGACTTCGCTCCCTGTGGCGGCGACGTCTACGCGCGCGGGCACATCCGGACCCTGGCCCGCGCCGTCCGGCTCGACCCGGCTCCGCTGCTCGCGCAGTACGACGCCGAACACGGCGGACGTCCCGCGCCGACGCCCGCCGCCCCGCTGTTCGAGGCGGAACGCATCCGCCCCGAGCGCCGCGGGCCGAACTGGACGGCCGCCATGGTCGCCGCGATCGTCGCGGTGATCGGCTTCGTCGGGTTCACCATGGTCAAGGGCGGCGGCGACGGCGACGACTCGAAGACCCAGGTCGCCGAGGGGTCCACGCCGACCACCAAGAAGTCCGCCGCTCCGTCCGCGACCGCCACCAAGCCGGCCGACCCGAAGCCCGAACCGTCCGACAGCGCCATCGCGGCCGCCCCGCAGGACAAGGTGACCGTCCAGGTCAGCGCCGCGGACGGACGCAGCTGGATCTCCGCCAAGGACCACAACGGGCGGATGCTCTTCGACGGGCTGCTGAAGCAGGGCGAGTCCAAGACCTTCCAGGACAGTTCCAAGATCAACCTCATCCTCGGCGACGCCGGAGCCATCCAGCTCTTCGTCAACGGCAAGAAGATCGAGGATCAGTTCCAGCCGGGCGCGGTGGAGCGTCTGACGTACACGAAGGGCGACCCGCAGGTCGGATAGGGGTCCCCAGCAGCACACCGTCGACGGGGTTGGCCAAGATCGGCCAACCCCGTCGACGTGGGGTGTCGGCCAGACAAAGTAGTCTTGAGCCCATGCCTGAACGCCGTACCGTCGCACTCGTCACCCTTGGCTGCGCCCGTAACGAGGTGGACTCGGAGGAGCTCGCAGGCCGCTTGGAGGCGGACGGCTGGCAACTCGTGGAGGACGCCGAGCAAGCGGACGTCGCCGTCGTCAACACCTGTGGGTTCGTCGAAGCCGCCAAGAAGGACTCCGTCGACGCCCTCCTCGAAGCCAATGACCTCAAGGGGCACGGCAGAACCCAGGCCGTGGTCGCGGTCGGCTGCATGGCCGAGCGCTACGGCAAGGAACTCGCCGACGCGCTCCCCGAGGCCGACGGCGTGCTCGGCTTCGACGACTACGCCGACATCTCCGACCGCCTCCAGACCATCCTGAACGGCGGCATCCACGCCTCCCACACCCCGCGCGACCGGCGCAAGCTGCTGCCGATCAGCCCGGCCGAGCGGCAGAGCGCCGGCGAGGAAGTGGCCCTTCCCGGCCACGGCACCCCCTCCGACCTCCCCGAGGGCGTAGCCCCGGTCTCCGGCCCCCGTGCGCCCCTGCGCCGCCGCCTGGACGGATCCCCGGTCGCCTCGGTGAAGCTGGCCTCCGGCTGCGACCGCCGCTGCACGTTCTGCGCCATCCCCTCCTTCCGCGGTTCGTTCATCTCGCGCCGTCCCAGCGACGTCCTGAACGAGGCGCGCTGGCTGGCCGAGCAGGGCGTCAAGGAAGTGATGCTCGTCTCCGAGAACAACACCTCGTACGGCAAGGACCTGGGTGACATCCGTCTCCTGGAGACGATGCTCCCCGAGCTGGCCGAGATCGACGGCATCGAGCGGGTGCGGGTCAGCTACCTCCAGCCCGCCGAGATGCGCCCCGGGCTCATCGACGTCCTGACCTCGACGCCTAACGTCGCCCCGTACTTCGACCTGTCCTTCCAGCACTCCGCGCCCGACGTGCTGCGCTCGATGCGCCGCTTCGGTGACACCGACCGCTTCCTGGAGCTGCTCGACACCATCCGCGCCAAGGCCCCGGGGGCCGGCGTGCGCTCCAACTTCATCGTGGGCTTCCCCGGCGAGAGCGAGGCCGACCTCGCGGAGCTGGAGCGCTTCCTCACCGGAGCCCGCCTCGACGCGATCGGCGTCTTCGGGTACTCCGACGAGGAGGGCACCGAAGCGGCGACGTACGAGAACAAGCTGGACGAGGACGTCGTCGCCGAGCGCCTCGCGCGCGTGTCCCGGCTCGCCGAGGAACTGGTCGCCCAGCGCGCGGAGGAGCGCGTGGGCGAAACCGTGCGCGTGCTGGTCGAGAGCGTCGACGACGAGGACGGCGCGTACGGCCGCGCCGCGCACCAGGCGCCGGAGACGGACGGCCAGGTCCTGTTCACGAGCGCCGAAGGTCTGGTCGTCGGCCGTATCGTCGAGGCCAAGGTGGTCGGCACGGAAGGTGTCGACCTGGTGGCCGAGCCGCTTCTCCTCGGCTCGCTCGTGTGTACTGAGGAGGCGGCCAGATGACCGGAGCCCCGGCATCCGCGGCAGGCGGCTCCCCGAGCGCCAAAGGCGCGACGGGCGCCCCCGGCGCATCCGGCGCGACGGGCGCCCCCGGTGCGTCGGGTGCGTCGAGCGCTCCCGGCACCTCCGGTGCCTCGGCTGCGTCCGGCGCCCCGGAAGGCCCGAAGACGCCTCGTGGCGGGAAGCTGGGCGCCGCGGCCGTCAACCAGGCCAGCCTGTGGAACATCGCCAACATCCTGACCATGATCCGGCTCGTCCTCGTGCCGGGTTTCGTGGCGCTGATGCTGGCCGACGGCGGATACGACCCCGCCATGCGGGCCTGGGCCTGGGCCGCCTTCGCCGTGGCCATGATCACCGACATCTTCGACGGTCATCTGGCGCGCACGTACAACCTGGTCACCGACTTCGGGAAGATCGCCGACCCCATCGCCGACAAGGCGATCATGGGCGCGGCGCTGGTCTGCCTGTCCGCCCTCGACGACCTGCCCTGGTGGGTCACCTTCGTGATCCTGGGCCGTGAGCTCGGCGTCACCCTGCTGCGCTTCGTCGTGATCCGCTACGGGGTCATCCCGGCGAGCCGCGGCGGCAAGCTGAAGACGCTGGCCCAGGGCACGGCGGTCGGCATGTACATCCTGCCGCTGACCGGGGCGCTGGCCAGTCTGAGGTTCTGGGTGATGGGCGTCGCGATCGTGCTGACCGTGGTCACCGGGCTCGACTATGTGCGGCAGGCCGTCGTGCTGCGCCGCCGCGGAATCGCCGAGCGGCGGGCGGCCGCCGCGGAGGCCGAGCGGTGAGTCCCACGGCCGCCGAAGTGGTGCGACTACTCACGGTGAGGGGCGAGACGCTCGCCGTCGCCGAGTCGCTCACCGGTGGCCTGGTGGCCGCGGAGATCACCGCGGTGCCGGGTGCCTCGAAGGCGTTCCGGGGCTCCGTGACCGCGTACGCCACCGAACTGAAGCACGAACTGCTCGGCGTCGATGTCACTCTTCTGGCCGAACGCGGTGCGGTGGATGCCCAGGTCGCGGCACAGATGGCGGCCGGGGTGCGCAAGGCGCTCGGAGCCGACTGGGGGATCGCGACCACGGGCGTCGCCGGTCCCGATCCGCAGGACGGGCAGCCGGTCGGTACGGTCTACGTGGCCGTCGACGGGCCCTTCGAAGGCCCCTCCGGCACCGTTCGCGGCGGGAAAGTGGTGCCGTTGCGGTTGAACGGCGACCGGGCGGAAATCCGTATGGAGAGTGTACGCAGCGTACTCGCGGCGCTTCTTCGGGAGCTCGTGGGCGAACAGACCGGGAATGAGCGGGCACAGGATACGGAACAGAACGGGGGGTTTTGATGTTTGCAGCCCTGAGTGAACACGACATCGCTCCCCGCACGGCCGCGGCGCAAGGCGGTACGGTGGGGCGTGAAGGATGCGGCTACGCGGTCCGAGGAGGGAGCCACCGATGATTCTGCTCCGTCGCCTGCTGGGTGACGTGCTGCGTCGGCAGCGCCAGCGCCAGGGCCGTACTCTGCGCGAAGTCTCCTCGTCCGCCCGAGTCTCACTCGGCTATCTCTCCGAGGTGGAGCGGGGGCAGAAGGAGGCATCCTCCGAACTGCTCTCCGCGATCTGCGACGCGCTGGACGTACGGATGTCCGAGCTCATGCGGGAAGTGAGCGACGAGCTCGCCCTCGCCGAGCTGGCACAGTCGGCTGCGGCCACCGCACCGGTGTCCGCACCGGTGCGTCGCCCGATGCTCAATTCCGTATCGGTGACCGGTGTGCCACCGGAACGGGTCACGATCAAGGCGCCTGCCGAAGCGGTCGACGTCGTCGCCGCCTGACGCTCACCAGCTCGCGTTTCCTGAGCTGAGAGACGTATCACCGAAGCCCCGGCCGGGGCTTTTCCGGGGAGACCCGGGGGAGCCGGGCCGGGGCTTCCGTGTTCCCCGCGGTCCCTCATGGGCCCATTTGCCGGTATCCGGCGCGGCCCCCATGGTGGAGGGACCCGGCGAAGCCGGCGCCGGCCGTCGTGACCGCCGCGGCCCGCGAGGCCGGCCGGCAAAGGCGTCGTGAATCGGAGGATGCGGATGTACGTCGTGAAGAGCTCCCTGTCCGACGCGGACCTGAAGACCGTCGCCGAGGCGCTCCAGGGCGCCCTGGTCGATCTGGTGGACCTCTCCCTCGTGGCCAAGCAGGTCCACTGGAACGTGGTGGGGCCCCGCTTCCGTTCCGTCCACCTCCAGCTCGACGAGGTCGTGGACATCGCGCGACTGCACTCCGACACCGTGGCGGAACGCGCCTCGACCCTGGGTGTCCCGCCGGACGGGCGGGCCGCCACGGTGGCGTCGAGCAGCGGCGTCGGAGACACGCCCGCGGGCTGGATCAAGGACGCCGACGCCGTACGGACCCTCGTGGAGGCGCTCGGTGCGGTGATCGCACGGATGCGGGAACGGGTCGCCGTCACCGCGGACCCGGATCCGGTGAGCCAGGACATCCTCATCGGGATCACCGCCGACCTGGAGAAGCATCACTGGATGTTCCAGGCGGAGAACGGGTGAGCGCCCGGGAGCCGCTTCGCCCCGGCCGGTGCCGCGTGCCGACGGTGTGCCCTGCTCGCGCGTGAGATCGGCGGCCCGGTGCCGCGCCGGAGGAGGTGCCATGGCAGGGCGGACAGTGCGCCGGGGGGCTTGCCTGGCGCTCGGCGCGCTGTGGTGGTTCAGCGTGCTCCGGCTCGCTCTCGCGCCCGATGCCGGGGTCCTCGAGGGAGCGGTCGCCGCGGGCGGGTGGGGGCTCAGCCTGCTGCCGGTGCACTGCGTCCCGAAGTCCCGGGCCGCCGGTGCCGTGGGATCGGACCGGTGGTGGGATCGCCGGCGGGGTGGCCGGCGCGGGTACGGGCGTGGTGGCGGGTGGGCTACCAGGGCATGGCGACGCCGCCGTTGGGGCGCAGGATCTGGCCGGTGGTGAATGCCGAGGCGTCCGAGGCCAGGTACAGGACGGCGTGGGCGATGTCCTCGGGCTCCCCGACGCGGCCCAGCGGTGACAGGCGTGCCATGAAGGCCTCGGTATGCGCCTGGCGCTCGCCGTGACGGTCGGTCATGGGCGTGCGGATCCAGCCGGGTGCCACGGCGTTGACGCGTATGCCGTGCGGACCGACCTCGGTCGCCAGCGTCTTCGTCAGCTGGACGACGGCCGCCTTGGCCGCGCTGTAGCACAACAGGCCCGGACCGCCGGAGTCGATGGCGCCCGATGCCATGGTGATGACGCTGCCGTGGACACCGTTCTCGATCATGGAGCGTGCGGCCTCCTGGCAGGCGTACAGGACCCCCTTGAAGTTGACGTTCAGCACCCGGTCCAGATCCTCGTCCAGAGTCTCCAGGACCGGGCTGCTGTGCATGATCCCGGCCACCGCCGCCATGACGTCGACACGGCCGCACGACGCGACGGCCTCGTGCACCCGGGCCCGGTCGGTGACGTCGAGCGGGTGACCGAGCGCGGTGCCGCCCTGGCCCTTGATCAGCGTCGCCGTCTCGTGCAGGCCCGGCTCGTCGACGTCCGCGCAGTGCACGGTGGCGCCCGCCTCCGCGAGCAGGACCGCCGCCGCGCGGCCGATGCCGCCGGCCGCGCCGGTGACGAATGCGGTGCGTCCGGTGAGGTCGTACGCGGGGAGGCCCATGAAGGGACCGTACGAAGGAATCTGACGGGTCGTCAATTGGTCGTGCGCAAGTTGCTGGGCGGACGGGCGGGCGGCGGGGTGGGGCCCGTCTGGCAGCGGGGGCACCAGTACGTGGGGCGCTCACGGGATCCGTCGCCCTGGTTCCCCGAGCGGACCGGTGTCCCGCAGCGCAGACACGGGCGCGGGGTGCGCCCGTACACGAACAGGTTCTGTTCGCGGCGCCCGGTGGTGACACGGACCGGACGGTCGCGGTTGAACTCCAGCAGCTTCTTGGCGAGGGCCGGCAGCTGGGCGGCACGGTCGGCGGGCAGCGCGCCGACGGACAGCCAGGGGGTGACACCGAGCAGGAAACACAGCTCGCTCTTGTACACGTTCCCGATGCCGGCGAGATTGCGCTGGTCCAGGAGGGCCTCTCCGAGGGCGCGGTCGGGGTCGCGAAGAAGGTTCTCCAGGGCTCTGTCCGGGTCCCAGCCGGGACCCAGGAGGTCGGGGCCGAGGTGACCGACCGCGCGGGTCTCGTCGGTGGTGCGGAGCAGTTCCAGCACGGGCAGGCGGTAGCCGACCGCCGTACGGTCCGCCGTGCCGAGGACGGCCCGGATCTGGTGTGCGGGGCCTCCGCTCCAGCGTCGGCCGGTGTCGTACACCTTCCACGAGCCGTCCATCCGCAGATGCGAGTGCAGGGTCAGACCGCCCTCGATCCGGGTGAGGAGGTGCTTGCCGCGCGGGGTGACGTCCAGGACGGCGCGACCGGTGAGGTCGGCCGTGGCGTACCGGGGCACCCGTAGGTCGGAACGGGTCAGGACCTTGCCCGCGAGGGCGACGTGCAGGCGCCTCGCGGCCTGCCAGACCGTGTCTCCTTCGGGCATGACTCCAGGGTGGCACGGGTGGGGGCGGCCGGTCAGGCGCGAAGCCGGAGTCCGCGCGGGGTGGCGATGAAGCCCGCTCCTTCCAGGAGAGTGCCGAGGGGTGAGGTGAGGGCCGGGGCGCCGTTGATCCGCTCGACGGTGACCGTGCCGAGCGAGCCCGCGCGGGCGGCGGCGGCGAGGGCCTCCGCCGCGGCGCCCAGGCGGGTGTCCTGCGCGAGGGGGCTGTCCGGGTCGGCCGGCCAGGCCAGCAGTGTCTTGCCGCCGCGTTCCATGTACAGAGCCAGTTCGCCGTCGGCCAGGACGACCAGGGAACCCGCCTTGCGGCCCGGCTTGTGGCCCGCTTCGGTCGGGGACTCGGGCCACGGGAGGGCCGCGCCGTAGGCGTTCGCGGGGTCGGCGGCGGCCAGCACGACAGCGGGGGAGGCGGTACGGGAACGGGGGCGGGCGCCCGGGAAACCCGCACCGCCGGGGTGGCCGGAACCGTTCGCCGGGTACGGCGAGCCGCCGCGGTCGGGCCGGGTGTTCCGGCTGTGGGGCGCGCCGGGGTGGGACACATCGGGGTGCGGGGAGCCGGCCGTGAGCGCGGAGTCGCCGGAGAAGGTGTGGTCGTCGCCGAAGTCGAAGTCGAGGGCGGATCCGGGGCCGAGCGGGGAGTCGGGGCCGAGGGGGAAGTCACGGGTGAGGTCGTTCAGGGAATCCGGACCGTCCTCGATGCCGCCCCGGTCGGCGTACGCCTCGCCGTGGCCCTTGCCGTCGAAGCCCGGGCCGGAAGGCGGGAAGGCGGCGGTGTCCGGGAAGCCGTGGGCGGCCGGGGAGTCGTCCGGGACGCCGGGGTCGAAGAGAGCGGCGCCCCGGTCGCGCGCGTTGGCCGCGGCCCGGAGCCGGTCCACCGCGCCGTCCATGGCGAACTGGGCCGCGCCGAGCCCCTCGACCACATAGCCCCGTCGTGCCTGGCCGCTGTCCTCGAAGGCCGACAGGATGCGGTACACCGCCGAGAAGCCTCCCTCGACACCCTCCGCCGCGACGGCTCCCCGGGTCACCACCCCGTGCCGGTCGAGCAGCGTGCGGGCCAGGGCGTGGGCGCGGACGGTGGCGTCGGGCTCACGCTCGGGCAGCAGCGACCAGCGGCCCGCCACGGTGGGGGGACCCGTACGCGACTGGGGGCGCGCCCCTCCCGTCAGGGAGCCGTAGCGCCCGCGGGGGACCGGACGCTTGGCGCGGTGGGCGGTCGATCCCGCGGTGCGGCCCGAACCCAGCAGGGAGCGCATCGGCGCGAGCGTGTCGTTCGTCAGGCGCCCGGACCAGGCCAGTTCCCAGATCGCGTCGGCGAGCTGCGGATCGGTCGCGTCGGGGTGCGTGGTGGCGCGGACCTGGTCGGCGATCTGACGGAAGAACAGGCCGTAGCCCCCCGAGAGGGCGTCGAGGACCGACTGGTGCAGCGCGGTCGGCTCCAGGGGGTGCGCGGCCGGAAGGAGCAGGGGGGCGGCGTCCGCGAGATACAACGACACCCAGCCGTCCTTGCCCGGCAGTGAACCCGCCCCGGCCCAGACCACCTCACCGGCGGCCGTGAGCTCGTCGAGCAGCGCGGGCGTGTAACCGGCGACCCGGGACGGCAGCACGAGCTTCTCCAGCGCGGACGCCGGCACCGACGCACCCTGCAACTGTTCGACGGCACGCACCAGTCCGTCGATGCCGCGCAGCCCGTGGCCACTGCCCACGTGCTGCCACTGCGGCAGGAACTGGGCGAGCGCGGCGGGCGGGACCGGCTCGAGTTCATGGCGCAGCGCCGCGAGCGAACGGCGGCGCAGCCTGCGCAGCACCGCCGCGTCGCACCACTCCTGGCCGATGCCCGCCGGATGGAACTCTCCCTGGACGACCCGGCCGTTCGCCGCGAGGCGATGCAGCGCGCCGTCGGTGACGGCCGTGCCGAGACCGAAGCGGGCGGCGGCCGTCGCCGAGGTGAACGGGCCGTGGGTGCGCGCGTACCGGGCGAGGAGATCGCCCAGCGGATCTTTGACCGGCTCGGTGAAGGCTTCCGGGACGCCGACGGGCAACGCCGTGCCGAGCGCGTCGCGCAGCCGGCCCGCGTCCTCGATCGCCGCCCAGTGGTCGGCTCCGGCGATCCGGACCCGGATGGCGCGGCGGGCGGCCGCCAGCTCCGTCGCCCACGGCGGCTCCGCGCCCCGCTCGGCCAGCTCGGCCTCCGTGAGCGGCCCGAGCAGCCGCAGCAGGTCGGCGACACCCTCCACGTCCTTGATGCGGCGGTCCTCGGTGAGCCACTGGAGCTCGCGCTCCAGCTCGGTCAGGACGTCGGCGTCCAGGAGCTCGCGCAGTTCGGCCTGGCCCAGCAGCTCGGCCAGCAGGCGCGAGTCCAGCGACAGGGCGGCGGCCCGCCGCTCGGCGAGCGGTGAGTCGCCCTCGTACAGGAACTGGGCGACGTACCCGAAGAGCAGGGAGCGGGCGAAGGGGGAGGGCTCGGGGGTGGTGACCTCGACGAGGCGGACCTTGCGGGACTCGATGTCGCCCATCAGCTCCGTGAGACCCGGGACGTCGAAGACGTCCTGGAGACATTCGCGCACCGCTTCCAGGACGATCGGGAACGAGCCGAACTCACTGGCCACCTGGAGCAGTTGGGCGGCGCGCTGGCGCTGCTGCCACAGCGGGGTGCGCTTGCCGGGGTTGCGGCGCGGCAGGAGCAGGGCGCGGGCGGCGCATTCGCGGAAGCGGGCGGAGAAGAGGGCCGAACCGCCGACCTGGTCCGTGACGATCTGGTTGACCTCGCCCTTGTCGAAGGCGACGTCCGCCGCGCCGACCGGTGCCTGCTCGGCGTCGTACTCCGTGCCCGCCTTCAGGGGGGCCTGGTCGAGCAGGTCCAGGCCCATCAGATCGGCGTCGGGCAGCCGCAGCACGATGCCGTCGTCCGCGTGCATGACCTGGGCGTCCATGCCGTAGCGCTCGGAGAGTTTGGCGCCCAGGGCGAGGGCCCAGGGAGCGTGGACCTGGGCGCCGAAGGGGGAGTGCACGACCACACGCCAGTCGCCCAGCTCGTCGCGGAAGCGCTCGACGACGATCGTGCGGTCGTCCGGGACGTGCCCGCACGCCTCGCGCTGCTCGGTGAGGTACGCGATGACGTTGTCGGCGGCCCAGGCGTCCAAGCCGGCGGCGAGCAGACGCAGGCGGGCGTCGGCCTCGGGGAGCGAGCCGACCTCGCGGAGGAACGCGCCCACCGCGCGGCCCAGTTCGAGCGGGCGTCCGAGCTGGTCGCCCTTCCAGAAGGGCAGTCTGCCGGGGACGCCGGGCGCCGGGGAGACCAGGACCCGGTCCCGGGTGATGTCCTCGATGCGCCAGGAGCTGGTGCCGAGGGTGAAGACATCGCCCACCCGGGACTCGTAGACCATCTCCTCGTCGAGTTCGCCGACCCGGCCGCCGCCCTTCTTGGGGTCGGACCCCGCGAGGAACACCCCGAAGAGTCCGCGGTCGGGGATGGTGCCCCCGGAGGTGACGGCGAGGCGCTGGGCGCCGGGGCGGCCGGTCACCGTGCCCGCGACGCGGTCCCACACCACCCGCGGCCTCAGCTCGGCGAAGGCGTCCGACGGATAACGGCCCGCGAGCATGTCGAGCACGGCGGTGAACGCCGACTCGGGGAGCGAGGCGAAAGGGGCCGCCCGGCGGACCGTGGTGAGCAGATCGTCGACCTGCCAGGTGTCGAGCGCCGTCATGGCGACGAGTTGCTGGGCCAGCACGTCCAGAGGATTGGCGGGGACCCGGAGGGATTCGATGGAGCCGGTACGCATCCGCTCGGTGACCACCGCCGCCTGTACCAGGTCGCCCCGGTACTTCGGGAAGACGACACCGGTGGACACCGCGCCGACCTGGTGACCCGCACGGCCCACCCGCTGGAGCCCCGAGGCCACGGACGGCGGCGACTCCACCTGGACGACGAGGTCGACCGCGCCCATGTCGATGCCCAGTTCGAGACTGGAGGTGGCGACCACGGCGGGCAGACGGCCGGCCTTCAGGTCCTCCTCGACCTGCGCCCGCTGCTCCTTGGAGACCGAACCGTGGTGAGCACGGGCGATGACCGGCGGAGCCCCCTGCGCCGCGCCCGAGACGCCCATCAGCTCGGCCGGCGCGTGCGCCTCCTCCAGAGGCCGGCCCGTCGCCCTCTCGTACGCGATCTCGTTGAGCCGGTTGCACAGACGCTCGGCCAGGCGGCGCGAGTTGGCGAACACGATCGTCGAGCGGTGGGACTGGACGAGGTCGGCGATCCGCTCCTCGACGTGCGGCCAGATGGACGGCTTCTCCGCGCCCTCCTTGCCGTCGGCGGCCGGGGACCCGCCCAGCTCGCCCAGGTCCTCCACCGGGACGACCACGGACAGGTCGAACTCCTTGCCGGACGGCGGCTGGACGATCTCCACCTTGCGGCGGGGCGAGAGATAGCGTGCCACCTCGTCCACGGGACGCACCGTCGCCGAGAGGCCGATGCGCCGGGCCGGCTTCGGCAGCAGCTCGTCGAGGCGCTCCAGCGTGAGCGCGAGATGGGCGCCGCGCTTGGTGCCCGCGACCGCGTGCACCTCGTCCAGGATCACCGTCTCGATGCCGGTCAGCGCGTCGCGCGTGGCCGAGGTCAGCATCAGGAACAGCGACTCGGGGGTCGTGATCAGGATGTCCGGCGGACGGGTGGCCAGCGCCCGGCGCTCGGCGGGCGGGGTGTCGCCGGAACGGATGCCCACCCTCACCTCCGGCTCCGGCAGCCCGAGCCGCACGGACTCCTGCCGGATGCCGGTCAGCGGGCTGCGCAGATTGCGCTCCACGTCGACGGCGAGCGCCTTGAGCGGCGACACGTAGAGAACCCGGCAGCGCTTCCGCGGGTCCGCGGGAGGCGGGGTCGAGGCCAGCTGGTCGAGCGCGGCGAGGAACGCGGCCAGCGTCTTGCCCGAACCGGTGGGGGCCACGACCAGCACGTCCGAGCCCGCGCCGATGGCCGCCCATGCCCCGGCCTGGGCCGCGGTGGGCGCGGAGAAGGCCCCCGTGAACCAGCCTCGGGTCGCGGGGGAGAAGCCGTCGAGCGCTCGGTGTGCGGAGCTGACCATGCGTCCATCCTGCACCCGCCCACTGACAACCGCGCCGACCTGCGAGAACGTCGCGGCTGAGCGGAGCGGGGGCGCGGTGCGCCGCCGGATCCGGGCAGAAGCGGGCACAGCGGGCAGGCGTCGGCGGTCGGTCCCGGCTCGGTGGCGGACAATGAGGAGGTGGCAGGTTCGGGGCAGGAGCGGGCACGGCACTGGCAGTACGCGGAGCTGCCCGGTGTCGATCTGCTGCGGGCCCGCTACGTCGAGAAGATCTTCGTACGCCACACCCACGAGAACTTCGTCATCGCCGCCGTCACCGAGGGCGTCGAGGTCTTCCAGCACGGCGGCGCCGACCGGTACGCGGGACCGGGTTCGCTGGCACTGGTCAATCCCGACACCCCGCACACCGGGCGCGCGGGCGTTCCCGAGGGCTGGAGATACGGGGCTGTGTACCCCTCGCCGGACATGGTGGCCGAGATCGCCGCCGAGACGACCACCCTTCGCGGCACTCCCGGATTCAGCCGCCCGGTCCTCGACGACCCGTATGCGGCGGGCCTGGTCCACCAGGTGCTCAGGGCCGCGGAGGAGGGCAACGCGCTGGCCGCCGACACCTTGCTGAGGGTCGCCGTGACCCGGCTGCTGCGCCTGAACGGAGGGCCGCTGCCGCAGCGGGCCGTGCGCACCGCGGGTGCCCGGCTCGCGGCACGCGCGCGTGGAGTGCTGGACGAGCGGATGGCCGAGCCGCCGACCCTGGAGCGGCTCGCGGCGGATCTCGGCACCAGCCCGTTCGCGTTGCTGCGCGCGTTCCGGGACGCCTACGGCATGCCGCCCCACACCTGGCTGACCGACGCGCGGGTGCGCCGCGCACGGCACCTCCTGGACGCCGGGTCCACCCCCGCCGAAGCGGCCGTCGCCGTCGGCTTCACGGATCAGCCGCACCTCAACCGCCACTTCGGCCGGATCGTGGGCGTGCCTCCGGGCGCCTACCAGCGGGAGCGCAAGAACGTACAAGACACCGAGGGGCGACTCCTCATACCGTCCGACGCGTGGCACAACAGACAGCTCTCCCAGACATACGCAGTGAAGAAGGCGGAAAACCCGACACGGCCGTCGTCCGCGACGCCCTTGGAGTCGGGGTCGCCGTCGGACTGTCCGGTTTCGCCTTCGGGGTGACCTCGGCCGGCAGCGGGCTCAGCCTGCTCCAGACCTGCGCCCTCAGCCTCCTGGTGTTCACCGGGGCGTCGCAGTTCGCGCTCGTGGGCGCGCTCGCGGCCGGGGGCAACCCGCTCACCGCGGCCGCCGGCGCGTTCTTCCTCGGGGTCCGGAACGCGTTCTACGGGCTGCGGCTGTCCCAGCTCCTGGCCCTCCCGCGCGCGGTACGCCCGTTCGCCGCGCAGTGGGTGATCGACGAGACCACGGCCGTGGCGCTCGCGCAGCCCACCCGCCGCAGCGTCCGGATCGGCTTCACCGTCACCGGCCTGTCCCTCTACCTGCTGTGGAACCTCACCACCTTCCTCGGCGCGGCCGGGGCCGAGGCCATCGGGGACACCGACGCGTGGGGCCTGGACGCGGCCGGGCCCGCGGTGTTCCTCGCGCTGCTCGCGCCGATGCTGAAGACCGCCACGGAACGCGCCGTCGCGGGAATCGCGGTGCTTCTCGGGCTCGGGCTGCTGCCCGTGCTGCCCGCCGGAGTCCCGGTGCTGGTGGCCGCCCTGGCCGCCCCCGCCGTGCTCTGGGCGACGGGGCGCCGCCGCGCGGACACAGCCCGCGCCGCCTCCGCGGACGGGGCGGACGGGGCACCGGCCGGTGCGGAGAACGGGTCCCCGTCCGACGTGCGGAACCGTTCACAGGCCCGCGCGGAGCACGGTTCACCGGCCGGTACGCACGACAACGGGCCGGACGCGTCAGGAGACGTACGTTGAACATCTGGATCGCCATCGGCGTCACCGCCGTCGGCTGCTACGCCGTCAAGCTCATCGGTCTGCTGATCCCCGCGGGCGTCCTGGAGCGGCCGCTCGTCCAGCGCCTCGCCGCCCTGCTGCCCGTCGCGCTCCTGGCCGCTCTCACGGCCCAGCAGGCCTTCGCCGACGGGCGGGTCCTCGTCCTCGACGCGAAGGCCGCCGGGCTCGCCGCGGCGGCCGTCGCGCTGATCCTGCGCGCCCCGTTCCTGGTGGTCGTCGCCGCGGCCGTGGCGGTGACGGCAGGGGTCCGCGCCCTGACCGGCTGACACCCGGGCGCGGGCGCGGGCTCGGACAGGGGACAAGGCCGGTGTGCCCCCTGTCCCCGGCGAGGGGCCGGGCACGGGGGCACTCCGGTGTGCCCGGACACCACCCGGACACCGGCCCCCCGCAGGCCTCAGCCGATGGCCCTGCCGTACGCCCGGAGCGTGCGCAGGGCCTCGACGGTCACCATGGGGCGGCACTCAAGGGCCGTGCCCGGTGCCCACTGCCGCCAGCGGATCGGCCACCCGCCGTCCTCCTGCTGATCGTCCGCGAGGTGGTCCAGCGAGCGGGCCATCTCCTCGTCGGTGAACCACGCGCGCGCGAGCGAGTCCGGAGTCCGCGCGTAGTCGTGCGGGAAGTGGTGCTCACCCGGCGCGTACCCGGGTGCGACGGGGTAGGCCTCCAGCCGCCCGGGGTCCAGCGCGGCGAGCCGCTGCTCACGCACGAGCCGGCCCAGCCGGTCGGCGTTCGCCTGCGCGCGCGGGCGGTCGGTCGCGGAGTCCAGGAAGGCGACCGCCGCCTCGATCTCGTACGGATGGGACTTCTCCAGGGACTCCACCGCCTGCCAGCAGAAGTCCGTGGCCCGGAACAGCCAGGCGTTCCACACCTCGTTGCGGTGCAGCAGGCCCACGACGGGGCCGGTGGCGAGGAGTTCGCTCGGCGGATCGTCGACGACGGGCACGAAAGGGGCCGCCGGATAGCCGCGCTGGCTGGGACGGACGGCGGGCAGCGCGCCGTCCGCCGTCGACACGGAGGTCAGATAGCGGCACACCCGCTCCACCCGCTGACCGCCGCAGCGCCCGATCGAGTCGAGGACGCGCAGCGCGTGAGCGGTGTGCAGCGGCTGGCTGACCGGGCCGCGCAGATCGGGTTCGAGCGCGTGGCCGTATCCGTCGTCGTCGCTGCGGTAGGCGGCCAGCGCCGTCTCCACCGCGTCGGCACCGCCTCCGAGGAAGTGATAGGCGAAGCGGCGCTGCTCCAGCACGCGCGCGGTGAGCCAGACGAAGTGCTCGGCGCGGGCCAGGGGGGAGTGCGCGGGGGGCTTCTGGGGGAGTCGAGATGCTCCGGTTTCGGCCATGCGTCAGACCGTAGGGCGGAAAGCGGTATCGGCACGCGGTCCCGGCTCGGGCCCACCCTCAGGGGCGGGATACTGGAGTCATGCGGTTGACGGTCTTCTGGCAGCGAATGGCTGATCACTTCGGCGCGGGCACCGCCGAGACGTTCGCGCGCGATCATGTGATGACGGAACTCGGCGGGCGCACCGTCCACGAGGCGCTGGACGCGGGCTGGGAGGCCAAGGAGGTGTGGCGCGTGGTGTGCGCGAACATGAATGTTCCGCACGAGAACCACTGAACGGAGTCCAGGACCGGGAAAGACCGGGGGGACGTGGATCCGGTGTCGGTGGCGTGGGCCAGACTTGGCGGGTGGCCCCGACAGACGAGAACGCGCAGGTCGATCAGCAGTCATCACCGCTCGGCACGGCGCCGCCCGGTCCGCCGGGCGCCGACGCCGCCGGGCAGGGCGCGCGCATGCCGCGCTGGCTGCCCCGCGCCATGGTGCTCGCCCTCACGCTCATCGCCGTGTTCCAGCTCGGCAGTTGGGCGTTCCACCAGCTCACCAACCTGCTGATCAACATCCTGATCTCGTTCTTCCTCGCGCTCGCGATAGAACCCGCGGTCAGCTGGATGGCCTCACGGGGCATGCGCAGGGGGCTGGCCACCTTCCTCGTCTTCCTGGGATCGTTGATCATGGTCGCCGGGTTCGTCACCCTGCTCGGCTCGATGCTCGCGGGCCAGATCATCAAGATGATCGAGGGCTTCCCCGACTACCTCGACTCGGTCATCAACTGGATCAACACGCACTTCCACACCGACCTCAGACGGGTCGACATCCAGGAGGGCCTGCTCCACTCCGACTGGCTGCGCAAGTACGTGCAGAACAGCGCCACCGGCGTCCTGGACGTGTCCGGACAGGTGCTCGGCGGCCTCTTCCAGCTGCTGACGGTCGCCCTGTTCTCGTTCTACTTCGCCGCCGACGGACCCCGGCTGCGGCGCGCGCTGTGCTCGGTGCTGCCGCCGGCCCGGCAGGCCGAGGTGCTGCGCGCGTGGGAGATCGCCGTCGACAAGACAGGCGGCTACCTGTACTCACGCGGCCTGATGGCGCTGATCTCGGGCGTCGCCCACTACATCCTGCTGGAGTCGCTGGGCGTGCCCTACGCGCCCGTGCTCGGTGTGTGGGTCGGTCTGGTCTCGCAGTTCATCCCGACCATCGGCACCTATCTCGCGGGCGCCCTGCCGATGCTGATCGCCTTCACGATCGACCCCTGGTACGCGCTGTGGGTGCTCGTCTTCGTCGTGGTCTACCAGCAGTTCGAGAACTACGTGCTCCAGCCCAAGCTGACCTCCAGGACGGTGGACATCCACCCGGCGGTCGCCTTCGGGTCCGTGATCGCGGGCACCGCGCTCCTCGGGGCCGTGGGCGCGCTGATCGCCATCCCCGCCATCGCCACCCTGCAGGCGTTCCTGGGGGCGTACGTGAAGCGCTACGACGTCATGGACGACCCGCGGGTGCACGGGCACCGCCCCCGCGGCTCGGCAGGTCTCCTCGCGAGCCTGCGGCGGCGGCTCGGCCGGTGACGTTCGCGGTGGCCCGGCCGGTGGTGACGTTCACCAGGTGAGGACGGCCTGGACACCGGCGGCCACGACGGCCGCCGTGTAGAGGCCGACCGCTCCCCGCACGATCCGCCGCCGGACCTCGTCGCTCCGGCCGGTGCGGGAGAGCAGCCAGGCCAGCGCGGGCAGCACCAGGACGGCGTGCAGGCTCACTCCGTGCAGAGGCTTGAGCGGAGCCGTCGAGTGGTACGCGGCCTCCTGGTGGCCGGTCCTGGTGAGGACGACCCCACGCGCGATCATCACGGCGCCCGAGGCCAGCGCGACGAGCAGGACCGCGAACCCCGAGCGCACGGCGAGCGGCATGCCCGCGGGCCCCGTGGGCCGGTCGCGGAACGAGGCGACCGCGAACGCGGTCAGCACCACGACCAGAATCCCGCCGCCCACCGCGAGCATCATGGACACCGCCGTGTCGAAGCCGGTCTCCATGTCGAGATGCGAGGGAACCCGGCGCCACGCCTGAAGGGTGATCCCGCCGACCTCCAGCACGCAGTCCGCGGCGAACACGACGAGCAGCGCGGTGCGCCGCCCCGCCCCCATCCGTACGTACGACGTGACCCAGGTGACCGCGATCAGGGTCAGGCCGAAGGAGAGCCCGAAGGTGACGGGCTTGCGCCAGGAGACGGGGCCGTCCCACGGACCGCCGTCGACGGCGAAGACCAGCAGATGCAGCGAGCCGGAGAGGACGAGCAGGACGCCCGTCGCCCGGCAGAGCCGCTCCGCCGGTCGGAGCGAGGGCTTCGGAGGTGTCGGTGCAAGGGTCGTCGTCGGCATGGCCCACAGCCTGCCGGGCGGGGCCTGCGGTGTCGTCGTACGGCCGAAGGCGCCGGCCCTACGCCCCGGGGAGTAGCCCCGGTCCGGGGCGGGCAGCGGGTTCCGGAGATGCGCCGGGGCGGGTGCCGGGGCCCGGAACCGGGGGATCCCCGGTCGTGGTCGGAGCGCGAACGTAGTCTCGGAAGAGTCGTGTGATGCGCTTGACACGAAAATCGAACATCCATTCTTATGGAGGTTCCGGCGAAGCTTTCGACGGGTGATTCGGCATGGTTTCGGCAGATATGTGCCCGAGTTATCCACAGGCTGGACGGGCGTCGGGGCGCATTGTCAGTGGCAGGCGTTAGCGTCTTTGACGTGAAGCGATCGACTCAAGCAAACCGGGTGGAACCCATGGCAGGAACCGACCGCGAGAAGGCGCTCGACGCCGCGCTCGCGCAGATTGAACGACAGTTCGGCAAGGGCGCAGTGATGCGCCTGGGCGAGCGGCCGAATGAGCCCATCGAGGTCATCCCCACCGGGTCGACCGCGCTCGACGTCGCCCTCGGCGTCGGCGGCCTGCCGCGCGGCCGAGTGGTGGAGGTGTACGGCCCGGAGTCCTCCGGCAAGACGACCCTCACCCTGCACGCGGTGGCGAACGCGCAGAAGGCCGGCGGCCAGGTGGCGTTCATCGACGCCGAGCACGCCCTCGACCCCGAGTACGCCAAGAAGCTCGGCGTCGACATCGACAACCTGATCCTGTCGCAGCCGGACAACGGCGAGCAGGCCCTGGAGATCGTGGACATGCTGGTCCGCTCCGGTGCGCTGGACCTCATCGTCATCGACTCCGTCGCCGCCCTGGTGCCGCGGGCCGAGATCGAGGGCGAGATGGGCGACTCGCACGTGGGTCTGCAGGCCCGTCTGATGAGCCAGGCCCTGCGCAAGATCACCAGCGCCCTGAACCAGTCGAAGACGACGGCGATCTTCATCAACCAGCTCCGCGAGAAGATCGGCGTGATGTTCGGCTCCCCGGAGACCACGACCGGTGGCCGGGCGCTGAAGTTCTACGCTTCGGTGCGCCTCGACATCCGCCGCATCGAGACGCTGAAGGACGGCACGGACGCGGTCGGCAACCGCACGCGCGTCAAGGTCGTCAAGAACAAGGTCGCGCCGCCCTTCAAGCAGGCCGAGTTCGACATCCTCTACGGGCAGGGCATCAGCCGCGAGGGCGGTCTGATCGACATGGGCGTGGAGAACGGCTTCGTCCGCAAGGCCGGCGCCTGGTACACGTACGAGGGCGACCAGCTCGGCCAGGGCAAGGAGAACGCGCGCAACTTCCTGAAGGACAACCCCGACCTCGCCAACGAGATCGAGAAGAAGATCAAGGAGAAGCTGGGCGTCGGTGTGAAGCCCGAGCAGCCCGCAGGCGAGCCCGGCGTGGACGCCGCGGTCTCGGCCGCTCCGGAGGACGCCGCGAAGGTGCCCGCTCCGGCTGCCAAGACCACCAAGTCCAGGGCCGCGGCGGCCAAGAGCTAGTCCATGACACGACGAACCGACTGGGCCGAGTACGCCTACCCCCTCACGCCCGAGGGGCAGGGATACGGCGGGGGTGACGGCGGTCCGGCCGGAGACGGTGACAGGCCGTACGGCGGTGCTGGGGGGTACGGAGGCCATCCGTACGGCACCGACGGCGGTTTCCACGAAGCCGACGGTTTCCACGGCGTCGCTCCGGACGAACGGGATCCGGACGGCGGAGGTTCGACGAGCGGTGACGCACGGCACGGTGACGGCCTGCCGCGCGGTCACGGCTCGCCGGACGCGGTCGCCCGGCGCGGTGGACGCGCCGACGGCGGACCGCGTGGTGGAAGGGGTCGTCGACGGCGCGGCGGTTTCGGTGAGCCGTCCGGCGACCCGCGGGACGGAGACACCCCCACCTCGTCGAGGGCCGAGAAGGGGGAGTCCCCGGGGGACCCGGCTGAGCGGGCGCGAGCGATCTGTCTGCGCCTGCTCACCGGGACCCCGCGCACGCGCAAGCAACTGGCGGACGCGTTGCGCAAGCGCGAGATCCCGGACGAGGTGGCGGACGAGGTGCTGTCACGGTTCGAGGAGGTCGGGCTGATCAACGACAGCGCCTTCGCGGACGCCTGGGTCGAGTCCCGGCACCATGGCCGCGGGCTGGCCCGGCGGGCACTCGTCCAGGAACTGCGGACCAAGGGCGTGGAATCGACGCTGATCGACGAAGCCGTCGGCCAGCTCGACTCCGAGCAGGAGGAGGCGACCGCGCGCGAGCTGGTCGCGCGCAAGCTGCGCTCCACCCGCGGACTGGACCGCGACAAGCGGCTGAGACGCCTCGCCGGCATGCTCGCCCGCAAGGGCTACCCCCAGGGCATGGCCCTGCGCGTGGTCCGCCAGGCGCTGGAGGAAGAGGGCGAGGACACGGAAGGGCTCGAGGACGAGGGATTCTGATCCCCCTTCTGATCCTCCGGGCGCCCGTCCGCGAGGAGCGCGGTCAGCTCCCCGTGCCGGTGGCCGTCACCGGAAGGCCGGCGCTCTTCCACGCCTGGAAGCCGCCGATCAGATCGGTGGCCCTGTGCAGTCCGAGCCGACGCAGGGACTCGGCAGCCAGGCTGGAGGCGTACCCCTCGTCGCAGAACAGCACGACCCGCAGGTCATGGCTCGTGGCTTCCGGGGCACGGTGACTGCCCGTGGGGTCGAGCCGCCACTCCAGTTCGTTGCGCTCGACGACGAGGGCGCCGGGGATCAGGCCGTCCCGTTCCCGCAGGGCGGCGTACCGGGTGTCGACCAGAAGTGCTTCGCCACTCCGCACGGCCTCGTAGGCCTCCTCGGCCTCCACCCGGTCCAGGCCCGCGCGGACCTGCTCCAGCAAGGTGTCGATGCCGATGGGCTGCCGGGTGTCACTCACTGCCAGTCCTCCGGACGTTCGACATGCTCCAGGCGCAGGATCGGGCCCGTACGGCTGTAGCGGCGGATCTGCGGGAGCGGCGGGTAGTAGGCGTGGACCGAGATCGCGTGCTCCTCGGCGGACTCGTTCAGTACCTCGTGCACGTGATGGCGCCCGAAGCCGCGGCCGGTGCCCGCCGGCAGTTTCCGCTGCCGGTCGATGTCCTCGGCGAGTTCCAGGGTCTTCCAGCCGTCGGCGGGCAGCCGGGCGGCGAGGGAGTTCTCCTTGAGTTCGCCCCGCGCGGTGAGGAAGGCGCCCACCGATTCGGCGTGGTCGTGCCAGCCGGTTCCGGTTCCGGGCGGCCAGCCGATGAGCCAGGCCTCACTGCCGCCGGGGCCTTCGAGCCGCACCCAGGTACGGCCCTCGGGGTCGAGGGGGAGCGAGGCGATCAGCTCGGCGTCGGCTGCCGCACGGCGTACGAAGGCCAGCAGGTCGGCCTGCGTGGGGGTACGGGGTGCGCCGGAGACCGCGGAGGGCACGGAGGCGGCGGCTGCCGAGGCAGACGTGGAGGCAGGGGGTGGTACAGACACTCGGACCGTCCTGGGAGTTCGCGAGAAGCGCGCGGCGGCACGGCGGCGGCGCGCGGGAGATGAGGATGCGAAGTCAGAAGGACGGACGACACACGCAGCCCGCATAGCGGACGAGGTCCATATGGACCCTCCGCCACAGGCGCACACAGGTGTCGGTCACGATCCGGAGTAGACCATGGCGGCGAGGACCGGTCAACTCACCGTCACCATGTGGACCATGGAGGCCCGAAGGACGGGGAGACCCCGGGCCGGAAGGTCACGGGGCGTTCATCTCCTGCCCGCGGTCGCCTCCGCTGCGCTCTCCGCTTCCACTCGCGCCGCAGGTCCCCCGAGGGTCGCCTCGGCCGCCTCGTACAGATCGGCCGGCCGGACCCCGCTGAGCGCGGTGACCAGGTGTCCGTCGGGGCGGACCAGCAGCACGGTGTGCGCCGCCGCGCCCGGGTAGCTCTCCGCGACGAGCAGTTCGGCGGGGTGCGGCAGCGCGGTCACGGCGGCGGCGAGCCGGGGCATGACGCCGGCCGTCACCCAGTGCTTGCGCGCCCACACCCCCGTACCCGGAGCGATCAGCACGACGAGCAGGACCCCGCGCCCGAGCCGTTCCCGCAGCGGTACGAACGAACCGTCCTCCGCGGTCACCCGGACATCGACGACCGGAGCACCGGGCTCGGTGTCGACAGGGGCGTGCGACTCGGCGGGCGGAGGCATGAGAGGGGAGTGGGCGTACGCCCCCGGCGCGCCCAGCGGGCCGCGACCCAGGTGGCTGTCCGTGAGCAGGGCGTCGTGGCCGCGGGCGGACCCGGGGACGTAGGCGCGCAGACCGCCGCCGCCGCGCAGCAGGGGCAGTGCCTGGTCGGCGGCGCGCAGCCGGGCGGCGACGACCGCGCGCCGTTCCGTCTGGTAGCTGTCGAGGAGCGCGGGGTGCGGGCCGTGGTGCCAGGTGAGCGCCAGCTTCCAGGCGAGGTTGTCGGCGTCCCGCAGCCCCTCGTCCAGGCCCTGGGTACCGAGGGTGCCGAGCAGGTGGGCCGCGTCCCCGGCGAGGAAGACCCGGCCGACGCGCCAGCGGCGGGCCAGTCGGTGGTGGACGGTGTGGACTCCGGTGTCGAGCAGTTCGTACGCGGGTGTGGCGCCGCCGCTCCAGCCCCCGAGGGTCTCCCGGATGCGGGCCACCAGCAGGTCGGGCGTGACGAGGTCCTTGCCCGGTGGCAGCAGCCAGTCAAGACGCCAGACGTCCTCGGCGAGCGGACGGGCGCTCACCTCGCCGGCCGAGGGGCCGGAGCTGCGCCACGGCGTCATCCGGTGCAGCAACGCTTCTCCGGGCCAGGGGAGTTCCGTGCGCAGGGCCGCCACGGCGTGGCGTTCGACGGCCGTGCGCCCGGGGAAGCGGATGTCCTGGAGCTTGCGCACGGTCGAGCGCGGTCCGTCGCAGCCGACCAGGTAACTGCCGCGCCACCAGGTGCCCTTGGGTCCCCGGGTGTGCGCCGTGACGCCGGAGGCGTCCTGTTCGACGGAGTCGAGGCGGCTGTGCACGGCGACCTTGATGAGTCGCTCGTGGATGATGGCCTCGCGCAGGGCGCCGGTCAGCGCGTGCTGGGCGATGTGCAGGGGGGCGCTGAACTCCTCACCGTCCGCGGCGCTTTCCGCACCCCGGGAAGGGCCGGTGCCGCGCGCGGCGACGATCCCCCGAGGATCGTCGCCCCACGCGGTCTCGGCGCCGAGAGGATCGGCGACGCCCTTCGTGCTCCCGGGAGCCTTCCCGTCGAAGGAGATCTCGCGCATCACCTGCCTGCGCCGCATCGACCGCCATCCGGCCCAATGGAAGCCGGCGTCGTCGAGAGGCAGTCCTGTCAGCCGTTCGACCAGCGCGACCGTGTCCTCGCGCAGCACCACGGTCCGCGCGAGCCGCTGTTCGTCCTTGCCCGGTCCCTCGTCGAGGACCACGGAGGGGACTTCCTGGCGAGCCAGCGCAAGGGCCAGCGTGAGCCCCACGGGCCCCGCTCCGACGATGATCACCGGGTCCACGGCGCGGTGCCCCCTGCACGGAGCTGTGTCCTGAGGGACGTACGGGAACAGGCAGGTGGAGCAGGGTGCACGATCACAGAACGTATGCAACCCATTGCCGCTGCTTGCGTCAAGTGACGGGGTCAGTGGCGGTCACGTCACTGACCCCTTCGGTCACCCTGATCGACTGATGTTCGGACGATACGTCAGAAGGAGGGGGTGCCGTGGTCCCGGATCCCGCCGACGGACAGTCCTCAGGCTCCGCCGACACCCGTCGCGGCCGTACCGGCGACGGCCGCGTCCGTCGGTGAGAGCACCGCGCCGGTCGACTTCTTGCTGCGGCGCAGTCGCCCCTCCAGCCAGGAGGCGAAGCTGGTGATCGCGAAGTTCACCACGATGAAGATGACGGCGACCACGATGAAGCTCGGGACGACGTTGGCGTAGTTGGCCGCGAGTGTGCTGCGTGCTACGAGGAGTTCCGCGTAGCCGATCATCACACCGCCCAGCGCGGTGTCCTTCACGATGACGACGAGCTGGCTGACGATCGCCGGGAGCATCACGGTGACCGACTGCGGCAGCAGGATGCTGGTCATCGTCTGGCCCTTGCGCAGCCCGATCGCGTACGCGGCCTCCGTCTGTCCCCTGGGGAGCGCGAGGATGCCCGCCCGTACGACCTCGGCGAGGACCGCGGAGTTGTAGAGCACCAGACCGGTGACGACCGCGTAGAACAGACGGTCCTCGCTCGCGACGTTCGCGGACTTGGCGTAGAGCTCGTTCGCGAACAGCATGAGCAGCAGGACCGGGATGGACCGGAAGAACTCGACCACGGCGCCCACGGGAACCCGCACCCAGCTGTGGTCGGACAGACGTGCGATACCGAGGGCGGCGCCCAGGGGAAGGGCGATCACCATGCTGAGCGCGGCGGCCTTCAGCGTGTTCCAGAGGCCCGGCAGCAGATACGTGTTCCAGGCGTCGGCCGTGATGAACGGCTCCCACAGGTCCCACTTGAGCTGGCCCTTGTCGTCCATCACCAGCCAGACCCACCACAGGAGCAGGGCGAGCAGGACGACGAAGAGCACCGAGAGGACCACATTGCGGCGCTTGGCGCGGGGGCCGGGGGCGTCGTAGAGGACGGAGGTCATCGCTTTACCGCCAGTCGCTTGCCCAGCCAGCCGAGGAAGAGGCCGGTGGGGAGGGTCAGGACCACGAAGCCGAAGGCGAAGACCGCGGCGATGAGGACCGTCTGTGCCTCGTTCTCGATCATCGTCTTCATCAGGCTCGCGGCCTCGGCCACGCCGATGGCGGCGGCCACGGTCGTGTTCTTGGTCAGCGCGATCAGCACGTTGGCCAGCGGGATGATGACGGAACGGAACGCCTGCGGCAGCACGACGAGCCTCAGGGTCTGGCTGAAGCCGAGCCCGATCGCGCGGGCCGCCTCGGCCTGTCCGACCGGCACGGTGTTGATGCCGGAGCGCAGCGCCTCGCAGACGAAGGCCGCGTGGTAGCCGACGAGACTGAGCACCGCGAGCCGGAAACCCTGGACCTCGAAGTTGTCGGAGGCGCCCATGGTCACACCGAAGATGTCCGCGAGGCCGAGCGAACTGAACACGATGATGACCGTCAGGGGGATGTTCCGGACGATGTTCACGTAGGTCGTGCCGAATCCGCGCATGAGCGGGACCGGGCTGACCCGCATCGCGGCCAGCAGGGTGCCCAGGACCAGGGACCCGATGGCGGAGAAGACGGTGAGTTTCACCGTCGTCCAGAACGCCCCCAGGACGTCATAACCTTGAAGAAAGTCGAACACGATCTCCCGCGCTTCCGGGTGGTGGCGTACGTGGCGGACTGGGCGGGCGCGGCATGCCGCCGCCGTGATCGCGACGGACGGCGGCACACCTGCGCAACCCCGTGTGAACCGCGGATTCCCGCGTCGTCCGAGGTCCCTGTGTTTCTCGCGGTGCCCGTGTCACCGGGCGGTGTCCGCGCTACTTGACGATGACGCCGATCTTCGGGGCCTGCTCGTACTGGTAGTTCGCGGGGCCGAAGTTCTTGTCGACCGCCTGCTTCCAGGCGCCGTCGCTGACCATCTTCTCCAGCGCGGTGTTGATCTTCTTCTCCAGCTCGGCGTCGCCCTTCTTGACGCCGATGCCGTAGTTCTCGTTGCTCAGCTTGAGGCCGGCGAGTTTGAACTGGCCCTTGTACTTGTCCTGCGCGGCGAAGCCCGCGAGGATCGAGTCGTCGGTGGTCACCGCGTCCACGGCGCCGCTCTGCAGGCCCGCGATGCACTCCGAGTAGCCGCTGTACTTACGCAGGTTGGCCTTCGGGGCGATGGTGTCGTGGATGTTCTGCGCCGAGGTCGAACCGGTCACGGAGCAGAGCTTCTTGCCGTTGAGGTCCGTGGCCTTCGAGATGTTCGCGTCCTTCTTGACCAGCAGGTCCTGGTGGGCCAGCAGGTACGGGCCCGCGAAGTCGACCTTCTGCTTGCGCTCGTCGGTGATCGAGTAGGTGGCCGCGATGAACTTGACGTCGCCGCGGGCGAGCGCGTTCTCGCGGTCGGCGCTCTTGGTCTCGATGAACTCGATCTGGCTGGGCTTGTAGCCGAGTTCCTTGGCCACGTAGGTCGCGACGTCCACGTCGAAACCGGCGAAGGAGCCGTCCGGCTGCTTCAGGCCGAGACCGGGCTGGTCGTACTTGATGCCGACCTTGATCTTGCCGCCGCCCGAGGACGAGGACCCACTGTCGTCCTTGTCGCTCGAACCGCACGCGGTGGCGGTCACGGCGAGTGCGAGTACGGCGGCCGAGGCCGCGGCTGCCTTGCGGAGCTTCATGGTGAACATCCTTTGAGTCAGGGCGAAGTACGGGCCGTCGACGGACGGGGTCCCCGTGGACCGGGACGTGGTCTCCCCGCGGGGGGAGGCGGTCTCCCGGCGCGGAGACATCAGTGGTGGAGGATCTTCGAGAGGAAGTCCTTGGCACGGTCGCTGCGCGGATTGCTGAAGAACTGGTCCGGCACAGCCTCTTCGACGATGCGGCCGTCGGCCATGAAGACGACCCGGTTGGCAGCCGAACGGGCGAAGCCCATCTCATGGGTGACGACGATCATGGTCATACCGTCCCGGGCGAGCTGCTGCATGACCTCGAGGACCTCGTTGATCATCTCGGGGTCCAGCGCCGAGGTCGGCTCGTCGAACAGCATGACCTTCGGGTCCATCGCCAACGCCCTCGCGATGGCGACGCGTTGCTGCTGGCCGCCCGACAGCTGCGCCGGGTACTTGTCCGCCTGCGTGCTGACGCCGACGCGGTCGAGCAGGGCGCGCGCCTTCTCCTCCGCCGCCTGCTTGCCGGTCCTGCGGACCTTGGTCTGCCCCAGCATCACGTTCTCGAGCACGGTCTTGTGCGCGAAGAGGTTGAAGGACTGGAAGACCATGCCCACATCGGCGCGGAGCCGGGCGAGCGCCTTTCCCTCCTGGGGCAGCGGCCTGCCGTCGATCGAGATGTCACCCGAATCGATCGTCTCCAGACGGTTGATGGTGCGGCACAGGGTGGACTTCCCGGACCCGGAGGGTCCGATGACCACGACGACCTCGCCGCGCGTGATCGTCAGGTCGATGTCCTGGAGCACGTGCAACGCGCCGAAGTGCTTGTTGACGCTCTTCAGGACGACCAGTTCGTCGGTCCCGGCCATGGCGTCCTTGGCCGCCGATGCTTCGGTCATCGCCTTGGGCTCCGTCCTCCTCGTTTCGGAGGACAGTAGTGACCCCTCACGACCAGCGTCATTACATCTGAGGGGAACTTGAGCATCACGATCCGGTAGCAATCGGACACGTGTCGTAGCAGCCGTACGAATGCGCGTACCGGCTGGGTAACGGAAGCCCCGGGCAACCCGAAGCCCCTTGACGCCGTCCTTGTCCATCGGCGTGACTTCCTAGGTGCACGCGCGCGTGCACCGACGTTCTTGAAAAGGACCGTTCGACCGATGAGACCCGAGACCGCACGACCGACGAAACGGGTACGACCGATGAAGCGGAGGGGGCCGGAATGAGACTGCTCCTCGTCGAGGACGACAACCATGTCGCCGCCGCCCTGTCCGCGGTGCTGGCACGGCACGGCTTCGAGGTCACGCATGCCCGAAGCGGCGAGGAGGCCCTTCAGGCCCTCGTCCCGGAGAGCGACGGCTTCGGCGTCGTCCTGCTCGACCTGGGGCTGCCCGACCAGGACGGCTACGAGGTCTGCGGCAAGATCCGCAAGCGGACCGCCACGCCGGTGATCATGGTCACCGCGCGCGCGGACGTACGGTCCCGCATCCACGGCCTCAACCTCGGCGCCGACGACTACGTCGTGAAGCCCTACGACACCGGGGAACTGCTCGCCCGGATCCACGCCGTCAGCCGGCGCAGCGCCCACGACGACGTGTCGGCTTCCGGCGAGACCATGGTGCTGCTCGGCCCCGTACGCATCGAACTCCCCAACCGCCAGGTCACCGTGGACGGTTCGACGGTCCAGCTGACCCGCAAGGAGTTCGACCTGCTCGCGCTGCTGGCCCAGCGCCCCGGGGTGGTGTTCCGCCGGGAGCAGATCATCAGCGAGGTGTGGCGCACGAGCTGGGAAGGAACCGGCCGCACGCTGGAGGTGCACGTGGCGTCGCTGCGCTCCAAGCTGCGCATGCCGGCGCTGATCGAGACCGTACGAGGCGTCGGGTACCGGCTCGTCGCCCCGGCCGCGTAGCGGGCACGGTGCGTACCCGCCTTCTGCCGCTGCTCATCGTCCTGATGGCGGCCGTGCTGCTCGCGCTCGGCGTGCCGCTCGCGGTGAGCGTCGCCGCGGCGCAGCAGCAGCGCGTGGTCGTCGACCGCATCGACGACACCGCGCGCTTCGCGGCCCTCGCCCAGTACGTCACCGACTACCCCAGCCGTTCCCGGGCCGGCTTCCCGGACGAGCGCGGCGAGACCCTGCGCACCGAACTCACCCGCTACTACGAGGTGTACGGCATCCGGGCCGGCGTCTTCTACCGCGACGACGAGCCGATGGCCAACGCGCCGGAGAGCTGGCTCCCGCCCAAGGCCGGCGCGGCCCGCGACGCCTTCAGGGAGGCGCTCGTCAGCCGCCGCAGCCACGACCCCGAACAGGTCTGGCCCTGGCAGCACCACCGTCTCGTCGTCGCCTCCCCGGTCATCAGGGACGGCGACGTCGTCGCCGTCGTCGTCACGGACTCGCCCACCGGGCAGATGCGTTCCAAGACCCTGAACGGCTGGCTGATCATCGGCGCGGGCGAGATCGCCGCGATGCTCCTCGCCCTCGGCGCCGCGCTGCGCCTGACCGGCTGGGTGCTCAGACCCGTACGCGTTCTCGACGCCACCACCCACGACATCGCGACCGGCCGTCTGAAGTCCCGGGTCGCGCCCGCCGGTGGACCGCCCGAACTCCAGCGTCTGGCACGGTCGTTCAACGAGATGGCCGACAACGTCGAGAGCGTGCTGGAACAGCAGCGTGCCTTCGTCGCCGACGCCTCGCACCAACTGCGCAACCCGCTCTCGGCGTTGCTCCTTCGGATCGAGCTGCTCGCCCTCGAACTCCCCGAGGGCAACGAGGAGATCGCGTCGGTCCGCACCGAGGGCAAGCGCCTCACCCAGGTGCTCGACGACCTGCTCGACCTGGCGCTCGCCGAGCACGCCGAGGCCGATACGCGCCTCACCGACATCGGCGCGCTGGCCGCCGAGCGCGTGGCGTCCTGGCAGCCGGTCGCCGACAGCAGGGGCGTACGGCTGGCGGGGAACTGCCCGCCCACGACCGCGTGGGCCGACCCCATCACGCTGTCCAGCGCCCTGGACGCGGTGATCGACAACGCCGTCAAGTTCACGCCCGAGGGGGAGTGCGTCGAGGTGACGGTCGCCTCGAACGGCACCTCCTCGACCGTCGTGGTCACCGACGGCGGCCCCGGCCTCGGCGACGAGGACCTGGCGCGCATAGGCGACCGCTTCTGGCGCAGCGCGGCCCATCAGAACATCAAGGGCTCGGGCCTCGGCCTCTCCATCTCCCGGGCCCTGCTCGCCGCGGGCGGCGGCTCCATCGCGTACGGCCGCCACGAACCGCACGGCCTGCGGGTGACGGTGACGGTGCCCAGGTCGGAGCCGGCGGCCTGAGAGATCCCCTGCCGCGTTCCCACGGGCCGGGGCGCCGCTACGGCTTGATCGACCGGTAGTAGCGGCGCGCGCCCTCGTGCAGCGGCAGCGGGTCCGTGTAGATCGCCGTGCGCAGGTCCACGAGCTGGGCCGCGTGCACCACGGCGCCGATGCGGTCGCGGCTGGCGATCACCGTGCGGGTGAGCGCCTCGGTGAGGTCCGCGTCGGCGTCCTCCCGGGTGATCAGGAAGTTGGTCACGGCCAGCGTCTGCACGGCCGAGCCGCGCTGCGCCTCGGGGTAGGCGTCCGCGGGCATCACGGCCGACCGGTAGTAGCGGGAGGCGCCGCCCTGCTCGTGCAGCTTCTCGACGAGGTCGCTGCCGATCGGCACCAGCCTGATGTCATCGGCCTTGGAGAGCTTCCGGACGGGGTTCGTCGGCAGGCCGCCCGACCAGAAGAAGGCATCGATCTTGTGCTCTTCGAGCAGGCCGGGCATGGTCGCGATGCCGTCGTCGAGCGGCTTGACGTCCCTGTCGGGGTCAAGACCCGCCGCTTCGAGCACATGGTTCGCGATCAGCCGCACCCCGGATCCGCTCGGTCCCACGGCGACCTTCATGCCCTTCAGGTCCGCCACGGTCTGCACGGGCGAGGAGCGCGGGACCACCAGGTGCACATAGTCGTCGTAGAGCCGCGAGCAGCCGCGCAACCGGCTCGCGCCCGGCTTGTTCTGGAGGATGTACGTCTCCACGGCGTCGGCCGCCGCGATGGTGAAGTCCGCCTCGCCCGTGGCCACCCGGCTGATGTTCTGCTGCGATCCGTCGCTGTCCTGCAATTCCACGTCCAGGTCGGGCATGTCCTTGGCGATAGCGCCCTGCAGGAGCTTGCCGTACATCTGGTAGACCCCGGTCGCGGTGCCCGTGCTGAAGGTGATCCTCCCGCTCGGGGACTCCTCGCCCAGCGGCAGCAGCCACCACAGCAGCCCGACGACCGCGAGGACGGCCGCCGAGCCGGACAGCGCGCCACGTCGGCCGATACGGGTCAGTGCCTGGAACATGCGCGCGATCCTGCCAGTCCGGGCCCGGTCCTGGCCAGGCCGGGCCCGCGAGGGGGCGCGGCGGATCGGTAGGCTCGCCGAATGCAGTCGCCGCCGTCGCAGGTCCCGCCGTCCGACTCTCCCGTGTCCACGGTCCCGCCGTCCCGTCCTCCCGTGTCTTCGCTCCCGTCGTCCGGTTCTTCCGTGTCCGCGGTCGCGCCGTCGCCCTCCCCGGCCCCGCTGGTCCGCGAGTTCCATCTCGCCTTCGGCCTCGATGTCCGCGGTACCCCGACCGAGGTCTCCCCGAAGCTCGCCGCACACCGGGGCGAGCTGCTGGCGGAGGAGGCCGCCGAGGTCGCCGAGGTCTCGGTCGGCGGCCCGCTCGACCGGCTGGCGCACGAGCTCGCCGATGTCGTGTACGTGGCGTACGGCACGGCCCTCGTCCACGGGATCGACCTCGACGCGGTGATCGCCGAGATCCACCGGGCCAACATGACGAAGCTCGGCCCCGACGGGCACGTCGCCCGCAGAGCCGACGGCAAGGTCCTCAAGGGCGAGCACTACCGGGCACCGGACGTGTCGGAGGTGCTGCGGCGGCAGGGGTGGAGCGCGCCGGACGCGTAAGACCATGGCGTCCCCACGGGGCAGGCCGTACGGGCCGCCGCCACCAGACGGCCGCCCCGAGGGGGAGGCCGCACGTGCACAGCGACGACCAGGAGAGCGCATGAACGAGCCGGCCGGGCTCGACCTGCCCGTCGAGGGCGGAACCCTCCGTGTCCTGAGGTTCGGCAGGGGGCCGCGGATCGCTCTGGCGGCACACGGCATCACCGGATCCGGGATGTCCTTTCGCGCCATGGCCCGTCACCTCCCCGACGAGTGGAGCCTGTTCGCGCCCGACCTGCGCGGACGCGGCGGAAGCGCGGACACCCCCGGCCCGTACGGCCTCGACCGGCACGCCACGGACCTGTGCCGTCTGGCCCGGGACCTGGGCGGCGGCCGGCCGGTCGCTCTGACCGGGCACTCGATGGGCGCGTACACCGCGCTGAGGGCGGCCGCGCTCCGGCCCGCGCTGTTCGACCGGCTGCTGCTCGTCGACGGCGGTCTGCCGCTGCCCGTCCCGCCCGGCACGGACCTCGACGCCGTCCTCGACACCACGCTCGGACCCGCGCTGGCCCGCCTCGGCCGGACGTACGACACCGACGCGGCCTACGTCGACTTCTTCCGCGCGCATCCGGCGCTCGGACCGCACTGGAACGCGGACATCGAGACGTACGTGCGCTACGACGTCACGGGCCCCCGGGGTGCCAGGCGCTCGAAGGTGCGGGAGGAGGCCGTGCGGCACGACGGGCGCGATCTGCTGACGTCCGCCGGCCTGTTCGCCGCCGACCTCACGGGGCTGGGCGTCCCGGCCCTGCTGCTGCGCGCGCCCCTCGGACTGCTAGGCCAGGAGCCGCCGATGCTGGAGGCGTCCGTCGTCGCACGCTGGACCGGCGGGCCGGTGAACCTCCCCGCCGAGCTGGTCGAGGGTTCCAACCACTACACGATCCTGCTCGGAACCGCCGCGAGGACCGTCGCCGAGCGGTTCGTCGCGCTGGGCGGGTGACGGAGGGGCGCGGAGGGAGAGGGGTGCGGGGGCGAGGGATGCCGGGTGCCTCCGGCCGTACCCCGGGTGCCTTCGGCCGCACGCCGGGTGCCGGAAACCGCACGTCGTGTGACGGGCTGCGGGCGGCCCCGGCTCCGGCGTCCGGACGTACTCCCGGCACCGCCTACCCTTGTCCCATGAGCAGCGGCGACCGGAGTCAGGCAGTGGACGTTCAGGAATCCAAGACGTACGAAGTGCGCACCTACGGGTGTCAGATGAACGTCCATGACTCCGAACGGCTCTCCGGGCTCCTCGAAGGCGCCGGTTACGTGCGGGCGCCCGAGGGCGCGGACGGGGACGCGGACGTCGTCGTCTTCAACACCTGCGCCGTACGCGAGAACGCCGACAACAAGCTCTACGGCAACCTCGGCCGCCTCGCCCCGATGAAGACGAAGCGCCCCGGCATGCAGATCGCCGTCGGCGGCTGCCTCGCCCAGAAGGACCGCGACACCATCGTGAAGCGGGCGCCCTGGGTGGACGTCGTCTTCGGCACGCACAACATCGGCAAGCTGCCCGTCCTCCTGGAGCGCGCCCGCGTCCAGGAAGAGGCGCAGATCGAGATCGCCGAGTCCCTGGAGGCCTTCCCCTCCACGCTGCCGACCCGCCGCGAGAGCGCGTACGCGGCCTGGGTGTCGATCTCCGTCGGCTGCAACAACACCTGCACGTTCTGCATCGTCCCCGCGCTGCGCGGCAAGGAGAAGGACCGCAGGACCGGCGACATCCTGGCCGAGATCGAGGCACTGGTCGGCGAGGGCGTCTCCGAGATCACCCTTCTCGGCCAGAACGTCAACGCGTACGGCAGCGACATCGGTGACCGCGAGGCCTTCGGCAAGCTGCTGCGCGCCTGCGGGAAGATCGAGGGCCTGGAGCGCGTGCGCTTCACCTCGCCGCACCCGCGCGACTTCACCGACGACGTGATCGCCGCCATGGCCGAGACCCCGAACGTGATGCCGCAGCTGCACATGCCGATGCAGTCCGGCTCGGACACGGTCCTGAAGGCGATGCGCCGCTCGTACCGCCAGGACCGCTTCCTGGGGATCATCGAGAAGGTCCGGGCCGCCATCCCGGACGCGGCGATCACCACCGACATCATCGTGGGCTTCCCCGGTGAGACGGAGGAGGACTTCGAGCAGACCCTGCACGCGGTCCGCGAGGCCCGCTTCTCGGCGGCCTTCACGTTCCAGTACTCCAAGCGCCCCGGCACCCCGGCGGCCACCATGGAGGGGCAGATCCCCAAGGAGGTCGTCCAGGCGCGCTACGAGCGTCTCGTCGCCCTCCAGGAGGAGATCTCCTGGGACGAGAACAAGAAGCAGGTCGGCCGCGTCCTGGAGCTGATGGTCGCCGAGGGCGAGGGCCGCAAGGACGGCGCCACCCACCGCCTGTCGGGCCGCGCCCCCGACAACCGGCTGGTCCACTTCACCAAGCCCGGCGAAGAGGTCCGCCCCGGTGACGTGGTCACCGTCGAGATCACGTACGCCGCCCCGCACCACCTGCTCGCCGAGGGCGCCGTCCTGGACGTGCGCCGCACGCGCGCGGGTGACGCCTGGGAGAAGCGCAACGCCGCCGAGACCGCCAAGCCGGCCGGCGTCATGCTGGGCCTGCCGAAGATCGGGGCCCCGGAGCCGCTTCCGGTCGCCACGGGCGGCGGCTGCGGCTGCGACTGACCGCGACCGCCGGGGCGGACCGGGCGGTGTGCGGCGATACGCTGCGGCTCATGCTTGTAGCCGCCGCAGTCTGCCCCTGCCCTCCGCTGCTCGTCCCCGATGTCGCCGCGGGAGCGGCCCCCGAGCTGGACGCCGCGCGCGCCGCGGTCACGGACGCGCTGGGCGTGCTCGCCGCGTCCCGTCCCGACCTGCTGGTGGTCGTCGGCCCGGCCGGGAAGAGCGGTCGCGGACCCCATCCGGAGGGCACCCGCGGCTCCTTCAGCGGCTTCGGGGTCGACCTCGACGTGTGCCTCGGCCGTCCGGCCGCCGGCGACGCGAACCGCGACACGGACGGCGCGGGTTCCGGTTCACCGGAACGTGGGCTGCCGCCCTCGCTCGCCGTCGCCGCATGGCTGCTGGAGCGCACCGGCTGGTCCGACGCCCCGGTGGAGGGGCTCGGGGTCGGAGAACCCCTGGAGGCCGAGCGGTGCGTCGAGACCGGCGCGCGGATCGGCGGGCGGGCCGGGCGGGTGGCCCTGCTCGTGATGGGGGACGCCAGCGCGTGCAGGACCCTCAAGGCTCCGGGCTATCTCGACGAGCGCGCGGAGGCCTTCGACGCGGAGGTCGCGCGGGCGCTCGGGGCGGCCGACGTCGCCGCCCTCAAGGCGCTGGACATCGATCTGGCGTACGAGCTGAAGGCCGCGGGGCGCGCGCCCTGGCAGGTCCTCGCGGGCGCGGCCGAGGGCGCGGGACTCGGCGGCGCCCTGCTGTACGACGACGCTCCCTACGGGGTGGGATACCTGGTGGCGGCCTGGTCGTAGGCCGGAGCCGGATGCCCGGCCTACGCGGCGGACGGCCCGGGCGTGCTCCCCGGACTCCCCGCCGCCTCCTCGGACGCACCCGCCGACACGCCGTCACCGGACGCGGCGGACGGCCGGAAGCAGCCTGAGCCCTTCGCGGCCGTCCGCCGATGTGCGGGTCGTTCAGGAAGCCGGGGGCCGGGGCGGCATGTCCGACGGACTCGCGTCCCCGCCGTCGCCCTTGTGCGCGAGGCGGTCCACGGCGTCCTTCGCCTTGCCCGTGCCTGTATGGATCGTGCCGCTGTACTTGTGCTTGGTCTTGTCGTCGACCACCTTCGCGGCCTTGTCGAGACCGTGAGCGACCTTGTGCCCGTGCTGCTGCGCGAGCCCGGAGACCTTGTCCTTGGCGGGCCCCAGCTTGGCTTTCAGATTGTCCATCAGACCCATGGTTCGCCTTCCCTCGCGGGACAGTCAGGTGCGGGAGCCCTTGTCGGCCTCGTTGTCGGCGGCCTCTTCGGGGGTCTGCTGCCGGGGGATGCCGGCGTCCTCCGGGGCGGTGGCCCCGGCGGTCCGAGCCGTCTCCCCGCCCTCGTTCCCGGACGAACCCCCGGCCTCCACCGCTCCCCGCGCCTCGACGGCCGGTGCCTCGACGGCCGGTGCCTCGACGGCCGGCGCCTCCTCGGTGGCCTTCGACCTCCGGAGAAGCCGTTCAAAAACGCCCATATCAGCTCCATACGTTACTCGTGAGGGCGAAATTCCGCGTCGCCCGGTGCGGCCCATTGCGTCGACCGGGTCACCGGTCCTCGGAACCGGCGGCCGGAACCTCGCTTGAGGGAACGAACCCGGAAGCCTGGCGTCACGCTGCTCGTTGCCGGAGAGGTCCCGGGGTTTGCGAGACTGGGACCGTGAGCAGCGCACCCCCCGCACCCCGGGTCATCGCCGTCGTCGGACCGACCGCCGCAGGAAAGTCCGATCTGGGCGTCTTCCTCGCCAGGCGTCTCGGCGGCGAGGTCATCAACGCCGACTCGATGCAGCTGTACCGCGGGATGGACATCGGCACCGCCAAGCTGACGCCCGCCGAGCGCGGCGGCGTCCCGCACCACCTCCTGGACATCTGGGACGTGACGGTCGCCGCCAGCGTCGCCGAGTACCAGCGGCTCGCCCGGGCCCGGATCGACGCGCTGCTCGCCGAGGGCCGCTGGCCGGTGCTGGTGGGCGGCTCCGGACTGTACGTCCGCGGAGCCGTCGACAAGATGGAGTTCCCCGGCACCGACCCCGCCGTGCGCGCCCGCCTGGAGGAGGAGCTCGCCCTGCGCGGCTCCGGAGCCCTGCACGCGCGGCTCGCCATGGCCGACCCCGGGGCCGCCCGGGCGATCCTGCCCAGCAACGGCCGGCGGATCGTCCGCGCCCTCGAGGTCATCGAGATCACCGGCAAGCCCTTCACCGCCAACCTGCCCGGCCACGACTCCGTCTACGACACCCTCCAGATCGGTGTGGACGTGGCCCGCCCCGAGCTCGACGAGCGCATCGCGCGGCGGGTGGACCGGATGTGGGAGGCCGGGCTCGTGGACGAAGTACGCACGCTGGAGGCGCAAGGCCTGCGCGCCGGGCGCACGGCCTCCCGCGCGCTCGGATACCAGCAGGTCCTCGCGGCGCTCGCCGGGGAGTGCACCGAGGACGAGGCCCGCGCCGAGACCGTTCGCGCCACCAAGCGCTTCGCGCGCCGTCAGGATTCATGGTTCCGGCGCGACCCCAGGGTGCATTGGCTCAGTGGGGCTGCGGCGGATCTCACAGAACTCCCGGAACTCGCACTGACGTTGCTCGAACGACCGGTCACAGCCTGATCACGTCATGGCATCGGGACGCTCCGGCCGTCATCCGGGCCTCCGGCGCCGTGCCATCATCAAGCTTCGATCGACCAGTGAAGTCCGAGTTGGGAGGGCGCGTGGCGATGGAGGCCGGCCCTCGCGACACTGCACGAGGCACTGAGTACGGTGCTGATCGGGACGGAGTTCGTCTGAGTATCGATCCGGACGCCGACCTCGGCGTCGAGGCGGAGCTGGGCGGAGAGCGACTGAGCTCCGACGGCCCCGAGGACGCCCCCGGCGGGGTGATCGCCGACGGCCCCGGCCCCGGTGAGATGTCCCCCGAGCCGGAGGTCGAGGTCGAGCTGCGCCCGCAGCGCCTGCTGCGCATCTGGCAGCTCGCGCCCATCGTGGCGCTGGCCGCGACGGGCTCCCTGATGTTCGCCTTCCCGCTCGCCTTCGAGTTCGGCGACGGCGGTGCCGTGGTCGCGATGCTCGGCCTGCTGATCTGCCTGTGCGCCGCCGGCTGGGGCCTGATGGCCGCCCGCCGGGTCGGCTACGCGCTGCCCGGTTTCCCGCCGCGCGGCTCCGGCCGACGCGCCGACTGGCGGGTGGTGCTCGCCTACGTCGTGATCGTCGCCGCGGTGGCCGTGCTCGCCGTGGGACGTGTGGCCCGACTGCGCTGACCCCCGGCCCGCTCCACGGCGGACCACCGCGCGCCGGTGCCGGTGCGAGCGCCGTCCCGGCACCCGCACCGCGCGGGCAGGGCTGTCGTGGCGACCCCGTACGATCGAGGAATGAGCACGCGGATCGCCTTCCTCAAGGGCCACGGGACCGAGAACGACTTCGTGATCATCCCGGACCCGGAGAATCTCCTCGACCTGCCTCCCGCCGCCGTCGCCGCCCTGTGCGACCGCCGCGCGGGCATCGGCGGAGACGGTCTGCTGCACGTCGTGCGGTCCGCCGCGCACCCCGAGGCCGGGGAGATGGCGGCCGAGGCGGAGTGGTTCATGGACTACCGCAACGGCGACGGTTCGGTCGCCGAGATGTGCGGCAACGGAGTCCGCGTGTTCGCCCACTATCTCCACCGGGCCGGACATGTGGCCGAAGGGGACACCACGATCGCCACGCGCGGCGGCGTGAAGCCCGTCCACATCGCCAAGGACGGAGACGTCACCGTCGGCATGGGCAAGGCGCGCCTCCCCGAGGGCGAGGTCACGGTGAGCGTCGGCGAGCGCAGCTGGCCCGCGCGCAACGTGAACATGGGCAACCCGCACGCGGTCGCCTTCGTGGACGATCTCGCGCACGCCGGCGATCTCCTCGCACCGCCGCCGTTCACCCCGGCCTCCGCCTACCCGGACGGGGTCAACGTCGAGTTCGTCGTCGACCGCGGGCCGGGCCATGTCTCCCTGCGGGTCCACGAACGCGGCTCGGGCGAGACCCGCTCCTGCGGCACGGGCGCCTGCGCCGTGGCCGTCGCCACCGCCCGCCGCGACAACGCCGACCCCGCCGTGACCGGCACCCCGGCGACGTACACCGTCGACGTGCCCGGCGGACGCCTGGTCATCACCGAGCACGCGGACGGCGAGATCGAGATGACGGGCCCCGCCGTGATCGTCGCCGAGGGCGAGATCGACGCGGAGTGGCTGGACGGCGCGCTGCGCTGAGCCGCGGGGGACGGACGTCGTACGTCCTTGCCGTCCCTTCCAGAAAACCGAAACGGTAAACCCCAAAACCTTCGCTCGATCGGGTGATCCGTTTCACGCTCGGCGAGAGGCGGTCAGCCGGGCGTGGTGGGGTCGGTAGCATCAAGCACCGGCCCGGACGGGGGATCGACACCATCCCCTGAGCCGAGTACGCCATGGGGCACCCGTCCGCCGGTCTGACGCAGCCGGAGGTGCCCATGAGTGCGGAGGCGACGAATCCCGCGAAGCCAGGCCCTGCCACGCCCGCCGACCGGCGCCCGGCGTCGCTGGAGCCCGGGGTGCCCCCGGCGCACCGCAAGAAGGCACGGGCCCGGATCGACCTGCGCCGGCTCGGGCGGGCCGCGCTGCTCGGGCCCGCGGCCCGCGACCGGCTGCCGGACGCGATCGGGCATGTGGCCGAGGCCCACCGTGCCCACCATCCCGACGCCAAGCTGGAGCCCCTGCGCCGGGCGTACGTGCTCGCGGAGTCCTCGCACCGCGGCCAGATGCGCAAGAGCGGCGAGCCGTACATCACCCACCCGCTCGCCGTGACCCTGATCCTCGCCGAACTCGGCGCGGAGACGACGACGCTGACCGCCTCCCTGCTCCACGACACCGTCGAGGACACGGAAGTGACGCTCGATCAGGTCCGTGAGGAGTTCGGCGACGAGGTCTGCTACCTGGTCGACGGCGTCACCAAGCTGGAGAAGGTCGACTACGGCGCCGCCGCCGAACCGGAGACCTTCCGCAAGATGCTCGTCGCCACGGGCAACGACGTCCGGGTCATGTCGATCAAACTCGCCGACCGGCTGCACAACATGCGGACCCTCGGCGTCATGCGCCCCGAGAAACAGGCGCGCATCGCCAAGGTGACCCGGGACGTGCTCATCCCGCTCGCCGAGCGCCTCGGCGTGCAGGCGCTCAAGACCGAACTGGAAGACCTCGTCTTCGCGATCCTGCACCCCGAGGAGTACGAGCACACCCGGGAGCTGATCGTCGAGAACGCGAGCCGGTCGGACGACCCGCTGGCGGAGATCGCCGAGGAGGTGCGCGTCGTCCTGCGCGACGCCGGCATCCAGGCCGAAGTCCTCATAAGGCCGAGGCACTTCGTCTCCGTGCACCGTGTGTCGCGCAAGCGCGGCCCGATGCGCGGCGCCGACTTCGGACGCCTCCTGGTGCTCGTGAACGAGGACGCCGACTGCTACGGCGTCCTCGGCGAACTGCACACCTGTCTCACCCCGGTGGTCTCGGAGTTCAAGGACTTCATCGCCGTCCCCAAGTTCAACCTGTACCAGTCGCTGCACACGGCCGTCACCCGCGGCGACGGCCAGGTCGCCGAAGTCCTCATCCGAACCCACCAGATGCACAAGGCCGCCGAGGCCGGAGTCATCGCGCTCGGCAATCCCTACGTTCCGCCGTCGGAGGAACAGCCGGACGGCGGAGGCGAGCGCCCCTTCGACGGCGAGCGCGCCGACCCCACCCGCCCGGGCTGGCTCTCCCGGCTGCTCGACTGGCAGCAGGGCGCCCCGGACCCGGACACCTTCTGGTCGACGCTGCGCGAAGACCTCGCCCAGGACCGTGAGATCACCGTCTTCCGCGCCGACGGAGGCTCGCTCGGCCTGCCGGAGGGCGCCAGTTGCGTCGACGCGGCGTACGCGCAGTACGGCGAGGACGCGCACGCCTGCATCGGCGCCCGCGTCAACGGCCGCCTGGCGACACTGAGTACGGTCCTGAAGGACGGCGACACCGTTCAACTGCTCATGGGCCAGGACCCCGCCTCCGAGCCCTCCAGGGAGTGGCTGGAGCACGCGCACACGGCCGCCGCGCGGATCGCCATCCAGCGCTGGATGGCCACACACCCCGCACCCGGCGACGAGGAGGCGGCCCGGGCCTCCGCCGCCGGCCCCCGGCCTCCCGTCGCGGCCCCGCCCCGCCCCGCCGAGACGCAGACCGCCCGCCCGGCGAGCGCCGTCGCCGACCCGCCCGGCGCGTCCGTACGCATGGCCGGCTGCTGTACGCCCGTACCTCCCGACGAGGTGACCGGCTTCGCTGTCCGCGGGGGAGTGGTCACCGTGCACCGCGTGGAGTGCGCCGGAGCGGCGCGCATGAAGAGCGCGGGGCGCCCGGAGGTGGGAGTGCGCTGGGGCGACACCACCGAGTGCCGCGTCACCCTGGTCGCCGAGTCGTTCGGACGCCCGCATCTGCTCGCCGACCTCACCGAGGCCATCGCGGGAGAGGGGGTCGCCATCGTCTCCGCGACCGTCGAACCCCCGAGCCAGCAGCGGGTACGCCACACCTACACGCTCCAACTCCCGGACGCGGCCCACCTCCCGGGCCTGATGCGCGCGATGCGCAACGTGCCGGGCGTGTACGACGTGAGCCGCGCCCAGCATCCGGCGACCGCGGCACAGTAGACCGGGCTTCACGCGGTCGTCCGGCGGCGCGGGCGGAAGCGGCGGCCCGGGCGGCCGGGCACGGGTGCCGGGTCCGGCGGCCGCGCGCTGCCCCCAAAGAGTCCCGGGACCTACTCGTTCGGGTGGGCCGGGTGCGAGTCGGCCGCGCGGAGGAGGTGCGCGCTGGTAGCCGTGGTCCATGCCGCACAACCCCACCCCCACGCCCGCACGCCCGAGAAGCCGCCGCGTCACGGCGGCCCTGCTCGCCTCGGCCGTCTCCGTCTGCCTGATCGCCGCGAGCGCCCCGGACCCGGCCGGGCCCCTGGGGGTCGGAGACCGCCTCTTTCCGACTCTCGGCAACCCCGGGTACGACGTCGAGTCGTACGACCTCGACTTCGTCTATCCCGGCCGCAACGACAAGCCGCTCACCGCCGTGACCACGATCGACGCCGTGACCACCGAGTCGCTCGACCGCGTCAACCTCGACTTCGCGCACGGAAGCGTCCGGTCGGTCGAGGTCGACGGAGCTCCCGCCCGCTTCACCGAGGCCGGCGAGGATCTGGTGGTGACGCCGGCCGAACGGCTGCCCGCCGGGAGCCCGGTGCGCATCACCGTGCGGCACACCAGCGACCCGGTGAGCGCGAAGGGACAGGACGGCGGCTGGGTACGGACCAAGGACGGGCTCGCGATGGCCGGTCAGGCCGACGCCGCGCACCTGGTCTACCCGTGCAACGACCACCCCTCCGACAAGGCCGTGTTCACCGTCCGCGTCACGGCCCCCGACGGGTACACGGTCGTCGCCAACGGACTGCCCCGAGGCACCCGCCGGGCCCACGGCGCCACGACCTGGACGTACCGGACCGAGCACCCCATGGCCACCGAGCTGACCCAGGTGTCCATCGGCCGCTCGGCCGTGCTGCACCGGCGGGGGCCGCACGGCCTGCCCGTCCGGGATGTCGTCCCGAGCGCCGACCGCGCGGCGCTCGAACCGTGGCTGCGCAAGACCCCCGGCCAGATCGCCTGGATGGAGAGCAAGGTCGGACGGTACCCCTTCGAGACCTACGGGCTGCTGATGGCCCAGGCGCAGACCGGCTTCGAGCTGGAGACGCAGACGCTCTCGCTCTTCGAGAAGGAGCTCTTCACCCAGCCCGCCTACCCGAAGTGGTACGTCGACTCGATCATGGTGCACGAGCTGTCGCACCAGTGGTTCGGCGACAGCGTCACCCCCCGCACCTGGTCCGACGTATGGCTCAACGAAGGCCACGCCACCTGGTACGAAGCGCTGTACGCCGAGGAGAAGGCGCACAAGCCCATGGAGAAGCGGATGAAGGCCGCCTACCGGCTGTCCGACTCCTGGCGCGCCACCGGCGGCCCGCCCGCCAGGCCCAAGGGACCCAAGCCCGGCCAGAAGATCAGCATCTTCCGGCCGAACGTCTACGACGGCGCGGCCCTGGCCCTGTACGCGCTGCGCCAGGAGATCGGGCGCGCCGACTTCGAGCGCCTGGAGCGCACGTGGGTGAGCCTCAACCGCGACGGCGTGGCCTCGACGGCCGACTTCGTGGACCTCGCCTCCGCCGTCGCCGCACGGGACCTGAGCGGCTTCTTCAAGGCGTGGCTGTACGCCGCGAAGACACCGCCGATGCCGGGCCACCCGGACTGGAAGAGCGACGCGCCGAAGGGACGCAAGAGCGCGTGAGGCCCGCGCAGGGGGCCCCGGAGCGAGGGGAGCGCCCCCGGAGCGCCGGGACCGGGCCCGCCGCGGCACCCCGCGGGCAGCGATGCCCGCGGGTGTCCGGCGGGTCACGATAAGTCGCGTGACGGGCCAGGGCGTGCCGTGCGACCATCTTCGAGCCGGCGGCGCGGCCCCCCATGAAGGGTTGGTCCGGCCGGAACCGGGAATCTCCCGGTGGCCACGCGCGTTGTTCCCTCTGCGGGGCGGCATCCGTCGGCCCGCGGCTCACCCCATCTACGTAAGGATCCAATGACCTCCTCTTCTTCCCCTTCCCAGGACGCGCAGACTTCCGCGCAGAACTACCCCGAAGGTCTTCGGGCCGATGCCCTGATGGAAGAGGACGTCGCCTGGAGCCACGAGATCGACGGAGACCGGGACGGCGAGCAGTTCGAACGCTCCGAGCGCGCGGCCCTGCGCCGTGTGGCGGGCCTCTCCACCGAGCTCGAGGACGTCACCGAGGTCGAGTACCGACAGCTCCGTCTGGAGCGCGTCGTCCTCGTCGGTGTCTGGACCTCGGGGACCATCCAGGACGCGGACAACTCGCTGGCCGAGCTGGCCGCGCTCGCGGAGACCGCGGGAGCGCTCGTGCTCGACGGCGTCGTCCAGCGCCGTGACAAGCCCGACGCGGCCACGTACATCGGTTCCGGCAAGGCCAACGAGCTCCGGGACATCGTGATCGAGACCGGCGCCGACACCGTGATCTGTGACGGTGAGCTGAGCCCCGGCCAGCTGATCCACCTCGAGGACGTCGTCAAGGTCAAGGTCATCGACCGTACGGCCCTGATCCTCGACATCTTCGCCCAGCACGCCAAGTCCCGCGAGGGCAAGGCGCAGGTGGCGCTCGCGCAGATGCAGTACATGCTGCCGAGGCTGCGAGGCTGGGGTCAGTCGCTGTCCCGTCAGATGGGCGGCGGCAAGGGCGGCGGCCTCGCCACCCGTGGTCCCGGTGAGACCAAGATCGAGACGGACCGGCGCCGTATCCGCGAGAAGATGGCGAAGATGCGCCGGGAGATCGCGGAGATGAAGACCGGCCGCGAGATCAAGCGCCAGGAGCGCCGCCGCAACAAGGTGCCCTCGGTCGCCATCGCCGGTTACACGAACGCCGGCAAGTCGTCCCTGCTCAACCGTCTCACGGGCGCGGGCGTCCTCGTCGAGAACGCGCTGTTCGCGACCCTCGACCCGACCGTGCGCCGGGCCGAGACCCCGAGCGGGCGGCTGTACACGCTGGTCGACACGGTCGGATTCGTACGCCATCTGCCGCACCACCTGGTCGAGGCGTTCCGCTCCACCATGGAGGAGGTCGGCGACTCCGACCTGATCCTGCACGTCGTGGACGGTTCGCACCCGGCACCGGAGGAGCAACTGGCCGCGGTCCGCGAGGTCATCGGTGACGTCGGCGCGACCAAGGTGCCCGAGATCGTCGTGATCAACAAGGCGGACGCGGCGGACCCGCTGGTGCTCCAGCGCCTGCTGCGGATCGAGAAGCGTTCCATCGCGGTCTCCGCGCGTACGGGCCAGGGCATGGACGAACTGCTCGCGCTGATCGACAACGAGCTGCCGCGCCCCTCGGTCGAGGTCGAGGCGCTCGTTCCGTACACGCACGGCAAGCTCGTGGCCCGCGCCCACACCGAGGGCGAGGTGATCTCCGAGGAGCACACCGAGGAGGGCACCCTGCTCAAGGCGCGGGTGCACGAGGAACTGGCGGCGGACCTCGCACCGTACGTCGCGGCGCCGGCCCTCCGGTAGGCGACCGGATCGACACCCCGGCGGGCGACCGCCCGGCATGCGCGAAGGCCCGCCCCCTTTCGAGGGGGCGGGCCTTCGCCGTGCCGGCCCGTCAGGCCGCGCGGGTCACCGCCCGGCGAACTTCGCGCTCACCGAGTCGTACACGCCCTTGGCCACATCGCCCAGCCGCGGACCCGCCAGCCAGCCGAACTTGACCGGGCCGATCGAGGTGTTGGACACCAGAGCCGGCTTGCCGTCCGAACCCGTGGCCACCCAGCCGCCGCCCGAGGAACCGCCGGTCATGGTGCAGCCGATGCGGTACATGGTCGGGTCGGACTGCGCGACCGACAGCCGTCCCGGCTTGTCCGCGCACTGGTACAGCTTCTGGCCGTCGAACGGCGCCGCGGCCGGGTATCCGGTGGCCGTGATGCTCGACACCTGGGGCACGGCCGGAGCGTTGAAGTTCACCGGCAGCGCCGAACCCACCGTCTCCTCCAGTGACTTGCCGTTGCCGCCCTTCTCCGGCGTCACGTGCAGCACCGCGTAGTCGTACGAGGCTCCCTGGCCGCCCGTGGAACCGCCCTGCTCGATCCACTGGTCCGAGGTCTGCGCCCAGTCGCTCCACCAGACACCGTACGGAGTGACCTCCTGGCGCGGGGCGCTCTCCAGCTGCGCCTCCGTCCTGCCGGCGTCGTTGTACGAGGGCACGAAGGCGATGTTGCGGTACCAGCCGCCCTTCTTGCCGGCGTGCACACAGTGGCCCGCGGTCCACACGAGGTTGGACTTGCCCGGGTGCGCCGGGTCCTCGACCACCGTCGCCGAGCAGACCATCGTGCCCTCGGGGGCGTCGAAGAACACCTTGCCCGCCTCGGGCACGGCGGCGTGGTACGACGCCTTCACGGCCCGAGCCGTCACCGGGGCCGGTTCCGGGTCGGTGACGCCCTGGTCACCGGTGAGGTCGGCGTCGTCGACGCCCTTGTCCTTGTCCGGGTCGTCCGCGCCGCGCATGCGGGCCGGGTCCCAGAGGTCCTTGATGATCGGGTTGATGAAGTCGTCGGCCTGGCGCAGCCATTCGTCCTTGTCCCAGTTCTGCCAGGCGCCGTCCTTCCACTTGTCGACATCGATGCCGTGCTCTTTGAGCTTGTCCTTGATGTCGTCCGGGATCTGGATCTTTCCGTCACCGCCCTGGGACGCGGAGGCGGTCGGCTCACCGCTCGCCGTGTCGCTGCCCGAGTCGCAGGCGGTGGCCGTCAGCGTCAGCGCCGCGGCGAGGCCGACGGCGGCCAGGACGGGGGACGTTCTGCGGCGCGCGCTCCTGCCTCGACGGGTGGCGAAGGGCGGGCGTATGGATCGCATGGTGTAACTCCCCCTGGAATCATGGGAACGGTGCGGTGTGGTGCGTCTGCGGGTGCATGAGCGGCTCGTCCGGCGGGGCCGAACGGCATCACAGACTATGCGGTCGCCATGAGGGACACCCGACGGAACGGCAACGGTTCAGCTACGGGGGCGCTCCCGCGGTACCCGGCGGTCTCCGACGGAGAGCCACCGCGCGCGCCGCCGATCCACCCCGGCGAGGAACCGGCGAAGAAGCGGGTGAGGAACCTCGAATTCACCCGCTTCCCAACGCGACCGGCGTCGTTGGTACGTACGGGGGGCCTGCCGCCTGCGTCCGGACCCTCCTGCCAACTCGCCTCTGAACAGCGGGAGGACCTGAAGTCGTGGCCGTGACCGAGTCAGTGGTGGTGCCGGTAGAGGCGCCAGGGGCGTCCGAGGGGGCGCGGGACACCGGCGCCGAGGCGCCCGAGCGGGCGCGCGCCGCGCACGAAGGCATCCTGCGGCGCCAGTCGGCGCGCGAATCGGCGGCCCGCACCTACGCGCGCGCCCTTCCGATCGTTCCCGTACGGGCCCGCGGGCTGACGATCGAGGGTGCCGACGGGCGCCGCTATCTCGACTGCCTCTCCGGAGCCGGGACCCTGGCCCTCGGACACAACCACCCCGTCGTCCTGGAAGCGATCAGAAAGGTCCTCGACTCGGGCGCGCCCTTGCACGTCCTGGACCTCGCGACACCGGTCAAGGACGCCTTCACCACCGAGCTGTTCCGCACCCTCCCGCCGCGGTTCGCCGAGCGCGCGCGGGTCCAGTTCTGCGGACCGGCCGGGACGGACGCCGTGGAGGCCGCGTTCAAACTGGTGCGCGCGGCCACCGGCCGCACCGGCATGCTCGCGTTCACCGGCGCCTACCACGGGATGACCGCGGGAGCGCTGGAAGCGTCGGGCGGCGCGACCGACGTACGCGTCGCGCGCCTGCCCTATCCGCAGGACTACCGCTGCCCGTTCGGCATCGGCGGCGACCGAGGCGCCGAACTCGCCGCGCGCTGGACGGAGTCCCTCCTCGACGACACCAAGTCGGGCGTCCCGCTCCCCGCCGGGATGATCCTCGAGCCCGTCCAGGGCGAGGGCGGGGTCATTCCCGCGCCGGACGCCTGGACACGGCGGATGCGCGAGATCACACAGACCCGGAACATCCCGCTGATCGTGGACGAGGTCCAGACGGGTGTGGGCCGGACCGGCGCCTTCTGGGCGGTGGAACACAGCGGGATCACCCCGGATGTGATGGTGCTGTCCAAGGCCATCGGCGGCAGCCTGCCACTGGCCGTCATCGTCTACCGCGACGACCTCGACGTCTGGGAGCCCGGCGCCCACGCCGGCACCTTCCGCGGCAACCAACTGGCCATGGCCGCCGGCACGGCCACCCTGGCGTACGTCCGCGAGCACGGCCTCGCCGAACGCGCGGCGACCGTCGGGGCCCGCATGCTGGACCGGCTGCGCGCGCTCGCCACGGAGTTCCCCTGCGTCGGCGACGTTCGCGGCCGCGGTCTGATGATCGGCGTCGAACTCGTCGACCCCGAAGGGCCGCGGCGGCCCACGCCCGACGGCCCCACACCCGACGGCCCCCGCCCCGCCGCCCCCGAACTCGCCGCCGCCGTCCAGCGGGAGTGCCTGAGCCGGGGCCTGATCGTGGAACTCGGCGGCCGCCGGTCCAGCGTCGTACGGCTCCTGCCTCCCCTGACGATCAGCGACGAACAGGCGTCGGCCGTGCTCGACCGGCTCGCGGACGCGGTGAGCGCGGTGAGCGCCACGGCCCTGCGTGACCGGAGACCCGGGAGGGACGGGACACGGGGTGCCGCCTGTCCTGAGTGACGGCCCGGCCTCCTCCGCACCGGGCGTACGCGTTCCGGTGCGGCCCGCCGGAACACCCGCCCGAGGACACCGCGGACCCGGCGGACCAGGTCGGTGAGGAACCGGCCCGGCCCACCGCCCTCCCCGCCCCACCGACCGACCAGGAACGCCGAGCGCGCGACGCGCGCCGGTTCCGCCCCGGTCCCGTCGCCGCACGAGCCCGAACGACCCGCAAGGAACTTCTCGTGGACACCACTCCCGCATCCGACAGCCCTCCCTCCCCGTACGACAGCCCTCCCGTCCCGTACGAGCGAACGGCCGTCGGCACACCGGCCCCGTACGTGCCCGGACCGGAGTCCGTCCCCCGGCAGACGGAGGCGTCCCGGGCACCCGTACGGCCGGGCGGGGCCACCGTCGACCTGCTGGACCTCCTCGACCACCCCGACATCCGGACGGCGGCGCAGGCGGCGGCGGTCGAGAACCTGCTGCGCTGCTGGGTACGGGAGAACAACCTGGCCGCCCCTCACGACGGCACCCTGCGCATCCCCCTGCCGGCCAGCGGGGCGACCCTGCTCGTTCCCGTCCACCACTGGTCCCCCTCCGGCTGGCACCGCTTCGGGCTCCCCCTCCTCGCAGGAGCTCCCGCACAGGCACCGGCCGTCGACGCGGTGACCGTGGCGGCCCTCTTCGCACGGCAGACGGCCCCCGGAGCACCGGCCGCGGAAACGCGTCTCCCGGCACCCCCGGCACCCCGCGGCGAACCGGCGGCAGCCGTGCCGGGCGAAGCGGACGCCCGGGACGCGGACAGCCCGGCCGGTGAAGGCGCCGACCTCGTCGGCCGCGTCGCCGACTCGGTCCGGCGCACCGCCGTGTTCATCAGGGACCGCAGGGAGCACCCGGCCGACCCGCCCGACCTCTTCCTCGCCGCGGAACAGGCACTCCTCCTCGGCCACCCCCTGCACCCGACACCGAAGGGCCGCGACGGCCTCTCCGACGCGGAGGGCAGGCTCTACTCACCCGAGCTGCGCGGCTCCTTCCCCCTGCACTGGATGGCGGTCGCCCCCTCGGTACTGGCCTCCGACTCGGCCTGGACGGAACGCGGCCGCCCCGTGCCGGCGGAGCAGCTGACCATGCGGCTGGCCGGTGCCGGTCTGGAGCTCCCCGAGGGCTACGCCGCCGTCCTGCCCCTGCACCCCTGGCAGATGCGCGAGGTCCGGCACCGCCCCGGGACCGCGGCCCTGCTGGATGCCGGACTGCTCCGCGACCTAGGTCCGCAGGGCACCCCATGGCACCCCACCTCCTCCGTCCGCACGGTCTACCGCTCCGGTGCCCCCGCGATGCTGAAACTGTCGCTGGGCCTGCGCATCACCAACTCCCGTCGGGAGAACCTCCGCAAGGAACTCCACCGCGGGGCGGAGGTCCACCGGCTGTTGCGCGGCGGCCTGTTCGAGCAGTGGCACTCCGTCCACCCCGGCTTCGACATCGTCCGCGACCCGTCCTGGCTCGCCGTCGACGACCGGGACGGCAACCCGCTTCCCGGGCTCGACGTGATGATCCGCCACAACCCGTTCCGGCCCACGGACGACGTCGGCTGTGTCGCGGGGCTGGTCTCACCCCGGCCCTACGCGCGACTGGGCACGCACAACCCGGCCGAGCGCGGCCCCTTCATGCGCTCCCGGCTCACCGAGATCGTCACCGGGCTCGCGGGCCGGACCGGCCGCCCGCGCGGCGCCGTCGCCACCGAATGGTTCCTGCGCTACCTCGAACAGGTCGTACGGCCCGTGCTCTGGCTGGACAGCGAGGCGGGCATCGCGCTGGAGGCGCACCAGCAGAACACCCTGCTCCTGCTGGACGCGGACGGATGGCCCACCGGCGGCCGCTACCGCGACAACCAGGGCTACTACTTCCGCGCGTCCCGGCGAGCGGAACTCGACCACCGGCTGCCCGGCATCGGGGCGCACAGCGACACCTTCGTCTCCGACGAGGTCACCGACGAACGCTTCGCCTACTATCTGGCGATCAACAACGTGTGCGGCCTCATCGGAGCCTTCGGCTCCCAACGGCTCGCCGACGAAAGCCTGTTGCTCGCCGCGTTCCGGCGCTTCCTCGGCGGCGTGGCCACCGGCCCGGCCCGGCTGCGCACGCCGCTGCCCGCCCTGCTGCTCGACTCACCCGTCCTGCGCTGCAAGGCCAACCTGCTCACCCGGCTGCACGGCCTCGACGAGCTCGTCGGTCCCGTCGACACCCAGTCCGTCTACGTCACCATCACCAACCCCCTTCATTCCTGAGGGGCTTGGCCCATCCCGTCTCCCGAGAGGAGCGTCGTCGTGCCTCCCACCGACGAGAGCACCGACGCCGGCACCGCCCGCGCCGCCCGAGGATCCGCGCCGGGATCCCGCGCGGGCACGGGCTTCGACCCCGGCGCCGACACGGACTGCGAGGACACGCTCGACCTGCGCCTTTCGGACGAGCTGATCGCACTGTTCGCCGGGGACACCGGCTCTCGGGAGGAGGCCCCGGACGCGGACGATCTGCTCGACCGGGTCGGCGGCTGGGGGCCGGTCAGGACGATCGCGGGCGCCCTCCACCTCGTCCCGGTGCGCGCCGGCCGCGATCTGGCTCTCGTCCACCGCTGGATGAACGACCCCGCCGTCGCCGAGTTCTGGGAGCTGGCGGGGCCCGAGGCCGTGGTCGAGGAACACGTGCTCCGCCAGCTCGACGGCGACGGACGCAGCGTCCCGTGCATCGGGGTGCTCAACGGCCTCCCGATGAGCTACTGGGAGATCTACCGCGCGGATCTCGACCCCCTGGCACGCCACTACCCCGCCCGGCCCCACGACACCGGGATCCACCTCCTCATCGGCGGTGTCGCCGACCGAGGGCGAGGTCTCGGCTCCACCCTGCTCAGAGCCGTCGCCGACCACGTGCTCGACAGGCGCCCCTCGTGCGCCCGGGTCGTCGCGGAACCCGACCTCCGCAACACCCCCTCCGTGTCCGCGTTTCTGAGCGCGGGCTTCCGGTTCTCGGCCGAGGTCGATCTGCCCGGCAAAAGGGGGGCTCTCATGATCCGGGACCGGTCCTTGCGCGATCTGCTGTAGAGCCGTCGCTCTCGGCCCGCCGGGCGACCTGGAGCAGAACCGTCGCTCTCGGTTCGCCGGTCCGTCCCTGTGGAGCCGTGGAGCCGTGGTTCGCGGGCCACCGGCCGCCCATCGACCGCTCGTCCCGATCCGGTCCCCGTCGAGGAGTCTTTGTGCCCCACCCATCCGTCGCCCCGGACGCCCGGGAGACGCCCGCCTTGATCACGGCGTCGGTTCCCGCCTTGATCGCTCGGTTGTCAGTGGCGCCCCGTAGGCTGGCAGCGCTATGACAAAGCCCTCACTCCCCGAACTCCTGCATGCTGCCGTCACCGCTGTCGGCGGCACGGAGCGCCCCGGCCAGGTGACGATGGCCGAATCCGTCGCCGCCGCCATCGACGACAGCTCCCACCTGCTGATCCAGGCGGGCACCGGCACCGGAAAGTCGCTCGGCTACCTGGTGCCCGCGCTCGCGCACGGTGAGCGGGTGGTCGTGGCGACCGCCACCCTGGCGCTCCAGCGCCAGCTCGTGGAGCGGGACCTGCCGCGCACCGTCGACGCGCTGCACCCGCTGCTGCGGCGCCGCCCAGAGTTCGCGATGCTGAAGGGCCGGTCGAACTACCTGTGCCTGCACCGCCTGCACGAGGGCGTGCCGCAGGACGAGGAAGAGGGCCTCTTCGACCCGTTCGAGGCGGCCGCGCCCACCAGCAAGCTGGGACAGGACCTGCTGCGGCTGCGCGACTGGTCGGACGAGACCGAGACCGGTGACCGGGACGACCTCACACCCGGTGTCTCCGACCGTGCCTGGGGCCAGGTGTCGGTGTCCTCCCGGGAGTGCCTCGGCGCCACGAAGTGCGCCTACGGAGCGGAGTGCTTCGCCGAGATGGCCCGCGAGCGGGCCAAGCTCGCCGAGGTCGTCGTCACCAACCACGCCCTGCTCGCGATCGACGCCATCGAGGGCGCTCCGGTCCTGCCGCAGCACGAGGTGCTGATCGTCGACGAGGCCCACGAACTGGTCTCCCGGGTCACCGGCGTCGCCACCGGCGAGCTCACACCGGGGCAGGTCAACCGTGCCGTCCGCCGCTCCGCGAAGCTCGTCAACGAAAAGGCGGCCGACCAGCTCCAGTCCGCCGCCGAGGGCTTCGAGCGCCTGATGGAGCTGGCCCTGCCGGGCCGCCTGGAGGAGATCCCCGAGGACCTCGGGTACGCGCTGATGGCGCTGCGCGACGCCGCACGCACGGTGATCACCGCCCTCGGGTCCACCCGCGACAAGTCCGTCCAGGACGAGGACGCCGTACGCAAGCAGGCACTGGCGTCCGTGGAATCCGTGCACGCCGTGGCGGAGCGCATCGCCAACGGCTCCGAATGGGACGTCGTCTGGTACGAGCGGCATGACCGCTTCGGAGCCTCGCTCCGGGTCGCTCCGATGAACGTGTCCGGGCTCCTCAGGGAAAAGCTGTTCGCCGACCGCTCGGTCGTCCTGACGTCCGCGACCCTCAAGCTCGGCGGCGACTTCAACGGCGTGGGAGCGTCGATGGGGCTCGCCCCCGAAGGCACCGAGGGCGAGGACGTCCCTCAGTGGAAGGGCGTCGACGTCGGCTCGCCCTTCGACTACCCCCGGCAGGGCATCCTGTACGTCGCCCGGCATCTCTCCCGCCCCGCGCGGGACGCCGATCGCGGGGACATGCTCGACGAGCTCACCGAGCTGATCCAGGCCGCCGGCGGTCGCACGCTCGGTCTGTTCTCCTCGATGCGCGCGGCCCAGCTCGCGGCGGAGGAACTGCGCACCCGCATCCCCGAGTACCCGATCCTGCTCCAGGGCGAGGAGACGCTCGGCGAGCTGATCAAGAACTTCGCGGCCGATCCGAAGACCTGTCTGTTCGGCACGCTCTCGCTCTGGCAGGGCGTGGACGTGCCGGGCTCCAGCTGTCAGCTGGTCGTCATGGACAAGATCCCCTTCCCCCGCCCCGACGACCCGCTGATGAGCGCACGCCAGAAAGCGGTAGAGGAGAACGGGGGGAACGGTTTCATGGCCGTCGCCGCCACCCACGCCGCGCTCCTCATGGCCCAGGGCGCCGGGCGTCTCGTCCGGGCCTCCGGAGACCGGGGGGTGGTCGCGGTGCTGGACCAGCGTCTGGCCACGGCCCGCTACGGCAGCTACCTGAAGGCCTCGCTCCCCGACTTCTGGTACACCACCGACCCGAACCAGGTCCGTAGATCCCTCGCGGCGATCGACGAGAAAGCCCGGATGGCCGAGGAGTCCGCGGGGAAGGCCGACGACGCGGCAGGCCAGGCGGACGAGACCGAGGCGGTCGAGGCGGAGGACGCGTAGCGCACCTCCACGAGTCCGTCCGGCCGCCGGGCGACCGGACGGACCGGCGAGCGAACGAACAGGACCCCGGAACCGGCGCAGTTGGTTCCGGGGTCCGGTCAGGGGCGGGGGCGGCGGACCGCCCGTCGCGGTGTCACACCCGGCGCAGCACGGCGACGACCTTTCCGAGGATGGTCGCCTCGTCACCGGGGATCGGCTGGTACGCCGAGTTGTGCGGCAGCAGCCACACGTGTCCGTCCTCGCGCTTGAACCGCTTCACCGTGGCTTCGCCGTCCAGCATCGCGGCGACGATGTCGCCGTTCTCGGCGACCGGCTGGCGGCGGACCGTCACCCAGTCCCCGTCGCAGATGGCGGCCTCGATCATCGAGTCACCGACGACCTTCAGGACGAACAGCTCCCCGTCGCCGACGAGCTGGCGGGGGAGGGGGAAGACGTCCTCCACCGACTCCTCGGCGAGGATCGGGCCACCGGCGGCGATACGGCCGACGAGCGGAACGTAGGACGCGGCCGGCTTGCCCGCCGTGTCCGTCGGCTGCACCGACGACTGGTCGGACCCCCGTACCTCGTACGCGCGCGGGCGGTGCGGGTCTCGCCGCAGGAAGCCCTTGCGCTCCAATGCCATCAGCTGGTGTGCGACGGAGGAGGTGCTGGAGAGGCCGACGGCCTGCCCGATCTCCCGCATCGACGGCGGGTAGCCGCGCCGCTGCACGGAGTCCCGGATCACCTCGATCACCCGGCGCTGCCGGTCCGTGAGTCCCGAGCTGTCGGCCCGGATGCCTGGAGGTCGGCCAGGCAGGGAGCGCTTTGGCCCCTCATGATTCGCGGCTTCGTTCATCACATGCACCGGCTCGAGTCGGCCCTGGGAGCGGTCCTGGGCGGTGATGGTGGCGCTGTCTGCGGTGGTGGTCACGTCGGCCCCTCTCGATGGTCTCCCTGCTGGACAACGGTAGTTGCTTTCGAAAGGTTGCGCCAAACACACGTTCGAGTGAAAAAAAGCGAATTGCCTGACGTAGGTATGTGTCTGGGTGTATGGCTGGGCGATGCGACTGACGGGCAAAAGGGTCCATTGCTGTACCCTTCACCGCCGTGGGCGGCGGCCGCGCCGACCGGCCCGGGCCGCCGTCCAGTCTGCCACCCGATGGCCGGCAGGCCGGGAACCGGACCTCTTTCCGTGTGCCGACCACGCTATCCCCGTGTGTCCGGGATGGGTATGCCTGTGCGGCACGTGCCCTTACGTGTACGACACGCGGGTCGTGGGCGATTTCGCGAGTCGATCCCCACATCTAGTGGTTGGATTGCGGAGGCATCCCAGAAGTTGTGGTCCCCCGGGTCTCCGGACCCCCGGGCATCGCCTATGCTTGAGGCTGCTTCGAGGGGCCGGTGAGGCCCCGCGAGGTTCCTGAGTCGTGCTGTGAAGGAGGGTTGGAGCCATGCACTGCCCCTTCTGCAGGCACCCGGACAGCCGCGTCGTCGACAGTCGTACGACCGACGACGGCACGTCGATCCGCAGGCGCCGCCAGTGCCCCGACTGCTCCCGTCGTTTCACGACCGTGGAGACGTGCTCGCTGATGGTGGTGAAGCGCTCCGGCGTGACCGAGCCCTTCAGCCGCATCAAGGTCATCAACGGTGTGCGCAAGGCCTGCCAGGGGCGGCCCGTCACCGAGGACGCGCTCGCCCAGCTCGGCCAGCGGGTCGAAGAGGCCGTGCGAGCCACCGGAAGCGCCGAGCTGACCACCCACGACGTGGGGCTGGCCATACTCGGACCCTTGCAGGAACTCGACCTCGTGGCCTACATGAGGTTCGCGTCCGTGTACCGGGCCTTCGACTCGCTCGACGACTTCGAAGCCGCCATCGCGGAACTCAGGCAGGTGAATCAGCGCCCCGCCGCGGACGACGACGTCCCGGACGCGGTGTGCCAGGAGACCGATCACGGGCAGGGCGGAACCGCTGAGGTTCCCGTGCCCGCCACCGCCGCCGACTGACCGCGGACCGGACCCTTCGGGGCGTCCGGGCCCGCCCGCGGGCGGCGACCACAGACTTGCAGCGCACGGCCGTACCAGCGGTGTGCGCGGCATCAGACACAGACCGTGCCACGGGAAGTTCGCGGCACTTCAGCGCGTTTTAGCCTGTTACAGGGAGGCGGCATGACAGAGACGGCGAGCGGTCCGGCACGAGGTTCCCGCGCGAAGAGCGGAGCCAAGGCCAGCAAGGGACTGCGCATCGAGCGCATTCACACCACCCCCGGCGTGCACCCGTACGACGAGGTGGAGTGGGAGCGCCGTGACGTCGTCATGACCAACTGGCGCGACGGCTCGGTCAACTTCGAGCAGCGTGGCGTCGAGTTCCCCGGCTTCTGGTCGGTGAACGCGGTCAACATCGTCACCAGCAAGTACTTCCGCGGTGCCGTCGGCACCCCGCAGCGCGAGGTGAGCCTCAAGCAGCTCATCGACCGCATCGTGAAGACGTACCGGAAGGCCGGCGAGGACTTCAGGTACTTCGCCTCGCCCGCCGACGCCGAGATCTTCGAGCACGAGCTGGCGTACGCCCTCCTGCACCAGATCTTCAGCTTCAACAGCCCTGTCTGGTTCAACGTCGGGACTCCCCAGCCCCAGCAGGTCTCCGCCTGCTTCATCCTGGCCGTCGACGACTCCATGGAGTCGATCCTCGACTGGTACAAGGAAGAGGGCATGATCTTCAAGGGCGGCTCCGGCGCCGGCCTGAACCTCTCCCGCATCCGCTCCTCCAAGGAGCTCCTCTCCTCGGGCGGCAACGCCTCGGGTCCCGTCTCCTTCATGCGCGGTGCCGACGCCTCCGCAGGAACGATCAAGTCGGGCGGCGCCACCCGCCGCGCGGCCAAGATGGTCATCCTCGACGTCGACCACCCCGACATCGAGGACTTCATCCAGACCAAGGTCAAGGAAGAGGAGAAGATCCGCGCCCTGCGTGACGCGGGCTTCGACATGGACCTGGGCGGCGACGACATCACGTCCGTCCAGTACCAGAACGCCAACAACTCGGTCCGCGTGAACGACACGTTCATGAAGGCGGTCGAGGAGGGCGGCACGTTCGGCCTCACCTCGCGCATGACCGGCGAGGTCATCGAGGAGATCGACGCCAAGTCGCTCTTCCGCAAGATGGCCGAGGCCGCCTGGGCCTGCGCCGACCCGGGCATCCAGTACGACGACACGATCAACCACTGGCACACGTGCCCGGAGTCCGGTCGTATCAACGGCTCGAACCCGTGCAGCGAGTACATGCACCTGGACAACACGTCCTGCAACCTCGCCTCGCTGAACCTGATGAAGTTCCTGAAGGACGACGGCAAGGGCCACCAGTCCTTCGACGTCGAGCGCTTCGCCCAGGTCGTCGAGCTGGTCATCACCGCGATGGACATCTCCATCTGCTTCGCCGACTTCCCGACCGAGAAGATCGGCGAGAACACCCGCGCCTTCCGTCAGCTCGGCATCGGCTACGCCAACCTCGGCGCCCTCCTGATGGCGACCGGCCACGCGTACGACTCCGACGGCGGCCGCGCGCTCGCCGGCGCCATCACCTCCCTGATGACCGGCAGGTCGTACAAGCGCTCCGCCGAGCTCGCCGCGGTCGTCGGTCCGTACGACGGCTACGCCCGCAACGCGCAGTCCCACCAGCGCGTCATGAAGCAGCACGCCGACGCCAACACCGCGGCCGTCCGCGTGGACGACCTGGACACCCCGATCTGGGCCGCCGCCACGGAGGCCTGGCAGGACGTGATCCGCCTCGGCGAGAAGAACGGCTTCCGCAACGCGCAGGCCTCCGTCATCGCGCCGACCGGCACCATCGGTCTCGCGATGTCCTGCGACACCACCGGCCTCGAGCCCGACCTCGCGCTGGTCAAGTTCAAGAAGCTGGTCGGCGGCGGCTCGATGCAGATCGTCAACGGCACCGTGCCGCAGGCCCTGCGCCGCCTGGGTTACCAGGAGGAGCAGATCGAGGCGGTCGTCGCCCACATCGCCGAGCACGGCAATGTCGTCGACGCCCCCGGCCTCAAGCACGAGCACTACGAGGTCTTCGACTGCGCCATGGGCGAGCGTTCCATCTCCGCGATGGGCCACGTCCGCATGATGGCCGCGATCCAGCCGTGGATCTCCGGCGCGCTCTCCAAGACGGTCAACCTGCCGGAGACGGCGACCGTCGAGGACGTCGAAGAGGTCTACTTCGAGGCGTGGAAGATGGGCGTCAAGGCGCTCGCGATCTACCGCGACAACTGCAAGGTCGGCCAGCCCCTCTCCGCCAAGACCAAGGAGAAGGAGAAGGCCGAGGTCACGGCCAAGGCCGAGGACACCATCCGTACCGCGGTCGAGAAGGTCGTCGAGTACCGCCCGGTCCGCAAGCGTCTGCCCAAGGGCCGTCCCGGCATCACCACGTCCTTCACGGTCGGCGGCGCCGAGGGCTACATGACCGCCAACTCCTACCCCGACGACGGTCTCGGCGAGGTCTTCCTCAAGATGTCGAAGCAGGGCTCCACCCTCGCGGGCATGATGGACGCCTTCTCGATCGCCGTCTCGGTGGGTCTGCAGTACGGCGTGCCGCTGGAGACGTACGTCTCGAAGTTCACGAACATGCGCTTCGAGCCGGCCGGCATGACGGACGACCCGGACGTGCGGATGGCGCAGTCGATCGTCGACTACATCTTCCGCCGCCTGGCGCTGGACTTCCTGCCCTTCGAGACGCGCTCCGCGCTCGGCATCCACTCCGCCGAGGAGCGTCAGCGTCACCTGGAGACGGGTTCCTACGAGCCCTCCGAGGACGAGCTCGACGTCGAGGGCCTGGCCCAGTCCGCGCCCCTGGCGCAGGAGCTGAAGGCCGTCGCCGTCCCCAAGGCCGAGGCCGTCGTGGCGGAGCCCGCCCCGAAGCAGGTCCGCACCAGCGCCGAACTGGTGGAGATGCAGCTGGGCATCCAGGCCGACGCCCCGCTCTGCTTCTCCTGCGGCACGAAGATGCAGCGGGCCGGGTCCTGCTACATCTGCGAGGGCTGCGGTTCGACGAGCGGCTGCAGCTGACACCGGGCGCCGGTCCGGCGAACGGTCGCGGCTGACACCGGGCGTCCTTCGGGCGTGAACAGCTGATCAGGGCGGTGGAGCGGGCAGTCGGCTCCACCGCCCTCGGCGTTGCCGTCGGGGGGTGCCACCGCGCCCGGCGGCGGGCCCGCCGTGTGCGCGCCCACCCGTCCGGCGGCGGGCCCGTCGTGCGCGCCGCCTCCCGGTGTCCCGGGTGCCGCGCGGTGATGGCCCATGACCCGGCCGAATTCGCCTTTCATACGAAACGATCAACGGTTAGTCTCCCTCCGCGCGCATGGAGCGCGACGGGGAGGCGGGGGACATGGCTGACAAGGCTGCCGGATCGAGAAGAGGCCTGAACACGGGGGTCCAGGCCGTCGCGGCGGTGGTGCTGGTCGCGGGCGTCACGGGGGGCATATGGGGGGTTTCGCGGGTCCTTCCGAACAACAACGGCACCGACGACCCGGCCAGGTGCTCCGACCGGCTCGGCACCCCACCGCCGAAGCGCGTCTCCGGTGAGCAGCTGTGCCAGGCGCTCAACCGCGCGGACCTGCCGGCCCTCCTCGGGACGCCCGACGAGCACGCGCGGACGGCCGACGGCGACGACAGCTGGATCACCCTCGACGGCGGCACCAAGATCGCCAGCCCTGAAGCGAACGTCACGCTGAAGACGTACTCCGTGAAGCTGTCGGCCTCGGACGACCGGCTCTCCGTCGCCCAGGGCCTGGATCTGCTGCCGAAAGCGGAGCCGAGGCAGATCCTGGGTCACCCGGCGGTCCTCTACTCGGACCGGACGATCGCCCTCGGCTTCGGCGGGGGCAAGGCCGAGAGCGGCCCCGGCGGCGTCGCCCGCAGTCTGCTGGTCGCCAGGGACGCCGAGGGGGGCGGCGGGTCGTTCGAGATCTCCGTCTGGCGTCAGGACGATGTGGCGCCCGACGACGCGGCGCTGTTCCGCGTCGCCGAGCTGGTGCTGCCGACGGTCCCGGGCTGGAAGAGCGGCTGAACACCCGCTGCCGGACAGGCCCCCGGGCGGGTCCGGGACCGACGGCCGGCACGGCGCGGACAGGAGGACACCGGGCCGTGCCTCACGCCTCCTGCGGGCTGCCCATGACCCGCGCGAAGGTCGCCGGATCGGTGTCGTAGCCGTGGATGCCCGGGTGGAACGTCCATTCCCCGGAGTGGTCGCGGACGAACTCCCCGATGGTCGCCGCCGTCGAGCCCAGGACGTCGCCGAAGTCGCCCTGCGTCAGGACGGTGTAGCCCTCACGCAGGCGGAAAGCGGGGTTGAGGACACCGACGAAGGTCCGGGCCTCGGTGCGCTGCTGGATGAGGACACCGACGACCACGCGCCCGTAACGGCTGTCCAGGCGCTCGAGTTCCAGGGTCATGACCTCGTCCCAGCCGAAGCCCTTGCCGTCCTTGCTGTCGCGGTTCAGATAGATGGTGCCGTCCGGAGAACGGTTGCCGAAATACACTACGTAGTCCGGGTTTCCGCGTGGCGCGGACGCCAGATACGTCGCCGCGACGATGTCGAGATCGGTCGCGGGCTCACCCGTGGGACTGGGATCCCATTTGACCGCCAACTCGGCTTTGCGGATTCCCTTGTTGAGACCGTTCACCGGATGTCCCCTCCCCGTTCCTCAACAATGGCCAAACCAACTCCCCTGAGAGTAGGGCCGGTTGTCCATCGTGCCACGCACACCGGGACGTGCGCCCGGATCCACTCCGCCCGAGCGTGACCGGCGCCACGTTCCGGGGCCTTACGATGGCGCGGTGCTGGTCAAGTGGATTCGCTGCACCGTGGTCGACCGCCGCGGTTTCGAACGGGGGCAGCGAAAGTGGGCGGGGCTTCTGGGAGAGCCGGGATTCCGGGGACAGGGGGGAGGGTGGAGCGCGGGGCGGTCCGGCGTCGCTCACATCTTCTCCTTCTGGGAGAGCCGCGCCTTCTACGACTCCTTCATGGCCCGGTCCCATGACCGGCTCGCCGCGTCGCAGTCGGGCACTTTCAAGGACTCCCAGGTCAAGCTGTTCGACTACCGCTTCGACGTGAAGACGGGCTTCGAGCCGCGCTTCACGGACTCCGACGTGGTCCGGGTCGCGCACTGCCGTGTCCACGAGGAGCGCGCGGAGCACTTCGCACTCATGCAGGAGAAGGTCTGGAACCCCGCGATGGCCGGTTCACCCGGCATGATCCGGGGCATGTTCGGCGAGGCGCCCGGCAGCGAGTTCCTGGTCCTGTCCATGTGGCGGTCGGCCGCCGAGCACGGCAAATACCGCGCCGAGCGGCTGGAGAGGCTCGCGCTGCGCGCCCAGCTGGACGCCGACATAGCCGCTCTCGCGGGGGACGTCGTACAGCTGGAACCCGGCTGGATCGTCTGACGGGGCCTCCCCTTCGGGCGAACTGATGTGCGGGAACGGTGTGACCTGCGCCTTATGTGACCCGTACGACTGCTCGAACGGTGCCGGCACGATCTAGGGTTTTGGCATGGCACGACCACGGCGCATCGTCCTTGTCCGGCACGGCGAGTCGGTGGGCAATGCCGACGACACCGTGTACGAACGCGAGCCCGACCACGCTCTGGCGCTCACGGAGACGGGGTGGCAGCAGGCGGAGAACACCGGCAAGCAGTTGCGCGAACTCTTCGGAAGGGAGCGCGTAAGCGTTTACGTCTCGCCTTACCGGCGTACCCACGAGACGTTCCGGGCCTTCCACCTCGACCCGGGGCTCGTCCGGGTGCGCGAGGAACCGCGACTGCGTGAGCAGGACTGGGGCAACTGGCAGGACCGTGACGACGTACGTCTTCAGAAGGCGTATCGCGACGCGTACGGGCACTTCTTCTACCGGTTCGCGCAGGGCGAGTCGGGCGCCGACGTGTACGACCGGGTCGGCGGCTTCCTGGAGAGCCTGTACCGGAGCTTCGAGGCCCCCGACCACCCGCCGAACGTGCTCCTGGTGACCCATGGCCTGGCCATGCGGCTGTTCTGCATGCGCTGGTTCCACTGGTCGGTCGCCGAGTTCGAATCGCTCTCCAACCCGGGGAACGCGGAGGTGAGGATGCTCGTTCTGGGGGAGGACGGCCGATACACCCTCGACCGTCCCTTCGAGCAGTGGCGTGATCCGGAAATCGTACGGAGCCACCGGATAGAGTGGCAGGGCGATGATCGCTGACACCTCTCCCGACGGGCGCTTCGAGCGCGCCCTCGCCAGCCTGCGCGGAATCGCGGTGGGAGACGCGCTGGGCTCGCAGTTCTTCGTGCCCGCGAACTACCCGCTGCTCAAGCGCCGGGAGCTGCCGCCCCAGCCCTGGCAGTGGACCGACGACACCGAGATGGCCTGCTCCGTGGTCGCCGTCCTGGCCACGCACCACCGCATCGACCAGGACGCGCTGGCGCACTCCTTCGCCCACCGCCACGACTTCGACCGGGGCTACGGCCCGGCGGTCAACCGGCTGCTGCGGCTGATCCGGGAGGGCGGGGACTGGCGCGAGCTCGCGTCGGCCCTCTTCAAGGGGCAGGGCTCCTGGGGCAACGGCGCCGCGATGCGGATCGCCCCGCTGGGCGCCTGGTACGCCGACGATCCGGAGCAGGCGACCCACCAGGCGGAGATCTCCGCCTATCCGACGCACCAGCACCGCGAGGCCGTGGTCGGCGCCATGGCCGTCGCCGCGGCCGCAGCGCTGGCCGCCGACCCGGCGGGACCGCCGAGCGCCGAGGCCCTGCTGGACGGCGTCATCGCACTCGTACCGCGCAGCGCCGTGGGGGCCGGGCTGAGGCGCGCCCGCGACATGCTCGACTACGGCGACGCCGCGACCGTGGCCGCCGTACTGGGCTGCGGACGGCGTACGTCGGCCCACGACACCGTGCCCTTCGCCCTGTGGTCGGCGGCCCGTGCCCTGGGTGACTACGAAGAGGGCTTCTGGACCACCGCCCAGGTCGGTGGCGACGTGGACACGACGTGCTCCATCGTGGGCGGCGTGGTCGCCTCCGGGAAGGCGGGAGCACCCCCCGGGGCATGGCTGGACGCCACGGAGGCGCTGCCGGAATGGCTGCCCGGGCTCCCGTCCGGAAGTGGCGCAGGCGCCGCGTAGGGCGTACGGCAGGGCGTTCCCGGGTTCCTGGGCCACCGAGTGTGCGGGCGGCGTGTGGGGGCGCGGGCGGCGGGCGCGGAGGGGGCGCCGGGCTGTGTCACAGGCTTGCTACAGCCCCGCAGCGCTCTCGTGAGCCGCTTTGCCCCCGGATACCGTGTGCGCCACGCCGCCCGTTGATCATGGCGGGCGTGTGCCGACGAAACACCGGCCGACAGCCTCCCCGCCCCAGTGGCGCGCTCCGGGCTGCCCGGTGACCGGCTGGGAGGGGATCCCTTGTCCGACATACCGTCCACGCCCGAGCCCGTAGAGGGGTCATCGGCGCAGCGGAAGAGTCCAGAAGCGAGCGAGGAGATTCCGGGAGCCGAGTCCCGGCCCACGCGGACACCGGGGCCCGCGGACTCCACGGGCCCGGCCGAACCGGGATCCTCGGTGCGGCGACCGGAGACCGGTACCGGCGCGATGGCGAAGTCGGCCGAACCGGGGGATGCGGACGGGCCTGGGGGCAAGGCTGCGTCCGGGGGCGCGGACGGGCTTGAGGGTGTGGCCGAACCGGGTGGTGCCGACCGGCCTGAGGGCTTGGCCGAACCGGGGAGTGCGGCCGAGCCGGTGGGCACGGACGGATCCGAGGGCGGGGATGTGTCCGGCGGTGGGGACGGGCCCGGGGGGTCGGACGTCTCCCGGGACGACCAGCGGACCGGCGGCGGGCAAGAGCCCGGCGCGCGGTCCTCGTCCGAGCGGGTGGCCAGGGGTGACGGCCGACCGCGGTCCCAGGCCTCCCGATCGCCGCAGCCGGGGACCGGCAGGACGGCCCCGTCGGCTGCCCCCGAACTGTGGTCACCGGAGTTGTGGGCCACGTCGCCCGCCCCGGTGCGTACGCCCACGCTGTGGGCCGTGCTCGCGACCGGTGTGCTGAGCATGCTGCTCCTCGACGGCGGTCTGGCGGTCAACCTTCTGCTGGTCGCGATCCCCACAGCGCTCGCCGCGTACTTCGCGGGCCGGGACGCGGGGCGCCGCCCGCGCGCGTGGAGCGTGGTCTGGGGCGTCGGCGGCATCGGTCTGCTGGCCGTGCCCGCTCTGCGGGACGCGGACTGGCCGTCGTTCCTGGCCGTCGTGACGGCGATCGGGCTCGGCTCGCTCGCGCTGAACGGCGGCCGCACCTGGCACGCGGTTCTGTTCGGACCCGTCGGCGTGGTCAACTCGGTGGTCACCGGTGTCGCCTGGGGCTGGCGCGGGCTGCGGGAACGATTCGGCGGAGCCCGTCGAGGAGTGGGTGTCGGGCTGCGCGCCTTCGTGGTGAGCGCCGTCCTGCTGCTCGTCTTCGGGGCGTTGTTCGCCGGAGCCGACGCCGCCTTCGCCGATCTGCTCGGCGACCTGGTGCCGGACACCTCGGTCACCGGTGGACCCTGGCGCGTGGTGCTTCTGGTGTCGGGCCTGGTCGTGGCACTGTCCGTGGCCCACACGGCGGCCGCACCGGTGCGACTGGACCGGGTCGTGGTGCGCCCCGGGCGCCCGCGCAACCGCGTCGAGTGGGCCCTCCCGCTGATCGTGCTCACGGTGCTCTTCGCGGCCTTCAACGCTGTCCAGCTCGTCGTCCTCTTCGGCGGTTACGACGCCGTGCTGAAGAAGACCGACCTGTCGTACGCCGAGTACGCGCGCCAGGGCTTCTGGCAGCTGCTGTTCGTCACGCTGCTGACCCTGCTCGTCGTGGTGTTCGCGCTGCGCTGGGCACCGCGGGACGGCGCCGGCGACCGGAAGCTGGTACGGGGTGTGCTGGGAACTCTCTGCGCGCTGACGCTCGTTGTCGTGGCATCCGCTGTGCGCCGTATGGACATGTATGTGGAGGCTTATGGGCTGACGCGGCTGAGGATCTCGGTGCTGGCCGGAGAGCTGTGGCTGGGCCTGGTCATCGTGCTCATCATGGCGGCCGGGGTGTGGGGCGCCCGCTGGCTGCCCCGCGCCGTCGCGGCCGGCGCGGCGGCCGGCGTCCTCGCGTTCGGGCTGATGTCGCCCGACAGCCTGATCGCCGAGAGGAACGTCCAGCGGTACGAGGACACGGGCAAGTTCGACGTCCTGTACGCCCGCGATCTGTCGGCCGACGCCGTACCCGCCCTCGACAGGCTCAAGGAGCCGATGCGTTCCTGCGTGCTGAGACCGATCGCCGACGAACTCGACCAGGACGACGCGCCCTGGTACGCGACCAGTTGGGGTGAGGCCCGGGCCCGGGACATCCTCCGGGACCGTCCGCCCGCCGAGTCCATCAGCAGGAGCGAGTGCGACTCGTTGACGGAGTTCCCCGAGTACCGCTGAACGCGTTCCTCCGATGCGTCCAAGTCCAAGTCCACGTCCACGTCCACGTCACGTCCGCGTCCAGGTCGACGTCGACCTGGACGCGGACCTGGACGGGCCCGGCCACCGGCTCCGTTTCGCGGACGGCCGGATCGTGGTCACCCCGGGTCTTCCTGACCCGGACCACGGCCCGGCCCTCCTCGGGGCCGCCCGGAGCCGCTTCCAGCCCTCGGCCGCTCTCGGACCGGAGCCCCTTTCAGCCCGGAGCCCCTTTCAGCCCGCGGCCGGTCCCGCCGTACCGGCGAGAGCGTCCAGGTCGCTCTTCCTGACCTTGATCACCAGTGTCGCGGTGGTCAGGGCCAGCAGAGCCATGCCCACCGCCGGTACGAAGGCGGTCGAAATGCCGTGGGCGAGCACGTCATGACCCCAAGGGGCGGGCAGCTGCTGGGTCTTGGCGAACGCCGCCTTCTGCTCGGCCGAGCCGTCCGCCAGGAACTTCGGCACCTGCTTCTGCGCCTCGTCGCGGCTGGCCGTGCCGAAGACCGTGGTGAGGATGGAGAGGCCGAGCGAACCGCCCACCTGCTGCGTGACGTTGAGCAGGCCGGAGGCCGCCCCCGCCTCGTGCTGGGCGACACCGGAGACCGCGGTGACCGTCAGCGTCACGAAGTTCAGGCCCATGCCGAAGCCGAACAGCAGCATCGGGCCGAGCACTCCGCTCGCGTACGAGTCGTCGGGGTCGATGAAGGTCAGCCAGCCGAGCCCGAGGGCGACGAGTGACGAGCCGGTGACCATGAACGGTTTGGGGCCGAGCACCGGCAGGAAGCGCTGCGACAGACCCGCGCCGACCGCGATCGCGACCGTCACCGGAAGGAAGGCCACACCGGCCGAGATCGGGGTGTACCCCAGCACGTTCTGCACGAAGAGCACGATGTAGAAGAACATGCCGAACATCGCGGCGGCGAGGCTCAGCATGATCAGATACGTGCCCGAACGGTTGCGGTCGGCGAACATCCTCAGCGGGGTGATGGGTTCCCTCGCGCGCGTCTCGATGATCCCGAAGGCCACCAGGAGGGCCGCGGCCGCGCCGAACGACCCGATCGTGAGACTGTCCCGCCAGCCGTTCTCCGCCGCGCGGATGAAGCCGTAGACCAGGGAGGCCATGCCGGCCGTCGAGGTGACCGCGCCCGCGATGTCGAAGCGTCCCGGGTGGCGCTGGGACTCGTTGATGTACATCGGCGCGAGAACGGCGATCAGGATGCCGATGGGCACGTTGACGAACAGGACCCATCGCCAGTCGAGCCACTCCGTGAGCATGCCTCCGGCGAGCAGGCCGATGGCGCCGCCACCGGCCGAGACCGTCGCGAAGACGGCGAACGCCCGGTTCCGCTCCGGTCCCTCGGGGAAGGTGGTCGTGATCAGGGCCAGCGATGTCGGCGAGGCGATCGCGCCACCCATGCCCTGAAGGGCCCGCGCCGCCAGCAACTGCCAGGGTTCCTGGGCGAGTCCGCCGAGCAGCGAGGCCAAGGTGAACAGCAGGATGCCGGTCATGAAGACCCGGCGCCGGCCGAGGATGTCGCCGGCCCGTGCTCCGAGAAGCAGCAGGCCACCGAAGGTGAGGGTGTAGGAGCTGATCACCCATGTCAGGTCGGTGGTGCTGAAATTGAGGGCGTCTTGAATGTGCGGGAGTGCGATGTTCACAATCGTCGCGTCGAGTACCACCATGAGTTGGCAGGCCGCGATGACGGTGAGCGCGATGCCGGGATGCCCCTCCCGGCGGGCCGCACCGGGCTTGCTGTCCTTAGTCAACTGAGAGGTTGTCACTATGCTTCCCCCACAAGTGAGTTAGTGAACGCTCGCGTTCACTTGCGCGTCAACGGTAGTGACTCCCCGTCAGTGAACGCAAGCGTTCACTGAAGTCGCTGCCCGCTGGCGACGAGCCGGTCGTCCGTCCCGCACGGAAGTCCGGCTCCCCGAATGCCGCTCCCCTGTACGACGGAGACACTCTGATGGCTACTTCGCGTTGGACGGCCGCCCCCGCTCAGGCGCCACCCTCGCGCCGGCGCGGCGCCGTGCTCGAGCGCGCGATCCTGGAAGCCGCGCTGGAACAGCTCGGCGCGGTCGGCTGGAACGGCCTCACCATGGAGGGGGTGGCCGCCGGTGCGCAGACCGGCAAGGCCGCGGTCTACCGCCGCTGGCCCTCGAAGGTGGACCTGGTCGCGGACGCGCTCCAGGCCGGACTGCCGGATCTGACTCGGGTCCCGGACCTCGGCAGTGTCCGGGAGGACCTGCTGGAGGTGTGCCGGCGGGTACGTGAGGCGATGTTCTCACCGCCGGGAATCGCGCTTCGCTCGGTGCTTCACGAATGCGATGTGAGGCAGGCGGAGCGCTTCAACCGGGTCATCCGCGGCGGGGTCGTCGAGCCCACCCTGCACCTGCTCCGCGAGGTCGTTCAGCGCGGGATCGAACGGGGAGAGGTGCGTCCCGACGCGGCGAACTCGTACGTCTTCGACGCCGTCCCGGCCATGATGATGTACCGCTCCAAGGTGTGCGCGAGCGAATGGAGCGAGCTGGATCTCCAGGAGATGATCGACCAGATGATGGTCCCGCTGCTGTGTGTACGCGCCGGCTGACCGGCCTGCGTGGATTGGCTGACCGGCCTGACCGGCCTGACCGGCCTGACCGGCCTGACCGGCCTGACCGGCCCTGCGCGGGCCTGTCGGCCGGTGTGCGGGAGCGGGTCGGTCGGCGTGCGCGGGCTGGTCGGCCGGTTGTACGGGAGTGGGTCGGCCGGTGTGGGCGGGAGTGGGTCGGCCGGTCTGCGCGGGTCTGCTCCGACGACGCCGGGGAGGCTTTCCGGCGGCCCGGGGGCCTGGGTGTCGCGGGGCGCTCCGGGCGGCGTAGTCTGAGGGCGCCATGCCGTACGAACCCCCCACTCATACCGTCGAGCGCTCCCTCCGCGCCACGACCGGAGCGAAGGTCATTGCCGGTGTCGACGAGGTGGGGCGCGGTGCCTGGGCGGGCCCTGTCACCGTCTGCGCCGCCGTCACCGGACTGCGCCGCCCGCCCGAAGGGCTCACCGACTCCAAGCTCCTGACCGTCAGGCGCAGGACCGCGCTCGCCGTGGAGTTGGAGAAATGGGTGACAGCGTACGCCCTCGGGCACGCCTCCCCGGAGGAGATCGACCGACTGGGCATGACGGCCGCCCTGCGCCTCGCGGCCGTACGCGCCCTGGATGCCTTGCCGGTCCGCCCCGACGCGGTCATCCTCGACGGGAAGCACGACTATCTCGGCGCTCCCTGGAAGGTCCGTACGGTGATCAAGGGCGACCAGTCCTGCATCGCCGTCGCGGCGGCCTCGGTGATCGCCAAGGTGCGGCGCGACAAAATGATGGCCGAACTGGGTGTCGACCATGCAGACTTCGGCTTTGCGGCCAACGCCGGGTACCCGGCGCCGGTCCACAAAGCCGCGCTGGAGGAGCGGGGCCCCACCCCGTACCACCGGTTGTCGTGGGCGTATCTTGATGCGCTGCCCCAGTGGCGGCACCTCAAGAAGGCCCGCAGCTTGGCGGACGGAAGCGTTCCGGAGATCGAGGGCCAGCTCGGCTTCGATTTCTGACGATTCCGTTCGCACTCATGTGCCACCCGCCGGGGCGAGTCGCACCGGCGTTTGATAGATATCAGCTCATGCCTCTCATTCCCGAGGAGCCTCAGATTCACGAGAGTGCCCAGGGTCCCCGCGTCACTCCGGCCAGTGGCCGCACCGCGCCGACCCCCCGCCCTGTACCCGGTCCCCGTCCCGCGGCTCCGCCGCGTCCCGGCCGTCCGGGTCCTGTCCGGCCCATGCCGGCCCAACGCACCCCGCGCGAGCCGGTCGTGGCCGCACCGGGGCCGTCCGTCAAGTCGGCCGCACCCGCGGCCGTCACCCCGCAGATCCAGCTCGTCCCGGCCTCGGCCGGCGGTGCGCTGGACGCCGCGGAAGAAGCCGTCGACCTGCTGCTGGAGTCGGGCCGCGCCCCCGGTGAGGTGCTGGTGATCACCACCGGCGATCCGCACCCGTGGGCCGCGCACGAACTCTCCTTCGGCGAGGCCGCCTACTGGGCGCAGCACGACGCCGGCGACGACGTCTTCTACACCGACGCCGCTGCCGCCCGCCGCGCCGCTTCCCGTCCCGTGGTCGTGGTCGCGGTCAACGGTGGTTCCGGCGAGGTCGCCGCGACAGCCCTGCCCCTGGCCCTCGGCCGGGCCGGTGCCCTGCTGATCGTCTGCGGCGACCCGCAGCAGATCAACCCGGTCCTGGCCGCAGGCGTCTGAGCGCGTTCCGGACCCGGTCCGGAACGCGCCCGGCGGGACGCTGAGGGTGCCGCCACGGCGGCACCTGCACGGCGGTCGCCTCGGCGTACCCGTATGCGTTCGCACCCACAGGCCGCTCGCCTGCCGCTCGTTCGTGTGATGTCGAGGCGGCATGGCACCGGTCTGCCCTGGCTTGAGGACCTTCCGGCTCCCGGCAGGTGTCACCCGGGCTTGTGGTGGGTGTGGCAGGGCTTTCCGCTGTGTGTCACCGGGGCTCCCGGCGTGTGTCACCGGACGGGAGGCGGACCGTTCCCCGCGTGCGTTTCCCCGATCGCTCGCCTGTGCGCGCATGGGTGCTTCGTGTTTCGCCCCGCAGGCGCACAGTCGTCCTGCGTGCCCGCTGCTCGCTGTGTGACCTCCTGGCCGCCGCCGAGCATGGGTGCGCCCCGGATCCGAGCCACACGTTCGTGCCGCACCGGCGCGTGAGTGGTACCACCCGTACCGCCCCACCCTGGTGCCCGCCCGGCCGAGCGTGTGCGGTCCGCCCTCCCCCGGGGCGGGCCGCCGCCCACGACTCGCCGGCCTCTCAGCGGGCGGCCGCCCGGCGCATCACCTCGGAGGCGACGCCTCCGGTGCGGGGCAGCGGCGGCATCACCTCTCCCACGTAGAACTCCGGCGCCGAGTCGGAGTTGGGGCGGCGCCCGCCGCGGCCCTCGCCCAGAACCTGCCAGCCGTCACGTGTCAGTGTGATGTACGCGCCGCACCGCAGTCCGTGGAGCGTGCAGGCGTCGCGCAGTCCCCACATCCAGGCCCCGTCCTCCTCCGTCCAGCGCGCGTCCCCGTCCCGGCAGTACAGCAGTACGGCCGTGCGCGCGGGAGTGCGGCGCCGCAGGTCGTGCGGGATGACCCGGCGCAACTGTGCGAGCAGCGCGTTGCGGAACATCCAGCCGTCGGCGGGTGCCGAACGCCGGGTGAAGGACGCGCTCGCCATCAGCCGCTCGTCGTGGTCGAGCACTGCGACGACCGCGGTCGACGGTCTGGGCCGGTGCCGGGCGTGAAGGCCGCTCACGACCTCACGGGGATCGCGCAGAAGCGGAATTCCGGCCGAGGCCCATTCGGCGGGTTCCAGCATGCGGGTCAGTGGGTTGGTGGAAGCGGCGGACAGGTCGGGAGACGTCGACATGGTTGCCGCCGAGGACGGAGCGAATCCGAAGGTCACGGTCCTCCCTTCGGCTACGTGCCCATACAGCGGGCGGGGTCGGACTTGGGGGATGGCACGCCGCAGCAGAGCCCTACCGGACCACGGGCAAACCGTGCGGGGAGCGGAGCTCAATTCTTCCTGTCGAACTGGAATGCGGCAACGAGCAATTGGGGCCGCGGACCGTTTCCAGGCGATTAGTGGCTTATATACCTGCCCGCTGTTTCGAATCGCGACACGCGGGTCACGCCTGTACGGCGAGGACCAGCGGCAATACTGCCTGGGCACCCGCTCTGCGTAGCATCCGCGATGCCACCGCCAGCGTCCAGCCCGTGTCCGTGGCATCGTCCACCAGCAGGACCGGACCCTGCGCTTCTCTCAGGGCGTCGGCCAGCCGCGGTGGCACGGTCAGGGCCCCGTCCAGCGCCTTCAGCCGCTGTGCGCTGTTGCTCCGGGAGATCTGGGCCGCCTCGCCGACGTACTCCACGGATCCCAGCAGAGGCAGTCGGCCGATCTCCGCGATCCGCGCGCCGAGCGAGTGGATCAGCTGCGGCCGCGAGCGCGAGGCGATGGTCACCACGCCGACCGGGCGCGGCAGTGCGTCGGGCTGCCCCGAGGCCCAGCCGCCGGGGCCCTTCGCCCAGTCGGCCAGGACACCGACCACGGCTTGGGCGACATCGTCCGGAACGGGTCCGTCCGGGGCCTGCGGGGTGAGCATCGGCCGCAGCCGGTTGCCCCAGCCGATGTCCGAGAGCCGTCCCAGGGCACGCCCCGGAGCGGCCTGTTCGCCCGCCGGGATGCGGCCCTTCAGCTCGACGCCGACCGCTGCCAGCCCGGTCGGCCACATCTTCCGTGGCTCGACCTCGACGCCCGCGCGGTCCAGCTCACCGTTCGCCGCGTCCAGCGCGGCGGCGGACACGGATGCCTGGAACCGCCCGCCGGCACAGTTGTCGCAGCGCCCGCACGGCGCGGCGCCCTCGTCGTCCAGCTGCCGCCGGAGGAACTCCATGCGGCAGCCGGCCGTCGACACGTAGTCCCGCATCGCCTGCTGTTCCGCCGCCCGCTGTTTGGCCACCCAGGCGTAGCGCTCCGTGTCGTACGTCCAGGGCATGCCCGTGGAGATCCAGCCGCCCTTGACCCGGTGCACGGCCCCGTCCACGTCGAGCACCTTGAGCATGGTCTCCAGGCGGGACCTGCGCAGTTCGACCAGCGGTTCCAGCGCGGGCAGGGAGAGTGGGCGCTCGGCCCGGGCCAGTACGTCCAGAGTGCGTCGCACCTGCTCCTCCGGGGGGAAGGCGATCGAGGCGAAGTACTCCCAGATCGCCTGGTCCTCCTTGCCCGGCAGAAGCAGCACCTCCGCGTGCTCCACACCACGTCCCGCGCGTCCCACCTGCTGGTAGTAGGCGATCGGGGAGGAGGGGGAGCCCAGGTGCACCACGAAGCCCAGGTCGGGTTTGTCGAAGCCCATGCCCAGCGCCGACGTGGCGACCAGCGCCTTGACGCGATTGGCGAGCAGGTCCTCCTCGGCCTGCTGGCGGTCGGCGTTCTCGGTCTTCCCGGTGTACGACGCCACGGTGTACCCGCTCTGGCGCAGGAACGCGGTGACCTCCTCGGCCGCGGCCACGGTCAGCGTGTAGATGATTCCCGAGCCCGGCAGGTCGTTCAGGTGCTCGGCGAGCCAGGCCATCCGGTGCGCGGCGTCCGGCAGCCGCAGCACGGCGAGACTCAGGCTCTCCCGGTCCAGGGGGCCGCGCAGAACCAGCGCGTCGGTGCTCACGCCGGTGCCCAGCTGCTCCGCGACATCGGCCGTCACGCGCGCGTTGGCCGTCGCGGTCGTGGCCAGCACCGGGGTGTCGGGCGGGAGGTCGGCGAGCATGGTGCGCAGGCGACGGTAGTCCGGCCGGAAATCGTGGCCCCAGTCGGAGATGCAGTGCGCCTCGTCGACCACCAGCAGACCGGTGGCCGCGGCCAGTTTGGGCAGCACCTGGTCGCGGAAGTCGGGGTTGTTCAGCCTTTCCGGGCTCACCAGGAGGACGTCGACCTCGCTCGCCGCCACCTCGGCCTGGATGGTCTCCCACTCCTCCGTGTTGGAGGAGTTGATCGTCCGTGCGCGGATTCCGGCGCGGGCCGCCGCCTCCACCTGGTTGCGCATCAGCGCGAGAAGCGGCGAGACGATCACCGTCGGCCCGGCACCCGTCTCGCGCAGCAGCGCGGTCGCGACGAAGTACACCGCGGACTTGCCCCAGCCGGTGCGCTGTACGACCAGCGCTCTGCGCTTGTCGGCCACCAGCGCCTCGATCGCGCGCCACTGGTCCTCGCGCAGCCGCGCCTCCCCCGCCCGCGCGCCGACCAGGCGGGCGAGGACGGCGTCGGCTGTGGCGCGGAGGCTTTCGCGGGAGGCGTCGTGCGCGTTGTCGGGGACTGGTGTGGGTCGCGGGTCTTCGTTGGTCATGGCCCCATGCAACCGGATGGGTCCGACAAAGCGCGAACGAGCCGTCGAGCTGTGGACAACTTTTGTCGTGATCACGGCGGCCGTTATCCACAGGCTCAACCGGAATCTTGCGATCCGCGAGATGGTCGCCGCATGACGAATCACGACGAATCGGCCGGTACGTCCGGCGACAAGAACATCAGCCCGGAAGTCCACGGCGGTACGGCCGTTCCCGGCGGGCTGCACCACGGGGGCGGCGGGGGCCGTGCCCGCGACAACCGACACGCGGGTGGGGTGAGTCTCCCGGGCGGGGAGCATCAGGTGACTCTCCGTACCCCGGCAGAGCTGGCCGACGCGCTGCCCTATCTCCTCGGGTACCGCCCCGACGACAGCATCGTTCTGGTCGCCCTGCACGACCGGGAGCGGCGGGGCCGGTTCGGCGGCCGGGCCCGACTCGGTATCCCGGCCCACGCCGAGGACTGGCCGTCCGCCTCCGACCAGCTCGCCCAGGGACTGGTGAAAGGGAGCGAGCGCCGAGGTGCCCGCCCCGAGAGCATGGTGGCGTACCTGTGCCAGGAACCCGGGAACGGTGAATCGGGACAGGACGTGATGGAACGTCTGCGCCCGCTCGCACAACTGCTGCGCACGGCCTGCGGACGTCTCGACGTTCCGGTGATCGAGGCTCTGTGCATCTCCGACGGCCGTTTCTGGACCTACACCTGCCCAGGCCGGGGATGCTGCCCGGCGGAAGGCACATCGATGGGGCTGCCGGGCACGTCCGTCCTCGCCGCCGCCGCGACGTACGCGGGCCTTCAGGTGCGCGGATCCCTGAAGGAACTGACAGCCAGGTTTCTTCCCTGGGAGTCCACCGCCGCGCTGGGCCAGGAGGTGGCGCTGGACACGGCCAGCATGGCTCTCGTACCGAGGATCCTGGAGGACGACAGCCGAGCCGAGGTGGCCGAGGAGGCCCTCGCGCTGGCCCGGCGGATCAAGGACCGGTTCGCGGCGGCCTTCCCCGTGTCGGGCACGCGTCCGTCGGACCTGCGCGACGACGGACTCCTCGAGAACGACGAGGCCGCCACGCTGATTCTCGGCCTGCAGGACCGCACCACCCGTGACCGTGCCGCGCAGTGGATGGAGGGCGACGAGGCCGCCCCGGCGCTGCGCCTGTGGCGGGCACTGGCCCGTCGCTGCGTCGGCCCCTACCGCGAGCACGCGGCGGCACCCCTCACCCTCGCGGGATGGGTCGCCTGGTCCATGGGCGACGAACTGGAGGCACGGGAAGCGCTCGCCATGGCGCTCGGTGCCGATCCCGACTACCTGTTCGCCCGCCTTCTCCACCAGGCATGCAATGAAGGGCTGGATCCGGAATCCGTCCGGCGCTGTCTGCGCGCCGAGCGCACGGACCACCCGACCGCCACGGAGCGGCCGATCGACTCCGGCAGGCTACTGCCGGAGGACGGCCTGACGGCGCCCGGTTCCGCCCGGGAACCGACCGGCCCGGTTCCGCCCGGTTCCCACGTGCCGGACACCCCGCCCTCGGCGCGTGGCGCTCGGCGCCGCCGCAGGCCCCGACCGGCCGCGACCGGCGACAGCCGAACGGGCCGTCGCGGCCCCTGGACCTCGAACACCCAAGGGTGTCGCCCGGCGGCCGTTGCCTCACCGGCCGGGGACCGGCCATGGCGAGCGAAGGACCGGGCGGACGGCCGGCCGCACGGGCGGGGCGACGGTGAGCGGCACGGTGCCGGGGAGGACACGTGAGCGGCTGGGGAACAGCACGCCGGGGCAGGTCCGGGACGAAGTCAGGCCGACATGCTCGGCCGAGGCGGGGTGGGGTTCCCGACGCCCCGAGGGCGGGTCGCGTCCTCGTCCCACCGCTGCCGGACGGCGCGTTCTCCGCCGGGCCCGGTCACCTTCCGCGCGGTTGGCGACCGCTCGACCGGTGCTCGTGCGACCGGTGGGCCGCCCCACCGCCATTCGGTCGGCTTCCTGGGCACATGCGTGACCCCGGACAGGGCTGTCCCGTTCACCTGAGTGGCGGAATCCCTGGCCGGATTGCGCCGCCGCAACGCCCGCGACCCCGCGGAGCCCCCACCCGGAGCGGAGCGCGCTCCAGGCGCACCGAGCGCGGAGGAAGCCACCCCATGCCCATGCCTCATCCGTCCTCGGCGCCCGACGGCGACCGTCCGACCGGGCGCGAGCCCGCACGGCCCGCCGGACGCGGGGACGCTCCGGCGGCCCCACGACCGGGCCGCGAAGCGGGTGCGCCCTTCGTCCCGGCAGGGCGCGGACCCGGCACTCCTCGGACATCCCTTCCCGTGCCGGGCAGGCCGGCGGACCTGCCGCCGGCCCACACCACCCTGATCTGTGCCGCCCTTCCCGGACTGGTGATCTCGACGGAGGAAGGACAACTGACCGGCCGCGGCCTCGAGGGCTTCTACATGGCGGGCCGACGGACCCTGTCCCGCTGCCTGCTCCGGGTCGCGGGCCGGGAACCGCTCGCGATGCAGGCCCGGATGCTCGCGGCCGACCGGGCCCGCTTCGTGGGCACGCTGCGCGCCGCCCCTGACACCGGCCCGGATCCGGACGTGGTCGTCGAGAGAACCCGCCATGCGGAGGGCGTCGAACGGATCACCCTGCGCAGCTCGGCCCTTCGGACCCTGCGCCTGCCCGTCGAGGTCGCCCTCGGGACGGACCTCGCGGAACTGGGCGACGTCGCCTCGGGACGGGGAGGGCCCGAACTGCCCGCCACCGTTCACGCCGCCGGCCTGCGCTGGTCCTGCCCCGCCGGCCACGTGACCGTCTCCGCCGACCCGCCGCCCGCCGACGCCCTGGCCTCGGCGGGGATGCTGCGCTGGGAACTCGAACTGCCTCCGGGCGGCACCCTCACGGTGGAACTGCGCGTCAGACCGGACGGTCAGGGGTCGGTCAGGGCGGTGGACCGCGGCGCGGCGAGCCCGTTCGCCGAGGCCCGGGTGCTGAGCGACGAGCCCGGAGCAGAGGCGCTTCTGAGTACCTGTGTCGATGACCTGCGGGCCCTGCTGCTGCGCGATCCCCGGTATCCGGCCGACGCACACCTCGCGGCGGGAGCGCCCTGGCGCTGCGGACTGGCGCCGGCCGAGGCGCTGGCCGCGGCCCGGATGACCCTGCCGCTCGGCACACGTCTCGCCGCGGGCACGCTGCGCACCCTCGCCCGCACCCAGGTCGCCGGTCCGGGACCGCACTCCGGACTGATTCCGGGACCGCTCCGGGACAGCGGGCCGCACCTGCCGCCGGGCTGCACGGCGACCGAGGCGACCCTGTTGTTCCCGGTCCTGCTCGCGGAGGCCTGGCGCTGGGGGCTGGCCGAGCGGGAGGTGGAGGAACTGCTGCCCGCTGCCGAGCGGTGTCTGGAATGGCTGCGGACCACGGTCGGCGACGGCACGTATCTGCCCGACCCGCAGCCGGGCGGACCGTTCCGCTGCGAGACGCAGGCACACGCGCATCGCGCGGCCCTGCTCGGCGCCGGTCTGCTCGACGCGCACGGTCGGACCGGTGGCACGGGGCTGCGGCAGTGGGCCCAGGCGATGCGGGCGGCGTTCCGTGACGACTTCTGGGTCGAGGACCTGGCCGGTGGCCGGCCTGCCGCCGCCCGTACCCGGGACGGGGGCCTCGTGCCCCGGCTCGGTTCGGGCACCGCCCATCTCCTCGACACCGGCTTGTCGGGTTCGGGAGAGACCGCTCCCGGCCTGCTCGACAAGGCGATGACCGAACAGCTCGCGCGGCTCCTCGGCGGCCCGGCCATGGACTCGGGCTGGGGGCTGCGCAGCCTCGGGGCGAAGGAGACGGCGTACAACCCGTTCGGTCATCGCAGCGGGGCGGTGCGCGTCCACGAGACGGCCGTCGCCGTCACGGGGCTCGCCGCCGCGGGCCACGAGAAGGAGGCCGGCTCGCTGCTGCGCGGCATCCTGGCGGCGGCCGGGTCCTTCGGCGGCAGACTGCCCGAGATATACGCGGGGGAACAGCGCACACGGGGGAGCGCACCGCTTCCCCATCCGGCCGCCTCCCGGCCCGCGGCCACCTCGGCCGCCGCCGGGGTGATGCTGCTCTGCTCCCTGGCCGGCATCCGCCCCGATGCGCCCGCGGGCACGGTGACCCTGCGCCCGTTCCGGGCCGCGCCCCTGGGAGAGATCATGCTGACGGGCCTGAGGATCTCGGGCGCTCCCTTCTCCGTGCGCGTCAGCGGACTCGGGTTCGCCATGGTCGAGGAAGCGGGCGACGGACTGCAGTTGGGGGTGTGACGTGGCGGTACGCGTCCCCGACCGGCAGCGCAGCCGGCGGTGCTGCGGGTCAGGGACGGAAGTCGATCGACCATGGACCGGGCTCCCGAAGGAGGTGTTTATCGTCAGGAAGACGACTATGATCGCGGCATGCCCTACGACCCGTCAGCCTTTCCGCCCTTCGCCGTGACCGTGGACCTGGTCGTGCTGACCGTGCGCCGCCATGCCCTGTGCGCGTTGGCGGTACGGCGGGGCGAGCAGCCGTTCCAGGGGCGATGGGCACTGCCCGGGGGCTTCGTACGCACCGACGAGGACCTGGCCCAGGCCGCGGCACGCGAGCTGGCCGAGGAGACGGGCCTGTGCGCCCATGACCCCTCCGTGCCCGCACAGGACAACGGCGCACACCTCGAGCAGCTCGCGACCTACGGCGACCCCAAGCGCGACCCCCGGATGCGTGTGGTCAGCGTCGCGCACCTCGCCCTCGCCCCCGACCTCCCCGCTCCCCGCGCGGGCGGTGACGCGAACAGCGCGCGCTGGGCACCGGTCGAGGAACTGCTGCAGCAGGGCGGGTACGGGCGGGACGGGGAACAGGCGGCGCCACTCGCCTTCGATCACGCGCAGATCCTCTCGGACGGTGTGGAGCGAGCCCGGTCCAAGATCGAGTACTCGTCGCTGGCGACCGCCTTCTGCCCGACCGAGTTCACCGTCGGCGAGCTGCGCCGCGTCTACGAGGCCGTGTGGGGTGTGGTGCTCGACCCGCGCAACTTCCACCGCAAGGTGACCGGTACGCCGGGCTTCCTCGTGCCCACCGGGGGCACGACCACACGCCAGGGCGGCCGCCCCGCCCAGTTGTTCCGCGCGGGCGGCGCCACGCTGCTCAATCCGCCGATGCTGCGTCCCGAGGTCTGAGGGAAGCGGCGGACACGGTTCGGGGCCCACGGGTCTCGGGGTGCGCGCCGACCTGTGAGGCCCGCCGGAAGCGAGCCGCATGGCGCCCGGAAAATCCGAAATGTCGCGCTATCTTGCTGTGAGTGATCCAGGCCATCGGACTGACCAGCAACATGCGCAAGGCGCGTCCGCCCGCCGTCGACGACGTGTCCTTCGAGGTGCGCGCGGGCCACGTCACAGCGCTCGTCGGAGCCCCGGGCGCGGGCAAGACGACGGCGCTGAGGCTCATGCTCGAACTCCAGCAGGGCCGCGGAATCACCTACTTCCGAGGCAGGCCGCTGCATCGGATCGCCCACCCCTCGCGCGAGGTCGGCGTACTCCTGGGCGAGGTGCCGGGCCATCCGGCACGTACGGTCCGCGGCCAGCTCCGCATGTTGTGCGCCGCCGCCGGGGTACCCGTGCGCCGCGCGGACGAAGTCCTCGAAGTGGTCGGGCTCGTCGGTCTGCGGGACGAGAGTCTGGGCACGCTGTCCCGCGGCATGGACCGTCGGCTCGGACTGGCCTGCGCGCTCCTGTCCGACCCGCACGCCCTCGTGCTCGACGGCCCCGCGGACGGCCTGTCCGCCAGGGAAGGCCGATGGCTGCACGGGATTCTGCGCGCCCACGCGACCCGGGGCGGCACGGTGCTCTTCACCACGGACGACCCCAAGGAGGCCGCGCGAACCGCCGACCGGGTCGTCACGCTGGAACAGGGGCGCCTGGTCGCCGATCAGGAGGCCGCGGAGTTCGCCCGTACCCGGCTCCGGCCGCGCGTGGCCGTCCGCAGTCCGCACGCCGCCCGGCTCGGCTCCCTCCTGACCAAGGAAGCCCGCACGGCGCGGCGCTCCGTGGAGGTCGTGCACGAGGAGGGCAACCGGCTCTCGGTGTACGGCAGTACCTGCGCCGACATCGGTGAGACGGCCTTCCGGCACGGCATCCTCGTACACCAACTCGCCGATGAGACAGGGGACATGGGTCCCGCTCCGGCCGCGGCGTCCTCGGACGAGGGCGAGCACCCCGCCGGTGAGCTGGGCCCCGCCGGTGAGCTGGGCCCCGCCGACGAGCCGGGCCCCGCCGATGCGCCGGCCACGGACGGCGTGTCCCCCCTTCCGCCCCCCATCGCCGTACGCCAGGCCCGGAGCCCGCTGCGCCCCCTGCGCTACGAACTGCGCAGGGCCGCCGGTGTCAGCACCGGCTACCTCACCGCCGCCGCCGTTCTCGTCACCTCGGTCCTCCTGTCCGTCCTCCTGGCCAGGATCGGTCACACGCCTCAGCCGCGCCTGCTGGCCGCGTGGCCGCGCGAACTGCCGCTTCCGCCCGCCGCGCTCGGCGCCGGGCTGCTGGGCGCCGTCGCCTTCGGTGAGGAGTTCCGCCATCCCGCCCTGGCCGCGGACCGCGGCACCGTCCCGCGCCGACTGGGACTGCTGACCGCCAAGCTCCTCGTCGCCTCGGCCACCGCGTTGACGCTGGCGTTCCTCACGGTGGGATGCGACCTCGAAATGCTCTACCTCGTCTACGGACGGGAGCTCGCCGGAGTTCCGTCGGACTGGCTCTCGCTGAGCGCGAGTTGGTTCGGCCTCGTGATGGGCTGCGCGTGGGCGGGCGTGCTGGCGGCCGGCATCTTCCGGTCCACCGCCGCCGGGCTCGCGGCGGTCCTCGCCGTGCCGGTCGTCGTCGTACCCCTCGTACAAAAGGTCCTGCGGGGGCCGTCTGTGCGGTCGGCGGCCGGATTCCCGGAGCGGCTTCGGGAACTGGTTCTCGTGCAGTGGCCGTTCGGCGGGGAGCGCTACCTGGCGGCCGGTGTGCGGGTGCTGGCCCAACCCGTGGGCGGAGCACTGCTGTTGTCGCTGACCGCACTGCTCTGCGCGTATCTGCTCACGACCCTGCGGAGTCGAGCCCGATGACGACCGTCCGCACCCTTCCGTTCTCCCTGTGCGCACAACTCCCCGAAGAACGCCCATTTCTTTCCGATAAGGCGTCAATTGCGACGGTGTGAGCGATCACCCTTTCGTGTGCTTTTCACCAAAGACCTCAAGGCAGTTGGAGTAGGCGCCGACAAAAGACCCGTGAGTACCCTTGCGCAGACCATGATGACCGCCGCCCGTTCCTCAGACTCCGGCCTCGCCGGACCGGGCGAACTCGACCGTTACCCCTATACCGACGCGTCCGGTGCCGACCGCGTCGGCCCTCCTGCGTGGGAGAGCGCCGAACCGGAGCTCGGCCGTGTCGGCCGACGCGCCACCGGCAGCCGCGGACGCGGACTGCACGGCCAGCTCGTCCAGCAGCTCGGCCAGATGATCGTCTCCGGAGACCTCGGCGCGGACCGTCCGCTCGTGCCCGAGGAGATCGGCCAGCGGTTCGAGGTCTCCCGGACCGTCGTCCGTGAGTCCCTCCGCGTACTGGAGGCCAAGGGGCTGGTCAGTGCCCGCCCGAACGTCGGCACGCGCGTGCGTCCCGTCAGCGATTGGAACCTCCTCGACCCGGACATCATCGAATGGCGGGCTTTCGGGCCGCAGCGGGACGACCAGCGGCGCGAGCTGAGCGAGCTCCGCTGGACCATCGAGCCGCTCGCCGCGCGCCTCGCGGCCGGACACGGACGTGAGGAGGTCCAGCAGCGGCTCGGCGACATGGTCGAGATCATGGGCCACGCCATGGCGCAGGGTGACTCCCTCACCTTCGCCCGTGCCGACACCGAGTTCCACTCCCTGCTCATCCAGCTCGCGGGCAACCGGATGCTGGAACACCTCTCGGGGATCGTGTCGGCGGCGCTCCAGGTCTCCGGTGGCCCGGTCACCGGCTGCGACCGGCCGAACGAGGCCTCGCTGGGTCACCACGCGCGCATCGTCGACGCCCTCGCGGCGGCCGACGGCGCGGCGTCCGAGACGGCCATGCGGCAGCTCCTCACCGTCCACCCCGAGGTGGAGCGTGTCGTGCCCGCGCCGCGCGAGCACTGATCGCGCGGCGCGGGTGACGCGGTCCGGGGCGCGTGTGCGTCCGTGGCGGCGTCGGACCCGTGAGTCATCACCCGTCGGGATCTCGCCAAATCCTTCGTGGATGAGGTGAGGTCCCGACGGTGCGACCGGTCGGCGGATCATGAACTAACCTGGCTTGATAGGATCTGTCATCTTTTGGGCACTTACGGGGTGTGACTCGGGCCACGCAGATTGGGCGTAACGCTCTTCGGAGCAGCGCGATGACCTAAGAGGTGATAGCCGAGGAAGGAATACAGACGCCGTGTGTGGCGCTGTGCATCTTCCCGGCCCCCGCCCGCGCCGTCGGCCCATCCCCAGTCGGCGGTCGTCGGTTCCTGTCCGCAGTGGACGGGGCCGGAAGCCGTTTTCCAACGTTCCGAGAGGTTGTTCGTGTCGGCCAGCACATCCCGTACGCTCCCGCCGGAGATCGCCGAGTCCGTCTCTGTCATGGCGCTCATCGAGCGGGGAAAGGCTGAGGGGCAGATCGCCGGCGATGACGTGCGTCGGGCCTTCGAAGCTGACCAGATTCCGGCCACTCAGTGGAAGAACGTACTGCGCAGCCTCAACCAGATCCTCGAGGAAGAGGGTGTGACGCTGATGGTCAGTGCCGCGGAGCCCAAGCGCACCCGAAAGAGCGTCGCAGCGAAGAGTCCGGCCAAGCGCACCGCCACCAAGACCGTGGCGGCCAAGACGGTGACTGCCAAGAAGGCCACCGCCACGGCGGCTCCGGCTGCCCTCGCCGACGATTCGGCCGAGGACGCCTCCGCAGGCAAGCCCGCCGCAGCCAAGAAGACGACGGCGAAGAAGGCCGTCGCCAAGAAGACGGTCGCCAAGAAGACGGCGGCCAAGAAGACGAGCGCCAAGAAGGACGACGCCGAGCTCGTCGACGACGAGACGGCCGAGGAGACTCCGGGCAAGCCCGGTGCGGAGGAGCCCGCCGAGGACGGCGCCCAGGGCTTCGTCCTGTCCGACGAGGACGAGGACGACGCGCCCGCGCAGCAGGTCGCCGCCGCCGGTGCCACCGCCGACCCGGTCAAGGACTACCTCAAGCAGATCGGCAAGGTTCCGCTGCTCAACGCCGAGCAGGAGGTCGAGCTCGCCAAGCGCATCGAGGCCGGTCTGTTCGCCGAGGACAAGCTGGCCAACGCCGACAAGCTCGCTCCCAAGCTCAAGCGTGAGCTCGAGATCATCGCCGAGGACGGGCGCCGCGCCAAGAACCACCTTCTGGAGGCCAACCTCCGTCTGGTGGTCTCCCTGGCCAAGCGCTACACCGGTCGCGGCATGCTCTTCCTGGACCTCATCCAGGAGGGCAACCTCGGTCTGATCCGCGCGGTCGAGAAGTTCGACTACACCAAGGGCTACAAGTTCTCCACGTACGCCACCTGGTGGATCCGTCAGGCGATCACCCGCGCCATGGCCGACCAGGCCCGCACCATCCGTATCCCGGTGCACATGGTCGAGGTCATCAACAAGCTCGCGCGCGTCCAGCGCCAGATGCTCCAGGACCTGGGCCGTGAGCCCACCCCGGAGGAGCTGGCCAAGGAACTCGACATGACCCCCGAGAAGGTCATCGAGGTCCAGAAGTACGGCCGTGAGCCCATCTCGCTGCACACGCCGCTGGGCGAGGACGGCGACAGCGAGTTCGGTGACCTCATCGAGGACTCCGAGGCCGTCGTGCCGGCCGACGCGGTCAGCTTCACGCTCCTCCAGGAGCAGCTGCACTCCGTACTCGACACCCTGTCCGAGCGTGAGGCGGGTGTCGTCTCGATGCGCTTCGGTCTCACCGACGGTCAGCCGAAGACGCTCGACGAGATCGGCAAGGTGTACGGCGTGACCCGTGAGCGGATCCGCCAGATCGAGTCGAAGACCATGTCGAAGCTGCGTCACCCGTCGCGTTCCCAGGTGCTGCGCGACTACCTCGACTAGGCCTCGGCCGCACGTCGGCGAGGGCCCGACCTCCTCTGGGGGGTCGGGCCCTCGCCGTATGCGCGGAGTGCGTGCCTTCGCCCGCTGGATCACTCTGGGTGTTCCAAGACCCTCCCAGTGTGAGGAGCGCGCATGCGCCGTCCCTACGCCCCGACCCTGGCCCTTGGGGCCGCCACAGCGGTGATATCACTGACGACCCCCGCCCTGGCGTCCTCTGACAGCGTTGTCATAGGAAGCCGTCCGGTCCAGATCTCCGAGAGCCCTTGGACGGTCGCACTGTCCAGCCGTGACCGGTTCGGGGGTACGCGCGCGGGACAGTTCTGCGGGGGAGTGGTCATCGGCCCGACCACGGTCCTGACCGCGGCCCACTGCCTCGGCGAGGATGTGCTGGGGGCGCCACCGCGCGACGCGGGCGATCTGAAGGTCATCGCCGGACGCGGGGACCTGATGTCCGAGGACGGCAGGGAGATCCCCGTGCGAGACGTCTGGATCAACCCGCACTACGACAGTGATACGAACGCCGGGGACTTCGGCGTACTGACGCTCGCCGAGCCGCTGCCGGCCTCCTCCGTGATCCGTATGGCCGCCTCGGGGGACCGGGCGTACGAGCCGGGGACCGCCGCCGTCGTCTACGGCTGGGGCGACCTGACGGGCGGCGGCGACTACGCGAGCAGCCTGCGCGCCGCCGACGTGCACGTGCTTCCCGACGCCGCGTGCGAGCGGGCCTACCCCGGCGACGAGTCCGGGACCTACGACGCGGCGTCCATGGTCTGCGCGGGAGAGCCGGCGGGCGGCCGTGACGCCTGCCAGGGGGACAGTGGCGGGCCGCTGGTCGCCCGGGGCCGTCTCATCGGTCTGGTGTCCTGGGGGAGCGGCTGTGGGCGCGCGGAGAGCCCTGGTGTCTACACGCGGGTGTCAGAGGCTGTCCAGGCGTTGAACGCGGGCCGCTGAGAGCTCTCGGCGATGCGATACGAGTGCGGGCGGTCACGCCCTGTGTCCAGGGTGTGACCGCCCGCTCACCGGCCTGTCGCCGGTACCCGCTCGTCGTTGATGCGAAGGGTCAGCGATCTTCGTCGTTGACGCTCTCGGGAACGGACGTGAGCCGCTCCGTCTCGTCCTGTATCTCAGCGGCGATCTTCTTGAGTTCCGGCTCGAACTTGCGACCGTGGTGGGCGCAGAAGAGCAGTTCTCCGCCGCTCAGGAGGACGACGCGCAGATATGCCTGGGCGCCGCAACGGTCGCAGCGGTCAGCGGCCGTCAGCGGGCTCGCGGGGGTCAGAACAGTAGTCACGTCGCCTCTTCTCTAGCTCGACGAGCTGTCGTACCAGGGTCAACATCCAACCAGGCCGAAAACGTTCCCGCTCGCGGCTTTTCCTCGAAATTTTCTTTCGAGCCAGCTGTCTGCTGCCGGTTGGCGGCGAATGAGCCGTATTGCGTGTCTTTGTGTCTGTACGGGTTCGCGCTGTCTGTCGGGGGTCGGTCCTCCCGGCTGGATTGCCGGTTGTTCATGAGGACGTGCCCGGAGCCTAAATGGTTCATGCCTCGAAGGGAACGTGATATGTACTTCACTCCATCGAGGGATCGAACACCCATGCGATCCTGGACTAGGGTGAGTTCATGCGAGGGTGGTGCTACAACGGCTCTACCAGGCCTCGGTACCCTCTGAACGGCGACCGAAGCCGGGCCCTTACCCAAAAGGGTCTCCCATGAAATTCAGCGAGGAGCGAACCGCGTGACCGCCGATACGTCCGTGCCGTCCACAGCGCTGCTGACCGGAGCAGAGCGTGACGGTTCCAACTACACCGCGCGGCACCTGCTCGTCCTTGAGGGGCTCGAGGCAGTGCGGAAGCGCCCGGGCATGTACATCGGGTCGACCGACAGCCGTGGCCTGATGCACTGCCTCTGGGAGATCATCGACAACTCCGTGGACGAGGCCCTCGGAGGCTACTGCGACCACATCGATGTGACCCTGCACGACGACGGCTCCGTCGAGGTGCGGGACAACGGCCGCGGCATCCCCGTCGACGTGGAGCCCAAGACCGGTCTCTCCGGCGTCGAGGTCGTCATGACCAAGCTGCACGCCGGCGGAAAGTTCGGCGGCGGCTCGTACGCGGCCTCCGGCGGTCTGCACGGCGTGGGCGCCTCCGTGGTGAACGCGCTCTCCGCCCGTCTGGACGTCGAGGTGGACCGCAGCGGGAACACCCACGCCGTGAGCTTCCGCCGGGGCACCCCGGGAGCCTTCAAGGCCGACGGTCCCGACGCCGCCTTCGACGCGTCGAGCGGGCTGCGCAAGCTCAAGCGGATCCCGAAGACCCGCACCGGCACGCGCGTGCGCTACTGGGCCGACCGCCAGATCTTCCTCAAGGACGCCAAGCTCTCCCTGGAGCACCTCCATCAGCGCGCCCGCCAGACGGCTTTCCTGGTGCCGGGCCTGACCATCGTCGTCCGTGACGAATTCGGGCTGGGCGAGGGCGGCAGCAAGGGCGAGGAGTCGTTCCGCTTCGACGGAGGCATCAGCGAGTTCTGCGAGTTCCTGGCCGCCGACAAGCCGGTCTGCGACGTCCTCCGCTTCTCTGGGCAGGGGACCTTCAAGGAGACCGTCCCGGTCCTCGACGAGCACGGGCAGATGACCCCCACCGAGGTCACGCGTGAGCTGGGCGTCGATGTCGCGATGCGCTGGGGCACCGGATACGACACGACTCTGAAGTCGTTCGTGAACATCATCGCCACGCCCAAGGGCGGCACCCATGTCGCCGGCTTCGAGCAGGCCGTCGCCAAGACGATGAACGAGGTCCTGCGGACCAAGAAGATGCTGCGGGTCGCCGAGGACGACATCGTCAAGGACGACGCGCTGGAGGGCCTCACGGCCGTTGTCACCGTGCGTCTCGCCGAGCCCCAGTTCGAGGGGCAGACGAAGGAGGTCCTCGGCACCTCGGCCGCCCGCCGCATCGTGACGAACGTGGTCACCAAGGAACTCAAGGCGTTCCTGACCTCCGCCAAGCGGGACGAGGCCGCGCAGGCGCGGGTCGTCATGGAGAAGGCCGTCGCCGCCGCCCGCACGAGGATCGCGGCCCGGCAGCACAAGGACGCGCAGCGCCGCAAGACGGCCCTGGAGTCCTCCTCGCTGCCCGCCAAGCTCGCCGACTGCCGCAGTGACGACGTCGAGCGCAGCGAGCTGTTCATCGTCGAGGGCGACTCCGCGCTCGGTACGGCGAAGCTGGCCCGGAACTCCGAGTTCCAGGCACTGCTGCCGATCCGGGGCAAGATCCTCAACGTTCAGAAGGCGTCCGTGACGGACATGCTGAAGAACGCCGAGTGCGGTGCGATCATCCAGGTCATAGGGGCCGGCTCCGGGCGGACCTTCGACATCGACGCCGCGCGCTACGGGAAGATCATTCTCCTCGTCGACGCCGATGTCGACGGCGCGCACATCCGGATTCTGCTGTTGACGCTGTTCCAGCGCTACATGCGGCCCATGGTCGAGGCGGGGCGGGTGTTCGCGGCGGTTCCGCCGCTGCACCGGATCGAGCTCAGCCAGCCCAAGAAGGGGCAGGACAAGTACATCTACACGTACTCGGACCGTGAGCTGCGGGAGACCGTGCTGGAGCTACAGCGCAAGGGTGTGCGCTACAAGGACTCGATCCAGCGGTACAAGGGTCTCGGTGAGATGGACGCCGATCAGCTGGCCGAGACGACGATGGACCCGCGGTTCCGGACGCTGCGTCGGATCAACATCTCCGACCTGGAGGCGTCCGAGCAGGTGTTCGACCTGCTGATGGGGAACGACGTGGCACCGCGCAAGGAGTTCATCTCCAGCTCTGCCGCGACGCTGGACCGGTCGCGTATCGACGCGTAGCCCTCCGGGCGTATTCCGGGCGGGTCCGCTGGGTGGATGGGGGCCGTGCCGGTACATCCGCCCGTCGCCGTCGGATCGGATGCGGGCTTCGCAGGGAGCCACAGCTCGGTCCGGACGTGGGCGACGGGCATGTGATGTATCGGCACGGCCCTCCCGCGCGTCGCCGCCGCGGGTGCATCGTGGGTTCCGAGGCACCCCGGCCGCTCTTTCGGCCGCGGGGGAAGATTTCAGCCCCTCCGGCGTTTGAGGAGCGGGATCCGGGGCTGAGCCCCAGGTGCGGGACGGGTAGGGGCGGAGGGGCGAACCAAGCTTTTAGGTCCCCTGGGTCCGGGCTCGGGCCGCCGGTCGGGGCACTGTACGGGTGGGATCCACCCGTGGGTGGAGAGACGCGGGAGCGGGGGATCCACCCACGATCCACCCGGGCGCCGATCTCCCGGGGGCTCGATCTCCGTAGCGTCGATGGGGTCGGCAGCGCTCGCTGCGGACACCCGCTTCTCGCTCACGGAGGCCGCGCATGTCCGGGCTCATGAATGCCGTGGTGATCTTCGCTGTCACCGCGGTGGTGATCGCGCGCCAGTTCAGCGCGCGCCGGATCAGCTCGGACCGGCGCTGGTGGGTCGTGCCCGCCGTTCTCGCCGTCATGGCGATGTGCGAGCCCGGCGTGATCGACCCGCATCACCAGATCGAGGCGTCCCTCCTGCTCGGCACGGAACTGGTGACGGCGCTGGCCGTCGGAGCAGGATGGGCGTGGACGACGCGGATATGGACCGAGCCGGACGGCGTCGTGTGGAGCAGGAGCACCAGGGCCGCCGGAGCCGTCTGGGGCGTGGGCGTCTGTCTGCGGCTGGGTCTGTTCGGCATAGGTGCCCGGCTCGGTGTGCACCAGAACTCCTCCGCCCTGATGCTCGGCCTGGCGGCCACCCTGCTGGTCCGCTCCGGGCTCCTGATCCGGCGGGCGCAGTCCCTGCGGCCGACGGTGACCGGGCAGGGCCCGGCGTACGGTGACGGGGTCGGCCGCGTCCTGAGGAAGGAGCGCCTGTGACGGACAACGCCTGGACGCACTGGCCCTCTCGTGAGGCACTGTCCCGCGTGGGCGTGCACAAGGCCCGCCGTGTGTTCTCCCGGGTCACGCGCGCCATCGTCCTCGGCATGCTCGTCGCCACGACACTCACGAACCCGGAGCTCGGCGGCTGGGCGCTCGCCGGAGGCATCACGGGGATCGCGGTGTGCGGGTTCCTCGCCTGGGGCTTCTGGCGGACCACACTGGAACACCGTCTGCTGCCGTCCCTGGTACTGCTCGCTCTGCTCCTGGCGGTCGCGGCCGCGGGACACAGCGCGGGCTTCCGGACTCCGGCGCTCGTCCTGCTGTGCGGGATTGCTGTCGCCGCCATCGAACGGCTGCCCCTCGCGGCGGCCCTCCCGGCCATGGCGGTGGCGCTGAGCGCTTACGCGGCGTTCGACAACGACGCCTGGCTGACCACCGCGGCCACCACCGTGGGCCTGGCGCTCGCGGGATACGTCCTGCGCCTCGACGCGGAAGCACGGGCGAGTGCCCAGCGGCTGCTGGCCCAGGAACGCGTGGCGCGCGCGGCCGGGGCGGAGACCGCGGCCCTCGCGGAGCGAGCGCGGATAGCCAGGGAGATCCACGACGTCCTGGCCCACAGCCTGTCCGCGCAGCTCGTGCATCTGGAGGCGGCGAGGCTGCTCATCGAGAGAGGAGCGGACCGGGAGATCATCCTCGAACGGGTCGTGGCGGCGCGGGGAATGGCCCGTGAGGGGCTTTCGGAGACCCGGCAGGCACTCTCCGCACTCCGGGGTGAGACGTCTCCGCTGGAGGACTTCCTCGGCGAACTCGTGGCGACCGCCGACCGCGCCGGTGTCACGGTGACCGGGGAGCGTCAGCCGCTGCCGGCGGAAGCCTCCCAGGCGGTGCGCCGAGTCGCCCAGGAGGCTCTGACGAACGTACGCAAACACGCTCCGGGAGCCGAAATCCACATCCGGCTGGACTACGGCGAGCACGAAGTGACGCTGGATGTAAGGGATTCGGGTGGAAAACCGGGCGAACTCAGCGGTTCGGGGGCCGGGTACGGTCTGCTGGGCATGCGGGAGCGCGCGGAGCTGCTCGGCGGCTCGCTGGACGCGGGACCGGGCGAGGAGGGGTTCGTGGTGACGTTGAAGGTGCCGGTATGACGGAGCGGGCGGAGGGCAGGGCACCGGCGCGGGTCGTGGTCGCGGACGATCAGACGGTCGTGCGCGAGGGCATCGTGATGCTGCTGGGACTGCTGCCCGGGATCGAGGTCGTCGGAGCGGCCCGTGACGGGGCCGAGGCGGTGGATCTGGTGGCCGAACTCGCCCCGGACGTCGTGCTGATGGATCTACGCATGCCTCGCTGCGACGGGGTCGAGGCGACCCGGCGCATCCGTGCCGAGCATCCCGGGACCCAGGTCGTCGTGCTCACGACGTTCGCGGACGACGAGTCGCTGTTCCCCGCGCTGCGCGCCGGAGCCCGCGGCTATCTGACCAAGGACGCGGGAGGCGACGAGATCGTGCGGGCCGTGGAGAGTGTGCTCTCCGGGGACGCGGGGCTTTCGCCGAGCATCCAACGACGGCTGCTGGAGCGGCTGTCGGACCCGGAACCGGAGCCCGGCCCGCCTCCGGAGGCCCCGGACGGGCTCACCTCGCGCGAGACGGAGGTGCTCCTGCTCATCGCCGAGGGCCTCAGCAACCACGAGATCGCCCGCAGGCTCCATGTGTCCACGGCCACCGTGAAGACCCACATCAACAATCTCTTCGCCAAGGCAGGTCTCAAAGACCGTGCTCAAGCAGTCCGTTACGCCTATGGCAAAGGTCTCGTACGGCCGCCCGCGGGATGAAGTCACCTGATGGGGTGAAGAGCGCGGAGACAGGAGTCAGGGAGCCCTCCGATCTGCACATCCTTGGGTACGCGGCAGCAACAGGTCGCGGACAAGGAGAGTTCGGTGGACAAGCACGACGGCGGCGACACGGGGGAGGTCCGGTTCGACGACCCCTGGTACGACGCGCTCGCTTCCGGCTGGGGCGAGTTGGACGGTACGGGCGCGCTCGCTCCCGCCGTGCCGGCCGCTCGTTCGGAGCACCAAGGACGACCGGGCGGGACCGCCCTCGTCTACCTGGAGGTGCAGCGCAGTGCCGCCTTCCAGGAAGTACGCGGCCGGTACCGCAGGTTCGTGATTCCGGCCGTCGCCGTCTTCTTCCCCTGGTACGTGGGTTATGTGGTGACCGCGACCACCGCGCCGGGGTTCATGGCGCGGCCCGTCGTCGGTGTCGTGAACGTGGCACTGCTCGCGGGACTCGGACAGTTCCTCACGACATTCCTGCTCGCCTGGGCGTACGCGCGGCACGCGCGGCTGCGCCGTGACCGGGCCGCGCTGGAACTGCGCTGGAACACCCAGGAGATGACGCGGAACGCCAGGAGTGGTGAGCGGTGAGCGGCCACCATCAGACCCTGGCCCTGCTCCTGTTCAGCGCGTTCGTCGCGGTGACACTGGGGATCACGACATGGGTGAGCCGCCACCGGCACGGTTCGGCCGAAGAGTTCTACGCGGGCGGGCGGCTGTTCTCGCCGATGGAAAATGGATTTGCCCTCTCCGGGGACTACATGTCGGCTGCTTCCTTCCTCGGTGTCACGGGACTCATCTCCCTGTACGGCTACGACGGTCTGCTGTACGCCGTGGGATTCCTGGTGGCCTGGCTGGTCGTTCTCTTCCTCGTCGCCGAACTGGTGCGCAACTGCGGCCGGTTCACGCTCGCCGACGTCGTCGCGGCCCGGATGGACGAACGGCCGGTGCGGGTCGCGGCCGGAACGTCCTCGGTGGTGGTGTCCGTTCTGTATCTGGTGGCGCAGATGGTGGGCGCGGGCAGCCTGGTCTCGCTGCTGCTGGGAGGCACGAGTGACGCGGCGCGCAACTGGACGGTGATCGGTGTCGGCGCGCTCATGGTGATCTATGTGTCGATGGGAGGGATGCGGGCGACGACCTGGATCCAGATCGTCAAGGCGGTTCTGCTCATCGGCGGGGCCATCGTTCTCACCGTGCTGGTCCTGATGCGGTTCCACGGGAACATCAACGAACTGCTGCGCACGGCCGCGGGGCGCAGCGGCCATGGCCAGGCCTTTCTCGCACCCGGGCTGAAATACGGCGGTGACTGGACGGCACGCTTCGACTTCATGAGCCTCGGGCTCGCACTCGTGCTCGGCACCGCCGGGTTGCCGCACATCCTGTCGCGCTTCTACACCGTGCCCACCGCGCGAGCCGCCCGGCGCTCGGTGCTGTGGTCGATCGGGCTCATCGGCGGCTTCTACCTGATGTCGATCGTGCTGGGCTTCGCTGCCGCTGCCGTCGTCGGTCCCGAGGCGGTGCGCGGATCGAACGCCGCGGGGAACACCGCCGTTCCGCTGCTGGCCCTGGATCTGGGCGGTGGGGCCAACTCCACAGGAGGAACAGTCCTGTTCGCGGTCGTCGCCGCCATCGCCTTCGCCACCATTCTCGCGGTCGTCGCAGGAGTCACCCTCGCGTCCTCGGCGGCCGTGGCCCACGACTTGTACGCCTCGTCGCGCCGCCGCCGCGCCAAGCCGCACGGCGAGGTCGCGGTGGCGCGTGCCGCGTCGGTCGGCATCGGCGTGATCGCCATCGGCCTGAGCCTCCTCGCCCGTGACCTCAACGTGGCCTTCCTGGTCGGGCTCGCCTTCGCCGTCGCCGCGTCCGCGAACCTACCGGTGCTGCTGTTCTCCTTGTTCTGGCGGTCCTTCACGACGCGTGGCGCCGTGTGGGCCGTCTACGGCGGCCTGGTGCCCGCGGTGGTGCTCGTGCTGCTGTCGCCGGTGGTGTCGGGCAGTCCCGAATCGCTCTTCCCGGGCGTGGACTTCCAGTACTTCCCGCTTCAGAATCCGGGCCTCGTCTCGATCCCCCTGGGCTTCGTCGCCGGCTGGCTCGGCACCGTCACCTCGGCGGAGCCGCCGGACGAGGCCAAGCACGCCGAGATCGAGGTCCGCGCGCTCACGGGCGCCGGGGCCGTCTGAGGGCCGAGAGCGACCGCCCCGGGACGGCATGATCCAGACGGCATCCAGCTGTCGGGGGAGTGCCGGCTCAGGGCGTCACCCATGCGTAGCGGTGTTCCGGGCGCCCTGTGTCGCCGTATTTGAGGGAGAGCCGCAGCCGCCCCGCCTGTTCCAGGTGCCGCAGATAGCGCTGGGCGGTGGATCGGCTCAGGCCGGTCTCGGCGGCCACCTCGTGGGCCGACAGCGGCTGGCTCGCCTGGTGCAGCACATCGCAGATCAGGTCCGTGGTCGGCTCCGAGTGGCCGCTGGGGAGTCCGGGGGAGGACGGCGCGGGTGCGGTGCGCAGGGCCCCGAAGATCCGGTCGACCTGCTCCTGACCCGTCACACCGCGGCCGCCCACCCGGTCGACGGTACGGCGCAGGGCGGCGTAGGAGTCGAGGCGTGTGCGCAGGGCGGTGAACGTGAACGGTTTGATCAGGTAGTGCAGGGCACCCAGGCGCATCGCCGCCCGTACGGTGGCCACATCGCCGGCCGCGGTGATCATGATGACGTCGGTGCCGTGACCGTTCTCCCGCATCCGGTGGACGAGTTCGAGTCCCGTCCTGTCCGGCAGATAGTGGTCGAGCAGCACCAGATCGACGGGAGCGCGCTCGATCGCGGCCAGAGCCTGGGCGGCACTGTGCGCGCGGGCGGCCACCCGGAACCCGGGAACCTTGCTCACGTACTTCGCGTTGATCTCGGCGACGCGGAAGTCGTCGTCCACGACCAGGACGTCAATCATCGGGCCTCTTTCTCTCAAGGCCTGGGCGTATGGTGCGCCCGTGTTTCGGCTCCGCTGTTGTAGCGCGAGCAAAATGAGCACAACAGACCCTTGCGAGCAGAAGAACGCCTTGCGCCCACAAGACTGATGCTGTGGCCCGCACCACATCTACCGTCCCGGGCCATGAGCACAGACACCAGCCCCGCCATCGAGCTGCGGGGCGCGAGCAAGATCTTCAAGACCCCGTCGGGGGGTTTGCACACAGCCGTCAGGGACCTTGACCTGACCGTCGGCCGTGGCGAGTTCGTCGCGGTGGTCGGACCGACCGGCTGCGGGAAGTCCACGACGCTGACCCTGGTCAGCGGTCTTGAGGAGCCCACCGAGGGCGAGGTCCTGGTCGCCGGGGAGCCGGTCGCAGGCGTCGGGGACAAGGTCGGTTTCGTCTTCCAGCAGGACGCGACCTTTCCCTGGCGCACGGTCCTGTCCAACGTGATGGCCGGGCCCCGGTTCCGTGGCGTGCCCAAGGTCGAGGCGAGGGAACGCGCCAGGGAGTGGCTCGCCAGGGTCGGGCTCGCGGCCTTCGAGGACCGCTATCCGCACCAGCTCTCCGGTGGTCAGCGCAAGCGCGTCGCCCTCGCCGCCACCTTCGTCAACGACCCCGAGATCCTGCTGATGGACGAGCCGTTCTCCGCGCTCGACGTGCAGACCAGGGCGCTGATGTCCGACGAACTGCTCGAGCTGTGGGCAGGCACGGGCGCCTCGGTCGTCTTCGTCACCCACGACCTGGAGGAGTCCATCGCGCTCGCCGACAAGGTCGTCGTGATGACCGCGGGTCCGGCCACCGTGAAGCAGGTCTTCGACATCGATCTGCCGCGGCCGCGCAAGGTCGAATCGGTGCGCCTGGAGCCGCGGTTCATCGAGATCTACCGCGAGATCTGGGAGTCCCTCGGCGAAGAGGTCCGCATCACCCGTGAAAGGGGCGCCGCTGATGTCGCCTGACGTTCTCAGCGCTCCGGCCGTCGAAACGGCCAGGACTCCGGGCCGCGCGCACACCCGCGCCCGCGCCGCCCGCAGGCGCAGGATCGTGGTGGGCGCCGCCCGGGTGCTGCTCCTGGTGGCCGTGCTCGGCCTGTGGGAGGTCCTCTCACGGGCCGAGGTCATCGACCCGTTCAACTTCTCGATGCCCTCGAAGATCTGGGAACAGATCCAGACCTGGGTGATGCACGGGACCGCGCTCGGTTCTCTCGGCGAGCAGATCTGGTACACGCTTCACGAGGCGCTGCTCGGCTGGGTCATCGGTGTGGTCGCCGGTGTGCTCCTCGGTATCGCCCTGGGGCGTATCACCTTGCTCGCAGACATCCTTGGTCCGTACATCAAGGTGCTCAACTCCATACCTCGGATCGTCCTCGCGCCCATCTTCGTGATCTGGTTCGGGCTCGGACCCGCCTCCAAGGTCGCCTCGGCCGTGGTGCTCGTGTTCTTCCCGGTGTTCTTCAACGCCTTCCAGGGCGCCCGGGAGGTCGACCGGAACCTGGTGGCCAACGCCCGGATCCTGGGAGCGAGCGACCGCAGGGTGACGCTGCAGGTCGTCATACCGTCCGCCACCTCGTGGATCTTCACCAGCCTCCATGTCAGCTTCGGCTTCGCGCTCATCGGCGCGATCGTCGGCGAGTACATCGGCGCCACCAAGGGCATCGGCCTGCTCGTCGCCCAGTCGCAGGGCACCTTCAACGCGGCGGGGGTGTACGCGGCGATGGTCATCCTCGCCGTCGTCGCTCTGCTCGCCGAAGGACTGCTGACGTTCGGTGAACGCCGCATCTTCCGCTGGAAGCCGTCGGAATCCGACCGCTGACCTCACCCCGGCAAGCGCGTACGACCAATTCCTCGCACACGTACGAGGCCGCCCGTACGCACGATCCGCCCTCACCCGTACGCACGCACGGCCTGCCCTCCACTCACAAGGACGTGAACCACCATGCGCAAGACCGCCAGATACTCCGCGCTGGCAGCCGCCGGTCTCCTCGCTCTCTCCTCGCTCACCGCCTGCGCCAATGACGCGGCGAGCACGACGGCCGACTCCGGCAGCGGCGGGGGTGGTGGCAAGGGGGAGCACGTCAAGATCATGGTCGGTGGGCTGGACAAGGTCATCTACCTGCCGGCGATGCTCACTCAGAGGCTCGGCTACTTCGAGGACGCCGGTCTGAACGTCGAGCTCCTCAGCGAGCCGGCCGGTGTCCAGGCCGAGACCGCCCTCGTGTCAGGACAGGTGCAGGGAGCCGTCGGCTTCTACGACCACACGCTCGACCTGCAGACCAAGGGCAAGGCGGTGGAGTCCGTCGTGCAGTTCTCGCACGCTCCCGGTGAGGTCGAGATCGTCTCCGCCAAGCGTGCGGGCGACATCACTTCACCCAAGGACTTCAAGGGCAGGAAGCTCGGTGTCACCGGACTCGGTTCCTCGACCGACTTCCTCACGAAGTACCTCGCGGTCAAGAACGGTGTGCCGGTCAGCGAGTTCACGCCGGTCGCCGTCGGTGCCGGCCCGACGTTCGTCTCCGCTCTCCAGCAGGGCGCCATCGACGGCGGCATGACGACGGATCCCACCGTCGCCACGGTCATGGAGAAGAAGCTCGGCAAGGTACTCATCGACATGCGCACGCCCGAGGGCTCCCAGAAGGCGCTCGGCGGGCCGTACCCGTCGTCAAGTCTGTACATGCAGACGGACTGGGTCAACGGTCACAAGGAGACGGTCCAGAAGCTCGCGAACGCCTTCGTGAAGACCCTCCGGTGGATGGCCGGGCACAGCGCCTCCGAGATCGCCGCCAAGATGCCCGCCGACTACTCGCAGGGCGACCAGACGCTGTACGCCGGGGCGATCGAGAGCACGCTGCCGATGTTCACCGAGGACGGGGTGATGCCCGAGAACGGTCCCGAGACCGTCGAGAAGGTCCTCAAGGCGTTCAACCCGAACATCAGGAACGCCGACGTGGACCTGGGCAAGACGTACACCACGGAGTTCGTGAAGAAGGCCACCGGCTGACCGCCCGCCGTCGATGACACGCCGAGCCGCCCCGTCGCCCGTACGACCGTGCTCCCCCGCCGGTCGTACGGGCGGCGGGGCGGCCGTACGACCGCTTCGTCGGGGGTGTCCTCAGGTGCGGGTGGCCCAGGCGTAGCGGTGCTCCGGGCGGCCCGCGTCGCCGTATCGGAGGGTCAGACGAGCCTTCCCCGTACGCTCCAGGAGCTTCAGATAGCGCTGTGCGGTCTGCCGGCTCAGTCCGGTCTCCTCCGCGACCTCCTGGGCCGACAGCGAGCCCTCCGCGTTCAACAGGGCCCGCCGTACGAGTTCGGCCGTCGGCGGGGAGTGACCCTTGGGCAGGTCGGGCACGAAGCCTGCCGAGAGGGGCCCGAAGATCAGGTCCACATCGGACTGCTCGGCCGTACCGCCGCGGTCGAGCGTGCGTCGCAGATCCGCGTACGTCTCCAGTTTGGCGCGCAGCCCGGCGAACGAGAACGGCTTGACCAGGTACTGGAGTACGCCCTGCCGCAACGCCGCCCGGACGGTCACGAGGTCACGCGCGGCGGTCACCATGATCACATCGATCTGATGCCCGCGTCGGCGCATCTCCTGGACGACCGCGAGACCTGTCTCGTCCGGCAGGTGATGGTCCATGAGGACCAGGTCCGGGCGCGGAAGCTCCTCCACGCGGCGCAGCGCCTCGGCCGCGTTGTACGCCTGCCCCGCGACACGGAATCCCGGCACCCTCTCCACGTAGGCGGCGTTGACGCGGGCGACCCGCGTGTCGTCGTCCACGACCAGGACCTGGATCATCACGACTCCCCGTAGGGGTACCCGGTGCTCCGGTCGGTCCCGGTGTTCCCGGCACTCCAGGTGTTCCCGGTGTTCCCGGTGTTCCCGGTGTTTTCGGTGGCGTCCTTCTGTGTGAGCGACGGGTCGGTCAGCGCCTCCGGCAGGACGACGATGAACTCGGCGCCGCCGCCGTCCGCGTCGGTCACCTCCGCGCTGCCGCCCTGCCGCTCGGCGAGGCGCCGCACCAGCGAGAGGCCGATTCCACGCTTGCCGTGTGCGGGCGGCTGCTTGGTGCTCCAGCCGTCCGTGAAGATCAGCTCCCGCCGCTCCTCAGGGATGCCGGGCCCGGTGTCCCGTATCCGCAGCACGGCGGTCCGTCCCTCGGCGCGCAATTCGACCTCCACGCGCGCGTGCGGCGTGCCCGCGACGGCGTCGAGCGCGTTGTCGACCAGGTTGCCGACGACGGTGACGAGCCCGCGCGGGTCGACCAGCCGGTCCGGCAGCAGCGTCCGGTCCGAGACCCACAGTGCCACTCCGCGCTCGGTCGCCACGGTCGCCTTGCCGACCAGAAGGGCGGCGAGCAGCGGATCGTGGATCTTCTCGGTGACCTGTTCCGAGGTGACCCTGTGGTCGCCGACCACCTCCCCGATGAACTCCACGGCGTCGTCGTACATCTCCAGTTCGAGCAGCCCCAGGAGCGTGTGCATTCGGTTGGCGTGCTCATGGTCCTGTGCGCGCAAAGCGTCGATCAGGCCGTGCGTGGAGTCGAGCTCACGGCCGAGTTGCTCCAGTTCGGTCCGGTCGCGCAAGGTGGCGACAGCTCCGCCGTCCTCGGTGGGCATCCTGTTGGCGACCAGGACGCGCTGGCCGCGGACGGTGAGCAGGTCCGTGCCGGTGACGCGTCCCGCCAGCACATCCGTCGTACGGCCCGGACCGAGCGCGTCGTCGAGCGGCCGGCCGATGGCCTCGGCGCCGACCCCGAGGAGCCGCTGCGCCTCGTCGTTCAGAAGGCGTACACGACTGCCGCGGTCCAGGGCGACCACGCCCTCCCGGATGCCGTGCAGCATCGCCTCGCGTTCCGCCAGCAGCGCCGCGATGTCGGAGAAGGCCAGGTCACGGGTCTGTCTCTGGACCCTGCGGGAGATCAGATACGCGGCCAGCGCGCCGACGGCCATGGCTCCGCCCGCGTACGCGAACAGTCCCGGGATCGCGTCGATCAGCCGGGCCCGCACACTGTCGTACTTGATACCCACCGACACCGCGCCGACGATCCGGTCGCCGGCGTCGCGCAGCGGCACCTTGCCCCGTGCGGACCGCCCCAGGGTTCCGGTGTCGATCTCCATGACATCCCTGCCGGCCAGGGCCTGCTGCGGGCTCGTCGAGACCGGTCTGCCGATCTGGGCGGGGGACCTGTGCGACCAGCGGATGCCTCGCATGTCCATCACGACGACGTACTCGGCACCGCTCGCCTTCCGTATCCGCTCGGCCTCGGCCTGCACGGGGCCGGTCCTGGAGGGGGCCGTCCGCTGGAGGTCCACGGCGATCTGCGGCTGGGCGGCCGTGGTCTGCGCGATCGCGAGAGCGCGCCGCATGGCCTCGTCGTCCAGCTGTGCGCTCAGCGGGGCCAGGAACAGCCCGGTGGCGAGTACCGCGACCCCCACCGCGATCGCGATCTGCATCAGCAGCACCTGGGCGAACACCCGCCGCGGCAGACCGAGGCGCAGTCGTCGTGCGAGGGGAGTGGGGCTCATGGCCACGACGGTACGGGGGAGTGCGCACCCCTCCGAAGGGGGTGTGGTGTGGATCTCTTGATCAATGGATGATGCGGCTGTCGGTCCGGCGCAGCGCAGCGGGTCGGGCGGTGGGGGCCTGATACGACCTCTGGTCGGTCCGTGCGTCGTACCCCGGCCCCGTCGATCTCGCGGGCCCGGGCCGTCAGCAGGCCACGGCGACAGCCGTCTCCTCCAGCTGCCGCACAGCCACCACGTCCATCCGCGCCGGTGAACCGAGTGCCGAGCCGCAGCTCTCCGGGCGCGGCGGCAGAGAGGCGCCCCGCGCGACCACGACCCGCCACAGGCGGCCGTCGGAGTGGGCGACGGTCACCTCCCAGCGCGGCGCGGTGCCGTCCGTGCGGATCACCGTCAGGACATCGGCGGCGTGCTCCCCCGACGCCGTCCGTACGGCCAGCTCGGCCGCCTGGCCGGGGCGTTCCCAGGCGGAGTTCCCGCGACACCCCTCGGTGACGACCCGGCCCTCCCGGACGCCCTGGAGGATCTCCTTGACGGCATGGGCCTCAACACGGCCGTACGCGTACCCGTACGGCAGGATCAGCACGGTGGGGGAGAAGCGATGACCTCCCAGATGAGTCACCTCCCAGGTGCCGCCGACGCCGGAAGCGGCCAGTTCCGCCGCCAGCGGGCGTCCGAGCAGGGCGCAGCAGCGGTCGCGCTTGCCGTTGGTGCAGACGAGGGCCAGCGGATCGCCGGTGTGGGGCCGTCCTTGGAGAACCTCTTCGAAGGAGCGCGGATCGCCCGCGCCGAGCGCGGCGAAGTCGAGGCCGAGCAAGTGTCCGGGGTCGTGCGTCGTGGCGCTGTGCAGCCACGCGTTTCCCGGGGTGGTGTGGGCCACGTACACATGCCGTTCGGCGGGAGAGCCGCAGTCGGCATGGCGCCCGGGACGCCGGATCAGGGCGATCCGTACCCCCGTGCCCTGTGCGGCCGCTTCGAGGGCGCGGCCGACCGCGGGATCCAGGTGGCTCGAAGTGAGCGCCTTGGCACCCCAGGGGCCGGGCTGCTCGATGAGCAGCCATGTCCTCGCAGTGGCCGCGGTCCCGGAAATGGGCTCGTCGAACTGCCGCGACGCGGTCGTGCACGTACTCACAGAGGTGAGCCTAACCTGACTTCGCCCGGGGTGACTTCCCGCCGTCCACAGGGGGCGCGCCAGGGGTGGTCCGGGCGCATGGTGGGGCGTACGGAAGCGCGGGGCGGGATGCAGCGCTTGGAGAGCGCGCACAGGTCCTCTCCGCGCGCCGGGCGCGCGCCGTCTAGCTCCGGCGGGGGAGTGGCTGAGGCGGCCGCTCGCCCACGTAGTGGCCGCTCGGCCGCATGCGCAACGGGCGCTCCGCGTACTCCTCCAGGGTGTGGGCGATCCAGCCGGCCGTCCGGGCGACAGCGAAGATCGTCTCTCCCGCGGAGGCCGGCATCCCGGACGAGACGGTGAGGACGGCCAGCGCCAGATCGACATTGGCGTGCAGAGGGGCGTGCCGGGCCGTGGTGGTCACCACGTCATGGGCCGCCTCGAGTGCGGGTGCCGCGCCGGGCATCTCTTCCAGGAGGGCGAACAGGGCACGCGCGCGTGGGTCTTCGCCGGGGTAGAGCCGATGGCCGAGCCCGGGGACACGGCGCCCTGCGCGCAGTTCGTCGGCGACCACGGGAGCCGCGGTGCCCTGGTCCAGGACGTCCAGCAGCAGTCGGTGCGCGAGCCCGCTGGCCGCCCCGTGGAGGGGCCCTTCGAGGACGCCGAGGCCCGCCGACACGGCCGCGTACGCGTGGGCGCGGGCCGATGCCGCGACCCGGACCGCCAGCGTCGAGGCCGCCAGGTCGTGGTCGACGAGCAGCCCGAGTGCCGTGTCCAGCACCCGCACTGACGCGTCGTCGGGTTCGCGCCCGCTGAGCCGTGCCCACAGCCGACGGGCCAGCGGACCTTCGTCGCGGTGGTCGTGCCGCACGGTCGGAAGCGCGGCGACGAGGGTGGGAATGAGGGTGCGTCCGGTGCCGAGCACGGCGTTCTCGGAGAGGTCGAAGCGCAGCGGGTCGGCGGCCGCCGCGGCGATCGCCGCGACGCGCAGCCAGTCGGTCGGGCCGCTGTGCTCGGGCAGCGCTTCGACGCCGCGCCGGGCGGCGGTCACGGCTGCCTCCGGAGCCGTGAACGTGACGCCGGGGCGCAGCTCACCGGTCCACAGCCATTCGGCGATCTCCTCGTAGGAGTACCGTGCGGCCAGTTCCGTCGCGTCGACACCCCGGAAGTAGTACCGGTCCTTGTCGATCAACGTGATGCGGGTGCGGACGGAGAGCTCGCCGCCACCGCTCGAAATGCCGCCGCCCTCCCGTCTGTTGCGCCGCGCGAGGGCCTCGACCTCCTTGGCGTCGAACGTGCTCCCGCGCCCTCCCGGCTCCCGCCTGCTGCTGAGCTGACCCCGGCTCACATACGCGTACACGGTCTCCGGCTTCACGCCGAGCAGCTCGGCGGTCTCCTTGGTGCTGAGCCGCCGGCCTTCGTGCGCAGGTGCTGCCGCTTCTCGATCCCTCATGAGCGCCACCGTATCTGTGGATCGGTATATTGATTGGATCAATATTGACAGTTATAGAGTCAAGCATGGACAGTCGAATCAAGTCCAGGGAGGAAACATGCCGATCAACCAAGCCGCGTCCACCTCTGCCGTCGTACCTGCCGACGTTCCGCGAGGTCTCGCCGGCGTCGTCGTCACCGACACCGAACTGGGTGACGTGAGGGGGTTGGAGGGCTTCTACCACTACCGCCAGTACTCGGCCGTCGACCTCGCGCAGGCGTGCGGCTTCGAGGAGGTCTGGCACCTGTTGGCCCACGGCGAGCTGCCCGACGAGGCCCGCCGTGCCGCCTTCACCGCGCGGACCGCGCGGCTGCGCAGGCTGCCGGACGACGTGCGCGACGCGCTGCCCGCGATCGCGGCGGCGACCGGACCGTCGGGCCCCCTCGCCGGGCTGCGTACCGCGTTGTCGCTGCTCGGGGCCTCCCTGGGGTTCCGGCCGGTGTACGACATCGACGCCGGGCGACGCCGCGACGACGGCCTCGCGGCGACGGCGGCCGTGCCCACACTGCTCACCGCGCTGTACCGGATCGGGCGGGGGCTGGACCCGGTGGAGCCGCGCGAGGACCTGGGGTACGCCGCCAACTACCTGTACATGTTGACGGGTTCGGAGCCGGACGCCGCCCGCGCTCGAGCGGTCGAGCAATACCTCATCTCAACCATTGACCATGGATTCAATGCATCAACGTTCACGGCACGGGTGATCGCTTCCACCGGCGCGGATGTGGCGGCCTGCCTCGTGGGCGCGGTCGGGGCTCTCTCCGGTCCTCTCCACGGAGGCGCTCCCAGCCGTGCGCTGGACACCCTCGACGCGATCGGGACGCCCGACCGCATCGACCCCTGGATCCGCGAACGCGTCCTCGCCGGCGAGCGCATCATGGGCTTCGGGCACCCCGTCTACCGTACGGAGGACCCGCGCTCGCAGATGCTCCGAGGGATGGCTCAGGAGTTCGGTGGCCCGCTCGTGGAGTTCGCGGTCGAGGTGGAGCGACAGGTGGAGGCGATCCTGGCCGAACTCAAGCCGGGCCGCGAGCTGCACACCAACGTGGAGTTCTACGCCGGTGTGGTCATGGAACTCTGCGGGCTGCCCCGAGAGATGTTCACACCCACCTTCGCCGCCGCCCGCGTGGTCGGCTGGAGCGCGAACATCATGGAGCAGTCGGAAGACTCGAAGATCATCCGCCCGGCGGCTCGCTATGTGGGTCCGGTTCCGCCGGTGAAGGTCCCCGCTCGCCGCTGACCCGCCCGGTTCGGCCGCCTTGGACGAACCGGGCCCGGCACCGGGTCGGTGCCGGGCCGGGGCGGCTTCCGCAGCGGAACCGCGGCCGCTACACGGGAGGAATGTCGTCCTTGGCCCGGACGAGAGTCTCGCGTGTGATGACCACGATCCGCTCGTCGTCGGCTCGGGCGGCGTCGGGCGGGAGCTCTCGCTCGAGCTCGCTGGTGGCCTCGCGCCCGATGACGGCGAAGCTGCCGTCGCTGAGCTCGAAGATGTCGGGACAGGACTGGCCAGTTGCGCTGCCTCGTGCACGGGGTGAGGCACCGATGCGACGGAGGACGGTCGTCATTGTCTCGGCCTTTCGTGCGGTGACCCTGAGGTCAGATGTGGATCGTCCCGTGGCCGCCCGTCAGGGTCGGGGCGGTTCACGGAACGGGGCTACCGAGGGCAAAGCGAAACGCATGGCGAGGGGGCCGCGCACCGGTACCGCGTGATGAATGCGTCGTTCGGCCTATGCGTCAGGAATATCCGCCTTGGCGTGAATAAGGGTTTGGCGGGAGACCACGACGATTCTTTCGTAGTCTGCCCGGGATGCGTCGGATGGAAGTTCGGCGTCCAGTTTCTCGGTCACATCGGTTCCGATCACAGCGAACGTTCCGTCGGACAGTTCGAAAATGTCTGGGCAATTGGCACCGGTCACACTTCCTCGCAGGCTCGGAGGAGTGCCAATCCGACGGATGATGTGGCTCACTGTTCTGGATTCCCTTTGATCTCGAGGTTGGATTGCGTCTGCGCGCTTGCTGCGCGGCGCGATGCGGCCCTGTGGGGCTGCGACCTCGGACCGGGCGGCGGAGAGCTACGGTGTGGTGGGGGTCGACCCAATACGTGATTGCGCAGTAGTCAATCGTGTTGGCATCTGGGGAAACGCGCCGGTTTACAGGTTCGTTATCGCCCAGCCGTGTGATCTGCCCGCAAGGGTGGCGCAGGTGGAGGAGTCCGCGCCGGAGCGAAGCAGGTGGAAAGCGCTACTCGCTCGGTGGTTCACCCACCACCCACCACTCGTCCGTGTCTGTTTCCTCCAGTTGTGCGAGGAGATCTTCGACCATGAGTCCGATTTGCGCCTCGTCCGATGTGCTGATGAGCGTTGCCCTGTGGGGACGCGTCGCGTACCAGTACTCCCTGAAGATCGGGTTCTGCAGCATCCCGCGGGCAAAGCCGAAGAAGTCGTCCCGGGTCATGTTGCCCATGCGGTAGTAGCAGAGCGCGTTGGTGTACAGGGCGTTGGTGAAGAGGAACTGGCGCTGTTTTCTCGGGGAGACGGTCCCCTCGTACGCGTCCAGGACCTCCGCCAGCTCGGGATCGTCCATGGCCTTGCTCAGCAGCTCCCAGTGGAGTCGCTGCTGGTGCGCGAGATTGGCCTGTCGCTGGGTCTGGGCGGCCTGCTCCAGCAGTTCGATCCGCGCGTGCAGCGCGTCAAGCGTGGATCGCTGCGCGGCGAGGGTGACGGCGGCCCCCGTCAACAGGCCGACCGCCGCCGCGGCGGCGGCGCGCAACCCACGAACCTTGACTTTCAGTGTGGCCATGTCAACCCCCGAATCAGGCGACCGTCCGCCGGTCGTCGGTTGTGGGGCGACAGGGAGCGGACCGGCGAGCGGTGGGCGGCGCGCTTGCCGTCTCCCAGTGTTGCCGAGCGGCTCTGATCGGCGGGGAGGCGGAGAGGAGGCGCACGGAGGGATGTGCGGGTCTCATCCACCGGCGCCATGTCCAACGTGTGCCCCGCGAGCGCCGCTAACAATCGTTCACTTCGGGGCGATTCCCCCCACTCGTATGCTGGGTCGGCATTCATTCCCCGTGTGAGCGCCGGTCCCGCGTGCCGGTGTACGCACAGCTTCAGAGAGGGCGCGTGGTGAGTCGGTCGAGTACCCGCCAGATCCCGGTCGTCGTTCTCGCCGGCTTCCTGGGTTCCGGCAAGACCACACTGCTCAACCATCTCCTGCACCGCAGCGGTGGCAGTCGCATCGGAGCCGTCGTCAACGACTTCGGCGCGATCGAGATCGACGCGATGGCCGTGGCCGGAGCGCTCGGTGACTCCACCGTCTCGCTCGGCAACGGGTGTCTGTGCTGTGCGGTCGACGTCAGTGAACTCGATCAATATCTGGACCGGCTTGCTCAGCCCTCCGCCCGGATCGACGTCATCGTCATCGAGGCGAGCGGACTCGCCGAGCCCCAGGAACTCGTACGCATGGTGCTCGCCAGCGAGCACCCGGGGATCGTGTACGGCGGGCTCGTCGAGGTCGTCGACGCCGCCGAGTTCGACGGCACGCGCGAGAGGCATCCCGAGATCGACCGGCACCTCGCTCTCGCCGATCTCGTCGTCGTCAACAAGACCGACCGGGCCGAGGACGCCGGACGCGTACTGGGTGTCGTCCGGGAGCTCGCCGACCGTGCCGCGGTCGTCCCCGCCACCTACGGCCGGGTCGATCCGGAGTTCCTCTTCGACTGCAGGCCCAGCGAGGAGCGCATCGGACAGCTGTCCTTCGACGATCTCCACCGGCACGACGAGGGCGACGGCCGGGCGGACGGTCCGGGAGAGGGCGGTCATGAGGATCACGGCCACCTCGGTCATCTCCACTCCTCCTACGAATCCCTCTCCTTCAGCTCCGCGGCGCCTCTGGGGCCACGGCGGTTGATGGCCTTCCTCGACAGCCGGCCCGAGGGGCTCTACCGGATCAAGGGGTACGTCGACTTCGGCGTCCAGGACATCCGCAACCGGTACGCCGTGCATGCCGTCGGGCGGTTCCTGCGCTTCTATCCGGAACCCTGGACCGACGCGGACGAGCGGCTCACCCAGCTCGTCCTCATCGGCTCCGGGATCGACACGGTGGCGCTGGCCAAGGAGCTGGAGGCATGCAAAGAGGACGCCCCGCATGCCGACGAACACAGCATGTGGGGCGTCCTCCGCTACGTACAGGAGCCCAGCCCGGAGGGCTGACCGCGTACTACACCGGGCCCGCCACCACCGACACCGGCTTGCCGAGCGAGATGCCCGAGCCGTCACGGCGCGGGTCGATGTCCGGCAGGTCGACGGGCATACCGGTCTTCTGCGCCGCGCGTCCCGGCACCGGACCGGCCCAGGCCAGCGACAGGCAGTCCTCGCCCTTCAGGAACCGCTGGCAGCGCACACCACCGGTGGCACGGCCCTTGCGCGGGTACTGGTCGAAGGGAGTCAGCTTCGCCGTGGTCTGGACGGAGTCGTCCAGCGTTCCGCGCGAACCCGCCACCGTGAAGACCACCGCGTCGACCGCCGGGTCGACCGCGGTGAACGAGATCACCTTCGCGCCGTCCGTCAGCTTGATGCCCGCCATGCCGCCCGCGGCACGGCCCTGCGGGCGTACCTGCGAGGCCTGGTAGCGCAGCAGCTGGGCGTCGTCCGTGATGAAGACCAGGTCCTCCTCGCCGGTGCGCAGCTCGACGGCGCCGACGATCCGGTCGCCGTCCTTGAGGGTGATGACCTCCAACTCCTCCTTGTTCGAGGGGTAGTCGGGCACCACACGCTTGACGACACCCTGCTCCGTGCCGATCGCGAGACCCGGCGACGTCTCGTCGAGCGTCGTCAGACAGATCACCGTCTCGTCCGGATCGAGGGAGGGCAGGAACTCCGTGATCGGAGCGCCCCCGGAGAGATTGGGCGCCGACGCCGTCTCGGGCAGCTGCGGCAGGTCGATCACGTTCAGGCGCAGAAGGCGTCCCAGGGACGTGACCACGCCGATCTCGCCGCGTGCCGTCGCGGGCACCGCGGAGACGATCACGTCGTGCTTGGTGCGCTTGCCGTCCGGGTCCTCCCCGAAGGGGTCACCGGTCGCCGTACGCGCCAGCAGCCCCGTGGAGGACAGCAGGACGCGGCACGGGGCGTCGGCGACCTGGAGCGAGACGGTCGCGGCGGGAGTGCCCGCGGACTCCAGGAGAACCGTGCGCCGGTCGGTGCCGAACTTCTTGGCCACCGCGGCCAGTTCGCCGGAGACCAGCTTGCGCAGCTCCGAGTCCGAGTCCAGGATGCCGGTCAGCTCGTCGATCTCGCCGTTGAGGCGGTCGCGCTCCGACTCCAGCTCGATGCGGTCGAAGCGGGTGAGCCGGCGCAGCGGCGTGTCCAGGATGTACTGCGTCTGGATCTCGGAGAGCGAGAAGTGCTCGATCAGGCGTTCCTTGGCCTGCGCCGAGTTGTCGCTGGAGCGGATGAGGCGGATGACCTCGTCGATGTCCAGGAGAGCGACGAGGAGGCCCTCGACCAGGTGCAGCCGGTCCCGCTTCTTGGTGCGGCGGAACTCGCTGCGGCGGCGTACGACGTCGAAGCGGTGGTCGAGATAGACCTCCAGCAGTTCCTTGAGGCCCAGGGTGAGCGGCTGACCGTCCACCAGTGCCACGTTGTTGATGCCGAAGGACTCCTCCATCGGCGTCAGCTTGTAGAGCTGTTCGAGGACCGCCTCCGGCACGAAGCCGTTCTTGATCTCGATGACCAGGCGCAGGCCGTGCGCGCGGTCGGTGAGGTCCTTGACGTCGGCGATGCCCTGCAGCTTCTTCGAGCCGACCAGGTCCTTGATCTTGGAGATCACCTTCTCCGGACCGACCGTGAAGGGCAGTTCCGTGACGACGAGGCCCTTGCGGCGTGCCGTGACGTCCTCGACCGACACCGTGGCGCGGATCTTGAAGGTGCCGCGGCCCGACTCGTACGCGTCCCTGATCCCGGAGAGACCGACGATCCGGCCGCCGGTGGGCAGGTCGGGGCCCGGGACGTGCTTCATCAGCGTCTCGAGGTCGGCACCCGGGTAGCGGATGAGGTGCCGGGCGGCGGCGATGACCTCGCCGAGGTTGTGCGGCGGCATGTTCGTGGCCATGCCGACGGCGATACCCGACGCGCCGTTGACCAACAGGTTCGGGAAGGCGGCCGGAAGGGCCACCGGCTCCCGCTCCTGGCCGTCGTAGTTGGGCGAGAAGTCGACGGTGTCCTCGTCGATCGACTCGGTCATCAACGACGTGGCGTCGGCCATCCGGGCCTCGGTGTAACGCATCGCGGCCGGCGGGTCGTCGTTGCCGAGCGAACCGAAGTTCCCGTGGCCGTCGACCAGAGGCAGACGCATGGAGAAGGGCTGCGCCAGACGCACCAGGGCGTCGTAGATCGACGCGTCGCCGTGCGGGTGCAGTTTACCCATGACCTCGCCGACGACACGGGCGCACTTCACATAGCCGCGGTCGGGGCGCAGGCCCATCTCGTTCATCTGGTAGACGATGCGACGGTGAACCGGCTTCAGGCCGTCGCGGGCGTCCGGCAGGGCTCGCGAGTAGATGACCGAGTACGCGTATTCGAGGAAGGAGCCCTGCATCTCGTCCACGACGTCGATGTCGAGGATCTTCTCCTCGTACGAGTCGTCGGGCGGCGGGGTCTTCGTGCTGCGGCGGGCCATCGCTGCTGCGGCTCCTTCACAGTCTCTGCCGGGGCATGAACGGGTTCTGACGCGCACCATTGTGGACCGCCCCACTGACAACGCCGACCGCGACCCGTCTGTAGCGCCCCTGCGGCGCGCTGCGCGGGCCTCCCGGGGACCGCTCCCGGACGGCCGTCCGGCCCGGTGTCCGGCGGCCCCGAGCGCGTTCGAGACGGTTCCCGGTGGGCTTGCCCAGGTGTGCCGACAACACGCGGAAGTCTCGCTCTCGGCGTACGAGGTGCGGGAACTTCGCCAGCCGTCCGCGCGCTTGCATACAGTGGCAGGACCGACAGGAATGACGTAGTTCCGCGATCGAAGGGACGTACATGCCCATGGGTCACACGGCCACAGCTGAGGCAGGCTCCGGCGGCCTGACAGCGACCGAGCACCGCCTGGCCAACGGCCTGCGCGTGGTGCTCTCCGAGGACCATCTGACCCCGGTCGCCGCGGTGTGCCTCTGGTACGACGTCGGCTCGCGCCACGAGGTCAAGGGCCGGACCGGTCTCGCCCACCTCTTCGAGCACCTGATGTTCCAGGGCTCCAAGCAGGTCCACGGCAACGGTCACTTCGAACTCGTCCAGGGCGCCGGCGGCTCCCTCAACGGCACGACGAGCTTCGAGCGCACCAACTACTTCGAGACCATGCCCACCCACCAGCTGGAGCTCGCCCTCTGGCTGGAGGCCGACCGCATGGGGTCGCTGCTCGAGGCACTGGACGACGAGTCCATGGAGAACCAGCGCGACGTCGTGAAGAACGAGCGCCGGCAGCGTTACGACAACGTGCCGTACGGCACCGCCTTCGAGAAGCTCACCGCGCTCTCGTACCCCGAGGGCCACCCGTACCACCACACCCCGATCGGGTCGATGGCGGACCTGGACGCGGCCACCCTGGAGGACGCCCGCGCGTTCTTCCGCACCAACTACGCGCCCAACAACGCGGTCCTGTCGGTCGTCGGCGACATCGACCCGGAGCAGACGCTCGCCTGGGTCGAGAAGTACTTCGGCTCCATCCCCGGGCACGACGGCAAGCCCGCCCCGCGGGACGGCTCGCTTCCCGACATCATCGGCGAGCAGGTGCGCGAGGTCGTCGAGGAAGACGTGCCGGCGCGCGCCCTGATGGCCGCCTACCGGCTCCCGGAGGACGGCACGCGCGCGTGCGACGCGGCCGACCTGGCGCTCACCGTCCTCGGCGGCGGCGAGTCCTCCCGGCTCTACAACCGGCTCGTACGCCGTGACCGCACCGCCGTCGCGGCCGGGTTCGGCCTGCTGCGGCTCGCCGGAGCGCCCTCCCTGGGGTGGCTGGACGTGAAGACGTCCGGCGACGTCGAGGTCCCGGTCATCGAGGCCGCCGTCGACGAGGAGCTCGCCCGGTTCGCCGAGGAGGGCCCCACGGCCGGTGAGATGGAGCGCGCCCAGGCCCAGTTGGAGCGCGAATGGCTCGACCGGCTCGGCACCGTGGCGGGCCGCGCCGACGAACTGTGCCGTTACGCCGTCCTGTTCGGCGACCCGCAGCTCGCCCTGACCGCCGTGCAGCGCGTCCTCGACGTCACGGCGGAGGAGGTCCGGGAGGCCGCCAAGGCCCGCCTGCGCCCCGACAACCGCGCGGTGCTCGTCTACGAGCCGACCACCGCCGAAGCAGCCGACGCGGCTGACTCCGCCGACGAGACCGACGAGGAGGCGGCGAAGTGACCGAGCTCGCCACCATGGACTTCCACCCGCAGCCCCAGGCCGGCCAGCCGAAGCCGTGGGCGTTCCCCGCCCCCGAGCGGGGCACCCTGGACAACGGTCTGACCGTGCTGCGCTGCCATCGCCCCGGCCAGCAGGTCGTGGCCGTCGAGGTGAACCTCGACGCGCCGCTGGACGCCGAGCCGGCGGGCCTGGACGGCATCGCCACGATCATGGCGCGCGCCTTCTCCGAGGGCACCGACAAGCACTCGGCCGAGGACTTCGCCGCCGAACTGGAGCGCTGCGGTGCCACGCTCGACGCGCACGCCGACCACCCCGGTGTGCGCCTGTCCCTCGAAGTGCCGGTCTCGCGCCTGGCCAAGGCCCTCGGCCTGCTCGCGGACGCCCTGAGGGCCCCCGCGTTCGCGGACAGCGAGGTCGAGCGGCTGGTGACCAACCGGCTGGACGAGATCCCGCACGAGACGGCCAATCCCGCCCGTCGTGCCGCCAAGGAGCTCTCCAAGGAGCTGTTCCCGGCGGGCGCGCGCATGTCGCGCCCCCGCCAGGGCACCGAGGAGACGGTCCAGAACATCGACGCGTCGGCCGTTCGTGCCTTCTACGAGAAGCACGTGCGCCCCGCCACGGCCACCGCGGTCGTCGTCGGTGACCTGACCGGTGTCGATCTCGACGAACTCCTCACCGACACGCTCGGCTCCTGGACCGGCTCGGCCGCCCAGCCGCGCCCCGTGCCGCCGGTGAGCGCCGACGACACCGGCCGCGTGATCATCGTCGACCGTCCCGGCGCCGTCCAGACGCAGCTGCTCATCGGCCGGGTCGGCGCCGACCGGCACGACCGCGTGTGGCCCGCGCAGGTCCTCGGCACCTACTGCCTCGGCGGCACCCTCACCTCGCGCCTGGACCGCGTCCTGCGCGAGGAGAAGGGCTACACCTACGGCGTGCGGGCGTTCGGACAGGTCCTGCGCTCCGCGCCGGACGGCACGGGTGCCGCGATGCTCGCCATCAGCGGCTCGGTCGACACCCCCAACACCGGTCCCGCGCTCGACGACCTGTGGACGGTGCTGCGCACCCTCGCGGCCGAGGGCCTGACCGACGCGGAGCGCGACGTCGCCGTGCAGAACCTGGTGGGCGTCGCGCCCCTCAAGTTCGAGACGGCCGCGGCGGTCGCGAGCACGCTCGCGGACCAGGTCGAGCAGCACCTGCCGGACGACTACCAGGCGACGCTCTACCGGCAGCTGGCCGCCACCGGCACCGTGGAGGCCACCGCGGCGGCCGTGAGCGCCTTCCCGACGGACCGTCTGGTGACCGTCCTGGTGGGCGACGCGGCGCAGATCGCGGAGCCGGTCAGGGCCCTCGGAATCGGTGAAGTCACCGTGGTGGCCGCCGAGTAGAACCGTGCGACGAGGGAGGGCCCTGACGGCTGAAGAGCCGTCAGGGCCCTTCTTTTTTCCGGAAGCCGTTCCCAAGATGTCCGTATTCGTATGACGGTCACCCTTCTGCCCTGTGGGATGCGTTACAAAAATCGTGATCCGTTTGTTGTTCGAAAGTTGCCCCGCTTAGCGTCAGTGCGGCTGTTCGTCACGCAGTGCGCCGCGCCCGCGGCACCGGGCAGTCATCGCCGAGTCCCCCATGACGCGAGTCAGGGGAGCCGGGGACCCACACGTAGTCCCTGGGGTGAATCGGACGCCCTCTCCGGAGGGGGCCCGTAGGAGACCTTCCTGCTCCGAACCCGTCAGCTAACCCGGTAGGCGAGAGGGAAGGAAAGGATCAGCCCCTACATGGCGTTCACCTGTGGCACCGGCAAACACCGTCGTACGAGCCGCGTGCACAGCACGACCACCACGACCGCCGTCGGGGTCGCGGCGCTCACCACCACCGGTGTCATCGGAACCCTGGCCGCCCCCGCGTTCGCCGCGGAAGCCTCCGTCGAGCAGACCGGACTGACCCAGACCGTCACCCTCAACGACACGGTCGCCGACCAGATCGACGCCCAGGCCTTCGCGCAGCTGCGCGCAGCCGACGAGGCCGCCGCGCGCAAGCAGGCCGAGCAGACCGCGCGCAAGCAGGCCGCGGAGCAGGCCCAGAAGCTGCGCGAGACCAAGGAGCGCGCCGCCCGCGAGGCCGAGCGCAAGCGCCTGAACACGTTCGTCATGCCGATCACCGGTTCGTACGTCTCCACCGGCTACCAGGCCAGCAGCAGCCTCTGGTCGTCCGGCAGCCACACCGGAGTCGACTTCCACGCCGCGACCGGCACGCCGGTCCACTCCGTCGGTGCCGGCACGGTCGTCACGGCCGGAGACGGCGGCGCGTACGGCAATCAAGTCGTGATCAAGATGCACGACGGCACGTACACCATGTACGGCCACCTCTCGTCCATCGGTGTGTCCGTGGGTCAGACGGTCACTCCGGGGCAGCAGATAGCCCTCTCGGGGGACACCGGCAACACCACCGGTCCGCACCTTCACTTCGAGGCCCGTACGACCGCCGAGTACGGATCGGACATGAACCCGGTCGCGTACCTGCGCTCGCACGGCGTCAACCTCTGACGACCGCTTCGCGGCTTCTTCGCCGCTTTCGATGCCCTGGCTCACCGAGCCGGGGCATCGTCGTTTCCGGACGCCGTCTGTCCAAAAAATATCCATGGATTCAGACCTGCCATCGGAAATTCAGGCTTCCTGCAATAGAGTCACTGAACAAGCGTCAATCGACGGCGTTTCACGGGGATTAAAGCGGAGGTCGGTCATGCGTATTCCGGCGCACTCGGTGTGCACGGCGATCCGTGACGACATCGTCGCGGGTGTCTACGAGCGCGGCGGCCGCCTCACCGAGGAACTGCTCGCGCGCCGATACGGCGTCTCGCGCGTCCCCGTGCGCGAGGCCCTGCGCACGCTGGAGGCCGAGGGGTTCGTGGTCACCCGCCGGCACGCGGGCGCGTGTGTCGCGGAGCCCTCCGAACTGGAGGCCGCGGACCTCCTGGAGATGCGCATGCTGCTGGAACCGCTGGGTGCCGCGAGGGCCGCGCAGCGGCGCACGGAGGCCCACCTGAAGGTGCTGCGAGGTCTGGTCAGGCTGGGGCAGGAGCGCTCCAGGCGAGGCCACAGCGAGGATCTGCGCTCGTTGGGCGGCTGGTTCCACGAGACGCTCGCGCAGGCGTCCGGCAGCCCCGCGCTCACCTCGACGCTCGCCCAGCTGCGCCACAAGATCGCCTGGATGTACTCGGTGGAGGCGCCGGCCGACCCCGCGGAGTCCTGGGCCGAGCACGGCGGCATCGTGGACGCGGTCGCCCGCGGGGACAGTGAGCGGGCCCGCGCGATCACGGCCCTGCACACCGAGCGCGCCACGGCCGCGCACCGGCTCCGATTTCCCGGCGGCGACCGGCCGGACCGTGTGAGAAGTTCGCAACATCCCGTAAACATGACGGGCCCGCGTCATTAACACGGGCGCCGTATACAAAGAGGGATATTCGGCAGGGGCTCATTCTGATGCCCTTTTACGCGTGTGTCCGGAATTTCGGCGCACGCCATTCCCGCGGCCATGGCGCGAGGTCGTACGTGCCATGCGGGGAATTCCGGGCGAGGGTACGGAAAAACGGCCGAGCCGCGCCATCCGGTGAAGGGGGGCGCGGCTCGGCCGTGTGTCCGGGTGCCTCGTGGGCGGCTCAGACGGTCTCGGGGAGCTCGTCGAGCCCCTCGGCGACCAGCTTCGCCAGACGGTCGAGAGCGGCATCCGCGCCCTCGGAGTCCGATGTGAGGACGATCTCCTCGCCGCCCTGGGCGCCCAGGCCGAGGACCGCGAGCATGGAGGCCGCGTTGACGGGGTCCCCGTCGGCCTTGGCGATCGTCACGGGGATGCCGGAAGCCGTGGCGGCCCGGACGAAGATGGAGGCGGGGCGGGCGTGGAGGCCCTCGGTCCAGCCGACGTTGACGCGGCGCTCAGCCATGTGATGCTGCCCTTCGGGTGTTCAGGGTTGTCTAGACCATTCTTTCATATCGCGAGGCGTGCCCGGACTGTCCCGGACCTCGCCCGCCGCGGTGTCGGCCGAGGACCCGTTCCGACGCCCGTCACCCTCAGACTGCCTCGCGCCGTTGTCGTACGCGAGCCGTACTCTGGGGCCCATGCAGACCTCGGCGGACCGGCACGAGTACCCAGCCCACTGGGAGGCCGACGTGGTGCTGCGCGACGGCGGCACCGCACGCATCAGGCCCATCACCGTCGACGACGCCGAACGTCTGGTCAGCTTCTACGAGCAGGTGTCGGACGAGTCGAAGTACTACCGCTTCTTCGCGCCCTATCCGCGGCTGTCCGCCAAGGACGTCCACCGCTTCACCCACCACGACTTCGTGGACCGCGTGGGTCTCGCGGCCACGGTGGGCGGTGAGTTCATCGCCACCGTGCGCTACGACCGGATCAACGCCGACGGCATGCCCGCCTCCGCGCCCGCCGACGAGGCCGAGGTCGCCTTCCTCGTGCAGGACGCCCACCAGGGCCGCGGTGTCGCCTCCGCGATGCTCGAGCACATCGCCGCGGTGGCCCGCGAGCGCGGCATCCGCCGCTTCGCCGCCGAGGTGCTGCCCGCCAACAACAAGATGATCAAGGTGTTCACGGACGCCGGATACACCCAGAAGCGCAGCTTCGAGGACGGTGTCGTACGCCTGGAGTTCGACCTCGAACCCACCGACCGGTCCCTGGCCGTGCAGCGTGCGCGGGAACAGCGCGCCGAGGCCCGCTCCGTGCAGCGGCTGCTCGCCCCCGGCTCCGTCGCCGTCATCGGCGCCGGGCGCACACCCGGCGGGGTCGGCCGCAGCGTCCTCGACAACCTCCGGGAAGCCGGGTTCACCGGACGCCTGTACGCCGTGAACGCGGCCCTCCAGGAGAAGGAACTCGACGGAGTCCCGGCCCACCGCTCCATCAGGGACATCGCCGAACCCGTCGACCTCGCCGTCGTCGCCGTGCCCGCCGAACACGTCCCCGGGGTCGTGACGGAATGCGGCGAACACGGCGTGCAGGGACTGGTGGTGGTCTCCGCCGGCTACGCCGAGAGCGGCCCCGAGGGACGCGAGCGCCAGCGCGAGCTCGTGCGGCACGCGCGCACGTACGGGATGCGCATCATCGGGCCCAACGCCTTCGGTGTCATCAACACGTCGCCCGACGTGCGCCTGAACGCCTCGCTCGCCCCCCAGATGCCCCGCCCCGGACGCATCGGCCTGTTCGCGCAGTCCGGAGCCATCGGCATCGCCCTGCTGTCCCGGCTGCACCGGCGCGGTGGAGGCGTCACGGGTGTGACCGGCGTGTCGACCTTCGTCTCCTCCGGGAACCGCGCGGACGTCTCCGGCAACGACGTACTGCAGTACTGGTACGACGACCCGGACACCGACGTCGCCCTGATGTACCTCGAATCCATCGGCAACCCGCGCAAGTTCACCCGGCTCGCGCGGCGGACGGCGGCCGCGAAGCCGCTGGTCGTGGTCCAGGGGGCACGGCACGGCGGGGCCGCTCCCCAGGGGCACGCGGTGCGGGCCACACGGCTGCCGCACGCCACCGTGTCCGCGCTGCTGCGCCAGGCCGGAGTGATCCGGGTGGACACGATCACCGAACTCGTCGACGCGGGCCTGCTCCTGGCCCGTCAGCCGCTTCCCCGGGGCCCCCGCGTGGCGATCCTCGGGAACTCCGAGTCCCTGGGGCTGCTGACGTACGACGCGTGTCTCGCCGAGGGACTCAGGCCGCTGCCGCCCCGGGACCTGACCACGGCGGCCTCGGCGGAGGACTTCCACCGGGCGCTGTCCCAGGCGCTCGCCGACGACGGCTGCGACGCCGTCGTCGTGACGGCCATACCGACGGTGGGGGAGACCCCGGCCGCCGACGCGGCACTCGCCGAGGCGCTCCGCTCCTCCGCCCTGGCGGCTCCGGCGAAACCCGTGCTCGTGGTGCACGTCGAACTGGGCGGACTCGCCGAAGCCCTGTCCGCCGCCGCGAGTACCGCCCCGCAGGCCCCCGCGACGGCACCCGGCGCGGCGCCCGGTGCCCGCTTCCACCCCTCGGACCGGTCGCCCGCCGCGGTCCGTGCCGAGCCCGCGCCGGACTCCCGGCTCATCCCCGCCTACCCCGCCGCCGAACGTGCCGTCCGTGCCCTCGCCGAGGCCGTCAAGTACGCCCAGTGGCGCACGGACGCCGGCGAGCCCGGCAAGGTGCCCGAGTACGAGGACATCGACGAGAAGGGCGCCGCCCGGCTGATCGACGACCTCCTCGCGCGCGGGGAGGGTCTGACCCTGGGAGGCGAGCAGACGGCGGTGCTGCTCGGGCTGTACGGCATCGACGTGCACAGTGCCCTGCCCGCCCCCACTCCGGACGACGCGGTGGCGGCCGCGCACTCCATCGGATACCCCGTGGCCCTCAAGACCACCGCCCCGCACCTCCGGCACCGCGCGGACCTCGGCGGCGTACGCCTGGACGTGGCGGACGAGGAGCAGCTGCGCCGGGCGTACGCGGAGCTGACCGAGCTGTTCGGGCCACCCACGGTGCTGCGCCCGGTCGTGCAGGCGATGGCGCCGCGCGGTGTCGACACGGTCGTCCGCGCGGTGATCGACCCGGCGGCCGGGGCGGTCCTCTCCTTCGGGCTCTCCGGAGCCGCCTCCGAACTGCTCGGGGACACCGCCCACCGGCTGATCCCGGTCACCGACCGGGACGCGGCCTCGCTGGTCCGGTCGATCAGGACGGCACCGCTCCTGTTCGGCTGGCGGGGCTCCGCGCCGGTCGACACGGCGGCCCTCGAAGAGCTGATGCTGCGCATCTCCCGGCTGGTCGACGACCACCCGGAGGTCGTCGCGGTCTCGCTGGAGCCGGTGGTGGTCGCCCCGGCCGGTCTGAGCGTCCTCAGCGCCACGGTACGGCTGGCCCGCGCCCCGCTCCGGGACGACCTCGGCCCCCGGACACTGCCTGTCGTCTGAGCCGTCTGAGCAGTCCGATCCGCCTGAGCCGTCCGGGCCGTCCGAGTCGTGCGGGGCGCCGGAAGAGGGTGGCACTGTGACGGCGGGCACCCCGACCGGACGCCTGCCGTGCCCGCGTCGCACCGGTCACCCTGCGCGATTCGGTCTGATCCGTCCACGACAGACCCGAGCGAGCGGTGCCTCGCAGTCAGTGGGCCCCCGTAGGATGGACGGCATGGCCAAGACCAGTACGACGACCCAGGGGCTGCGAGCGGCGATCGAGCGCAGCGGCTACTACCCGGCCCTCGTGGCCGAGGCGGTGGAGGCCGCGATCGGCGGCGAGACCATCCGGTCGTACCTGGTCCACCAGGAGACGACGTTCGACGCGAACGAGGTACGGCGGCACGTCACCGTGCTGGTCCTCACCGGCAACCGTTTCATCGTGAGCCACACGGACGAGCAGAACGCGGACACCACCTCCCCGACCCCGTACGCCACGACCTCGACGGAATCGGTCAAGCTCGGCCGGATCTCCTCGGTCGTCGTCAGCCGCGTCGTCGCGAACCCGGAGTCGTACACGCCCGGCACCCTGCCCCGTGAAGTGGTCCTGACCATCGGCTGGGGCGCCGTCTCCCGCCTCGACCTGGAGCCGGCCGCCTGCGGTGACCCCAACTGCGAGGCCGATCACGGCTACACCGGCAACTCGACGGCGGACGACCTGAGCCTGCGGGTCAGCGAGGCGGGCGACGGTCCGGAGACCGTCCGCCAGGCCCTCGCCTTCGCGCAGTCCCTCTCCGAAGCGACCGCGGACGTCGCCCGCTGATGGCCCTGCACACCTGGGATCACCCGGAACCGCTCGCCGTCGACTCCGCGCCCGTCCCGGAGTACGGCGCCGGTTCGCTGGCCGATCTGCTCCCCACGCTCGCCGCCGGCATGTCCGTGCCCGGCACGACCGCCGCCATATCCGAGCTGACCGCGGCCGACCGGAACTGCGTGTTCCTGATCGACGGTCTCGGCTGGGAGCAGCTCAAGGCTCACCCGGACGAGGCCCCCTTCATGACGTCGCTGCTGGCGTCCTCGCGCGGCGGTACGGGACGCCCGATCACCGCCGGCTACCCGGCCACCACCGCGACCTCCCTCGCCTCTGTGGGCACCGGCCTGCCCCCGGGCGCCCACGGCCTGCCCGGCTACACCGCGCGCAACCCCGCCACCGGCGAGCTGATGAACCAGCTCCGCTGGAACCCGTGGACCGAGCCGCGCGCCTGGCAGCCCTATCCCACGATCTTCCAGCTGGCCGACGCGGCCGGTGTGCACACCGCCCAGGTCTCCTCGCCGACCTTCCAGAACACTCCGCTGACGAAGGTCGCGCTGAGCGGCGGGACGTTCCACGGCCGCCTGTCCGGCGAGGAGCGCATGGACTTCGCCGCCGAGCAACTGTCCGCCGGTGACCGCTCGTTGGTCTACACGTACTACGCGGAGGTGGACGGCAAGGGCCATCGCTTCGGCGTCGACTCCGACCCCTGGCGCGGCCAGCTCATGTACGTCGACCGGCTGGTCCAGCGCCTCGCGGAGCAGTTGCCGCCGCGCACGGCCCTGTATGTCACCGCCGACCACGGCATGATCGACATCCCGTTCGACGAACAGCACCGCATCGACTTCGACGAGGACTGGGAGCTGCGCGCCGGTGTCGCCCTGCTGGGCGGAGAGGGCCGTGCCCGTCATGTGTACGCGGTCCCGGGCGCCGAGGCGGACGTGCTGACCTGCTGGCGCGAAGTGCTGGGCGAGCAGTTCTGGGTCGCCTCCCGTGACGAGGCGATCGATGCGGGCTGGTTCGGTCCGCGGGTCGACGAGCGGGTCTACGCCCGGCTGGGTGACGTCATCGCCGCCGCCCGGGACGACGTCCTGATCACCGCGTCGGAACGGGAGCCGAAGGAGTCGGTGATGGTCGGCAACCACGGCTCGATGACCCCGGTCGAGCAGTTGGTGCCCCTCCTCCAAGTACGCTCCTGACGTCCTCCCCCTTCCCTGTTGCCGAAAGGTGCTCAACTTCCCATGCCCGAGCTGGTGTTCTTCTCCGGAACGATGGACTGCGGGAAGTCCACGCTGGCTCTCCAGATCGAGCACAACCGCTCGGCGCGGGGGCTGCAGGGCATGATCTTCACGCGTGACGACCGCGCGGGCGAGGGCAAACTCTCCTCGCGCCTCGGCCTGGTCACCGACGCGGTCGAGGTCGGAGACGACCAGGACCTGTATGCCCATCTGGTGGACCACCTCTCGCAGGGCGGCCGGGCCGACTACGTGATCGCGGACGAGGCGCAGTTCCTGGCCCCCGCGCAGATCGACCAGCTGGCCCGTGTGGTGGACGACCTGGACGTCGACGTCTTCGCCTTCGGGATCACCACCGACTTCCGGTCCAAGCTCTTCCCCGGCTCCCAGCGCCTCGTCGAACTCGCCGACCGGGTCGAGGTGCTCCAGGTCGAGGCCCTGTGCTGGTGCGGCGCCCGCGCCACGCACAACGCCCGCACCGTGGGCGGTGAGATGGTCGTCGAAGGCGCCCAGGTGGTCGTCGGTGACGTCAACCAGCACGAGAGCATCGGCTACGAGGTCCTGTGCCGCCGGCACCACCGGCGCCGTATGACAGCCGCCACGGCCCGCGCGAGCGCCCTGTCCCCCGACGTCCTGCCGATCGCTTCGGTCTGAGGCCGTCCCGGAACTCCGTCTCCGGAAAGCTGCCGTCCCTGAGATCCGCAGGGTCAGGAGAGCCGCCGGGTCACGGGACGGCGTGGATCAGGGAGAAGACGGCGCCCTCCGGATCCGCCACCGTCGCCACGCGGCCGTACGGGGAGTCGTGGGGCGCCCGGAGGAGGCGTCCGCCGAGCTCCGTGACGAGGCGGACGGTGTCGTCCGGTTCGGCGGCCTCGAAGTACGTCAGCCAGTGCGGGCCCCGGTCGCGCGGCAGGGTGTTCCCGACGCCGTGGACGCCGGCCACCGGCCGTCCGTCGATGTGCAGGGTCACGTAGTCGAAGCCGGGCGAGACGGCCGGTTCCAGGTCGTAGCCGAAGACCGCCTGGTAGAACTTGACGACGCTCTCCGTGTCGCGCGTCACGAGCTCGTTCCACGCCGGGGTGCCCGGCACGCCGGTGAGCTCCGTGCCCAGGTGGGCCACCCTCTGCCAGATCCCGAAGACCGCGCCCGACGTGTCGGAGGCGATCGCCAGGCGGCCGGCCTCGGCGGCGTCCAGCGGTCCCACGCCCACGGTTCCCCCGCTGTACCGCACCTTCTCGGCGGTCCGGTCCACGTCCGTCGACGCGAAGTAGGGCGTCCAGGCGATCGGCAGATGCCGGTCGGGCGGCAACTGGCCGATGCCGGCCACCTCGCGGCCGTCGAGCAGCGCCCGGGCGTAGGGGCCGAGCTGCGGGGGGCCGGGCTGGAACTCCCAGCCGAACAGCGCTCCGTAGAACTCCTGGGTCGCGGCCGTGTCATGCGCCATCAGGCTCACCCAGCAGGGTGTCCCGGGCGTGTGCCGAGCGTGCGTGGTGCCGTTCGGGCCGGCCGATTCCCGTGCCTCGGTCATCGTCACTCTCTTCTCGGCCCCTCGCGGTGGCCGGTCACCTTCCGCTTGCGAACACGCGTACTCAGTCGCGTGCGTGCGCGCCCGTACCGATGCTCGCACCACCGGTCGTGCCGGAGGTCCCTCCCGCGCCGCGGTCGAGCGGTGCGGGAACGGACGACGTCCGATCCGCCGCCTCTCGTCCGTCGCGGAGCGATTGCCGTGCGGTGCCCATCGGTTGTACAGCATGTGCCCGATCCCGTACGCCTGGTGATCGGACCTGCCCGGCGGAGCAGAGTAGCCGGACATGGACGAAGCGGCCACCCCGTGCGCAAGGATGGGGCCATGAACGCCATCATCACGGCACCCGAACTCGCCAGTGACCTGGCGGGGCCGACCCCGCCGGTCCTCCTCGACGTCCGCTGGCGGTTGGGCGGTCCCAACCTGCGCTCCGAGTACGAGAACGCGCACATCCCCGGTGCCGTCTTCGTCGATCTGGATTCCGAACTCGCTGGTCCGGCCGGTGCGGCGGGCCGGCATCCGCTCCCCGACCCCGAGGTCTTCGGCGCGGCGATGAGGGCCGCGGGAGTGTCCCGGAACCGCGATGTCGTCGTGTACGACGGCGGGCAGGGCTGGGCGGCCGCGCGCGCCTGGTGGCTGCTGGGCCATTCGGGTCATCCGTCGGTACGCGTGCTTGACGGCGGGTTCGCCGCCTGGAGCGGGCCGGTCTCCTCGGAGGTCCCCTCGCCGGCGCCCGGAACGTTCGCACCGACGGCCGGCGCCCGGCCGTCGCTCGACGCGGACGGGGCGGCCGCGCTCGCCCGCACCGGGCTGCTGCTGGACGCCCGCGCGGGGGAGCGGTACCGGGGCGAGGTCGAGCCGATCGATCCGGTCGGCGGTCACATCCCGGGTGCCGTGTCCGCGCCGACCACCGAGAACGTCACGGAGGACGGACGGTTCCTGCCGGCGGACGAACTCGCCGACCGCTTCAAGTCACTCGGGGTGACACCGGCGTCCGAGGTCGGCGTCTACTGCGGTTCCGGCGTCTCGGGCGCCCATGAGGTGCTGGCCCTCGCCGTGGCCGGCATTCCCGCGGCGCTGTACGTGGGTTCGTGGTCGGAGTGGTCCCAGGACACGGACCGCCCCGTCGCGGTGGGCCCCGACCCGCAGTGACACTCGTAGTGACCCCCGCGGTGGCGAGCTCGGGGACGCCGGGGGAGGACCACCCGTAGGAACGCTGCGGGGACGCCCACGGGAACACGCGCATGACGACGGGGACCGCACCGCATCGGTGCGGTCCCCGTCGTCATGGAACCGGCGAATCCCGCTTCTTCTGGCTAGTCCTGCTTCTTACGGCGTGTGCCGAAGACGATCTCGTCCCAGCTCGGGACCGCCGCTCTGCGGCCCGGACGGACGCCGTCGGCCTCGGCCTGGCGGTCGGTCGCGCCGACCAGCCGGTCGCGATGGCTGCCCACCGAGCGGGGCATGAGCACGTCCGCGTACGCGGAACCGGCACCCGCCGAGGCGGCGGGAGCCGGGGGCTCCTCCTCCTCGGGCTCGGGGACGGGCTCCTCGGCCGCGGGGCGCTCGGCGGGGGCGGGCCGCTCGGGCACCACCATGTCGCCCCGGAAGCTGGGCACCGCCTCCAGAAGGCTGGTCAGCGAGTCCCGGTCCTCCGCCTCTTCGGAGGATTCCGGGGACGCCGGGGGCAGACTCGGCCGCTCCGCCTGGCGGTCCAGGGCACGGTCCAGCGGACGGTCACGGGGCAGCCGGGCGATCCGCGGTACGAACGGGAAGCTCGGCTCGGGCGCGGCGAGGTCGTCGGACTCGCCGATCAGCGAGCGCGCCTCGTCGTCGACGGCCTGGACGAGCCGCCGGGGCGGGTCGTAGGTCCAGCTCGCCGCGTGCGGTTCGCCCGCGACCCGGTAGACCAGCATGACTTCCCAGGTGCCGTCGTCGCGGCGCCACGAGTCCCACTGGACGGTGTCCTTCTCGGCGCCCCGGATCAGCAGCCGTTCCTGGACGGCCTCACCGAGCTGGGGACCGGCGTTCTCGCCGGGGCGGCGGACGGGAGTCTTCCTGGCGCGCTCGGCCATGAAGGCGCGCTCGGCCAGCACGGGTCCCTCGAAACGGCGTACGCGATCGACGGGGATGCCGGCGAGCTGGGCGACTTCCTCCGCGGAGGCACCGGCGCGTATACGCGCCTGGATGTCGCGGGGGCGGAGATGGCTCTCCACCTCGATCTCGATCTGGCCGAGGCGGGGACGGTCGCCGCGTACGGCGGCGCGCAGCCGCTCGTCAATCGGAAGCGTGTATTCCGTACTGTCCGCAGCCTTCAGCACCAGCCGTGTGCCGTCGTTAGAGACGGCCACGACACGCAGTTCGGGCATGGGGACCTCCCGGGTGGTGCCTGCCGACGTCACGTGCGTCGCTGCTTCCGCTAGTCGAGTGTGGCCTGCCCGGGTGCAGCCTGCCACAACCTTGCCGAGTTGCCCGGCGTGTCGGGCACGGGCCCGGGGTCGCCGTTATGGCACGGTTACCTATTCGCAACGCTAAGTGACGAACTCCATCACCCTGTGCAACGAGCCCCCTCCCGGCGGTCCTGCAAGGCCCCGGACACCCTGGCGGGAGTCCGGACCCAGGGCTCGCAACAGTACTCCATTCGGGCCACATGCGTGGATCGGCACGCCGCCCAACTTCTAGCGGGGGGTGCTAGTTGGCCGATCCGGACGCACTTTCGGCGGCCGGGCGCTGTGGCACAGTTCACGCAATCGGCAGAAATGGAACTTATCGTTTCGCCTGTACGTCCCTTTCTCGTGCGGTCGGTCGATCAAGTACGGGAAAGGCAGGCAAGGTCCGGGAATGCGCGAGAAGCCGGAAGTCGGCGGCGAACAGCCGGGTGCCGACGCGAAACCGAGGAAGAGGCGGCTGGACCTGAGCGTCCCCCAGGTGGCGGGGAGCGCGGTCGCCGCGGTGGTCGCGGCGAAACTGGCGTCGTACTTCGGCGTCTACGGGACGATCCTGGGCGCCGGGCTGGTCAGCGTCGTCGCGACCTGCGGAGGAACGCTGTTCCAGCACTTCTTCAGGCGTACCGGTGAACAGTTCCGTGACGTGACGGTCCAGCCGAGACCGAAGCCCCGGCAGCTGTCCGGTGCGCCCGGGGAGTTCGGCGAAGGGACCGTGTACCGCGCGCGGGTCAGGAGCTGGAAGAGGCCGCTGGTCGCGACCGCTCTCGTCTTCGGCGTCACGATGGCCGGAATCACCACGTACGAAGCGGTCTCGGGGCAGAGTTTCAGCGGCGACGGCACCAGTACGACGGTCGGCGACGCCTTCAAGGGGAACGACGCCGGCTCGGGGAACCGGGAGCCGGACACGGCACCGTCTAACGGGTCCTCGCCGTCCTCGCCGACGGCCTCTCAGGAGGCTCCGACGCCTTCCGGTGGCACCGCCGGCCCGGGTGACACGGACGGTGACGGCACGGCCACCGCACCGGCCCCGGGGGACGGCACGGCATCGGAGCCGGAAGCCGGGGACGGCACCCCGGCTCCCGAACCCAGCGCGACCGCTACGACCCCAGAACCCTCCGCAAGTAGTCATTCGCAAAGCGCCGGTCCGGATCGAGACGGTCCCGCAGCGCGGTGAACTCGCCGAAGCGCGGATAGGCCCGGGAGAAGTACTCCGCGTCGCGGGTGTGCACCTTGCCCCAGTGAGGCCGGCCCTCGTGTGCGGTGAAGATCCGCTCGGCCGCGGTGAAGTACGCCTGATAAGGGGTGCCCCGGAACATGTGGACGGCGATGTACGCGCTGTCCCGCCCGGACGCCGTGGAGAGGGTGATGTCGTCGGCGGGCGCCGTCCGCACCTCCACGGGGAAGCTCACCCGCAGGGCCGAGCTGTCGACCATCGCCTTCAGCTCGCGCAGCGTCTCGACCAGGGCCTCGCGCGGCACGGCGTACTCCATCTCCACGAACCGCACGCGGCGCGGAGAGGTGAAGACCTTGTACGGGATGTCGGTGTAGGTCCGCGCGGACAGCACACGGCTGGAGAACGCGGCGATCGACGGGATGGCCGAGGGAACGGCCCGGCCGAGCAGGTTGGCCACCTGGAAGGCGCCGTTGGAGAGGAACTCGTCCTCGATCCAGCCGCGGACGGGGCCGACCGGGTTCTCGGGGCCCGCGCTGCGGTTGTTGCGCTTGGTGTTGCAGTTGCCGGTGTGCGGGAACCAGTAGAACTCGAAGTGCTCGTTCTCGGTGAAGAGCTCCTCGAAGTCGGCGGTGACCTTGTCGAAGGTCATCGGTTCCTCGCGGGCCGTGAGCAGGAAGACGGGCTCCACGGAGAAGGTGATCGCGGTGACGATTCCCAGGGCGCCGATGCCTATGCGGGCCGACGCGAAGACCTCCGGGTTCTCGCTCTCGGAACAGGTGAGCACCGAGCCGTCGGCCGTCACGAGTTCAAGGCCCTTGATCTGGGCGGCGATCGAGGCCGAGTCACGCCCGGTGCCGTGGGTTCCGGTGCTGGTCGCCCCCGAGACCGTCTGCTCCATGATGTCGCCCATGTTCGTGAGCGACAGGCCCTCGCGGGCCAGGGCCATGTTGAGCCTCTTGAGCGGGGTGCCGGCCTCGACGGTGACCGTCATGGCCGCGCGGTCGATCTTGCGGATCCCGGTCAACAGTTGAGGACGGATCAATACGCCGTCGGTCGCGGCGGCGGCCGTGAAGGAGTGCCCGGTGCCGACGGCCTTCACCGTCAGACCGTCCTCGGCCGCCTTCCGTACGGCGGCGGAGAGTTCGTCCACCGAGGCAGGGGTGACCTCCCGTACGGGAAGGGCGGTGACGTTGCCCGCCCAGTTACGCCACGTGCCGCTCTTCTCGCTCACTGCGGTGCTCATGAGACCCTCCCCGCTGCAGAACCGGCCTGCTGAGCCGGCGGTAGCCGAGGAAACCGACCGCGACCGCGACGGCCCCGGACACCGCCGGAACCCCGTACCCGGCCTTCGCGCCGGCGGAATCGATCACCCAGCCGGCCACGGAGGAACCGAGCGCGACCCCGACGGCGAGCCCTGTACTCACCCAGGTCATGCCTTCGGTCAGTTTCGCGCGAGGTACGTGCTGCTCGATGAGGGACATCGTCGTGATCATCGTGGGAGCGATGGACAGGCCCGCAACGAACAGCGCCACGGCCAGGAACGGCAAGTTTCCGACCAGTAGGAGGGGGATCATACTCACGGCCATCGCGCATATGCCCAGCAGCCACCTGCCTTCCGCCGCCCCCTTGAAGCGCAGCAGTCCGAAGACCGCTCCCGCGAGGCAGGAGCCCGCCGCGTAGAGGGCCAGAACGATGCTCGCGGCGCCCTTGTGACCCTGCTCCTCGGCGAAGGCCACGGTGACCACGTCGACGGCTCCGAAGATCGCCCCCGTCGCCACGAACGTGGCCACCAGAACCTGGAGTCCCGCCGAGCGGAGCGCCGAGCCTCCGCCGTGCTGTCCGCGCGGATGAGGCCGGGGCTCGGTGGCGCGCTGGGAGGTCAGCCAGAAGACCCCGGCCGTCAGGAAACAGGCGGCGAGCAGCGGTCCGGCCTCCGGGAACCACACCGTGGACAGGCCGATGGAGATGATCGGTCCGAAGATGAAGCAGATCTCGTCCACCACGGACTCCAGGGAGTACGCGGTGTGCAGTTGCGGGGTACCTCCGTAGAGCGCCGCCCAGCGGGCCCGGACCATCGCGCCGATGCTGGGGACGCAGCCGATGCCGGCCGCGCACACGAACAGGACCCAGTCCGGCCACCCGTAGTGCGCGGCGACCAGCAGCCCCCCGGCCGCCGCGAGCGCGAAGGCCGTCACCGGTCGCAGGATCCGCCGCTGACCGTGCCGGTCCACCAGACGCGAGACCTGCGGGCCCATCGCCGCGGCCGCCAGCGCCATGGTCGCCGACAAGGCGCCCGCGAGGCCGTAGCGCCCGGTCAGCTGGGAGATCATCGTGACGACGCCGATGCCCATCATGGACAGCGGCATCCGGCCGAGCAGGCCGGCGGCGGAGAAGCTCTTGGAGCCGGGGGCGGCGAACAGGGCGCGGTACGGGCTGGTCACGAGGGTCTCCGTCGGCTCCGTTCGGCCCCGTCACGCGGGCGGCCCGAACCTGGTAAGGCGTGAAGGTGGTCGATACAGCTTACTGGTTAGGTAACCCTAACGCAGCCTCTCGTGCCTGCCCCACGAGGCTGCCCGTCCCGTCCGTCCGACGCGCGGTCCAGGGTGCCCGTCCGGCGACGCGGCCCCTCGTGCCCTTCCGGCCGTCTGTCCGGGCGGCGCCCGTCCGGGCATGCTCCAGCCGCGCGCCCCGCCGTCGTCGTCCGCTCGTCACCCCGCCGGTTATCACCCGTCGGTGACGGGTGGCAGGATCGGATCCATGCCAGAAGTGCTCGATGCCACCCCCTACGACGCCCTGCTCCTGCTCTCGTTCGGCGGTCCGGAGGGCCCGGACGACGTGGTCCCGTTCCTGGAGAACGTGACGCGGGGCAGGGGCATCCCCAAGGAACGCCTCAAGGAGGTCGGGCAGCACTACTTCCTGTTCGACGGAATCAGCCCCATCAACGACCAGAACCGAGCCCTGCTCGACGCGCTGCGCAAGGACTTCGCCGAGCACGGTCTGGATCTGCCGGTCTACTGGGGCAATCGCAACTGGGCGCCCTACCTGACCGACACGCTGCGCGAGATGGCCGCCGACGGGCGGCGCAGGATCCTGGTGCTGGCCACCAGCGCGTACGCCTCGTACTCGGGCTGCCGGCAGTACCGCGAGGATCTGGCGGGGTCCCTGGCCGTCCTGGAGGCGGAGGGGCTGGAGCCGCCGAAGGTCGACAAGCTGCGGCACTACTTCAACCATCCCGGGTTCGTCGAGCCGATGACCGAGGGCGTCCTGAGGTCGCTCGCCGAGCTGCCCGAGGAGGTCCGGCCGGGCGCGCACCTGGTGTTCACCACGCATTCGATCCCGGTCGCCGCGGCGGACACCTCCGGCCCGGCCGATGGACACGGCGACGGCGGCGCCTATGTCCGGCAGCACCTGGACGTGGCCCGGCTGATCGCGGAAACGGTGCGCGAGGAGACCGGGACCGACCGGCCGTGGAAGCTCGTGTACCAGTCGCGCTCCGGGGCCCCGCACATCCCCTGGCTGGAGCCGGACGTCTGCGACCACCTGGAGGAGCTGCACGGGGCGGGAGCCCCGGCGGCGGTGATGGTGCCGATCGGCTTCGTGTCGGACCACATGGAGGTCCTGTACGACCTGGACACGGAGGCACGGGCGAAGGCGCGGGAGCTGGGGCTGCCGGTGAGCCGTTCGGCCACGGTGGGCTCCGATCCCCGGTTCGCCGCTGCGGTCCGTGACCTGGTGCTGGAGCGTGCCGCGGCCGAGAGCGGCCGACAGGTGACACGGTGTGCCCTGGGCGCGCTGGGCGCGAGTCACGACCTGTGCCCGGTGGGCTGCTGTCCGGCCCGTTCGCCCAAGCCCGCCGTCGCGGGCGCCGACAGCCCTTACGCATGAGGAGCCACGTGACCGACCCGCTGCACACCGAACTCCTCCAGCTCGCGCACGAGGCCGCCCGCCGCGCGGGTGAGCTGCTGCGCGACGGCCGCCCGGCGGACCTCACGGTCGCCGCCACGAAGTCCAGCCCGATCGACGTCGTCACCGAGATGGACATCGCCGCCGAGAAGCTGATCACCTCGCTGATCGCCGAACACCGGCCCCGCGACGGCTTCCTCGGCGAGGAGGGCTCCGCCACCGAGGGCACCAGCGGCGTCCGCTGGATCGTCGACCCGCTCGACGGCACGGTCAACTACCTGTACGGGCTGCCGACCTGGGCGGTGTCCATCGCGGCCCAGCAGGACGGCGAGACCGTCGTCGGCGTCGTGGCGGCACCCATGCGCGGCGAGACGTACCACGCGGTCCGCGGCCGGGGTGCCCGGGCCTCCGGGGCGTGGGTCGGCGAACGCCGGCTCGCCTGCCGCCCGTCCCCGCCGCTCGACCAGGCCCTCGTCTCGACGGGCTTCAACTACGTGACCGAGGTCAAGGTCCATCAGGCAGACGTGGCCCAGCGGCTGATCCCGCTGGTGCGCGACATCCGGCGTTCCGGCTCGGCGGCGGTCGACCTGTGCGACGTCGCGGCCGGCCGCCTCGACGGCTACTACGAACGCGGTCTGCACCCCTGGGATCTGGCGGCGGGGGACCTGATCGCCAGGGAAGCGGGCGCGGTGACCGGTGGACGCCCCGGAGAGGGCCCCACGGGCGATCTCGCGGTGGCCGCCTCCCCGGGCGTCTTCGAGCCCCTCCAGCGGCTCCTGGAGGACTTCGGGGCCTGGCACGACTGACGCACCCCCGACGGCACGCCCGTCAGTGCTCGTCGGCCGCCGACGAGGGACGGCGCGACGCGCGAACGAGAGCGGGGCCCCGGTACTGGATCGATACCGGGGCCCCGCTCTCGTACGTGCCGATCAGACGCGTGTGGCGCCGACCTCCACACCGTGCTCGGCGGCAAGGCGGTGCAGGTCGTCGAGCTCGGCCTGCTCGACCTCCGCGAGGAAGTCGTCGCCTGTCTCGCGAGCCCGCGTCAGGTCGGACTCGGTCGTCCTTATGCGCTGCAGAAGTCCTGTGGTGAATGCGTCCATGCTGCGCCCCCTCGTCCTGGGTCGTGGGTCGTGGGTCGGGTGGCACGGGGGTGTGCCGATGGAAAGGGGCGATCACGTCTCCGAATGGGGTGCCCAGCGCTGCCCGCTCTGGGCGGCGACGGTGCCGGACACCCACGCCCGCTCTGCGGAAGCGGTTGGACGTACCACAATGTGGTTTGCCACATGCAGAGCGTGATCGCGGGGTGTAAAGCCGTCCTCCCCCCGCTCTCTTCCACGGAAACCTCAACCCGACGAGAAAATCTCGCATTCCCGGCCCCCGGGACGCGCTTCCCTGGCGCCTCCCCCGCCTTACAGCCGGTTTATGGCCGAAACGGGCAGGATGGAGCTCTCATCCGTGACGGACCCGCCCGCGTGGTGCGCTGAAACGCGCCCGCGGGCGACAGAGGAAGGACAAGCGACGTGCGCGTACTCGTCGTCGAGGACGAGCAGCTGCTCGCCGATGCGGTGGCCACCGGACTGCGCCGGGAGGCCATGGCCGTCGACGTCGTGTACGACGGTGCGGCCGCGCTGGAGCGCATCGGGGTCAACGACTACGACGTCGTCGTCCTCGACCGAGACCTCCCGCTCGTGCACGGCGACGACGTCTGCCGGAAGATCGTCGAGCTCGGCATGCCCACGCGCGTGCTGATGCTGACCGCGTCCGGCGACGTCAGCGACCGTGTCGAGGGCCTGGAGATCGGCGCCGACGACTACCTCCCCAAGCCGTTCGCGTTCAGCGAGCTGACCGCACGCGTGCGTGCCCTCGGACGTCGTACGAGCCTGCCGCTGCCGCCGGTCCTGGAGCGTGCCGGGATCAAGCTCGACCCCAACCGCCGCGAGGTCTTCCGCGACGGCAAGGAGGTCCAGCTCGCCCCCAAGGAGTTCGCCGTCCTGGAGGTACTGCTGCGCAGCGAGGGCGCCGTCGTCTCCGCGGAACAGCTCCTGGAGAAGGCCTGGGACGAGAACACGGACCCGTTCACCAACGTGGTGCGCGTGACCGTCATGACGCTGCGGCGCAAGCTCGGCGAGCCCGCCGTGATCGTCACCGTGCCCGGCTCCGGGTACAGGATCTGATCCACCGTGGCCACCACCCCCGCGCCGCCCGCGGCGCCTCCGAAGCCCACCTGGGACCCGAGAAGAGCGGAACCGCCCTTCCCCTGGCTGCGCCCCACGATCCGCATACGGCTCACGCTGCTGTACGGCGGCATGTTCCTGATCGCCGGCATCATGCTGCTGTCGATCATCTACCTGCTCGCGGCGCAGGCGCTGAACGTCGGCAGCGAACTCCCCTTCAAGATCATTTCCGGGCAGGTCGGCAGCAGCACCTGCAACCTCCCGTCGGCACCCTCGGCGGACGAGCTCAACAGCGCGATGGCCGACTGTGTGAACCGGCAGCGCCAGCACGCCCTGGACGACCTGCTCAGCCGCTCCCTGCTGGCCCTGCTCGGCCTCGCGGTCATCGCCTTCGCGTTCGGCTACGCGATGGCGGGCCGCGTCCTGTCGCCGCTCGGCCACATCACCCGCACCGCGCGCGCGGTGGCCGGCTCCGACCTGTCCCGGCGGATCGAGCTGGACGGCCCCGACGACGAGCTGAAGGAGCTCGCGGACACCTTCGACGACATGCTGGAGCGGCTTCAGCGGGCCTTCACCGCCCAGCAGCGGTTCGTCGGCAACGCCTCCCACGAACTGCGCACACCCCTCGCGATCAACCGCACGCTCCTGGAGGTGCACCTCTCCGGCCCCGGGGTGCCGACGGAGATGCAGCAGCTCGGCAAGACGCTGCTCGCCACCAACGAACGCAGCGAACAGCTCGTCGAGGGCCTGCTGCTGCTCGCCCGCAGCGACAACCAGATCATCGAGCGCAAGCCGGTGGACCTCGCCGAGGTCGCCTCGCAGGCCGTCGACCAGGTGCACGCCGAGGCGGAGGCCAAGGGCGTGGAGATCCGCGGGCTGCGCGCTCCGGTGGTCGTCCAGGGCAACGGCGTCCTCCTGGAGCGGATCGCCCTGAACCTCGTCCAGAACGCCGTTCGGTACAACGTGCCGCAGGACGGCTGGGTGGAGGTCACGACCGACACCGAGCACGGCCGGGCGGTCCTGGAAGTGTCGAACACGGGACCGGTCGTTCCCGCGTACGAGGTCGACAATCTTTTCGAACCCTTCCGGCGGCTGCGCACGGAGCGCACGGGCAGCGACAAGGGCGTGGGCCTTGGCCTGTCGATCGTCCGGTCGGTGGCCCGCGCGCACGGGGGCCACATCGTCGCCCGGCCCCGAGAAGGGGGTGGGCTCGTGATGCGCGTCACCCTTCCCGTCTGAGACCATGTCGCGGACACGCGGCGATGTTCGCTTTGCGCGGAATTTTCGGGTCACCCACCCGAGTGACCCGTGTGTGATCGATCACAAGGGCGATTTTCTGTCCATCTACTCTCCGTGATCATGCGAACTGCCGGAAAGCCGGGAAAATCCGGGTTTTCGGGGGTCCTGATCACGGGAAGTACACGGTGGGGCGCCTTTGAAGTGTGACCTCAGGACCGTGTACGGTCCGCATCGCCATCCAAGCCGATCACTCTTGATGAGTCCGGTTGGGTGTCGATTGAGTAACAGACCTTGATGTGAGGCAAAATCTCCGCCTCGGGTCGGGCACAAGTCCGGCCTCTCACGCGTTACGTGCGCTGGAGACACCGAAGACACCCAGAGGGGGAGAGCGACAATGGCAACGGATTACGACACCCCGCGCAAGACCGACGACGACGTCGACTCGGACAGCCTTGAAGAACTGAAGGCTCGCCGGAACGACAAGTCGACCTCGTCCGTCGACGTAGATGAGTTCGAGGCCGCGGAAGGCCTGGAGCTGCCCGGTGCGGACCTCTCGAACGAAGAGCTGGCCGTCCGGGTGCTGCCCAAGCAGCAGGACGAGTTCACCTGCATGAGCTGCTTCCTGGTGCACCACCGCAGCCAGCTGGCCCGCGAGAAGAACGGTCAGCCGATCTGCCGCGACTGCGACTGAGGCAGGGTCGGCCGTGACCGGCTCGACCCCACCTTGGAAGCGCCGCCTCCCCTCCAGGGCGGCGGACGAAGGGCCCGCCAAGGGCCCTGAAGGTGTGCGTGACGACGAGCGGGGCTCTTCCGAACAGGGATCAGCCTCGCTCGACCGAGCGGGCGCCACAGACGGCCTGACGGCCCCCACGGACACTCCCTCGCCTGTCGCGAGGCGTCGCGTGGAGGCTGTCCGGGACGGCGTCAAGAGAGGCGTCACGAGGAGCGGCGTCCGGGCCAGGGCGGGCCTCGCGTTCGTCACCGACCGCATCATCGACATCGCCCCGCGGGTTCCCGTACGGGACCTGGCCACCCTCCGCAGACAGTTCCCGGGCCTCGGCCCCGAGGAGCTCGCGGACAAGCTCGTCGCGGGCGCCGCCGCCGCGACGTCCACCGTCGGCGCCGGCATCGGCGCCGCCGCGATGCTGCCGGTACCGCCCGCCATGCCCACGGAGCTGGCCGCCGAGATCACCGCCGTCGCCGCGGTCGAGCTGAAGCTGATCGCCGAACTCCACGAGGTCTACGGCCTGCGTCCGCAGGGCAACCTCAAGCAGCGCAGCACGGCCTATCTGCACTCCTGGTCGGGCGAGCGCGGTATCGACGTGGCCAAGCCCATGACGATCAACGCCGCGCTGGGCGGCCAGATGAAGCGCGAGCTGCGCCAGCAGATCATGAAGCGAACGGTCCGGGACCTGCCCAACCTGATGCCGTTCATGGTCGGAGCGGCCGTGGGCGCGGTGATGAACCGCCGCGACACCAAGCGTGTGGCGGGCCACATCCGCAAGGACCTGCGCAGGATGCAGGTGCCGTGGGACGCGCTCCCGCAACTGCCACCGCTGGAGAAGCCGACGGATCCGGTGCGGATCGGGGAGATTCCCACGGACCTGGGGGACTGAAGACCTCTCGCACGCCGACCGCGACCGTTCACCCGCGTTCGGCGGACCGCGCCCGTCGCCGGCGCGCCGCCCCGGGCGCCGGCCGCGGCTGTCTCAGCTCTCCGCGGGACGGACCGACTCCCGTGCCGTCTCCAGGGCGGCGGCCAGGCGCTCCGGCTCCCGTGTCGACAGGTACAGGTAGGGGGTCGGGTCCGCCGGGTCCGTGACCTGGACGCGCAGCGCCGTGGGGATGTACGAGCGCAGGAGCATGAAGGCGCGGGTGTCGGCCTTGTAGGTGCGCCAGGCGCGCGCTTCCTCCGGGTCCATGATCTCCGTGTCGCCGAGGGCCGAGACCGGGATCCTGGCGTCGCCGGCGATCAGCGCGTCACCGACCACGCGGATGCGGATCGAGCCGTACGCGCTGGCCGCCACCGCCGCGACCGCGGTGCCGCCGACGAGGGCTCCGAGCATCGGCAGAGTGCCGAACGGGAGGAACACCAGGGCCAGCGCGAGCCCGACCAGAAAGCTGATCACCCACCACGAGCGGGGTGCGGTGAGGCGTTCTTCGTACGGGGAGGCGGAGAGCTGCATGACGTCAAGCTTGGCACGGTGCGAAGACTCGGTGGACGCGCGGGTAAGGTCTGCGGCTGTGAGTGGTACTTCCGCAGCTCTGACGCCTCCCGCCGACGCCGTCGCGCCGGTGCGGCACCCTGACGCGCCCGCCCCCGGAGAGCTCCTCGGAGCACACTACGAACACTGTTTCGGGTGCGGTGGAGCGCAGCCCCACGGACTCCATCTGGAGGCCCGCGCGGGCGAGGGTGTCAAGATCACGGCGGAGTTCACCGTGCGCCCCGTCCACCAGGGAGCCCCGGGACTCGCGCACGGCGGTGTTCTCGCCACCGCGCTCGACGAGACGCTCGGCTCGCTGAACTGGCTGCTGCGGACGATCGCCGTGACAGGACGCCTGGAGACCGACTTCCGCCGCCCCGTACCCGTCGACACCGTGCTGTATCTGGAGGCCGAGGTCACCGCGGTGGCCGGCCGGAAGATCTACTGCACCGCCACGGGGCGCATCGGCGGCCCCGACGGGCCCGTCGCCGTCCGCGCCGACGCCCTCTTCGTCGAGGTGAAGGTCGACCACTTCATCGACAACGGCCGCCCGGAGGAGATCCGGGCGGCGATGAGCGACCCGGACCAGATCCGGCGAGCCCGTGCCTTCGAGGTGAACCCGTGACCCGTGGCCCCGGGGCCGGTGAGCCCCGTCCGGAAGTCGCCGTGATGATCAGGCGCGTCGATCCCGACGTCCCGCTTCCCGAGTACGCGCACCCCGGTGACGCGGGAGCCGATCTGCGCACCACCGAGAGCCGCGAGCTCGAGCCCGGTGAACGGGCCGTGCTGCCGACGGGAGTGTCCATCGCTCTGCCCGAGGGGTACGCGGCCTTCGTGCACCCGCGCTCCGGCCTGGCCGCCCGCTGCGGCGTCGCCCTCGTGAATGCCCCGGGGACGGTTGATGCCGGGTACCGTGGGGAGATCAAGGTGATCGTGGTGAATCTCGATCCGCGCGAGTCGGTGCGGTTCGAGCGCTTCGACCGGATTGCTCAACTGGTCGTCCAGCAGGTCGAGAAGGTTCGCTTCCAGGAGGTCGCGGAACTTCCCGATTCTGCGCGGGCCGCAGGGGGCTTCGGGTCCACGGGCGGTCATGCCGCCGTGGACAGCACGACGGGTGGGAATCGATACGCTTCGGTCGTATCCGACCGGGAAGGACAGTGACGTGTTCGGACGTCGCAAGAAGGGCAGTGCCGCCGAGGACGCGGCGGGCGAGGCCGAGCAGGTCGTCGACGGCGTCGACACTGAGGCGGACGAGGACGCGGAGCGCGAGCGCGTGAGGCTCGAACCCGAGCCGCGCCCCGACGGGCCCTGGGACAGCACGGAGGTCCGTGAGCCGGCCGAGGGCCGGGTGGACCTCGGAGGTCTGTTCGTGCCCGGAGTCGACGGCATGGAGCTGCGGGTCGAGGTCGCGGGCGACGCGATCGTCGCGGCGACCGTCGTCGTCAACGACAGCGCCGTGCAGCTCCAGGCCTTCGCCGCTCCCAAGCGCGAGGGCATCTGGGGCGAGGTGCGCGAGGAGATCGCCTCCGGGATCACCCAGCAGGGCGGTGTCATCGACGAGGTCGAGGGCCCGCTCGGCTGGGAGCTGCGGGCGCAGGTACCGGTCCAGCTGCCGGACGGCACGGGCGGTTTCCAGGTCGTGCGGTTCGTCGGCGTGGACGGCCCCCGCTGGTTCCTGCGCGGAGTGATCTCCGGGCAGGGCGCGGTGCAGCCGCAGGCCGCGGGTCTGCTGGAGCAGATCTTCCGGGACACGGTCGTCGTCCGCGGTGAGGGGCCGATGGCCCCGCGCGACCCGATCGTCCTGAAGCTGCCGAACGACGCGCAGATGGTCCCCGAGGGTGTTCAGCAGGAGGACCAGAGCGGTTCCCGCTTCTCCGGCGGCATGGGACAGCTCCAGCGCGGACCGGAGATCACCGAGGTCCGCTAGACGGATCAGGGACGGACGAAGAGCCGGGCGACAGGAGGGCCGCATCCCCAGGGATGCGGCCCTTTCCCGTGCGCGGCCCCTCCGGGGCGCACGCCTCGCCGCATTCCTGTACGTGAACGACGGCTGAGCAGGGGCTCTTTCCTCAAGTCTTGACGGAAGTCTGGTCCGTACCTATGGTCACCGGCCAGCACCTCATGTTCAGCATCCCGTGTGTAGTTCACATACAAGAATGGATGGCTCTGCATGTCCGACACCCCCACTCGGCATCGCCGCAGCCGGCGCCCGGCCTTCCTCGTCACCGTCGCCGCCGCGACCGCCGCACTCGTCGGCACCCTCCTGTCCTGGCCCGGAGCGCATCGGGCCGAGGCGGCACCCGCCGCCTTCGTCCACCCGGGAGTCACCGTCTCCAGGGGACAGCTGGACTTCGCCCGCACCGAGGTCCTGGCCGGCGCCCAGCCCTGGAAGGGCGCCTACGACCAGATGATGGCGAGCAAGTACGCCTCGCTCACGCGCACCCCCACGCCCCGCGCGACCGTCGAGTGCGGCTCGTACTCCAACCCCAATTACGGCTGCACGGACGAGCGCGAGGACGCGATCGCCGCGTACACCGACGCCCTCGCCTGGTACATCACGCGCGACGACCGGTACGCCAAGAAGGCCATCGAGCTGATGGACGCCTGGTCCGCGGTGATCAAGTCCCACACGAACAGCAACGCACCCCTCCAGACCGGCTGGGCGGGCTCCTCCTGGCCCAAGGCCGCAGAGATCATCAAGTACACGTACACCGGCTCCTGGGCCAACTCCGGCCGCTTCGCGGGCATGCTGCGCGACGTCTACCTGCCCCAGATCATCAACGGTTCCAACTCCAACGGGAACTGGGAGCTGTCGATGATGGAGGCGGCGGTGGGCATCTCCGTCTTCCTGGAGGACAAGACGTCGTACGACAAGGCCATGGCGAAGTTCCGGACGCGCACCGCGGCGTACGTCTACCTCTCGACCGACGGCGCCGTGCCCAGGACCGTGCCGAGCCAGAACCTCGACACCACCGCGAAGATCGTCAGCTACTGGCAGGGGCAGTCCACGTTCGTCACCGGGCTCACACAGGAGACCTGCCGCGACCTCACCCACACCGGCTACGGCGTCTCGGCCATCTCCCACATCGCCGAGACGAGCCGCATCCAGGGGCAGGACCTCTACGGCACCGACGTCGGCGAGCGGCTGCGCCAGGCGCTCGGCTTCCAGTCGAAGTACCAGCTGGGTACGGCCGTGCCGAGCTGGCTGTGCGGCGGCTCGCTGAACCTCGGGCTCGGCCCGGTCACCGAGGTCGGCTACAACGCCCTGCACAACCGCCTGGGCATCGCGATGACCAACACCCAGGCACTCACCCAGCAGAACCGTCCGGCCGGCAGCAACAACCTCTTCGTCGCGTGGGAGACGCTGACGCACGGCGACAATCCCGCGTGAACCGGATCCGGGGTCTCGTCCGATGAAGCGATGAGGGACCGGGCGTCCGGCCGGGACACCGGCGCCCGGTCCACCGGGGATCACGGGGAGAGAACATGAGCCAGACCGAGACCGGCACCACCACCGTCACCACCGCCATCGCGCGCGGGGCATCAGAGTTGCGTCAAGGACGTTCCCCGGCGGGGCGATCGTCCTGTTCGCCGGGAATCCTGGCCGTAAGGTCGACGCTGCGTACACAGCGGTGACAGGAAGACAATAGGCTCATGGGACGCGGCAAGCTTCGGATCTACCTCGGTGCGGCTCCGGGCGTGGGCAAGACCTACGCGATGCTGTCCGAGGCGCATCGCCGCATCGAACGCGGGACGGACTGCGTGGTGGCGTTCGTCGAGCACCATCACCGGCCCCGCACCGAGGTGATGCTGCACGGCCTGGAGCAGGTGCCACGCAAGGAGCTGGAGTACCGGGGCGGCGTCTTCACGGAGATGGACGTCGACGCCGTGCTCCGCCGCGCCCCGGCCGTCGCCCTGGTGGACGAACTGGCGCACACGAACGTGCCCGGCTCCCGCAACGCCAAGCGCTGGCAGGACGTGGAGGAACTGCTCGCCGCCGGCATCGACGTCGTCTCCACCGTCAACATCCAGCACCTGGAGTCGCTGGGCGACGTCGTCGAGTCGATAACGGGTGTGCGGCAGCGCGAGACCGTGCCGGACGAGGTGGTGCGGCGGGCGGACCAGATCGAGCTGGTCGACATGTCGCCGCCCGCGCTGCGCCGCCGGATGGCGCACGGCAACATCTACAAGCCCGACAAGGTCGACGCGGCCCTGTCCAACTACTTCCGGCCGGGCAATCTCACGGCCCTGCGCGAGCTCGCGCTGCTGTGGGTGGCCGACCGGGCCGACGAATACCTGACCGAGTACCGCAGCGAACACCGGGTCTCCAAGATCTGGGGCTCCCGGGAGCGGATCGTCGTCGGGCTGACCGGCGGTCCGGAGGGCCGGACGCTGATCCGGCGTGCCGCGCGGCTGGCCGAGAAGGGGGCGGGCGGCGAGGTCATGGCCGTCTACATCGCCCGCAGCGACGGCCTCACCTCCGCCTCGCCGAAGGAGCTGGCCGTCCAGCGCACCCTGGTCGAGGACCTCGGCGGCACCTTCCACCACGTGGTCGGCGACGACATCCCCGCCTCCCTGCTGGACTTCGCGCGCGGGGTCAACGCCACCCAGATCGTGCTCGGCTCCTCCCGGCGCAAGACCTGGCAGTACGTCTTCGGTCCGGGCGTCGGCGCCACGGTCGCCCGGGAGTCCGGCCCCGACCTGGACGTCCACATCGTCACCCACGAAGAGGTCGCCAAGGGGCGCGGTCTGCCGGTGGCCCGCGGAGCACGGCTCGGGCGCTCCCGGATCATCTGGGGCTGGGCGATCGGCATCGGCGGCCCCGTCGTCATGGCCCTGCTGCTGAACACCATCGACCTCGGCCTCGCCAACGACATGCTGCTGTTCCTGGCGGTGACGGTCGCGGCCGCCCTGCTCGGCGGACTGCTCCCGGCCCTCGCCTCGGCCGCCTTCGGCTCGCTGCTCCTGAACTACTTCTACACACCGCCCCTGCACCGGCTGACCATCGCCGACCCGAAGAACATCGTGGCCATCGTGATCTTCGTGGGCGTCGCCGTCTCCGTGGCGTCGGTGGTGGACCTGGCGGCCCGCCGTACGCACCAGGCGGCGCGGCTCCGGGCCGAGTCGGAGATCCTCTCCTTCCTGGCGGGCAGCGTGCTGCGCGGCGAGACCAGCCTGGAAGCGCTCCTGGAGCGCGTCCGGGAGACCTTCGGGATGGAATCGGTCGCCTTGCTGGAGCGCGCCGGTGACGTCGACCCGTGGACGTGCGCGGGCAGCGCCGGACCGGCGCCCGCGACCCGCCCCGAGGACGCCGACGTCGACATGCCGGTCGGCGACCACATGGCGCTCGCCCTGTCCGGACGGGTGCTGCCCGCCTCCGACCGCCGGGTGCTGGCCGCCTTCGCCGCGCAGGCCGTGGTGGTCCTGGACCGTCAGCGCCTCCAGCACGAGGCGGACCAGGCCAAGGTGCTGGCCGAGGGCAACCGCATCCGTACCGCCCTGCTGGCCGCCGTGAGCCACGACCTGCGCACCCCGCTCGCCGGGATCAAGGCGGCGGTGTCGTCCCTGCGCTCCGACGACGTGGCCTGGTCCGAGGAGGACCGGGCCGAGCTCCTCGCGGGCATCGAGGACGGCGCCGACCGCCTCGACCACCTGGTGGGCAACCTGCTGGACATGTCCCGGCTCCAGACCGGCACGGTCGCTCCGCTGATCCGGGAGATCGACCTGGACGAGGTCGTCCCGATGGCGCTGGGCGGTGTCCCCGAGGACAGCGTGGACCTGGAGATCCCGGAGAGCCTGCCGATGGTCGCCGTCGACGCCGGACTGCTGGAGCGTGCCGTCGCCAACCTCGTCGAGAACGCCGTCAAGTACAGCCCCCTCGACGAACGCGTCCTGGTCGCCGCGAGCGCCATGGCCGACCGCGTGGAGGTCCGCGTGGTGGACCGCGGCCCCGGTGTCCCGGACGATGCCAAGGACCGGATATTCGCGCCCTTCCAGCGCTACGGAGACGCCCCGCGCGGCACCGGAGTGGGTCTGGGCCTAGCGGTCGCCCGAGGCTTCGCCGAGGCGATGGGCGGCACCCTCAACGCCGAGGACACCCCGGGCGGCGGACTCACCATGGTGCTCACGGTACGGGCGGTGGACCGCCGGCCCGACCTGGCCGCCCGATCAGCAGTCACAGAAAGGCAGGCTTCATGACCCGGGTCCTCGTGGTCGACGACGAGCCGCAGATCACCCGAGCCCTCGTCATCAACCTGAAGGCGCGCAAGTACGAGGTCGACGCGGCCCCCGACGGAGCCACCGCGCTCCAGCTCGCCGCCGCGCGTCACCCCGATGTCGTCGTGCTCGACCTGGGCCTGCCCGACATGGACGGCGTCGAGGTGATCAAGGGGCTGCGCGGCTGGACCCGGGTGCCGATCCTGGTGCTGTCCGCCCGGCACTCCTCGGACGAGAAGGTCGAGGCACTCGACGCGGGCGCCGACGACTACGTCACCAAGCCCTTCGGCATGGACGAACTGCTCGCCCGGCTGCGCGCCGCCGTCCGCCGCGCCGAGCCCACCGGGGGCGGTGAGGACGACGTGATCGTGGAGACCGCGGGGTTCACCGTCGACCTGGCGGCGAAGAAGGTGCACCGCGACGGGCGGGACGTCCGGCTCACCCCCACGGAATGGCATCTGCTGGACGTACTGGTCCGCAACACCGGCCGGCTCGTCAGCCAGAAACAGCTGCTCCAGGAGGTCTGGGGCCCGTCCTACGGGACGGAGACGAACTATCTGCGGGTCTACATGGCCCAGCTGCGCCGCAAGCTGGAGGTGGACCCCTCGCACCCGAAGCACTTCATCACCGAGCCGGGCATGGGATACAGGTTCGAACGGTGACGCGATCACGCCCCGCGGACCGTCCGTGCGAGCCGCGCCGGTCGCCCGATCGAGCGGAGCCCGCGGCCGGTTCGGGGAGCGGCGCCGCGGGTACGAAGCTGTCGGCACCCCCCGGTACGCTTTCGGTATGAGTGCTGTTCCTCGTTCCGAAAAGCCGGCGGGCCGCTTCCGGCGCATGATGGACCGGCTCTCCTCGTCCCAGCAGGACCTGGAGTCCGAGGAGCTGCGGGAGGACACGGCGACCGCGGGCTGTACCCGTATCGGTGACTGCCACGACCGGCAGATCGTCACGGTTACTGGTACCTTGCGCACGGTCACTCTGCGGCCGAGAGCCGGCGTCCCGGCTCTGGAGGCCGAGCTGTTCGACGGCTCGGCAGCCCTGGACGTGGTCTGGCTCGGTCGTCGCTCCATCGTCGGCATCGAGCCCGGACGCAAGCTGATCGCCTCGGGCCGTATCGCGATGAGCCGGGGCCGTAGGGTGTTGTTCAATCCGAAGTACGAACTCAGACCCCTCGGACGGGAGTAGCCGGTGACGTCGCTCGACAAGCCGACCGAAGACGCCCAGGACGCCCAGCAGGATGCACGGGCGGTGACCGAGGCCGCACTCTTCGAGGCGTTCGGCGGCGTGCGCGGCATGGTTGAGACCGTGGCGCCGGGCCTGCTCTTCGTCACCATCTTCACGATCAACAAGGACCTGCACTGGGCGGCGATCGCCGCCCTCGCCGTGTCCCTGCTGCTCGTCGTGGTCCGCCTGGTGCGGCGCGACACCGTGAAGCACGCCTTCAGCGGTGTCTTCGGCGTCGCCTTCGGCGTGGTCTTCGCGATGATGACGGGCAACGCGAAGGACTTCTACCTGCCGGGCATGATCTACACGCTCGGTCTCGCCATCGCCTACATCGTGACCACCCTCGCGGGCGTTCCCCTGATCGGCCTGATCCTCGGCCCGGTCTTCAAGGAGAACCTCTCCTGGCGCACCCGCAACCCCGGCCGCAAGAAGGCGTACGCGAAGGCCAGTTGGGCCTGGGGCCTGATCCTGCTCGCCAAGTGCGCGGTGCTCTTCCCGCTCTACTGGTGGGCCGACACCGCCCAGTTCGGCTGGGTCCTGATCGCCCTGAAGATCCCGCCGTTCCTGCTCGCCGTCTGGCTCACCTGGGTCTTCCTCGCCAAGGCGCCGCCGCCCATCGACGTGTTCGCGGAGATGGAGGCCGAGGAGCAGGCGGAGAAGGAGCGCAAGGCCGCCCTCGCCAAGGAGCGCGGCGACGCCCCGGCTCCGGCCCGCCACCGCCGCGAGGCGTGAGCCGGGTGCTCGTGCGGACGCCTCCGGGCGACTGACCGTGGTACGACGATGGGGGCGCCCGGAGAATCTCCGGGCGCCCCCATCGTCGTACCACGGCGCGAAACCCCTCCCGTCGGCGGACGGCCGCATCGCCGTACCGCCGACGGAGGGGAACGGCTACTTCGTCGTGCTCGTGTCGCGGCGGACCGACAGCAGGTCCTCGAGCTGTTCCTCGCGGGCCTGGGCGGCCACGAAGAGCAGTTCGTCGCCCGCCTCCAGGGAGTCCTCCCGGGAGGGGGTCAGGACGCGGGTGCCGCGGATGATGGTCACCAGCGAGGTGTCCTCCGGCCACGCGACGTCGCCGACGGTCGTGCCGGCCAGGGCGGACTCCGGCGGCAGGGTCAGCTCGACGAGGTTGGCGTCGCCGTGGCTGAAGCGCAGCAGCCGTACGAGGTCGCCGACGCTCACCGCCTCCTCCACGAGCGCCGACATCAGACGCGGGGTGGAGACGGCGACGTCCACGCCCCAGGACTCGTTGAACAGCCACTCGTTCTTGGGGTTGTTCACGCGGGCGACGACGCGCGGGACGCCGTACTCGGTCTTCGCGAGCAGCGAGACCACGAGGTTGACCTTGTCGTCCCCGGTGGCCGCGATGACCACGTTGCAGCGCTGCAGCGCCGCCTCGTCCAGGGAGGTGATCTCGCAGGCGTCGGCGAGAAGCCACTCCGCCTGCGGGACGCGCTCGACCGAGATGGCGGTCGGCGCCTTGTCGATCAGCAGGATCTCGTGGCCGTTCTCCAGCAGTTCGCCCGCGATCGAGCGGCCCACGGCACCGGCACCGGCAATGGCGACTCTCATCAGTGCCCCGCCTCCCCTTCAGGGCCCTTGGCGAACGCCGCCTCGACCTTGTCCACCTCGTCGGTGCGCATCATCACGTGCACCAGGTCGCCCTCCTGCAGCACCGTCTGCGAGCTGGGCAGGACCGCCTCGCCCAGCCGGGTGAGGAAAGCGACGCGTACGCCCGTCTCGTCCTGGAGACGGCTGATCTTGTGGCCCACCCACGCGACGGAGGTGTGCACCTCGGCGAGCTGCACACCGCCCGTGGGGTCGCGCCACAGCGGCTCGGCACCCGAGGGCAGCAGCCGGCGGAGCATCTGGTCGGCCGTCCAGCGGACGGTGGCGACGGTCGGAATGCCGAGGCGCTGGTAGACCTCGGCGCGGCGCGGGTCGTAGATGCGGGCGGCGACGTTCTCGATGCCGAACATCTCGCGGGCCACCCGGGCGGCGATGATGTTCGAGTTGTCACCGCTGGAGACCGCCGCGAAGGCGCCGGCCTCCTCGATGCCCGCCTCGCGCAGGGTGTCCTGGTCGAAGCCGACTCCGGTGACACGACGGCCGCCGAACCCGGAGCCCAGCCGCCTAAAGGCGGTGGGGTCCTGGTCGATCACGGCGACCGTGTGCCCCTGTTGCTCCAGGTTCTGGGCAAGCGCGGAACCTACTCTTCCGCAGCCCATGATGACGATGTGCACGACCGTCCTTCCGCGTGAATGGTTACGGCTCAGGCTAAACAGGGTCTCAGACCGCCGCCCAAGCTACACACGCACGGTCGGCCGGGGGCATCGTTGCGCGGTTCGCCTGTGCCTTTTTCGCGGAACGTTCGGGGAACGGCGGGGAGCGGCGAGTTCAGCGCCGTGTGATGCTGCGAACACTCGCGAGGGTGAGGATTCCGAGGCCGGCCAGTGCGACGGCCGCGCCGACGAGCTCAGCGGTCAGGTGCATGGGTCCTCCAGGACGGTCGGCAGTGGCGTTTTGTCATATAGGCACGTGGATCTCCGGCGCTGCGGAATCCGCAGCCGGAGCCCGCCCCGTTTTCACCCGGAGAGCAGATGGTGTGGCGAATTGGGATGGCGGGTGGGCGACAGCCAGTTCGAACCTTTACGATTCCCTGTTGTGTCCAAACTGACCGACGTGCCCAAGCGGATCCTCATCGGGCGCGCACTGCGCAGCGACCGACTGGGGGAAACGCTTCTGCCGAAGCGCATCGCCCTCCCCGTCTTCGCATCCGACCCGCTCTCCTCCGTGGCGTACGCGCCCGGGGAAGTGCTGCTGGTCCTCTCCATCGCGGGCGTGTCGGCCTACCACTTCAGCCCGTGGATCGCGGTCGCGGTCGTCGTGCTGATGTTCACGGTGGTCGCCTCCTACCGCCAGAACGTGCACGCCTACCCGAGCGGCGGCGGCGACTACGAGGTCGCCACCACCAACCTGGGTCCGCGGGCCGGTCTCACCGTCGCCAGCGCGCTGCTCGTCGACTACGTCCTCACCGTCGCCGTCTCCATCGCCTCCGGCATCGAGAACCTCGGCTCCGCGGTGCCGTTCGTGGTGGAGCACAAGGTCTTCTGCGCGGTCGCCGTCATCGTGCTGCTCACGCTGATGAACCTGCGCGGAGTCAAGGAGTCCGGAAAGCTCTTCGCCATTCCGACGTACGTCTTCGTCGCCGGTGTCTTCATCATGATCGCCTGGGGTGCCTTCCGCGGGCTCGTGCTCGGCGACACCATGCAGGCGCCGACCGCCGAGTACCACATCAAGGCCGAGCACCAGGGGCTCGCGGGCTTCGCCCTCGTCTTCCTGCTCCTGCGCGCCTTCTCGTCCGGCTGCGCGGCGCTCACCGGCGTCGAGGCGATCTCCAACGGTGTCCCCGCGTTCCGCAAGCCGAAGTCGAAGAACGCCGCGAGCACGCTCGCGGCGATGGGTCTGCTCGCCGTCACCATGTTCTGCGGCATCATCGCCCTGGCCATGGCCACCAACGTGCGCATGGCCGAGAACCCCGCCACGGACCTGATCCACAACGGTGTCGCGGTCGGTGCCGACTACGTCCAGAACCCGGTGATCTCCCAGGTCGCCGAGGCCGTGTTCGGCAAGGACAGCTTCCTGTTCATCCTGCTGGCCGCCGCGACCGCCCTCGTCCTGTTCCTGGCCGCGAACACCGCGTACAACGGCTTCCCGCTGCTCGGCTCGATCCTCGCCCAGGACCGCTACCTGCCGCGTCAGCTCCACACCCGCGGCGACCGCCTGGCCTTCTCGAACGGCATCGTGCTGCTGGCCGGCGCCGCGAGCATGCTCGTCGTCATCTACGGGGCCGACTCGACGCGCCTGATCCAGCTCTACATCGTCGGCGTCTTCGTCTCCTTCACTCTCAGCCAGACCGGCATGGTCCGCCACTGGAACCGCCATCTGGCCAGTGAGACCGACCAGGCCAAGCGCACCCACATGATCCGCTCCCGCGCGATCAACGCCTTCGGCGCCTTCTTCACCGGGCTGGTCCTGGTCGTCGTCCTCGTCACCAAGTTCACGCACGGCGCCTGGGTCGCCCTGCTCGGCATGGTGATCTTCTACGCGACGATGACCGCGATCCGTAAGCACTACGACCGGGTCGCGGAGGAGCTGGCCGCCCCCGAGGGGCCGTCCGACGACAGCGTCCGCCCCTCCCGCGTCCACTCCGTCGTCCTCGTGTCCAAGATCCACCGGCCGGCACTGCGCGCCCTCGCCTACGCCAAGCTGCTGCGCTCCGACACCCTCGAAGCGCTCAGCGTCAACGTGGACCCGGCCGAGACCAAGACCCTGCGCGACGAGTGGGAGCGGCGCGGCATCGACGTACCGCTGAAGGTCCTCGACTCGCCCTACCGCGAGATCACCCGTCCCGTCATCGAGTACGTGAAGGGCCTGCGCAAGGAGTCGCCGCGCGACGCGGTCTCCGTGATCATCCCCGAGTACGTGGTCGGCCACTGGTACGAGCACCTGCTGCACAACCAGAGCGCCCTGCGTCTCAAGGGCCGCCTGCTGTTCACCCCGGGCGTCATGGTGACCTCCGTCCCCTACCAGCTGGAGTCGTCCGAGGCCGCGAAGCTGCGCGCCCGCAAGCGGCAGGACTGGAACGCTCCGGGCGCGGTGCGCCGCGGTCCGGCCCAGGTGCGGCCCAAGGAGCCCACCCAGAAGGACTGACGGGGGCGGGAAGCGCGTCGCGGGCTCGCGGACGGGGCGGGGCGGTGCCGTGAGCACGTAGACTGGACGGCTGTTGTCCGACCGTTTCCCCCCTCTCATCTGGAGTCACCCCACCATGCAGGCAGAACCGAAGAATTCGCTGGTGGGGGACGAGTACGAGGTCGAGATCGGCCCCGTGGCACACGGCGGGCACTGCATCGCCCGGACGGACGAGGGCCAGGTCCTCTTCGTCCGGCACGCGCTGCCCGGTGAGCGGGTCGTCGCCCGGGTGACCGAGGGCGAGGAGGGCGCGCGGTTCCTGCGCGCCGACGCCGTGCGGATCATCGACGCCTCCAAGGACCGCGTCGAGGCGCCCTGTCCGTACGCGGGCCCCGGCCGCTGCGGCGGCTGCGACTGGCAGCACGCCAAGCCCGGAGCGCAGCGCCGTCTCAAGGGCGAGGTCATCGCCGAGCAGTTGCAGCGCCTCGCGGGCCTCACGCCCGAGGAGGCCGGCTGGGACGGCACGGTGATGCCCGCCGAGGGCGACAAGCTGCCCGCGGGCGAGGTGCCGCAGTGGCGCACGCGCGTGCAGTACGCCGTCGACCCGGACGGCAACGCCGGACTGCGCCGCCACCGCTCGCACGAGGTCGAGCCGATCGAGCGCTGCATGATCGCCGCCCCGGGTGTCACCGAACTCGGCATCGAGGAGCGCGACTGGTCCGGCATGGAGGCCGTCGAGGCGATCGCCGCGACGGGCTCCCAGGACCGCATGGTGATCCTGGAGCCCCGGCCCGGCGCCCGTCTGCCCCTCGTCGAACTCGACAAGCCGGTCTCCGTGATGCGGGTCGCCGAACAGGACGGTGGCATCCACCGCGTCCACGGCCGCGCGTTCGTGCGCGAGCGCGCCGACGGCCGTACCCACCGGGTCGGCAGCGGCGGCTTCTGGCAGGTCCACCCGATGGCCGCCGACACGCTGGTCAAGGCCGTCATGCAGGGCCTGCTGCCGCGCAAGGGCGACATGGCCCTGGACCTCTACTGCGGTGTCGGCCTCTTCGCCGGCGCCCTCGCCGACCGCCTCGGCGACCAGGGCGCGGTCCTCGGCATCGAGTCCGGCAAGCGCGCGGTGGAGGACGCCCGGCACAACCTCGCGAACTTCGACCGCGTCCGCATCGAACAGGGCAAGGTCGAGGCGATCCTCCCGCGCACCGGCATCTCCGAGGTCGACCTCATCGTCCTGGACCCGCCCCGCGCGGGCGCCGGCAAGAAGACGGTCGAGCACCTGTCCTCGCTGGGCGCGCGGAAGATCGCCTACGTGGCCTGCGACCCGGCGGCGCTGGCCCGCGACCTGGCGTACTTCCGCGACGGCGGCTACAAGGTGCGGACGCTGCGGGCGTTCGATCTTTTCCCGATGACGCATCACGTGGAGTGCGTGGCGATCCTGGAGCCGGTGAAGAAGGACGCCTGAGTCCGAAACCTCCGGGCTTGGGGCTGCAGGGGGACGCGGTCATGGCGTGACGCCCTGACCTTCGGTCCGTTCCGGCAGGACGGTGGATCGCGGCGGTGCGGTGAACGACGCGGTCAGCTCGATGAAGTGCCGTCGCCCGAAACGGTGTTCCACTTGTTGCCGTGCCAGAGACCCGGCGGAACCCGGCGGGAGCATGCCTCTTCGACGTCCGTGGTCACGTTGGTCATGGTGGTGAGCTCGACGCGGTAGCGCGGCCTCGGGAGGCCGTCGGCGGGCGGGCCGGCGTCCCGTACGTGGCACCAGAGCAGGGGGTGATCACGGTCGAAGTCCCCGCGGGGGAAGAGTTCGAGTGTCGCGGTGCCGCGGTCGATCCACGGAATCCGCTCCGTTCCGAGCTGCCGAGTTCATTTCCGAGACCCTCGTATGCTGGGCGTGTGAGGCGGACTTCTTTTGCGAACTGGCCCTGTTCCATCGCGCGAACGATGGACCTGCTCGGCGACTGGTGGACGCCTCTGGTGCTGCGGGAGGCGTTCTACGGGATCAAGCGGTTCGACGCGTTCCAGCAGGAGCTCGGCATCGCGCGCAACACGCTGACCGACCGGCTCCGTCGGCTGGTCGACGAGGGGCTCATGGAGAAGCGGGCCTACCAGACGGACCCGGTGCGGTACGACTACGTGCTGACCGAGATGGGCCGGGACTTCTTCGGGGTGCTGGCCGCCATGAACAGCTGGGGCAACCGCTGGCTCAGCGGTGAGCAGGGGCCCCCTGTCGTCTTCCACCACGACCGCTGCGGGCACGAGAGCGAGGCCGCGGTCGTGTGCGCCGACTGCGGTGAGCCGATGACGGCCGAGGACACCCGTCCGCGGCTCGGCCCCGGCTACCCGCCCCACCTCGCCGAACGCCCGGACATCCAAAGACGCTTCACCGTCTGAGCGCACGACGGCTTCCGCGCCCGATTCCCCGCCCGCTTCCGCGCCCCCTTCGGGCCCTGTGTCGGGCGGGGTTTTCCTTGACATGACAGTCTATCTACGCAACTCTCAAGGTCAGAGCCCTAGGGGTGAGCTTCCTGGGGGACGAGAGGAAGGCCGGAGACTCATGGAGTGGACGGGCGCCCGCTACGCGGACCAGCCGACCGTCGAGGTGCGGACACGGATCGAGGCTCCACCGCGGCGGGTGTGGGACCTCGTCTCCGACATCCGGCTGATGCCGGACCTGAGCGTGGAGCTCCAGTCGGTCGCGTGGCTCGACGACGTGACGGAGCCGCGCGTCGGCGCCCGCTTCGTGGGGCGCAGCAGGCATGAGTCGCTGGGGGAGTGGGAGACCACCTCGTACGTGGTCGAGTGCGAGCCGTTCCGGGCCTTCGCCTGGGCCGTGGCGGACCCCGAACACCCCAGCGCCGTATGGCGGTTCGGACTGGAGGGGGCGGACGGCGGCACGGAGCTGACCCAGTGGATGCGGATGGGGCCGGGCCGTTCGGGGCTGTCCTTCGCGATCGACCGGATGCCGGAGAAGGAACAGAAGATCGTGTTCGTACGGCTGCGGGAGTTCGAGCGGAGCATGACGGACACCGTCGAGGCGATCAGGAAGCTGGCCGAGAGCGCGGAAGGGGCGGGTGCGTGATGCGTACCTCCACGACGATCGAAGCGTCGGCGGGCGACTGGCGGGAGACCGTCGACTTCGTGGTCGAGGCCGAGAAGCTCGGGATGGACATCTGCTGGGTCGCGGAGGCCTGGGGCTCCGAAGCACCTTCTCCGCTGGGCTACTTGGCGGCACGGACCGACCGGTTGCTGCTCGGTTCCGGGATCATCCAGCTCGGGACCCGCACCCCGGCGGCCATCGCCCGCGCCGCGATCACGCTCTCCAACATCTCCGACGGACGCTTCCTCCTCGGTCTCGGACCGTCCGGCCCCCAGGTGATCGAGGGGCTGCACGGCGTGCCGTTCGCGCGTCCGCTGTCCCGGATGCGGGAAACCGTGGAGATCGTCCGGCAGGCGGTCGCCGGGGAGAAACTCTCGTACGAGGGAAGGGAGTTCACCATTCCGCTGCCGGGCGGGGAGGCGCGGCCCATGCGGATGTCCGTGCAGGCCGAACACGAGCTGCCCGTCTATCTCGCCACGCTCTCGCCGAAGATGCTGCACCTGACGGGCGAGATCGCCGACGGCTGGCTGGGCACCAGTTTCGTGCCCGAGGGTGCCAAGGAGGCGTACTTCGACCACTTGGACGCGGGCCTCGCGGCGGCGGGCCGGGGCCGCGCCGACCTCGACATCTGCCAGGGCGCGGAAGTCGCCTTCGCGGAGGACGAGGACGCGCTGCGTGCCATGGTCGCGGGCCGGAAGAAGGAACTCGCCTTCAGCCTGGGCGGCATGGGCTCCGCCACCACCAACTTCTACAACGCCGCCTACAGCAGGCAGGGCTGGGCGGAGATCGCCGCCGAGATCCATGAGCGCTGGCAGGCCGGGGACCGGGACGGCGCCGCCGGGCTCGTGACCGACGAGATGGTCCTCGGAACCACCCTGATCGGCACCGAGGACATGGTCCGCGAACGGCTCCGCGTCTGGCGCGCGGCGGGCGTCGACACCGTCCGCCTCTACCCCGCGGGCGAAACCCTGGACCAGCGGCTCACGACGCTGGGGCGCGCGCTGGCCCTCGTGGCGGAGGAGAACGCGGTGATCGCCCAGTAGTTTCGCTGCCGCTGCCGCTGCCGCTGCCGCTGCCGCTGCCGCTGCCGCTGCCTCTGTCTTTGTCTCGGCCTCGGCGCAGGGTCGGCCGGCGCCGAGGCCGAGGCCCGGCCGTCGTGCGCCGCGCGGCCCCGACGGCCGTCGAGACCGTCACCCGATCGGCGGAGCCCCCGTGGCGGCGGGGGAGCGGCGGGCGGACGCTCGAACTCCCCGATGCTTCCGGCACGGGGACGGCCGGCGGTCGACAGCGCAGCGAGGTGGTCGAGCATGAGCCAGGATTCTTCGAGACCTCAGGGCCCCCCGCCCGGTGGAGGCACGGGATCCCAGCCCAGCGGCGGCGACATGCCGCTGTGGGGAGACCAGTGGTCCGGAGCCGCTCCCGCCGCGGGAGGCATGGGGCCCCCGCCCTCGGGCAGCAGTGGCTGGGCGGCGGGTGGAGTCACCTTCGCGGGCGTCCTCCTGCTGGTGAACGGCGGCCTCAACATCCTCCAGGGCATCTCCGCGATCGCCAAGGACGATGTCTACACGCGCGTGAACGACTACGTCTACCGCATCAATCTCACCGGCTGGGGCTGGATCCTGCTGATCCTCGGCGCGATCGCCGTCGTCACCGGCTGGGGGATCCTCAAGGACGCCGGGTGGGCCCGGATCACCGGCATCGTGCTGGCCTCGCTGAGCATGCTCTTCCAGTTCATGTTCCTGCCGTACGCGCCGATCTGGTCGGTCATCCTGCTGGCCATCGACGTCTTCATCATCTGGGCGCTGGCCACGTACCGGCCAGACCGCCCGCGCTGACGCGCTCTTCTCCGGCCCGCCGCCGGGCGAACGCCGCCGAGAAGGGGCTGTCCCAGTGCCGTCGAACCCACGAACCGGACCGAGCGGAACGAGACACGCCATGGACGACGTGATCGACCGGACGCGAGCGGGCGTGCCCGCTCGCGGCGCCGCGGGCACCGTCGACGATCCGGAGGCGACGTGAGCACCGGAGACGACGTGAGCGGCGGCGCGAGCGGTGCCGGCGACGGTGGCGCGCACGGGCGGGAGATCGCCGAACTGCGGGCCCGGGTCGCCGAACTGGAGCGGAGCGGGCCGAGACGCGAGCACCACCGCGTCCGGTCGACCTTCGCTGTCGTGCTGGTCCTCCTCGCCGCCCTGCTCACCCCCCTGAGTGCCGTGGCCGCCTGGTCGAGCGATCTGATCGGCAACACCGACCGGTACGTGTCCACCATGAAGCCGCTCGCCTCCGACCCGGACATCCAGGACGCCGTCGCCAAACGGGTGACCGACGCGGTGATGCAGCACGTCGACGTCCAGTCGCTGCTCGAATCCGTCGCCCCCGCCGACCGGCCCGCACTGACCAAGGCGATCGGCCCGCTGAGCGGTCCGATCACCAGCGGCCTCACCGACTTCGTGCACACCGTGGCGCTGAGGTTCGTCAGCAGCGACGCGTTCGCCACCCTCTGGACCGAGCTGAACCGGAGAGCGCACGCCGCCGTGGACAAGGCGCTGACCGGAAGCGGCGGCGGAGCGGTGAAACTCACCGACGACGCCGTGGTCATCGACCTCGCCCCCGTCATCGACCAGGTCAAGCAGGCGCTCGTCGACCAGGGGCTCGCCATCGCCGCGAAGATCCCCCAGGTGCACACGAACTTCACCGTGATGACCTCCGACTCCATCGGCAAGGCCAAGAAGATCTACCGACTGCTCCAGCTCGTCGGGTTCTGGCTGCCGGTCCTGGCCCTGCTGCTGGCGGCCGGTGGTGTGCTGCTCGCCGTACGCAGACGTCGTGCCCTCGTCACGGCGGCGCTCCTGGTGGCGGGCGGGGCGGCGGTCCTCGGCATCGCGCTGTGGATCTTCCGGGCGGTCTATCTCGACAGTCTCCCGGCGGCGGTCTCCCAGCCCGCCGCCGGGTCGGTCTTCGACACCCTGGTGCGCTACCTGCGGACGTCGGTACGCCTGATCATCACCCTCGGCATCATCGTGGCGCTGGCGGCCTGGCTGACCGGCGGCGGCCGGGCGGCCAAGCGGGTCAACGCCGCCTGGACCGGCGGTATCGGTGCCGTGCGGACGGCGACCGGGGTCGAACTCGGCGCGGTCGGCGCGTGGGTGCACCGGGTCAAGTCGTGGCTCAACTGGACCGTGGTCGCGGTCGCCGTCGTCGTCCTGCTGATCTGGAACTACCCCACGGCCGTCGTCACCGTCTGGATCGCGGTGCTGGCCCTGCTGGCCCTGGCGGTGGTCGAGTTCCTCGACGACGACGGCGCCCCGCACCTGATCGACGCCGGCGGCGGGCCCGCGGCGGGACCCGCGGCCAAGAGCCCGGCCTGACCCACCGGTGTTCGCCGGCGTCCGCCCGTGCCCATGGCCGGTCCGGGCGTCCGGCGGCGTCTGCGGCCGGTGCGGAGTCCACCGGCGCCCGGGTCCGGTCCGGCGTCCGGCGGCGGGGTGCCGGGCGCCGGGTGGCCGCGGCCGAAAAGCACCTGACAGCTCGTCGGGGCCGGGTTACGCTCCCCGCGATGATGACTTCCTCCGCAATCAGATGGGGGGCCCCGTCCGCGCAAGGTGAGTGCTGATGCTCACTTCGACCGCGTACGAGGACTCCCTCCTCTCCTTCTGGCCGCGCGTGCGTGACTTCGCCGTGCCGCCCACCATGATCGAGACCGCGACCGCCCGCCGCCGCCACGGGGACTGGGCGGGGGCCTGCGCCGCCGCCGGCGTCGACATCGACTTCGATCTGCGTTCGCTGGCACGTACGCACGGCAGCGAACTGGCGTCCCGGATCCGCCGCGATCTACGCCATCTGGCTCCCGACCTGCTGCGCTGGCACATGCCGAGAGTCGCCCCCGACGGGCTGCTGCGCCCCGGCCTGACCATCACGCTGGCCCGGTACGACCGTGCCGCGCGTGATGGGGTGCATCCCGTACGGCCTGTGCACCTCGTGGTCCGTACTCCGCCGGCCTGGGCGGACGGCGGCCAGCGGATCAGTCTCGCGCTGTGGGACGGAGCTGCCGGCGGTTCCCGCGACCGCTTCTCCTTCGACACCGGTGCCCGCCGCCATCCGCACCCCCGCCCCAGCCGCCGGTACCGCCTGGATCTGCACCGCCACCTGTGGGACGCCCGCAGGACCGATGAGCTGCGGGTCCGTTCCGGGGCCGACCTGCCGACGGACGACGCCCGTCGGGCAAGCGCGGATCCACCGGGGCCGGTGCCCGGGGACCCCGGCTGCGCCGTCGGCCGGTGGGCGGACGAGGCGGCGATCCTGCTGCGCGACGAGGGGCGCGCGACCGGCACGGTCACCGTGTGGCTCGGGGCCCGCCGGCGGCTGCTCCTGGACTTGGCCGCGGAACCGGCACGCGTCGGTCCGTCCTCATTGCGGCTCACCGCCGTGCCCGCCGACGGGGGCGGCGTCGACCTCGCGGTGCCGGCCCTGCCCGACGCCGCGACCTGGGTGCTGCCCGACCTGGCACTGATCCGCGCCGGGGTCGTCGGGCCCGAGCGGCTGCATCCGCTGGTCGCCTCGGCGCTCGTACCGGGCCACACGCCCGCCGGGTCCCGTGGGAACGCGGACCCGGCGGGAGCGCCACGCCTGGTGGAATGCCGGGGAGCCCGGCACCGGATCGGCCTGGTCGACGGCGTCCTCGTGCCGCTCGACCACGATCCGGCCGAGATCCGCCGGGAAGAGCTGCTGGTCGCCCTGACCGGCACACCCCTTCCCTGCCTCCGGGCCATCGACGACACGCACCGGCAGCCGCAGGACCTCTCCGATGTCCGCGAACGGCTGCGCCACGGCGACACCGCCGGTGCGCTCGCCGTGGTCGAGGGGCTGCTGGGCCCCGAGGCGGTGCTGCGTGGTGGCGCCCTGCGCGACGAACTCCGGGCCGCCGCGCTGCGGCGTCTCACCTACGGGCTGTTCAGGGCGGGACTGACCGGTCCCGGACCCGAACGCCTCGTCCCGGGGCCCGCCCGGCCCCGCTGGCACCGCTCCCACCCGCGTGAAACGGCCGGCCGCTGACCGTTCCCGGTCGCTGACCGTTCGCCGGCCGCTCGCCGACCGTCCGTCCAAAGCCAGTTGACCGCCCCGGGGGACAACCCCCGCGCACAGGCGGCCCGTTCTCGAACCCAAAGGTGATCAGACATGCCCACGAGCAGCACCCCCGCCGAAGCCTCCACCGCCGCCGACCCGGCCCGCACCGCCCGCCTCGACGTGCCCGACGCCCGCGTCGACGCGTCCGGCGGCACCGAACCCGCCGTGCCCGACGCCCGCGTCGATCCTTCCGGTGCCACCCAACTCGACGTGGCCGACGCCCTGTCGGCCCTGCTCCGCGACACCGGTACCGAGCCGCGTCCCGACAGCCAGCTGGAGGCACTGACCCTCGCCGTCGCCGCCGACCTGCCCGTACTCCTGTGGGGCGAACCGGGGATCGGCAAGACCGCGGCCCTGACCCGGCTCGCCGAGACCCTGGACCTGCCCCTGACCACGGTGATCGCCAGCGTCCACGAGCCCTCGGACTTCTCGGGGCTGCCCGTCCTCGGCGACGACCCCGCCGAGCAGGGCGTGCCCATGGCCCCGCCGGACTGGGCGGTGCGCCTCGTACGCGCCGGCCGCGGCCTGTTGTTCCTGGACGAACTGTCCACCGCGCCCCCGGCGGTTCAGGCCGCCCTGCTCCGTCTCGTCCTGGAGCGGCGCATCGGATCCCTTCAACTGCCGTCCGGAGTAAGGATCGTGGCCGCGGCGAACCCGCGCTCCTCGGCGGCCGACGGCTGGGAACTGAGCCCGCCGCTCGCCAACCGGTTCGTCCATCTCCAGTGGGCCCACGACCACGACGTCGTCGTACGCGGGCTCGGTGGCACCTGGCCCCGCGCGACCCTGCCACGGCTCGACCCGCACCGGCTCCCGGACGCCGTGGACTTCGCCCGCCGCGCGGTGTGCGGACTCCTCGCCGCCCGCCCCGGACTGGTCCACCGGCTGCCCAGTAGCGAGACCCGCCGGGGCGGCGCCTGGCCCTCGCCCCGGAGCTGGGAGACGACCGTGCGGCTCGTCGCCTTCGCGCACGCGGCCGGTTCCTCGCGGGAAGTGCTCTCCCTGCTGGTCAGAGGCGCCGTGGGCGACGGTCCGGGACTGGAACTGCTGGCGAGCGTGGACCGCATGGACCTGCCCGACCCCGAGACCCTGCTCGCCGACCCGGCGGGCGCCGTCCTGCCCGAGCGGGGGGATCTGCGCCAGGCCGTCCTCGACGGCGTGGTGGCCGCGGTCCGCAAGCGGCCCGACAGGGCGCGCTGGGACGCCGCCTGGGCACTGCTCGTGCGGGCTCTGGACACCGGAGCCCCGGACCTGGTGGTCGTTCCCGCGACCACCCTCGCGACGCTGCGCCAGGAGGACTGGGACGTCCCGGAGTCCATCGAGCGGCTGGCCGGAGCGGTGGCCATATCCCGGCGCGCGGACGACGCGGCGGCCCGCGTCGCCGTCGCCGCCGGGGCGCGACGATGACGGCGACCGCGCCAGGGGCTCTGGACCGGGAGAAGCTCTACGCCGCCCGGCTGCACGCGGCGCGGGCCCGGCCCTACCTCGCGACGGCACTGTTCGCCCTGCACACCGTCGAGTCGCGGTGGGTGCCGACGATGGCCGTCGACCGGCACTGGCGGTGTTACGTCTCGCCCGGGTTCGTGGACCGCACACCCGTGGAGGACCTGGCCGGTGTCTGGGTGCACGAGGTGTCGCACCTGCTGCGCGACCACCACGGCCGCAGCGAGCGGTTCGCCCGCGAACACGGACTCACCGGCCCCGCGGAGCGGCTGCGGATGAACATCGCCGCCGACTGCGAGATCAACGACGACGCGTTCGGGACGGGGCTCGCCCGGCCCGAGGGCGCCGTCATGCCGCAGCACCTGGACCTGCCGTCGGGCCAGCTCATGGAGGACTATCTGCGCCGGTTCCGGCTCGGGCCGCGTACGGCGGCCATGGCCTGGCTGGACTGCGGCAGCGGCGCCGACGGACGTGAGCGGGAGTGGGACCTCGGACCGGACGGCGCGCACGGCCTCAGCGCGCAGGAACGCGACGCCGTCCGGTTCCGGGTCGCGCAGGGCATCAAGGCCCGCCCCGGGAGGAGCCCGGCGGGATGGGAACGGTGGGCCGAGGACGCCTTCCATCCGCCGCAGCCGTGGCGGGAGTTGCTGGGGGCCGCGGTCCGCTCCGCGGCCTCGGGGCCCGGCGCGGGCGAGGACTACACCTACGGCCGGCCGTCGCGGCGCTCGGCCTGCGTACCCGGTGTCGTCGTGCCGAGCCTGCGCCGCCGGCCGCCGAGGGTCTCGGTGGTCATCGACACCTCCGGGTCGGTCAGCGACGCGGAACTGGGCAGCGCCCTTCTGGAGGTCTCCGCGATCTCCCGTGCCGTCGGCGGCCGCCGCGACCTGGTCACCGTGGTCTCGTGCGACGCGGCGGCCGGGGTCGCGCGACCCCTGTGCCGGGCCGAGGGCATTCCGCTGCTGGGCGGCGGCGGTACGGATCTGCGCTCGGGATTCACCGCGGCGCTCAAGGCACGGCCACGCCCCGACGTCGTGGTGGTCCTGACCGACGGACAGACTCCCTGGCCGGAATCGCGGCCCCCGTGCCGGACGGTCGTGGGCCTTTTCCCGCGCGGGGACGGCTCCTGGGACGAGGACGATCCCGACTACGTACCGGACGAGCCGCCGGCCTGGGCCCGCGTGGTCGAGATCGGCTAGGACCTGTCCGGTCGAGCGCGGTGGAGACTACCGACGGCTCCTGGTGGGGCCCGGCGTCGACGGCACCTGGCGGGTCCCGATGCCGACGGCGCCGGGTGAGCCCTGGTGCCGAGGCCGCCCGGTGGCCCCGCGTCCTCGCCGTGATCGACCGGACAGGGCCAGGGGGAGTGTTTCTGACGTCCTCCTCAGGTGCTCAGACGCTGTATCCCCCGTCCACCCCCAGCGCCTGCCCGGTGATGAAGCCCGCGCGGTCCGAGGCCAGGAACGCGACGGCCTCGGCGACGTCCCGCGCGGTGCCGAAGCGGCGCAGCGGGGTGTTGCGGCGCGTGATCTCCAGTGCCGTGTCGTCGAGTTCGCCGGAACCGATGAGACGGGCCGCGTTGCCGTCGGTCAGCATGCCGGGGCCGACGCAGTTCACCCGGACGCCGTAGCGCCCTTCCTCGGCGGCCAAGGCGCGGGCGACCGCCTCGACCGCTCCTTTCGGCCCCGAGGAGAGTCCGTCGCGCACCGGGAACCGGCGCGTGGCCACCGTGGTGACGGCGACGACGCTGCCCCGGCTCTCCCTGAGCAGGGGCAGCGCGGGATGCACCAGGTTGAAGAACGCGCCCGCGTCCGCGTCGAGTTGGCTTCGGAACTCGCTCGGCGTGACCTTGCTCAGATGCACCATCGGCACATGCGGGCCCGCCGCGTGGACGAGGGTGTGCAGGCCGCCGAGCTCCGCGGCCGTCCCGGAGACGGCGGCGGCCACGGCCCGCTCCTCGCCCAAGTCGAGCCGCAGGGCTCGTACTCGGCGGTCCGGCTCCACGAACTCCCGCGCGATCTCCGCGGCGAGCGCGTCGGCGGCGGTCCGGCTGGAGCGATACGTGAACACCACGTCACTGCCTCGCTCGGCGAGGATCCGCACGACCTCCGCGCCGATGCCTCCGGTGCCGCCCGTGACGAACGCGACGCCTTTCCGGTGCGAGAAGTCCGCCCGGTGCGAGAAGTCGGTTCGGTGTGAGCGATCCGCGCGGTGTGAGGGATCCGACGGTTCCGGCATGGGTGTCACCGTCCCAGGGGAGGCGGGGGACGGGCCATTCCAGCACGTCCGCGTCGTCGGCACCAGAAGGCGGACGGGGCGAGGGAGGGAAGAAGAGGGAGGGAACAGGACGGAGTGCTCAGGGGCGGGTCGCCGACAGGTGGAGGTCCGTGCTCGACAGGGTCATCGGCGCTGCCGAGACGGCTCGCAGACGCACGCGTACGCCGGCTCGCGGAAGCGTGAACTTCCCTCCGGGCGGACGGAGTTCGTAGCGGCCGAAGGCGTGGCCGGCCAGGGTGGAGGGGCCGGAGGTCACCGACCAGTAGCGGCTCATGCCCTGGCCCGTGGTCAGCGTGAAATGCGGACTCAGCGCCGCGGCGCCGAGGTTGGTGACGCCGACCGTGAGTCCGGTCAGGGTACGGGCGGCACGGTGCGCCTCGGTGACCCGCATGCGCAGCGGCGGTGACCCGGTGGCCGCCAGGCTCACCGCCGCCGCCGACGGGGCCAGCAGCAGGGCGACCGCGGCCACCCGGGCCCCGCGCCGGTGCGGACCGCGCAGGAAGGCGGGGCGGGGCTGCCACGCGGTCCGGAAGGACTGCCAGGGCGCGGTGATCGCGGCGGCCACCCACAGCGGCGTCATCAGCAGGTAGTAGCCGTCCTGCGAGCGGGTGGCCGCGTAGAACGCGCACCAGGGCAGAACCGTCGCCGCCGGCCCCAGCCGCCGTACGAACAGCACGAACAGCGCCAGCAGACCCGCCGCCAGCAGCAGGCTCGCGTGCGCGTACCAGGCGAGGCGGTCGCTGCCGTCGGTGAGGTACAGCGAGATGCCGACCAGGCCCTGTCCGTGGATGTCCGCGTCCTGGGTGAGGGGCAGGGCGATCCCGGAGAGCCAGGCGCGCGGCTCGCTGACGATGAAGTACGAGTTGATCAGCAGCCAGGTGGTGGCGGCGGTGCCGGCGATCCGGCCCACCGCGATCGCCGCCGCCCGCGCGCCCAGGTCGCCACGGCGCAGCGCGTACACCCCGGCCAGCAGGAACGGCGTGAGGAACCAGGGGAGTTGCTGCGCCGCGCAGGCCGCCCCGAGGCAGGCCGCCCGCGCGAGGTCGCCGCGTCCGCCGCCGTCCGTCCGTGTCCAGCCCACCACCACCGGGATGAGCAGGGCGCAGGCGAGGATCGCCGGGTAGCCGAGCCGCGCGTACGTCGGCAGCAGACCGAAACCGAGACAGGCCAGGGTCGCGGCGGACCGCCACGGCACCGGCAGCATCAGCCACATGACGACCGCGCCCGCGATCACGGCCCCGGTGCCGACCAGCGTGGCGGCGGCCGAACCGTGGCCCACCCACAGCAACGGCGCGGTGAGCATCGGGGCGAGCGGCGGATAGCCGTACGTGAAGTCGTAACCGCCGTTCATCGTCGCGGTGAGGGCGACGCCGTGGCCGAAGAGCCAGGGCCAGGGGCGGCCGTACACCTGGCGGCCGGCGAGGAACTCGTGGGCGGCCCGGGCGGTGAGGACCGACTCGTCGCTGCCCCGGTGGTTCATGACCAGTCCGCACACGACGAGCGTCACCGCGGTCACCAGGACGACGAGGTCGAGCCGCGCCAGCGAGCGGCCCCGGCGCACGACGAGGGCCAGTACGCCGGTCGCCAGGATCGAGGCGTAGCAGAGCGAGACGATCGCGGCCACGAGGAGCCGGTGGCTCGCGGCCTGCGCCCACAGCGGGCGCGTGCCGATGAACAGGCTGATGTCGGCCAGGAGGGTCAGGACGCGGTGCCACTGCGCGGGCGCCTCGTCCGGGTTCCATCGCGCGACCGCCTCGCCGGGCGAGACCTTCGAGGGGGCCTGCCGGCGGACGGGCGCCGGCGTGATTTCTGCCGAGTACACGACGCCATAAGCTAGTTGTCGCAGGTGAGCGAGGTGCGACGGGACGTGAAGAGTCCGGTGTGAGGCCAGTAAGAGCGGGCTGGGCGCGTCAGGCGCCGGCCAGGGACACCTCGGTGGACTTGATGAGCGCGACGACCTCGGAGCCGGCCGCGAGGCCCAGGTCGGAGACCGCGTCCCCGGTGATCGCCGAGGTCAGCTCGCCGCCCGCGATCCGGACCTTGACGCGGGCCATGGCGCCGCCGGAGACGACGTCGGTGACCGTGCCCGGCAGCTGGTTGCGGATGCTCAGCCCGTCCACCGGGCCGGTCGCGAGGGATACCTCGGTGGACTTGATCAGGGCCCGCACGGCGGAGCCCGGCGTCAGGCCGAGTTCCCGTACGGCCTCCAGGGTGACGGCCGCGGTGATCTCCTGTCCGGCGTCGAGCCGGACCTTCACCGTCGCCATCACCTCACCGGGGGTGACGGAGGTGACGGTGCCGGGGAGTTGGTTGCGGATGCTCAGGCTCATGGGGAGGCCTCACTCGCTGAGATGCGTGATGGATACGGGCGTATATGCGTAGCTTGCCGCACGCGTCGGCTCCCGGTCCGGGTCGCGGACCGTGTCGCTGTTGGGCCGAACGGGTGACCATGCGTAAGAATTGCCCGGTGCAGACAACGAGTGCGAGCCAGGACGGGGTGGATCGATGACCGGCCACGACGTCACCGATGAACAGTGGGAAGGGCTCGCCCAGGTCGTTCCGTTGCGCGGCCGCGACGCCTGGCCGTCCGCGGTGCGGCACCGGTCGATCCCCGAGGCCGAGACCGAGACGCGGCGCCGCTTCGTGGTCCTGCGGGTGAACGTCTTCGCGGACGCCCGCGACGTCGCCGAGACGCTCATGTCCGGAGTCCCGGTGCTCCTCGACCTGACCGGCGCCGAGACCGAGGTCGCCAAGCGGGTCCTGGACTTCAGTACGGGCGTGGTCTTCGGCCTGGCCAGCGGCATGCACCGGGTCGACCGGAACGTGTTCCTGCTGACGCCCCCGGGGACCGAGGTGCGGGGTCTGATGGAGGGGGTCGGCGTCCCGGGTCTCTGACGGCCCACGGCCTCGCGGGCGCTGTCCGGTCACGGGTCCGACGGGCATGCCGGGCGGTCGGCCGAGGGGGACCGGCGGCGGGACCGGGGGTTTCGTCCCCCGATCGTAGGAAGGTCTCCCGGGCGTAACGGTTCGCCTCCGCGCGGCGGCCTACCGTCGGCATATGACCCTGTCCTCGCCGGAAGCCCCCACGGCGGTGGAGCCGCGCCCGGTCCGCCCCGGCGTCACCGAGCTGCGGCTCGCCGCCTTCGCCGCACACCGCCGCGTCCGGTTCCCGCTCGGACCGCTCACCCTTGTCGCCGGCCCCAGCGGCAGCGGCAAGACGGCCGTCCTCAGGGCCTACGAGGCGCTGGCGCGGCTCGGCGCCGGTGCCGGGCTCCCCGAGGTGTTCCCGGACCCGGCCGCCTGTGTGCCCGAGCGGTCCCGGCCCGACGCCCAGCACCGCCGGGGCTTCCGTATCGGCTGCACGGTCGACGGACCCGAGGGCCCGGTCCGGCTCGACGTCGCCGTCCAGGCCGAGCCCCGACTGCGCGTCGTGGGCGAGCGGTTGTCGGCGGGAGGGCGGACCCTGCTGGAGACGGCGCTGCGCGACCCGGGCCGCCCGTCCGTCCAGGCGGCCTGGTACACCGGCGGGTCCTCCTCGGTGACGCGGGTCCCGCTCCCCGACGACCGCCTCGGCACCGCGCTGCTGCCTCTGCGGGTCGCGGGCCGTACCGCCGGGGAGCGCCGCGTCCTGGCAGCGGCCGAGCAGATGGTGCTCGCACTGCGGTCCGTCTACGTCTGTGATCCGGACCCGGACTCCATGCGGGCCCCCGTTCCGCTCGGCTCGGGGCGGCTGCTGCGCGGCTGCGGCAACCTCGCCGAGGTGCTGTGGCGTACGAGGTCGGAGTGCGTTCACCGCTACGCCCACCTCGTCGCGGCGGTCCGCGCCGGCTGCGCCGGACCGGTCACGGACGTCCTGGCCGAGGTGATCGGCGACGGCACCGTGCGGGCGCTCCTCGACCGCGGCGACGGCGTCCGTACGCCGTTGGGGCTGCTCGGGGACGGCGAGTTGAGGTATCTCGCGCTCGCCCTCGTGCTGCTCACCGGGCCCGGAGTCCTGGAGGTCGACCCGGCGGGCGAGGTGCCGGCCGCCTTCCAGTCGCTGACGGTTCTGGCCGACGGCCTCGGCCGTGGACTGGACGCCCGGCAGACCGGGGAACTGGTGCGGCTGGCGGCGCGGATGTGCGAACGGGGACACATCCGGCTGCTGGGCACGGTGAGCGACGGGACTCACGCGCTCGGAACGGCCGGGGTCACGGTGGTGGACCTGACGGCGTGAGGGAGGCGGGTCACGGTGGTGGATCTGACGGCGTGAGGGAGGCGAGGCACAGTGGTGGACCTGCCGTCTTGCGGGAAGGGGGCGGTGGTGGACCTGACGCCGCCCGGCCGCCGGGGGCGGAGTGGTAGACCTGACGCCGTGAGTGAACTGGACGTAGCGACGCTGCAGCGCAGACTGGCCGAGTTCGCGGCCGCACGGAACTGGCAGCCGTACCACACCCCCAAGAACCTGGTCGCCGCCCTGAGCGTGGAGGCGTCCGAACTCGTGGAGATCTTCCAGTGGTTGACGCCCGAGGAGTCGGCCCGCGTGATGCAGGACGCGGACACCGCGCACCGCGTCACCGACGAGGTCGCGGACGTCCTCGCGTATCTGCTCCAGTTCTGCGAGGTGCTGGGCGTCGACCCGCTCGCGGCCCTCGACGCGAAGATCGACCGGAACGAGCGCCGGTTCCCGGTGCCGGAGAAACCCTGACCGGCCGGCCGCCACCTGCCGAGCGAAACGGAATCCGGCACTCTCTGTAGTCGTCATGTCCTTTCGATGCGATTCCGTGTCCACAGATTTCGGGCTTCCTCTGGCTTTTCGTCTCAACGGACTTCACTCTGGGTAGTGAACAAGGGAGTTCGGTAGACGTGCGAGAGCGCGTCGGACAGACGGGGGCAGCGCATGGAAGCGGTGCGGCTCATCGCGGCGAACAGACGTGCCCTGGCGGAGAGCGGCGAGACTCCGGAGGTCATGGCGGAAGCGTGGCAGGCGCATTCCCTGGCACAGGCGATCGGCAGCCGCCTCGCCGTGTCCGGCCCCCCTGAACTCCGGGGCGAGGCCCTGGGGTTGACCGAGCTGGCGGGCCGTGGCTGCGGAGTGCTCGGCGACCACGCCCTCGGGGTCGGCGCCTTACGGGCCGCCCAGCTCACGGAGCTGGGCGACGCGCGCGAGTCCCTGCTCTGTCTCGGCGGCCTCCTCGCCGAGGTCGGCATATCCCTGGTCGGCATCGCCTGCGCGGCGGACGACGAGGGGACGTACTGGCAGTGCATGGAGGCGATCGACGCGGCGGACGAGTCCCGGGACCGCGTCCTGGAAATGCTGAGACGCCTCGCGGTCCGGGACGAGAAACGTGTGGTGGAGCGGGATCCGGCCGCGGGGTAGGCGATCGGGGAGGTCTGTGCCGCCGCCGTTCGGCGCGCGGTCCGGCGCCGCCCTGTTCCTCCGCCGGACCGGCCCCGGTCATGGCGAGCCACCCGACCGGAACCGCCCGCGGTACCCGTCCGGTCAGCCGAGCTGAGGTGCCACCGCGGAGGCGATCAGGTCCAGGTGGTCCAGGTCGGCGAGGTCCAGCATCTGGAGGTACATCCGCTGCGAACCGACCGCCTGATACCGGGCGATCCGTTCGACGACCTCCGCCGGGGAGCCCGCGAGCCCGTTGGCCTTCAGCTCGTCGACATCGCGGCCGATGGCGTCCGCCCGTCGCCTCACCTCGCTGTCGGTGCGGCCGACGCACACCACCAGGGCGTTGGAGTAGACGAGTTCGTCGGTCTCGCGCCCGGCCTGCCGCAGCGCCGCGCGCACCCGTCCGAACTGCGCCTCCGAGTCGGGTACCGACGCGAAGGGGATGTTGAACTCGTCGGCGAAGCGCGCCGCGAGGGCGGGGGTCCGCCTGGCGCCGTGGCCGCCGATCAGGACGGGCACCTTCGACTGCGCGGGCTTGGGCAGCGCGGGCGAGTCCTTGAGCTGGTAATACGTCCCGTCGAAGGTGAACCGCTCGCCGACCGGCGTGCCCCACAGCCCGGTGACGACGGCCAGTTGCTCCTCCAGCCGGCCGAACTTCTCCTTGGGGAACGGAATGCCGTACGCCGTGTGCTCGGCCTCGTACCAGCCGGCGCCCAGGCCGAGTTCGACACGGCCGCCCGACATCTGGTCGACCTGCGCGACCTGGATGGCGAGGACCCCGGGGAGGCGAAAGGTTCCGGCAGTCATCAACGTACCCAGGCGGATGCGGCTCGTCTCGCGGGCGATGCCGGCCAGGGTGATCCACGCGTCGGTGGGACCGGGGAGCCCGTCGGCGGATCCCATGTGCACATAGTGATCAGAGCGGAAGAAGGCTCCGTAATGGAGGTCTTCGGCGGCCTTGGCGACGCGGAGCAGCGTCTCGTAGGTCGCGCCTTGCTGTGGTTCTGTGAAGACTCGAAGATCCATGCGTTCATCATGCACCGGTCGCAACTGGCGTCCCGTGCCGAACCGCTGGCGCATCTTCCCCGTCGCCGGGCGTCTTCGCCCGCCGGGTCCGCCGGGGGTGGGGCGGCCTGCGGGCGAAGTCCGCGCCGGGCTACCCCCGCTCCCCGGAGAGCTGGGGGTACAGGGCGCTCAGCTCTCCGGAGAGGCCGGCCTTGACCTGGCGGGTGAGCGCGTCCGCGAGGACCTCGTGGGCGTCCGACTCGATCCCGTCGAGCGCCTGCCCGGCGACGCTGCGCGCGGTGACCTTGGGCACGTCGAGGCTCGCGGTCAGATCCGTGTCGACGTAGCCGACGTGCAGCCCGGTGACCTTGATGCCGCGCGGCTGGAGCTCCAGCCGCAGGGCGTTGCTCTGGGACCACAGGGCGGCCTTGGCGGCGCTGTAGCCGTCGGCGCCGGGCACCGTGACCCACGACAGCACCGAGTGGACGGTGAGGATGTGCCCGCCTCCGTTGCGCTCCAGGACCGGAACGAAGGCCCGGGTGGTGAGGAGCGGCCCGAAGAAGTTGATGTCGAACTCGCGCCGTACGTCCTCGACGGGGGAGTTCAGGAAGGACGTGGGGGCCGTCGAGCCCGCGTTGTTGATCAGGAGGGTGACGTCCTGGGCCCGCGCGGCGGCGGCCGCGACCGATGCGGGGTCGGTGACCTCCAGGGCGAGCGGCACCGCGTCGGGGTGCGTGACGGTCCGCGGGTCGCGGGCCGTCGCGTAGACCTTCCTCGCGCCGCGCTCGTAGAGAGCGTCCACGAAGGCCTTGCCTATGCCGCGGCTGCCGCCCGTCACGAGTGCCACGGAGCCGTCGATGCTGGTCATGAGCTTCTCCTCTGGAGGGCCGCTTCCGGAAGCGGGGGAAACGGAGCGGCCGAAGGGTGGCGGCGGTTTCGTCCACCGCGCCGCGCCTATCGTAAACCGATCGGTTTTCCTCGTTGTCCGCACTGTAAACCGATCGGTTTCCGCGAGGCAAGCCGAGAACGTAAGCTGGGCTCATGACACAGGCGACCTCGACCGCGACCGCCGGTTCACCGACCCGCGACCGACTGCTCGACGCCGCGGCCGAGCTCTTCTACCGCGAGGGCGTCGGCGTCGGTGTCGAGGCGCTGTGCCGGGTGGCCGGGGTGTCCAAGCGCTCGATGTACCAGCTCTTCGACAGCAAGGACGGCGTGCTGGCGGCGAGCCTGGAGCGCAGCGCGCCCGCGTACCTGGCGTTCCTGCTGCCCCCCGACGACGACCGGCCGCCGCGTGATCGCGTCCTGCACGTCTTCGAACGCCTGGAGGAGATGGCCGCGCGCCCGGACTACCGCGGCTGCCCCTTCGTGGCCGTGACCGCCGAGCTGAAGGCGCCGGACCACCCCGCGAGCCTGGTGGCCCGCCGCAGCAAGGACGCGCTGACCGCGTTCTTCCGGCAGGAGGCGGAGCGCGGCGGAGCCGGGGACCCCGAGCTCCTCGCGCGCCAACTGACCGTCGCCTTCGACGGATCGGGCGTCCGGGCCGTCATGCAGGGCCAGGGCCTCGGCGGACTCGCCCTCGCGACCGCCGCCGCCCTGCTCGACGCCGCGGGCGTGAACGGCGGGGACGATGCCGAGCGCCGCGGGCCGGAAACCTCCGGCTGATCCCGGCCGAGCCGTCCGCGCGCGGCGAAAAACCCCGGGTCCACCTGGGGTGTCCGCTGTACGTTGTGGGGGCGCGCCGAGGGCAGGCGTCGCCCCTGCGGTCGGCCGCGGCGCGGCGTGGCCACGGGCCACGGGGGCCGCGGCGGAGCCGGGAGCGGCGACGGCCGGGGCGCGCTCGCCCACGCCGTGGTTCCTCGGCGTCCGGCACGTGCGCGCCGCGCACCGGCCGGGCGGCCCGCCGGGTCCACGGCTCAGAAGACGTTTCGAGGCAGACACACCGTGTTCCTGACGATCAGTACCACCGGTACCCCAGAGCGGCCCGCGACCGACCTCGGCTTCCTGCTGCACAAGCATCCGGACAACGCGCAGAAGTTCTCGACCTCGTACGGGACGGCGCATGTGCTGTACCCCGAGGCGACCGCCGAGCGGTGCACGGCCGCCCTGCTCCTGGAGGTCGACCCGGTGGCGCTGGTCAGGCGGGGCAAGGGGAAGGGGCGCGGCGGCGCCCCCGACGCCGCACTCGCGCAGTATGTCAACGACCGCCCGTACGCCGCGTCCTCGCTGCTCGCCGTGGCGATCGGCGCCGTGTTCACCAGCGCGATGAAGGGCCAGTGCAACGCCCGGCCCGAGCTGCCCGCCGAGACGAGGCCGCTGCGCGTCGAGGTGCCCGCGCTGCCCGCGCGCGGTGGCGCCGACCTGGTGCGAGGGCTCTTCGAACCGCTGGGCTGGACGGTGACGGCCGAGGCCGTGCCGCTCGACGAGCGCTTCCCGGAGTGGGGCGACTCCCGCTACGTACGCCTGGAGCTGGCGTCGGAGGAGCTGACGCTCGCCGAGGCCCTGCGGCACCTGTACGTGCTGCTCCCGGTCCTCGACGACGCCAAGCACTACTGGGTGGCGTCCGACGAGGTCGACAAACTGCTGCGGGCGGGCGAGGGCTGGCTGCAGCACCACCCGGAGCAGAAGCTGATCACCAGCCGCTACCTCTCCCGGCGCTGGTCGCTGACCCGGGAGGCCATGGAGCGGCTCGAACTCGCCCGGCTCGCCGAGACCGACGACCTCGCGGTCGAGGAGATCGACAACGCCGTCGACGAGGAGACCGACACCGAGGAGAAGCCGGTACCGCTCGCCGTGCAGCGCCGGGACGCGATCCTCGCCGCGCTGCACGCGTCCGGCGCGAGCCGCGTCCTCGACCTCGGCTGCGGACAGGGCCAGTTGGTGCACGCCCTGCTCAAGGACACCCGGTTCACCGAGATCGTCGGGGTCGACGTGTCCATACGCGCGCTCACCATCGCCTCGCGCCGCCTCAAGCTGGACCGCATGGGCGAGCGCCAGGCCGCGCGCGTCCAGCTCCTCCAGGGCTCGCTCGCCTACACCGACCGCCGCCTCAAGGGCTACGACGCCGCCGTGCTCAGCGAGGTGATCGAGCACCTCGACCTGCCCCGGCTGCCCGCCCTGGAATACGCGGTGTTCGGCTCCGCCCGCCCGCGGACCGTCCTCGTAACGACCCCGAACGTCGAGTACAACGTCCGCTGGGAGACCCTGCCCGCAGGCCACTCCCGGCACGGCGACCACCGGTTCGAGTGGACCCGTGAGGAGTTCCGCTCCTGGGCCCGCGCGGTGGCCGGACGGCACGGCTACGACGTGGAGTTCACCCCCGTCGGCCTCGACGACCCCGAGGTCGGCCCGCCCACCCAGATGGCCGTCTTCACCCTGGCCACGAGCACGACCGGCACGACCGGAACCCCGAACGCGAAGGAGGAGAAGGCCGCATGAGCGAGCACACCGACCAGGGACGTGTCCTGCCCGTCACCGACCTCTCCCTCGTGGTGCTCATCGGCGCCTCGGGCTCCGGCAAGTCCACGTTCGCCCGGCGGCACTTCAAGCCGACGGAGATCATCTCCAGCGACTTCTGCCGGGGCCTGGTCGCCGACGACGAGAACGACCAGAGCGCCAGCGGCGACGCCTTCGACGTCCTGCACTACATCGCCGGCAAGCGGCTCGCGGCCGGCCGCCGGACCGTCGTCGACGCCACCAGCGTCCAGCAGGACAGCCGCCGCCAGCTGATCGAGCTGGCCAGGAAGTACGACGTGCTGCCCATCGCCATCGTGCTCGACGTGCCCGAGGAGGTCTGCGCCGAGCGCAACGCGGCGCGCACCGACCGCGCCGGGATGCCGCGCCGCGTGATCCAGCGCCACATCCGCGAACTCCGGCGCTCGCTGCGCTCCTTGGAGCGCGAGGGATTCCGCAAGGTGCACGTCCTGCGCGGGGTCGCGGACGCCGAGAACGCGTCGGTGGTGACCGAGAAGCGCTTCAACGACCTGACCCACCTCACCGGCCCGTTCGACATCGTCGGCGACATCCACGGCTGCGCCTCGGAGCTGGAGAGCCTGCTCGGCAAGCTCGGCTACGTCGACGGCGTGCACCCCGAGGGCCGTACGGCCGTGTTCGTGGGCGACCTCGTCGACCGCGGTCCGGACTCGCCCGGCGTGCTGCGCCGCGTGATGTCCATGGTCGGTTCCGGCAACGCCCTGTGCGTGCCCGGCAACCACGAGAACAAGCTCGGCCGCTATCTCAAGGGCCGCCAGGTCCAGCACACGCACGGACTCGCCGAGACCATCGAGCAGATGGACGCGGAGAGCGAGGAATTCCGCGCTTCGGTAAGGGAGTTCGTCGACGGGCTGGTCAGTCACTACGTCCTCGACGGCGGACGTCTCGTCGTCTGCCACGCCGGTCTGCCCGAGAAGTACCACGGCCGCACCTCGGGCCGGGTGCGCTCGCACGCGCTGTACGGCGACACGACCGGGGAGACCGACGAGTTCGGGCTGCCCGTGCGCTATCCGTGGGCGGAGGACTACCGGGGCCGCGCGGCGGTGGTCTACGGACACACCCCGGTCCCCAACGCCACCTGGCTCAACAACACCATCTGCCTGGACACCGGCGCGGTGTTCGGCGGCAAGCTCAGCGCCCTGCGCTGGCCGGAGCGCGAGCTCGTCGACGTGCCCGCCGAGCGGGTCTGGTACGAGCCGGCCAAGCCGCTGGCCACCGAGGCGCCCGGCGGTCACGAGGGCCGTCCGCTGGACCTCGCGGACGTGCACGGCCGCAGGGCCGTCGAGACCCGGCACGCCGGGCGGGTGGCCGTCCGCGAGGAGAACGCGGCCGCGGCGCTGGAGGTCATGAGCCGTTTCGCGGTGGACCCGCGGCTGCTGCCGTACCTCCCGCCGACCATGGCGCCGACCGCGACCTCGCACCTCGACGGCTATCTGGAGCACCCCGCCGAGGCCTTCGCCCAGTACCGGGAGGACGGGGTCGAGCGGGTCGTGTGCGAGGAGAAGCACATGGGGTCGCGGGCGGTGGCCCTGGTCTGCCGGGACGCGGACGTGGCGCGCGAGCGGTTCGGCGTCGACGGCCCCACCGGGTCGCTGTACACCCGTACCGGCCGCCCCTTCTTCGACGACGCCGCCGTCACCGAGGAGATCCTCGGCCGGGTGCGCGCCGCGGCGACCGAGGCCGGGCTGTGGGAGGAGCTGGGCACCGACTGGGTACTGCTGGACGCCGAGTTGATGCCGTGGTCGCTGAAGGCGTCCGGGCTGCTGCGCAGTCAGTACGCCGCTGTCGGCGCCGCGTCCGGAGCGGTGTTCCCGGGAGCGCTGACCGCGCTCGAAGGGGCGGCGGCTCGGGGCGTCGACGTCACGGACCTGCTGGCGCGCCAGCGTGAACGGGCCGCGGACGCACAGGCGTTCACGGACGCGTACCGCCGCTACTGCTGGACCACGGACGGCCTCGAAGGCGTCCGCCTCGCACCGTTCCAGATCCTGGCCGTCCAGGGCCGGAGCCTCGCCGGGCTGCCGCACGACGAGCAACTCGCCCTGATCGACCGGCTCGTGGAGAACGACGGGAGCGGACTGCTGCACACCACCCGGCGGCTCTTCGTCGACACCGGTGACCCGGAGTCGGTGCGGGCCGGTGTCGACTGGTGGCTGGAGATGACCGGCCGCGGCGGCGAGGGCATGGTCGTGAAGCCGGTCGGCGCGGTGGTGCGCGGCCCGCAGGGGCGGCTGGTGCAGCCCGGCATCAAGTGCCGGGGGCGCGAGTACCTGCGGATCATCTACGGTCCGGAGTACACCCGTCCGGAGAACCTGGCCCGGCTGCGCGGCCGCTTCCTCAACCACAAGCGGTCCCTGGCCGTCCGGGAGTACGCACTCGGCCTCGAAGCGCTGGACCGCCTGGCCGAGGGCGAACCCCTGTGGCGCGTCCACGAGGCGGTCTTCGGAGTCCTGTCCCTGGAATCCGAACCGGTCGACCCCCGCCTGTAGCGGGGCCACTCTCCTGCCCCGGCCCGGGCGGGCGCCCCGTCCCCGCAGGCTGGTAGCCGAACGGTGTACCCACCGGGGCCGGTAGTCGCCGGCCCCGGTGGGAGCCCCGTAAGGGGCGCGGGGAACGGCGCGGCCCGCCCCCACCGGGCCGGCAGCCGAACCCGCGTCCGAGGGGCGGGTGCCCGGTCCGGGGCGCGGGGTACCGCGCACCTGGCCCCACCGGGACGGGTAGTCGCCGACCCCGGTGGAAGCCCCGCAAGGGGCGCGGGGAACGGCGCGACTGGCCCCCACCGGGCGGGCAGCCGGACCCACCCCCACCGGGCCCGCATCCGAACCCGCCCCCACCGGGGCACACGAACGACCCCGGCCGGGGGAGCCCCGCTCGGGGCCCAGGGGCCAGAAAGCTCAGCCGACCAGGCGGAGCCGAACCCCGGCCACCCCCACGTGCACCGTCTGCCCCCAGACAAGCTCCACCGCATCCCCCTCCATCCCGTCCCCGAACACGATGAGCCGGTCCGACTCCACCGTGAGGGACAGCCGCCCGGCCCCGGTGAGCTCGCCGCCCACGAGCGAGGTGCCCGTGGCCGGCGACGGCCAGGCCTCGCGGACGAACCAGAGCAGGCGCTCGTCCGTCGGCCCCGGCAGAGGAAGCCGCTCGCCCCGCTCCTGCCACACCGAGCGGAGCCAGCCGGTGGCCCCCGTCCCGGTCCCCACCAGCACCCCGGAGGACGCCTGGGGCTCGACGGCACCCCCGTACTCGTCGAGCCCCAGCCGATAGCGGGCCGTCTGATGGCCCGCGGCTCCCAGATAGATCTCGTTGAGCGCGACCAGCCGCTGGGTGTCGTCCGCGACCGCCTCGACCATGGTCAGCTCGTCGGCGCTGCCCCCCTGTGCCGAGGCGAGCAGCGCGCCCGCGTCCTTGGGCCGGTGCCGCACCAGCACGCCCGGATTGCGCCCGGGGTCGGCGTCGATGCCCACCACCGGCTGCCCCTCCAGGTACTTGGCGACGTTCGCGACCAGCCCGTCCTGGCCGACCACGACCACCACGTCCTCCGGCGCGAACAGGAACCGGTCCAGGTCGGAACGCTCCACGCGTGCCTGACGCCAGGTCAGCGGAACGGCCGCCACGACCGCGGACAGCGCCTCGCGGGTCCGCCGGTGCCGTTCGGCGACCTCCGCGATGTCCCGGCCGCGCGAGGACAGGAAGAACGCCGCCTGCCCGTGCGTGCCGTGACGGGCCGTCAACTCCTCGTACTCGGTGGTCCGGTGGACGAGGACGACCCGGGGCGCGAGACTCACGCCTGGTCCCCGGCGGCCCCGTTGCCCAGCTTGGCGAGCAGCCCGGTGAGGACGTCCGGCGAGACGGTGAGGTTCTCGATCCGCGGCAGGTTCTCCGCGAGCCGGGTCCCGGTCAGGGCGTGCAGCGTGGCGACATCGACGTCGCCGTGGACCCGCAGCCAGGCCGCCTGAGCCTCGGCCCGGGCCGCGCCGACCTCGCGCGCCGCCTGTGCCTCGGCCCCCGCGAGCCGCACCTTGCGCGTGGCCTCGGCCTCGGCGAGCCGCAGCGACCGGGTGGCCTCCGCCTCGGCCAGCCGGACCGTGCGGGCCGCCTCCGCCCCGGCGCGCACCGCGTCCGCCGCCGCGTGTTCCTCCGCCTCACGGCGGGCGTTCGTGCCCTGCTGGTCGACCAACTGCTCCTCGCGTCGCGCGAGTTCGATCCGGCTGGCGAGTTCGTTCTCGGCGATGGCCCGCTCCCGCTCGACCGCGACGGCCCGGCGCTCGTACGTGGCCTTGTCCGCGTCCTGCTGGATCTGCTCGCGGGCGGGGGTGCGCAGCGCCCGTTCCACCTCGGGCTCCGGGCGCAGCGCGACGACCCGCACCGCGACCACCTCGATGCCGGTGGCGGGCAGCCGGGGCTCGGCGGCGAGGCCGTCCGCGATCCGCTCCCGCACCGCCGCGACGCCGTCGACCAGGGCGGACGCCAGCGACGTACGGGCGAGCACGTCCAGCGCGTGCTGCTGGGCCGTCTCGGTCAGCAGCGAGCCCAGCTGCTCCAGCGGGGTGCCGCGCCAGGCTCCGGAGTCGGGGTCTATGGAGAAGTCGATGCGAGAGGCGGCGACCGCGGGGTCGCTGATCCGGTAGGTGACGGTCGCCTGCACCGCGACATCCTGGAAGTCGGAGGTACGGGCGTGGAAGGTCATCGCCAGCTCGCGGTCGTCGACGGGGACTTCGGAGAGTGCCGCGGTCAGCGAGCGGTACCAGAAGCTGAGTCCGGGGCCGTCGTGGACCAGCTGTCCCGACCGGTGGTGCCGGACATGGGCGGTGGGCGCCCCGCGCAGATGGCGCCAGCCGAGGCGTCGCGTGATGTCGGCCATGTGTACCCCCTCGACGCCGGGCTGTCCCGGCGGCTCCACGTCGTTCATTGTCGTCACTGAGACGATAACGAACGGGCAGGCTTATCGTCAAGAGGACGAAATGAATGCGGTGCGGCTCGGGCGATCCACGGGTGAACACGCGTCCGGATGGTCAGGATGGAGGCATGGGATTCCATGTCGACTCCGAGGCCGGGCGGCTGCGCCGCGTCATCCTGCACCGGCCCGATCTCGAGCTCAAAAGGCTCACCCCCAGCAACAAGGACGCGCTCCTCTTCGACGACGTGCTGTGGGTGCGCCGGGCGCGCGCGGAACACGACGGGTTCGCCGACGTGCTGCGCGACCGCGGGGTCGCCGTCCACCTCTTCGGCGACCTGCTCACCGAGACCGTGGCCATCGGGGAGGCCAGGTCGCTCGTCCTGGACCGGGTCTTCGACGAGAAGGAGTACGGTCCGCTCGCCACCGACCACCTCCGGGCCGCCTTCGAGGCCATGCCCGCCCCGGAGCTGGCGTCCGTGCTCGTCGGCGGCATGACCAAGCGCGAGTTCCTGGACGCGCACGCGGAACCCACCTCCGTGCGCTTCCACGTCATGGACCTGGACGACTTCCTGCTGCGGCCGCTGCCCAACCACCTCTTCACCCGTGACACCTCCGCCTGGATCTACGACGGGGTCTCCATCAACGCCATGCGCTGGCCGGCCCGGCAGCGCGAGACCGTGCACTTCGAGGCGATCTACCGGCATCACCCGCTGTTCCGCGGCGAGGACTTCAACCTCTGGTCGGAGGGGCAGGCGGACTACCCGTCCACCATCGAGGGCGGCGACGTCCTCGTCATCGGCAGCGGCGCGGTGCTCATCGGCATGAGCGAGCGGACGACGCCCCAGGCCGTCGAGATGCTCGCCCACAAGCTGTTCGCGGCCGGCTCGGCCCGCACCATCGTGGCGCTCGACATGCCCAAGCGGCGTGCGCTCATGCACCTCGACACGGTGATGACGATGGTCGACGGCGACATCTTCACGCAGTACGCCGGGCTCGGCATGCTCCGCTCGTACACCATCGAGCCGGGTGTGGGGGACAAGGAGCTGAAGGTCACCGACCACCCCCCGGAGCACATGCACCGCGCCATCGCGGCGGCGCTCGGCCTCAACGAGATCCGGGTCCTGACCGCCACGCAGGACGTGCACGCGGCCGAGCGGGAGCAGTGGGACGACGGCTGCAACGTCCTCGCCGTCGAGCCGGGCGTCGTGATCGCCTATGAGCGCAACTCCACCACCAACACCCATCTGCGCAAGCAGGGCATCGAGGTGATCGAGATCCCGGGCAGCGAGCTGGGCAGGGGGAGGGGCGGCCCCCGCTGCATGAGCTGCCCCGTCGTACGGGACCCCGTGTAGGGGCCCGCGGGGCCGGTGGGCGGGGTCGTCGCACGGAGTCGAACGACAGGCCGCATATAAATGCTGGAGGTCGTATAGAATTTCAGGCGTCCGGTCCCGTCCTCGTCCCCGTCATCCCTGGAGCGCCCCCATGGCGACAGTCCCGACCGCCCTCGCCGGCCGTCACTTCCTCAAGGAGCTGGACTTCACGGAGGAGGAGTTCCTCGGCCTGGTCGAGCTGGCCGCCGGGCTCAAGGCGGCCAAGCGGGCCGGGGCGGAGACCCGGTATCTCCAGGGCAGGAACATCGCGCTGATCTTCGAGAAGACCTCGACGCGCACCCGCTGCGCCTTCGAGGTCGCGGCCGCGGATCAGGGTGCCTCGACGACGTATCTGGACCCGAACGGCTCGCAGATCGGTCACAAGGAGTCCGTGAAGGACACCGCCCGTGTGCTCGGCCGCATGTTCGACGCGATCGAGTACCGCGGCGACAGCCAGTCCGCGGTGGAGGAGCTGGCCGCCCATGCCGGAGTGCCGGTCTACAACGGCCTCACCGACGCATGGCACCCCACCCAGATGCTGGCCGACGTCCTCACCATGACCGAGCACTGCGCCAAGCCGGTCGATGAGATCGCCTTCGCCTACATGGGTGACGCCCGTTTCAACATGGGCAACTCGTACGTGATCACCGGCGCGCTGCTCGGCATGGATGTGCGGATAGTGGCCCCCCGGGCCTACTGGCCGGACGGCGAGATCGTCGCGAAGGCCCGCGAACTCGCCGCGAAGAGCGGCGGCAGCGTCACCCTCACCGAGCAGGTGGGCGAGGGCGTGCGGGGCGCCGACTTCGTGGCCACCGACGTCTGGGTCTCCATGGGGGAGCCCAAGGAGGTGTGGGCCGAGCGCATCGGCGCCCTGGCCCCGTACGCCGTGACCATGGACGTACTGCGCGCCACCGGGAACCCGGACGTCAGGTTCCTGCACTGCCTGCCGGCCTTCCACGACCTCGGCACCCGGGTCGGCCGCGAACTGCACGAGGTGTACGGACTCGACTCGCTGGAGGTCACCGACGAGGTCTTCGAGTCGGCGCATTCCGTCGTCTTCGACCAGGCCGAGAACCGGCTGCACACCATCAAGGCGATCATGGTCGCCACGCTGGCCTGATCTTCCCGTGAGCCCGTGAGCCCGTGAGCCCGTAGAGCCCCAGGCCCGTAGCGGGCAGGTCCGCATGTCCGTACGTCCCTGCGGGTGACGCGCGTGTCCCGTGCGGGCCGCTACAGCGCCGGCTGCCGCTGGGCGGGAATCACGGGCAGCCTGAACCAGACCGCCTTGCCCGAGTCGGTGGGGCGGTGCCCGCAGGCCGAGCTGAGGGCGCGGAGCAGCAGCAGGCCGCGCCCGTGCTCCTGCCAGGGGTCCGGCTCGCCGGGCGGGTGCGGCAGCGTCAGATCGAGGGGTGGCTCCGGGTCCGGGTCGTGCACCTCGACCCGGCAGCCGGTCGGCATCAGTTCCACGACCAGCTCTATCGGTCCGTCGCCCGCGGTGTGCTCGACCGCGTTGGCGACCAGCTCCGCGGTGAGCAGCTCGGCGGTGTCGCTGTCGGCCGCGTGCTCCCGTTCCGCGAGTGCCGTGCGGACCAGGGCGCGGGCGACCGGCACGGCCGCGACGGTGTGCGGCAGCGCGATGCGCCAGGAGGCGGGTGCTGGGGTGTCGTGCAAGGCGGGTCCGTTCGTGGAGCAGGCTGTCCTGCTTACAACCTAAGGAATGGTACGGCGCCATCGGGTGAACGCGCTCGGCGGACTGTTCGGGGACATCGGCCGACGTGTTCCGGAGAGGGTGAGGCCTCCTTTCGGGACGTTCGGTCCGATACGGACTGTGTACCCGGACAAACGGTTCCCCTCCCGCCTCCGGTCCCGCCGTTACACGGCTATCGACGATCCGTGACGCGGTGACGGACCACGGTCCCCTCGCGGCCCCCCGTTCACGACTTGTGGCCGCCTCGTCACGGCACGCGACCCTCGCTTCACGACTCATAGCCAATCCGTTATGTCGTGTCGCGCGCGTACCGCGGCACGTCCGGACCCGACCTCCAGGTCTCGCGATCCCCCTATCGCGCGCTCATGACGACAGTCACGAATGAGTGATAAATTGGTGAGACAGCCGTATCGCGTCGCCCCCGACCTAGGAGGCCGCCCGCCATGAGTCCCTTCACCGGCTCCGCCGGCCGCACCGCCGCCTGGCAGCATCTGAGGTACGAGCTCACCGACGGCGTCGCCACGGTCACCCTGGCCCGCCCCGAGAAACTCAACGCGCTCACCTTCGGTGCCTACGCCGACCTGCGCGACCTGCTCGCCGAGCTGTCCCGCGAGCGGTCCGTGCGCGCCCTGGTGCTCGCGGGCGAGGGCCGCGGATTCTGTTCCGGCGGCGACGTCGACGAGATCATCGGCGCGACCCTCTCCATGGACACCGCCCAGCTCCTCGACTTCAACCGGATGACCGGGCAGGTCGTCAGGGCCGTACGGGAATGCCCGTTCCCGGTGATCGCCGCGGTCCACGGCGTGGCGGCGGGCGCCGGAGCCGTGCTGGCGCTGGCCGCGGACTTCCGGGTGGCCGACCCGAGCGCCCGCTTCGCCTTCCTCTTCACCCGGGTCGGGCTGTCCGGCGGCGACATGGGCGCGGCCTATCTGCTGCCCCGTGTGGTCGGGCTCGGACACGCGACCCGGCTGCTGATGCTCGGCGAACCGGTGCGCGCGCCCGAGGCCGAACGCATCGGGCTGATCAGCGAACTCACCGACGAGGGGCACGCCGACGAGGGCGCCCAGGCGCTGGCCCGCCGTCTCGCCGACGGCCCGGCCCTGGCGTACGCCCAGACGAAGGCGCTGCTCACCGCCGAACTGGACATGCCGCTCGCGGCCGCCGTCGAACTGGACGCCGCGACCCAGGCCCTGCTGATGAACGGCGAGGACTACACCGAGTTCCACGCCGCCTTCACCGAGAAGCGGGCCCCGAAGTGGCGGGGGAGGTGAGTCCGGGATGCGCGTGAAGGCCGGCGCGAGGCGGGTCGCGGTGATCGGCGGTGGCCCCGGCGGGCTCTATGCCGCGGCCCTCCTCAAACGCCTGGACCCGGACCGCGAGATCACCGTCTGGGAACGCAACGCGCCCGACGACACCTTCGGCTTCGGCGTCGTCCTGTCCGACGAGACCCTCGGCGGCATCGAGCACGCCGACCCGGTCGTGTACGCGGCGCTCCAGGCCGAGTTCGTCCGCTGGGACGACATCGACATCGTGCACCGCGGAGTGCGGCACACCTCCGGCGGCCACGGCTTCGCGGCGCTCGGACGGCGCCGGCTCCTGGAGATCCTGCACGAACGCTGCCGCTCGCTCGGCGTCGACCTGCGCTTCTCGGCCGAGGCCCCGCCCGTGGACGAACTCATGGCGGCCTACGACCTCGTCGTCGCCGCCGACGGTGTGCACAGTCTCACGCGCGCGGCCCACGCGGAGTGGTTCCGCCCGTCCGTCGAGGAACACCGCTGCCGCTACGTCTGGCTCGCCGCCGACTTCGCCTTCGACGCCTTCCGCTTCGAGATCGCCGAGACCGAGCACGGCGTGATGCAGCTCCACGGCTACCCGTACTCGGCCGGCGCCTCCACCGTCATCGTCGAGATGCGCGAAGAGGTGTGGCGCGCCTCGGGGTTCGCGGACCTCGACGAGCAGGAGTCCATCGAGCGGTGCGGCAAGATCTTCGCGGACGCGCTCGGCGGACGCCCGCTGCGTGCCAACAGATCGACGTGGACGACCTTCCGCACGATCGTCAACGACCGCTGGTCGCACGGCAATCTGGTCCTGCTCGGCGACGCGGCGCACACCGCGCACTTCTCCATCGGCTCCGGTACGAAGCTCGCCGTCGAGGACGCGCTCGCACTGACCGCCTGTCTGGAGGAACAGCCCTCACTGGAAGAGGCGTTGGCGGCCTACGAGGAGGAGCGGCGACCGGTCGTCGCCTCCACCCAGCGGGCCGCCCGCGCCAGCCTCGACTGGTTCGAGAACCTCGGCCGCTATCTCGGCCAGCCCACCCGGCAGTTCGCGTTCAACCTCCTCACCCGCAGCCGCCGCGTCACGCACGACAACCTGCGGCTGCGTGATCCGCGCTTCGTGGCCGCGGTCGAGCGTGAGTTCCGCTGTCCGCCCGGCACCCCGCCGATGTTCACCCCGTTCCGGCTGCGTGGCCTGACCCTGCGCAACCGGGTCGTCGTCTCACCGATGGACATGTACTCGGCCGTGGACGGCGTCCCGGGCGACTTCCATCTCGTCCACCTCGGCGCGCGGGCCCTCGGCGGCGCGGGACTGGTCATGACGGAGATGGTGTGCGTCAGCGCGGAGGGCCGCATCACGCCCGGCTGCGCGGGCATCTACACCGGCCGGCAGGCCGACTCGTGGCGGCGGATCGTGGATTTCACGCACCGTCAGGCGCCGGGCGCGGCGATCGGCCTCCAGCTCGGCCACGCCGGCCGCAAGGGCTCCACGCGGCTGATGTGGGAGGGCATCGACGAACCCCTGCCGGACGGCAACTGGCCACTCGTGGCCGCCTCCCCGCTCCCGTACAGGCCGGACAGCCAGACCCCCCGCGAGCTGTCGCGCGCCCAGCTCACCGATCTGCGCGAGCAGTTCACCGCGGCCGCCTGCCGCGCCGCCCGCTGCGGCTTCGACCTCCTCGAACTGCACTGCGCCCACGGCTACCTGCTCTCCGGGTTCCTCTCCCCGCTGACCAACCTGCGGACCGACGCGTACGGCGGATCGCTGGAGAAGCGGCTGCGCTTCCCGCTCGAAGTGTTCGACGCGGTGCGGGCGGTGTGGCCCGCGGAACGGCCGATGACCGTACGCATCTCCGCCACGGACTGGGCCGAGGGCGGCACCACCGGGGACGACGCGGTGGCGATCGCACGGGCCTTCGCCGCGCACGGCGCCGACGCGGTGGACGTGTCGACCGGCCAGGTGGTGGCGGACGAGCGCCCCGAGTACGGCCGCTCCTACCAGACGCCGTACGCGGACCGGATCCGGCACGAGACCGGGATCCCGGTGATCGCCGTCGGCGCGATCTCTTCCTGGGACGACGTCAACTCCCTGATCCTGGCCGGGCGCACCGACCTGTGCGCGCTCGCCAGGCCGCACCTGTACGACCCGAACTGGACGCTGCACGCGGCGGCCGAGCAAGGCTACGAAGGGCCGGGCGCGGACTGGCCGATGCCCTACCGCGCGGGCAGCCGCCGCCCCCAGACCGGCCGCACCGACGCCCCCAGACCCCGGCTCACCCTGGGTACGTGAGGTCGTCGGGGTGCCCCGGCCACGGAGGCACCCCGGCGAACTCCGCGCCCGCGTCCCGCAGTCGTTCGTGGAGTGCCCGGAAGACGGTGGCCGAGCGGGCGCCGGGCCAGCCCTCGGGGAGCAGGGCCGAGGGCAGCCCCGGGTCGGTGTAGGGGAGATGGCGCCAGGAGTCGAGAGCGAGCAGGTAGTCGCGGTACGCCTCCTCGGGAGGGGTGTCCGTCCGCTCCTCCCAGGTGTGCAGCACCCGCGCGTGCCGGCCGAGGAACGCCTCGTGCTCCTTGGCGATCGCGGTCAGGTCCCACCAGCGCGCCACCGCGTCGGCCGTCGCCGCGAACCCCAGGTGCTCGCCCCGGAACAGCTCCACGTACCCGTCGAGCCGCAGCCGTTCCAGGGTGTGCCGGGTCTCCTCGTACAGCCGCGCCGGGGCGATCCACACACCGGGGGCGGCCGTGCCGAAGCCGAGACCGGCCAGCCGCGAGCGCAGGACGTGCCGTTTCTGCCGCTCCGACTCGGGCACGGAGAACACGGCGAGCACCCAGCCGCCGTCCTCGGGAGGCGTCGTCGCGTACACCCTGCGGTCACCGTCGTCGAGCAACTGCCGTGCGTCCGGCGACAACGCGTACCCGGCCGCGCCCGCCGCCGTGCGCGCCGGCTCCAGCAGCCCGCGGCGCTTGAGCCGGGACACCGACGAGCGCACCGAGGGCGCGTCCACGCCGACCGCGGCGAGGAGCCGGATCAACTCGGCCACCGGCACCGGGCCGGGCGTGAAACGGCCGTAGGCGCCGTAGAAAGTGACGATGAGGGACCGGGGGGCGTGGTGCTCTGACACGTTGATCACTCTAGTGCGCGAAGATCACTTGGGATCGCCGGCCGCGGACAAGTCGTCCCCGGCCGCGGAGGCCGGTTCCCCGGGCACGGAGGCCGGAGGGATGCCGGCAGCGCCGCCGGAACGGCCTTCCTCCCGCAGCCTGAACCGCTGGAGCTTGCCCGTGGCGGTCCGTGGCAGCGCGTCCAGGAAGACGATCTCGCGGGGGCATTTGTACGGGGCCAGCTCGGACTTGAGGAAGGTGCGCAGCGTTTCGGCGTCCCGGCGGGCACCCTCCTTGAGCACGGTGTAGGCCACCACGATCTGCCCGCGCGCCTCGTCGGACTGCCCGACGACGGCCGTCTCCAGGACGTCCGGGTGCCGCAGCAGCGCGTCCTCGACCTCGGGGCCCGCGATGTTGTACCCCGCCGAGATGATCATGTCGTCGGCCCGGGCCACATAGCGGAAGTAGCCGTCGGGGTCGCGGACGTAGGTGTCACCGGTGATGTTCCAGCCGCCGCGTACGTACTCCCGCTGCCGGGGGTCGGAGAGATACCGGCAGCCGACCGGGCCGCGTACGGCGAGCAGACCGGGCTCGCCGTCCGGCACGGGCGTCCCGCCGTCGTCGACCACGCGCGCGTGCCAGCCCGGCACGGGTACGCCCGTCGTGCCGGGGCGGATGTCGCCGTCGGCGGCGGAGATGAAGATGTGCAGCAGCTCGGTGGCGCCGATGCCGTTGATGATGCCGAGCCCGGTGCGCTCCCGCCAGTCCCGCCAGGTCCCGGCGGGAAGGTTTTCGCCGGCGGACACACAGCGCCGCAGCGACCCGATGTCGTGCCCGTCCGCCTCCGCCTCCGCCTTCGCCAGTTCCGCCAGCATCGCCCGGTAGGCGGTCGGCGCGGTGAACAGCACGGAGACCCGGTGTTCGGCGATCGCGGGCAGCAGCTGTCGGGGGCCCGCCTGTTCGAGCAGCAGGGAGCAGGCGCCGGCGCGCAGCGGGAAGACCACGAGACCGCCGAGCCCGAACGTGAAACCCAGGGGAGGACTGCCCGCGAAGACGTCGTCCTCGCGCGGCCGCAGCACATGCTTCGAGAACGTGTCCGCGATCGCCAGCACATCACGGTGGAAGTGCATGCAGCCCTTGGGCCGGCCGGTGGTGCCCGAGGTGAACGCGATCAGCGCCACGTCGTCGGCGGCCGTGTCCACCGCGTCGAAGGGCTCGCCCGGGGCGCCGGTGATCCGCAGCAGCAGATCGCCGGGCGCGTCACCGCCGTACGTGGTGACCCGCAGTCCGGGGACCTCCGCCTTGACCAGGTCGTCGACCGAGCGGACGTCGCACAGGGCGTGGGTCACCCGGGCGATCGAGCACATCGTGCTCAGTTCGTGCGGCCGCTGCTGAGCGAGCGCCGTGACGGCGACCGCGCCCGCCTTCAGCACCGCCAGCCAGCACGCCGCCAGCCACGGTGTGGTCGGGCCGCGCAGCAGCACCCGGTTGCCCGGCACCACACCCAGTTCGCCGGTCAGCACGTGGGCGATCCGGTCGACACGGGCGCGGAGCTGTCCGTAGGTCCACGGTGCGCCGGACGGCGTACGGAACACCGGGCGTTCGGGGTCGGTGTCCGCGAGGAGTTCGACGGCGCAGTTGAGCCGGTCGGGGTAGCGCAGCTCGGGCAGGTCGAAGCGGAGTTCGGGCCACTGCCCGGGGGGCGGGAGGTGGTCGCGCGCGAAGGTGTCGACGTGGGCCGAACGTGCCGGCCCCGGAGTGTCTGCGGGATCCAGGGGATCCACAAGGTCCATGGCGTCTCGCCCCCTTGCCTTGACTTGCCTTGACGGGCTGCCTCGGTGGGCGTCGTGGTGGGCTCGCACAAGGAGCGTATCGTGTTGGTGACGACAGTCAACGGTTCGCGATAACGTGGATGGCGTCCGATGGGGAGAGGGGACGGGCAATGACCGCATTCTCGCTCGATCCGGGGCAGACCGCCTGGTGTGCCGAGCTGCGCGCGCTGGCCGCGGAGCAGCTGCGCCCCCTGGCCGACAAGGGGGAACCGGGCCACGTCAACCGGCCGCTCGTCGCCGAACTGGGCCGGCTCGGCCTGCTCTCCCGCCTGTTCGCCTCCGGCGCCCTCGACCTCTGCCTCATGCGCGAGTCCCTGGCCCGGGTCTGCACCGAGGCCGAGACGGCACTGGCCCTCCAGGGGCTCGGCGCCCATCCCGTCCACGCGTACGGCACCGCGGCCCAGCGCGCGCACTGGCTGCCCCGGGTCACCGACGGCTCCGCCGTGGCGGCCTTCGCCCTGAGCGAGCCCGGCGCGGGTTCGGACGCGGCCGCGCTGGCACTCCGGGCGGACGCGGACGGCGCCGACGGCTGGCGGCTCACCGGCGAGAAGTGCTGGATCTCCAACGCCCCCGAGGCCGACCTCTACACCGTGTTCGCGCGGACCACCCCCGACGCCGGAGCCCGCGGTGTCACCGCCTTCCTCGTCCCCGCCGACCGCCCCGGCCTCACCGGCACCCCGCTCGACATGCTCTCCCCGCACCCCATCGGCGCCCTCGCCTTCGACGCCGTGCCCGTCACGGCGGACGACGTCCTCGGCGAGCCCGGCCACGGGTTCCGGGTCGCCATGAACACCCTCAACCTCTTCCGGCCGAGCGTGGGCGCCTTCGCCGTCGGCATGGCGCAGGCCGCGCTGGACGCGGCCCTCGCGCACACGGCGCGGCGCGAGGCGTTCGGCGGCCCGCTGAGGGACCTCCAGACCGTGGCCCACCAGGTCGCCGAGATGGCGCTGCGCACCGAGGCCGCCCGCCTGATGGTGTACGCGGCCGCGGCGGCGTACGACGAGGGGGCCACGGACGTACCCCGGCGGGCCGCGATGGCGAAACTGCTCGCGACCGAGACGGCCCAGTACGTCGTCGACGCGGCCGTCCAGCTGCACGGCGCCCGCGCCCTGCGCCGGGGGCATCTCCTCGAACACCTCTACCGCGAGGTGCGCGCGCCGCGCATCTACGAGGGTGCCAGCGAGGTCCAACGGGCCATCATCGCCAAGGAGTTGTACCGAACGGCCGAGCGTGCCGAAGGAGAGGTGTCCAGGTGAACGGGCGCCCGGAACGAAAGGTGCCCAGGTGACCGCCGAGCGCGTGAATCCGCCCGAACTCTCCCCGGCGGCCGGGTTCTCCCACGCCGTGGTCGCCACCGGCTCCCGGGTCGTCTTCCTGGCCGGACAGACCGCGCTGGACGTGGACGGAAAGGTGGTGGGGGAGACCCTGCCCCAGCAGTTCGAGAGGGCGCTGGCCAATCTGCTGACCGCGCTGCGCGCGGCGGGCGGCGCTCCCGCGGACCTCGCCCGGGTCACGGTCTACGCGACGGACGTAGCCGACTATCGTGCCCACGCCGCCGAACTGGGCCGTGTCTGGCGCCGGCTGGCGGGCCGCGACTACCCCGCGATGGCCGTCGTCGGCGCGGTGCGCCTGTGGGACGAACAGGCGCTGGTCGAACTCGACGGGTTCGCCGTACTGGCGTAGGACCGCGGGGCGGGGCGGCGAGCGGGGATCAGGCCGCGACGGCCAGCCGGTCGGCGAACACCCGGTGCGGAGCGATCACACTGCCGTCGGGGAGCAGTTCCCCGCTGTCGTCGAAGACGATCGCGCCGTTGCACAGCAGGTTCCAGCCCTGCTCGGGACGGGCGGCGACGATGTGCGCGGCGGCGGCGTCCGCGGACGGGCACGAAGACCGGTGTGAACACATGGTGCACCTCCACGTGGGATGCGAAGAGTGTCGGCGGCGCTGTCGTCGCCCTCGCATGTATAGAAGATGCGCGCGCGGCGAACCGATCGGAACATCCGGCCGGGAAGCGTGACAACACGAGGACAACTCTCGGACGCCCCCGAGACGGACGGCGCCGGCCAGTCACCGGGGGAGCGGCGCCAACTCGCCACCAAAGGGGTGATGATCACCGCCCTCGGGGCCTTGGACCGGTACCTGTTGAGCACCCTTTGCAGGTCCCCGCTCCAGGAGGTATCCCATGTCGTTCCGCCAGGCCGCAGGCGCGGCCGCCGGTGCCGCGCTGCTTCTGCTCCTCGCCCCCTCCGCCGTCGCCCTGTCCGCCCCGTCCGGCGAGGTGACCGTCGACCCCACCGTCACGGTCGCCGCCGACGGCACCGTCACCCTTTCCGGCACCTACCGCTGCACGGGCGCCGCCGGGCCCGTGTTCGTGTCCTCCACGGTGTCCCAGGGCGATCCCTCGGTCAGCCGCCCCGTCGGCGGCTCCTCGGCGGTCTGCGACGGCGCGGAGCACCGCTGGAGCAACTCGGAGAAGAGGGCGCCCCAGATCCTCGTCCCGGGACCGGCGCGCGTCGAGGCCACGGTGTTCGACATCAGCGCCACCGGCCTTCCCCTGCCCACGATCCACGCCACCCGGGAGCAGGACATCACCGTCGTGCAGAGCTGAACGGGCGCGAGGCGGGGCCGCCGACCGTGTGAACCGGCGGCCCCGCGGCGGCTCACACGGGATAGGCCGTGTGGATGTTGCCGTCGCGGATGACGACTTCGACCACGCTCGTCGGCTGGCCGCTGCCGTTCACGCCGACGATATCGCCGTAGTCGAAGCGATGCAGGTGGGAGTTCTGGCCGGCCCGAGCTCGTGGGTTGGGCAGGGCCGGTGTCCCGTCGACGCCCTCCATGAGCCTCCGGCCGAGCACGAAGTTGTCGCCGTCCCAGAGGAAGTCGTCGTTGAACTCGCCGGGGATCCTGGGTTCCGGCCCGGTGGGGTCCGCCGCCTCCCGGACCCGGTCCTGGGCGCCGGGGCCGTGCTGTCCCTCGATGTGGTTCTCGCGTGCGGTGTCGATTCCGTGGTTGCTGCCCTCGCAACTGACCAGGCCCAAAGGGTCTGTGAAGCGCAGCGGATTGCTGACGTACGCGTGGTGGTTCGGTGCGGGGGCGAGGCCCAGCGGGTCGGCGCTGATGTAGCGGGCGGTCTCAGGGTCGTAGTAGCGCCGGAAGTTGTAGCGGAGGCCGGTCTCGGCGTCGTGGTACTGGCCCGGGAAGCGCAGAGGACAGTCGACCAGGTCCTCCGCGCCTCCGACAGAGCTGCCCCACAACGTGGTTCGGGCCCGCCACGCGACCCTGCCCTCCTCGTCGATCAGTTCGGTGGGGGAGCCGACCAGGTCGGTGACGATGGCGTAGAAGCGGCGGTCGACCTCGTCCTGGTCGATCTGGAGCAGTGCGCGATCGGTGCCGGGAGCCCATTCCCAGCTTCTGGTGGGGCCGTCGCCGGAACCGCTCTGTTCGGCGAGGTGCGAGCCGTCCCAGGTGAAGACCGTCTCCTCGGTCGGGCGGCCGTCGTCGCCGAGCAGACGTTTGGCGGTGCGGCGGCCGAGACCGTCGTACACGTACGCCCAGCGCCGTCCGTCCGGGGTGGTGACCTGGGTGAGTCGGTCCTCACCGTCCCAGGCGTACGTCCACACCCGCGCGCCGCCGGACAGCAGCCTGCGTGACTGCCGGACGAGGCGCCCCTGCGCGTCGTGGACGTAGGTCACATGGCCCGCCCGGCGCACGAGCGTGCCGTCGTGGATCCGGTCCCCCTGCGGGTTTCCGGGGGTTTCGGCCAGGCTGACATTGCCCGCGGCGTCGTACGCGTAGCGTTCCGACCATCCCGCGGCGGAGACCGTCTCCACCCGGCCGAGGCGGTCATGGGTGAACCGGCGCGTTCCGAAGGTCTGGTCGTCGACGGCGGTCAGGTCACCGTCCTGCCCGTACAGGTACGAGCGGTGCAGCAGCGGTGTGCCGGACGGGCCGGCGCCGTGCGCGGCGTTTCCCGTGACCGTCTGGCCGGTCAGGCGATGGCCCGCGTCCCACTCCTGGGTCAGCACCGCCGTGTCACCGAGTCGCCGTTCGGTCTCGTGTCCGGACTCCCCGTAGCCGAAGGAGAGCGTGTGCTCGGCGAGCCGAACCTGGGTGGGGCGGTTGTTCGCGTCCCATTCCCACCGGCTGACGGCGCCCGACGGAGTGCTTCGTTCCAGCCGCCTGCCGAGGATGTCGTACGTCGTGCGCAGGGTGCGGCCGCCGCACTCCTCGGCGACTATGCGGCCCACCGGGTCGCGGGTGAGGGTGAGCGCCGTGTCAGGGGTGACGGCTCCGACGAGGCGACCGGCGGCGTCGTGGGAGAAGGTCGTGACGGTGCCACCGGAACGCTGCTCCACGATCCGCCCGCACGCGTCACGCACATAGGCGGTGACCTCGCCCGCGCCGTTGGTGCGGCGGATCAGACGGCCCGCCGCGTCGTAGACGTAGGCGATGGTACGGCCGTTGAAGTCGGTCTCACGCAGGAGGCGGCCCGCCGGGTCGTACGCGTACGACCACTGTGCGCCGGACGCGCTTGTCACGCGGGTGAGCCGTAGCTCGGTGTCGTACTCGAACCGCACGGTCGAACCGTCCGCGTCGGTGCGCGTGCTGATCCGGTCGAAGCGGGTGATGGTGTGCGTGACGTGCCGACCGTCCGGGCCGGTGTAGCGGACCGTGTTGCCCTCACCGTCATGGGTCCACCGCTCGCGGCGCCCGTCGGGCATGGTCCGCTCGGCGAGGTGACCCTCCACGGTCCAGCACGTGCGGGTCGTGGCACCGGTGGCGTCGACCGACTCGACGATGCGCCCGAAGGCGTCGCGGGCGACGCGAGTGGTGCCACCCAGCGGCGCGGTCGTGGAGTCGGGCAACCCCAGCGGGCCGGACTCGACACGGTGGGTGGCTCCCAGGGCGTTGGTGACACTGAGGAGTCCGCCGGACGCGTCATGGGTGAACGTCGTGACGGCTCCGCCCGGATCGACCGTCGCGGTGGTGCGGCCCAGCTCGTCGTACACGTAGCCGCGCCGGGCGCCGGTCGGGAGCGTGATCGACAACGGCCGGTCGGAGGTGTCGTACTCGGCTGTGGTGACCGTGCCGTCGGGCCGGACCACGGACGTCAGATTCCCGCGCTCGTCGTAGGTGAAGCGGGAGGTGTGGCCCAGCGGGTCCGTCCGTGAGAGCAGCCGGTCGTACGCGTCCCACTCGGCGTACGAGGTGTTGCCGAGCGGGTCGGTCTGGGCCACGAGCTGGCGACGCTCGTTGTGCCGATACGTGGTGGTGCGGCCCAGTGAGTCGGTGTAACGCGTCTCGCGGGTCTCCGGGGCGTAGACGATGGAGCAGGAGAGGAAGCCGTCGGCGCCTTCGCCTCGTACGCAGCGGTCCTGGCCGTCGTAGGTGAAGCGGTACCAGGAGCCGTTGCGGTCGGTCCAGGACGTGACGCGTGCCCGGTCGTCGTAGGTGAGCCGGAGCGGCAGGCCGCTGGAGTTGCGTATCTCGGTGAGATGACCGTCCGCGTCGTACCCGTAGCGCAGCAGCGTCGTGCCCTCGGCCCCGGCCTCCGTGCCGCGCAGCCGCAGCCCGACGACGCGCTCGCCCTCGGTGTCGATGTGCAGGTGGCGGCCGCCGGAGTCGCGGACGGCGGTCGGTGAGCCGGTCTCGTCCCGGTCGAAGTCGATGCGCCGGCCCTCGCGGTCGGTCACCGCGGCCAGGGGGAGGGTGAACGCGTCGTCCGCGGAGGTGGACCGGCCGAGGGGCGCGAAGTGCCGGGTGTGACCGGTGCCGGGATCGGTGACACGGATGGGGGTACCGGGCTCCCCGTCCCAGTCCAGTGGCCAGCGCGGACCCTCCAGCGGCATGACCGAGGTACCGGGTGTGGGCACGGGGTAGAGGAGGATCATGCCGTCCTCGGTGGCGAAGACGGCGCCGTCGCCGTCCAGTTCGAGACGCTCGTCGAGCGTGGAGGCCCAGGACGGGCCGAACCAGTGCCCCCACCGGTACGTCGACAGGTGGGTTCGCCGCAGGACGAGCGGGAGCAGACCCGGAAGCTCGACGTCGGTCTCCTCCATGAGCATCTCGCCCGACACCATGTCGACCGGGTCGCCGTTCTTGCAGCGCGACTTGGCGCGCTTGCCCGCGGCCACCGCGTCGTCCGCGCCCCGGCGGAGCCCACCCCTCAGTGCCTTGGCCATGCCCTTGAGGCCCAGCTTGCCGAGGCCCTTCATTCCCTTGGCGAGTCCGCCGAGCGTGGTGAGCCCCTTCATGCCCGGTATGCAGTCCAGGGCCGCGAAAGCCACATCCCACAGGGAGGCTTGACCTTTCGCGTATTTGTCGAGGGTGTCGGCGAGGACGACGAGTGCGGCGATCAGCACGATCGCGCCGAGGATCGGCCCTCCGATGATCATCGCGATGATGCCCACCACGGCGACGACGACCTTGCAGACCGCGACGATGGTGTCCCAGTTGTCGGTGAACCAGTCCCCGACCTCCTCCCACCACTTCCGGTTGTGGATCCCCGCGTCCGACGCTTCGTCGATCTTCGTCTTCGCGGCGTGCGCGGCTTCCTCGCGCATCTTCCGCGCGTCTTCGGCCATCTTCTTGGCGGCGTCGACCGCGCTGCCGGCGGAGGTGACGTCCGACCGGGCCGAGGTCTGCGCCGACTTCGCGTGCTGGGCGTCGCGGGTGGCGGCACGGACCTTCGACTCGTCCGGCTTCTCGGTGTCCTTGCTGCCGGTCGGATCGTCCTTGTACTTGTCCGCTTCCCTGTTGGCCCGCGTCACCCACGAATCAGCCGATGAGAGACGGGACTTGGCGGAGGTCAGATCCGCCTGCGCCTCACGCCCCTTGGCGAGCGCCTTGTCCGCCAGCGCCTGCGCCCGCTCCAGCCTGGGCCAGTACTCCGCGAGCGCGTCCCCCGCCATCTCGTACGACTTCTTCAGCTTCGCCAGTTGCTTCGGCACACCCGAGAACTCGTCCTGGAACGCTTCGGCGGACTTCCCCGCCCACGCCAGAACAGCGTCCTCACCCGCCATCCCCTTGACCGACCGCAAGGCGCCCGCGACATCTTCGGCGAAGTCGTGCAGGGTCTTCGCCAGATGCCGCACCCGGTCCGGATCTCCCGGAGTCGGATCCTTCTCCAGATCCAGAACATGCCAATCCGTCGGCCGGTGTCCCACGTTCGTCCCCCGTCGCATGGCTTCACTCAACGCGCGTACGCCTCAGCAAAGTTACTTGATGCCCGCTCATAGACTTCGGGCGTGAACGACAACCAAGCAACGCCCGGTGACGCCGCTTCCCGTCGCCCCCTCGGGAACCTGTCCGGCATGGCGGAGCTCAGGCTTCGGGCCGAGGCGCACCCCGAGGAGCTGTACGAGGCGGCGGAGCGGCTGTGCCGTGAGGCGTCCGATGACGGCTCCGCGGCATCCGCCGCGGCCGTGCGGACCATCGGACGCGTCGCCGACGTTCTCGCCGAGACGCGGTCCCGGGACTGCGCGAGGTTCGCCGTGGACCTGGTGGGCCGGCTGCTGCCGACCGGCCCCGTGGGCCGGGAGGAAGGAGACCGGCTACGGCGATCGGTGGCCGCGAAGCTGGCCAAGGCCCAGCAACTGCGCGACCTGGCAGCCCTGTTCGAAGAGCTGCCGGACGACGCCGAGGACCCTTCGACGGACGTGCGCGCCTGCCTCCTCGGGGAGCTGGCCCTGATCGGCGCGGGACGCGGCCGGCCCGACCTCGACGCCTACGCGGAGCGATTGCGAGAGCTGGGGCACCCGCTGGCCGTGCTGCCCAGGACGCGGCTCGACATCGAACACCGTTTCACCGTCCGTGTCCGGGGCCTCGGCTCCGTCAAGACCCCTGACCAGCTCCGGTCGCGATTCCCGGAGATTTCCCCGACCCACAGCGGTGCGGCGGCGGGACACACGGCCGGGCAGACACCCGACGGCACGCGTGCGCGGGCCGCGGCGGAGCCGTTCACCGTCGGCGGATGGGCCCGTGAACCGGAGGTGCGCTTCTTCACGCTGCCGCGGCCGCTCGACCCGGACGACTTCAACATCTCCTTCGTCAAGGAACTGCCGCTGGACTGCATGGTGGGCGAGGGCACGCGCCGGGGCGGAGCCGTGGCCTGCCGGACGACGCCCGACGATGTGCTCAACACGCTGTTCGCGGCGGCGTACGACGGTGGGGTGAACGGCAGGCCGCAAGGTGGCGCGTACGCCCGCCTGTACGCCTGGAACAGTCTGTACGCGCTGCTGGGTCTGCCCGCCGACGTCCCGTTCCCGGAAGCGGTGGAGCAGGCCCTCGACCACCGTTGGCTGCGCTTCATGGCGTTCACGGACTGGTTCCACCACGACACGGCGGACGAGGCTTTCGCGGTACTGGATCCCACCCGTACACGGGTGACGGTGCTGGCAGCGACGGACACCGACGGCTAGCCGCGACGGGGCGAACGTTGCCTGTCGCGGCACCAGCGGCCGGGCCGGCACCACGGAGCCGACCTCCGACCCCCGTCCCTCGCCCTTTCAGCCCCTCGCATCTGCGCCCCCGCCCGTGAATGGTCCGCGGGGCCGGAGCCGGCCGGCAGGAGCGTCCGCGACCCGGGCCGCCGAGAACCTGCCGTTCGTGGTGCTGGCCATCGCCCTGGCCGGCCGCGTCCATGCCTTCGGGCGCACGCGCGAAGTGGGTCGCGACCGACAGGCGGCCTGAGCCCGGGGAAGTCCCACGGACACCACAGCGCCCTGCCGGATCCGTTCGCACACGGGTCCAGCAGGGCGCGGCGGCTCCTCGCGGTGTGGGCTCAGATGTCCCGGAAGATCTCGATCTGCGCGCCGATCGAGTTCAGGCGCTCGGCGAGGTCCTCGTAACCGCGGTTGATGACGTACACGTTCCGCAGCACCGAGGTGCCGTCGGCCGCCATCATCGCGAGCAGGACGACCACGGCGGGCCGCAGCGCGGGCGGGCACATCATCTCGGCGGCGCGCCAGCGGGTCGGGCCCTCGACGAGCACCCGGTGCGGGTCGAGCAACTGGAGCCGGCCGCCGAGGCGGTTGAGGTCCGTGAGGTAGATCGCCCGGTTGTCGTAGACCCAGTCGTGGATCAGCGTCTGGCCCTGCGCGGTGGCCGCGATGGCCGCGAAGAACGGGACGTTGTCGATGTTCAGGCCCGGGAACGGCATCGGGTGGATCTTGTCGATGGGCGCCTCCAGCTTGGAGGGCCGCACGGTCAGGTCGATCAGCCGCGTACGGCCGTTGTCCGCGAAGTACTCGGGCGTGCGGTCGTGGTCGAGGCCCATCTCCTCCAGGACCGCGAGCTCGATCTCCAGGAACTCGATCGGCACCCGGCACACCGTCAGCTCGGACTCGGTGACCACGGCGGCGGCGAGCAGGCTCATCGCCTCGACCGGGTCCTCGGAGGGCGAGTAGTCCACGTCGACGTCGATGTTCGGCACACCGTGCACGGTGAGCGTCGTGGTGCCGATGCCCTCCACCCGTACGCCCAGCGCCTCCAGGAAGAAGCACAGGTCCTGGACCATGTAGTTGGAGGAGGCGTTGCGGATGACCGTGACACCGTCGTGGCGGGCGGCGGCGAGCAGCGCGTTCTCGGTGACCGTGTCCCCGCGCTCGGTCAGCACGATCGGCCGACCGGGTGTCACGGACCGGTCGACGCGGGCGTGGTAGAGCCCCTCGGTCGCGGCGATGTCGAGGCCGAACCGGCGCAGCGCGATCATGTGCGGCTCGATGGTGCGGGTGCCGAGGTCGCAACCGCCCGCGTAGGGCAGCTTGAAGGCCTCCAGGCGGTGCAGCAGCGGGCCGAGGAACATGATGATGGACCGCGTGCGGATGGCGGCCTCGTGGTCGATGGACTCCATGTCCAGCGCGCTGGGCGGCACGATCTCGAGGTCGACCCCGCCGTTGATCCAGCGGGTGCGGACGCCGATCGAGTTGAGGACCTCCAGCAGGCGGTAGACCTCTTCGATCCGGGCCACCCGGCGCAGCACCGTGCGCCCCTTGTTCAGGAGCGTCGCGCACAGCAGGGCGACACAGGCGTTCTTGCTGGTCTTGACGTCGATGGAGCCGGACAGACGGCGGCCGCCGACGACCCGCAGATGCATCGGACCCGCATATCCGAGCGAGACGATCTCGCTGTCCAGGGCCTCGCCGATCCGGGCGATCATCTCAAGGCTGATGTTCTGGTTGCCGCGCTCGATGCGATTGACGGCGCTCTGACTCGTGCCGAGTGCCTCGGCGAGCTGCGACTGTGTCCAGCCCCGGTGTTGCCGGGCGTCACGGATGAGCTTGCCGATACGTACGAGGTAGTCGTCTGCCATGGCGCGACCGTATATCGGATGTGAGATAAACAAAAGTGGAGCGCCGCCTTCCGGGTGGCAGGGGTCACCGGGCGGTGTTCGAGGGGCAGTTCGGGTGCCCCGCACCGGCGCGACGACGGCGCCCGCGGGGTGCCGGCCGGCCCCGCGAGCCCGTGTCGCCGTCGTCGGATGCCGTGAGGAAGCGCTTCCGTGATGGTTCGTCGTATATGGGTTTTTTTGTCGCTCTTAAGTCACTTTGCCTTACGTGTGGTCTTGCGCCATCCGAACGGCCCCGGCAGGTCCATCGACGTCGTGCGGCGCCCGGTGCTGCTGTGTGTGCGCTTCGGCCCGTTCTTTCCGCCCGAGGTGATGGACCACGACTTGCGATTGATGTTGAGCCGCAGTCCGGGAAGGATGCGGAAGCTCTTGCGGAAGGTGAGCGGCATGGTGCCCCCCCTGTGTCGGTCGCGCCGGGACGTTCCCGGCGCACACCGGGTACCCCGAAACGGCCCCGATGTGCCTGTCCTCGACTTCGGTGCGTCAGTTTCCTTCGCGAGGGGCCGCGCTGCCCTTCTCCGGGTCCTCGGATTCCGTCGGGTCTTCGGTCGCGTCCCTTGGCCGCCGTGCACTGGTCGCGCGTGACGCCCGGGAGTGCGGCCGGGGCCGGGAGGGCCGTCGGTCCGGGATGTCACGCCCGGTCGATGCCGGGTGATGCCGGAAGATGCGGGCATTCCTCCCGGGGCGGGACAAGCGGAACGGCCCGGACATGCGGGCGTGCGGACATGACCTGTCCGCCCCCATGCACTAGAGTTATCTCGACATCGAGATATCTGCCGAGGCGTACCGCAGACAGCGCGCCGCCATCGGTCCGGCGGTAAGGGTTACCTAACTTAGCCTTACCTTAGCGGATCGGCCATGGCGTCGTGGCGGCAGGATGCGGTGGGAACGCGCACATCAATGAAGGAGACTGTCGTGTCGGCGAACAGCTTCGACGCCCGCAGCACGCTGCAGGTGGGCGACGAGTCGTACGAGATCTTCCGGCTGGACAAGGTGGAAGGCTCGGCTCGCCTTCCGTACAGCCTGAAGGTGCTGCTGGAGAACCTGCTCCGCACGGAGGACGGCGCGAACATCACCGCCGACCACATCCGGGCGCTCGGCGGCTGGGACTCGCAGGCCCAGCCCAGCCAGGAGATCCAGTTCACGCCCGCCCGCGTGATCATGCAGGACTTCACGGGCGTGCCCTGTGTCGTCGACCTCGCCACCATGCGCGAGGCCGTCAAGGAGCTCGGCGGCGACCCGGCGAAGGTCAACCCGCTCTCCCCGGCCGAGCTGGTCATCGACCACTCCGTCATCGCCGACAAGTTCGGCACGAAGGAAGCCTTCGGCCAGAACGTCGAGCTGGAGTACGGCCGCAACAAGGAGCGCTACCAGTTCCTGCGCTGGGGCCAGACCGCCTTCGACGACTTCAAGGTCGTCCCGCCGGGCACCGGCATCGTCCACCAGGTGAACATCGAGCACCTGGCGCGCACGGTCATGGTCCGAGGCGGCCAGGCGTACCCCGACACCCTCGTCGGCACCGACTCGCACACCACGATGGTCAACGGCCTCGGCGTGCTCGGCTGGGGCGTCGGCGGCATCGAGGCCGAGGCCGCGATGCTCGGCCAGCCGGTCTCCATGCTCATCCCGCGCGTCGTCGGCTTCAAGCTGACCGGCGAGCTCACCCCGGGCACCACCGCCACCGACCTCGTGCTGACCATCACCGAGATGCTGCGCAAGCACGGTGTCGTCGGCAAGTTCGTCGAGTTCTACGGCGAGGGTGTGGCCGCCACGTCGCTGGCCAACCGCGCCACCATCGGCAACATGTCGCCGGAGTTCGGCTCCACCGCCGCGATCTTCCCGATCGACGGCGAGACCATCAAGTACCTCAAGCTCACCGGCCGCTCCGAGCAGCAGCTCGCGCTCGTCGAGGCGTACGCCAAGGAGCAGGGCCTCTGGCTCGACCCGGCCGCCGAGCCCGACTTCTCCGAGAAGCTGGAGCTCGACCTCTCCACGGTCGTCCCCTCCATCGCCGGCCCGAAGCGCCCGCAGGACCGCATCGTCCTCGCGAACGCCGCCGAGCAGTTCAAGAGCGACGTGCGCAACTACGTCGCCGACGACGACGAGGCGGGCAAGGAGTCCTTCCCGGCCTCCGACTCCCCGGCGGCCGCCAACGGCGTCCCGTCCAACCCGGTCACGGTCACGGCCCCCGACGGCTCGACCTACGAGATCGACCACGGCGCGGTGACGGTCGCGGCCATCACCTCCTGCACCAACACCTCGAACCCGTACGTCATGGTCGCCGCCGCGCTCGTCGCGAAGAAGGCCGTGGAGAAGGGCCTGACCCGCAAGCCGTGGGTCAAGACCACCCTCGCCCCGGGCTCCAAGGTCGTCACCGACTACTTCGACAAGGCGGGGCTCACCCCCTACCTCGACAAGGTCGGCTTCAACCTGGTCGGTTACGGCTGCACCACCTGCATCGGCAACTCCGGCCCGCTGCCGGACGAGGTCTCCAAGGCCGTCAACGACCACGACCTCGCGGTCACCTCGGTCCTCTCCGGCAACCGGAACTTCGAGGGCCGTATCAACCCCGACGTCAAGATGAACTACCTGGCCTCCCCGCCGCTGGTCGTCGCCTACGCCCTCGCGGGCTCCATGAAGGTGGACATCACCCGCGACGCGCTCGGCACCGACACCGAGGGCAAGCCGGTCTACCTGGCCGACATCTGGCCCTCCGAGGCCGAGGTCAACGACGTCGTGGCGAACGCCATCGGCGAGGACATGTTCAACAAGTCCTACCAGGACGTCTTCGCGGGCGACGCCCAGTGGCAGGCGCTGCCGATCCCCGAGGGCAACACCTTCGAGTGGGACCCGCAGTCGACGTACGTCCGCAAGCCCCCTTACTTCGAGGGCATGACGATGGAGACCACCCCGGTCTCGGACATCGCCGGCGCGCGCGTCCTCGCCAAGCTGGGCGACTCGGTCACCACCGACCACATCTCCCCGGCCGGTGCGATCAAGGCCGACACCCCCGGAGGCAAGTACCTCACGGAGCACGGTGTCGAGCGCCGTGACTTCAACAGCTACGGCTCGCGCCGCGGCAACCACGAGGTCATGATCCGCGGCACGTTCGCCAACATCCGCCTGCGCAACCAGATCGCGCCGGGCACCGAGGGCGGCTACACCCGCGACTTCACGCAGGACGGCGCCCCCGTCTCCTTCATCTACGACGCCTCGCGCAACTACATCGACCAGGGCATCCCGCTGGTCATCCTGGCGGGCAAGGAGTACGGCTCCGGCTCGTCCCGCGACTGGGCCGCCAAGGGCACCGCGCTCCTCGGCGTCAAGGCCGTCATCGCCGAGTCGTACGAGCGCATCCACCGCTCGAACCTCATCGGCATGGGCGTCCTGCCGCTCCAGTTCCCGGAGGGCGCGACGGCCGAGTCCCTCGGTCTGACCGGCGAGGAGACCTTCTCCTTCACCGGTGTCGAGGAGCTCAACAACGGCACCACCCCGCGCACGGTGAAGGTCACCACCGACACCGGCGTCGAGTTCGACGCGGTCGTCCGCATCGACACCCCCGGCGAGGCGGACTACTACCGCAACGGCGGCATCATGCAGTACGTGCTGCGCAACCTGATCCGCAACTGAGCACTCCGGTGACGCAGTCGTAGGGCAGCTCCGCAGGAGTCGAGGGCCGCATCCCCGGTTGACGGGGGTGCGGCCCTTCGCCGTCGCCCCGAACTCCCTTGCGGGGCATGGGCGATGCGCGGACGGAACAACGGATTGCGTCCGGCGCGGGACCGCGATCGCCCCAAGCGCGGTGCGTCCGGGGGGCCTTGCCGGCCACGTCCGTGACCGTTCCGTCCCGGTCGCCGTGTTCCGGTGGCCCGCGACGGGCCGGTGCCGGCCACGTCCCATGGGCCCGACCGCGGAAACGGGACACCGGCCCGGCGGGTTCGCGCGATGCGCCAGGCGTTTACAGGGGTCCCTGCGCGCGCTACTTTCCGAGTGAGGTGGGAGCGCTCCCATGGGGCGGACCGGAACCCGCCCCCGGGCCGCTCCCACCTCGCTCCGATCCCGCACGGTCTCACGAAGGGATGGATTGTCATGCACTTGACAAGCTCACGTCTGGCGAGGCTGCGTTCGCCCGGCCCACGTCCTGCCGGCCCCCGTTCGGCCGCGACGCGACGGCCGCTCTCCCGGTCACTGCTCCCCGGCCGCCGCCCGTCCCCCTTCCTGGTCCTCCTCGCCCTGCTGGCCGTGCTCCCGGCCCTCGCCCTGATCGTCATGACCGGCGGCCGGGCGGAGGCGCACGGCACCCCCATGAAGCCCGGCAGCCGAACCTTCCTGTGCTGGCGGGACGGGCTGACCGACACCGGTGAGATCAAGCCGGTGAACCCGGCCTGCAAGGCGGCGCAACAGGTCGGCGGGACCACGCCGTTCTACAACTGGTTCTCGGTGCTGCGCTCGGACGGGGCGGGACGCACCCGCGGCTTCGTCCCCGACGGCTCGCTGTGCAGCGGCGGCAACCCCAACTTCTCGGGCTTCGATCTGCCGCGCTCCGACTGGCCGTTGACCCACCTGACCGCGGGCGCGACCGTCGACTTCGCGTACAACGCCTGGGCCGCGCACCCCGGCTGGTTCTACGTCTACATCACCAAGGACGGCTTCGACCCGACCAGGACCCTCACCTGGGACGCCATGGAGGACCAGCCGTTCCTCACCGTCGACCACCCGCCGCTCAACGGCACCCCGGGCACGGTCGAGGCCAACTACTCCTGGAGCGGCAGGCTGCCGGCGGGCAAGACCGGCCGCCACATCGTCTACATGGTCTGGCAGCGCTCGGACAGCGCGGAGACGTTCTACTCCTGCTCCGACGTCGTCTTCGACGGCGGCAACGGCGAGGTCACCGGCATCCACGATCCGGGCAACCCGACCGAACCCCCGCCCGGCACCTGCTCGGCGACCCGGCGCACCACCGGCAGCTGGCCGGGCGGTTACCAGTCCGAGGTGACGGTCACCAACACCGGCACGGTCCCGATGCTCGGCTGGATGGTCGACTGGACGCTGCCGGGCGGGCAGTCGGTCGCCAGTCTGTGGAACGGCAACGCGACCTACAGCGGCCAGGACGTGATGGTGCACAACGCCGGCTGGAACGGCTCACTCGGTCCGGGAGGCAGCACCACGTTCGGCTATGTCGTCCAGGGCTCGGGCGGTGATCCGGCAACGGCCCTTCCCTGCCGGGTCGGCTGAACGAGCGAGGCTCGGGGCGGACCGGGCGGGTGGGTTCGGGCCCACCCGGTCCGCGAGCCCGGACGCGGCGGGGGAGGCCCTGCCCGGGATGGTGCGGCTTGTGGCGACCGGAGTGCACGACAACGTTGTCGAACGGTCTGCTCACGACTCTACCGCCTCAACGGACAACGATGTCAAGCACGTTGACGGCCCACCTCGGCGCGTTCGCGCCCCTCGGAGACGGGTGCCGGACGCGCCGGCGGCCGGGGGCGGGCGGGAGGCGGGTGGCAGGCGCAGCGCCGCTCGGCGGCCCGGGCGGGTCACCGGTGGCCCGGGAAGGCGCGACACGTCCGGGAGCGCCGTCCGTGACGCCATCGGAGGAGGTGCCGGGCGCGTCTCCGACGATGCAGGCGGTCTTCCGTGGTACCCGTGGCGCACGTTACTGTCCCTGCGGCTTGTGCGACCCGTGGTGCGCGACCCGTCCGAAGGAGGAGGGGCCGCGTCATGCGTTTCCGTCCGTCATCGTTACTGCTGGCCGTCGCCCTGACGGTGGCCGGCGCCACCCCGGCGCTCGCCGCGCCTCCGTCGGGGCCGCCGGAACTCGTCCAGGACCCCACCGCGTACGTCGATCCGCTCATCGGCACCAAGAACGGCGGCAATGTCTTCCCCGGTGCCGTCACGCCCTTCGGCATGCTCTCCTGGAGCCCGGAGAACACCCGCGGGGACGCCACCCGCACCGCCGCGCCCGGCGGCTACCAGTACGACGCCACGCGCGTCCGGGGCTTCAGTCTCACCCACATGTCCGGAACGGGATGCGCGGGCGGCAGCGGCGACATCCCGTTCTTCCCGTACGCCGGTGAGGTCACCTCGTCCCCGGCGACCGACACGAAGGACGCCGTCTACGCCGCGGGGTTCGCGCACTCCGACGAACTGGCCGAGCCGGGCCACTACAAGGTGGGGCTCGCCTCCGGCGTGACCGCCGACCTCACGGCGACCGCGCGCACCGGCTCGGGCCGCTTCACCTTCCCCGCCGACAAGCCCGCCTCGATGCTGGTCCGCACCGCCAACTCCGAGGTCGGGTCGACGGATTCGACGGTGCGCATCGACCCGGCGGCCAGGACCGTCTCCGGCTCCGTCACCTCCGGCAACTTCTGCGGCTACCTCGACCCCGAGGGGCAACGCTCCTACTACACCCTGTACTTCACCGCCCGCTTCGACCGCGCCTTCAAGACCACCGGCACCTGGCAGGACGACCGGCTGAGCCCGGGGGCCACCGAGGCGAGCGGCGGCACCGGAGGCTTCGCACAGGGCGGCCGGCCGCTCGCGGGCAAGGGCGCGGGCGGCTATGTGGAGTTCGAGCCCGGCACCGACCCGGTGAACGTCAAGGTCGGCATCTCCTACGTCAGTCAGGAGGGCGCCGCCGCCAACCTGGACGAAGAGAACCCGCCGTCCCGCTCCTTCGCCTCCGTCCAGCGCGCCGCCCACCGTGCCTGGCGTGAACGCCTCGGCGCGATCGGCGTCGGCGGCGGCACCGACAGCGACCGCACCACCTTCTACACCGCGCTCTACCACTCCCTCCTGCACCCGAACGTCATCAGTGACGCCGACCGCAGATACCGCGGCCCCGACGACAAGGTGCACAAGGTCGGCCGGGGTCACGAGGCGCAGTACGGCACCTTCTCCGGCTGGGACGTCTACCGCTCCCAGGTCCAGCTGCTGACCCTGCTCGACCCGGACACCGGCTCCGACATCGCGCAGTCACTGCTCGAACTCGCCCGGCAGAACGGGGGAGTCTGGGACCGCTGGCTGCACGGCGCGAGCGGCACGCACGTCATGAACGGCGACCCGTCGGCGCCCGCCCTCGCGGGCATCCGCGCCTTCGGCGGCACGGACTTCGACCTGCGCGGCGCCCTCGCCTCCCTGGTGAAGGCGGCGACCGTGCCGACCGAGCAGGACCTCTCACCGGCGGGCAAGCCCGTGCTCTCGGTGGGCCAGCGCCCCTCGCTCGACAAGTACCTCGAACACCACTACATGCCGTCCGTGTCCAACGCCTGGGGCGGCGCGGCCGAGACCCTGGAGATGTCCGGCGCGGACTTCGCGATCTCCCAACTGGCCAGGGCGGCAGGGGAGAAGAAGACCGCGGCCGACTTCGCCGAGCGCTCCCAGTGGTGGCAGAACAACTTCAACATCGCGGCCGACCCCGGCGGCGGCTACATCGCCAACCGCAAGGCCGACGGGAGCTGGGTCACCGGCTTCACCCCGGCGACCGGCAACGGTTTCGTGGAGGGGACCGCCGCCCAGTACACCTGGATGGTCCAGCACGACCCGGCGGGTCTCTTCGCGGCCATGGGCGGGCGCGCCAAGGCGCTCGACCGGCTCGACACCTTCTTCCACAACGCGGACGGCAGCTGGGCGTTCACCGGCAGCGGCGGCGACAAGTCCGAGCTGGACAACGAGCCGTCGATCAACGTGCCCTACCTGTACGACTACGCGGGCGCGCCCCACAAGGCGCAGGAGACCGTCCGTGCGGCGATGAACAGGCTCTGGTCGACCGGGCCGGGCGGCATCCCCGGCAACGACGACCTCGGTGAGATGTCGTCCTGGTACGTCTTCTCCGCGCTCGGCATGTATCCGCAGGTGCCCTCCCGCGCCGAACTCACCCTGTCCTCACCGCTGTTCCCGAGGATCGAGATCGAGCGTCCGGGCGGCGCCGACATCGAGATCCGGGCCCGGGGCGCGGCCGCGGACGCCCCGTACGTCCGGTCGCTGCGCGTCGACGGCCGTACCAGCGAACGGCCGTGGCTCCCGGCCTCCTTCGTCCGCGAGGGCGGCACGCTCGACTACACGCTGTCCGCGACACCCGACAAGAGCTGGGGAAGCGCCGAGGCGGCCGCGCCTCCCTCCTTCCGCACGGGCGAGCAGCCGTACCAGATCGGGGTGGGGCCGACCGCGGCGACGCTCGCACCCGGCGGCAGCGCCGCGCTCGACATCCGCGCCCTGGCCCTCGGCGGCGGCGCCGGGCCCGAGGTCCGCTTCCACGTGGACGTGCCCGCGGGAGTGACGGCGGCCCCGGCCGAGGGCACGGTGAGCGACGGTGCCCAGCGGATCGTCCTCACCGCCGACGACGACGCCGAGCAGGGGTTCTACGACGTCAAGGTGACCGTGACCTCCGCCGACACGTCGTACGCGCAGCCGGTGGCGCTCACCGTCGCGGCCCCGGGATCCCTCCTCGCCGCCTACGACAACACCGGTGTCTCGGACGACACCGGTGATCACTCCGAGGCCGACTACGACGGCGGCGGCTGGAGCTACTCCCGGCAGGCCCTGGCCGACGCGGGACTGAGCCCGGGCGGCCGGGGCACGGTGGACGGTCTCGCCTTCACCTGGCCGAAGTCCCCGTCCGGCCGTCCCGACAACGCCTCGGCCACCTCGCAGACCATCGAACTGAGCGCCCCCGCGAGCCGGTTGTCCTTCGTCGGCAGCGCCGTGAACGGCAACCAGAAGACCACGGCGACCGTCACCTACACCGACGGCGGCACCGACTCCGTCGACCTGTCCTTCACCGACTGGACCGTCGGCGGCGGGGGCGGAACCGTCCAGTACGGCAACGTCACCGTCGCGAGGACCGCCTACCGCAACGTCGCCGGAGCCGGCAAGGACCCGGTGGCCACCTACGTCTTCGCCACCAAGCCGTTCACGGCACCGGAGGGGAGGACGATCAAGAGCGTCAAACTCCCGGACAACGCGGACCTGCACGTCTTCACCCTCGCCACCGGCTGAACCGTCGAGCGCGTCCGGCCCGTCGGAACGGGCCGGACCGCCACGGCGGTGCGCCCGCCGCGGCGTTCCCCCGATTCCCGCGTGGCCGTCCGTGCGGCCGGGAATAATCGTCCCGCACGTCGGAGCGGGTCTCTGGCGGACACGGGGGAATCGGGGAATGGCTGTGGGAAATCTTGGACTGGCCGAAACCATCGCCGCGTTGCGCGAGGAACTCACCGAAGCGGTCGCCGCCGGCGCGGACGCGGACTTCCGTTTCGGTGTCGGACAGGTGCAGCTGGAGATCAGTGTCGGCATCACCCGAGAGGCGAGCGGCACGGGGCGCGCCAGATTCTGGGTGCTGGAGCTGGGCGGCGACGGCGGGTACCGCAAGGAGGAGATCCAGCGGATCACGCTGACCCTGGAGGCGCCCGCCGACCGTTCCGGGAGGCCGGTCCAGGTGACGCGTGACTCTCTCACCAGGCCCTGACCCGGCTGCCCCGGACGGCATCGGTGATCAGCCCGGTCGATCGCGCGGTGGAGGTGCTGCGCAGACGCGCTTCCGGCGTCTGGAGCGTGGGTTCCGGATACCTGGTGGGCGGCAGGCTGGTGCTCACCGCCGCGCACAACGTCCTCACGGACGGCGGTGCCGACGACCTGATCAGCGTCAGGCGCGGGGACGGATCCCGGCTGGCGGCGGACGTACTCGCCGCGGAGAGGGACGGGGACATCGCCCTGCTGCGGGTGTCCGCCGATCCTTCCCTGGGCGACATGCCGGCCGTGCGCTTCGCCCGGGTCGACCGCCGCCAGACCAGGCTCGTCGAGAACTGCTGGGCGATCGGCTACCCGGGGTGGAACGAACACCCGGCGGACGGCGCCGGCGTCCCCCTGCGCGACAGTGTGCAGATCCAGGGGGTCATCCCACCGGGTTCCAACGTGCGGCGCGGACTGCTGGAACTGCGGACGACCTCCACGCCGGAACAGCTGGGACCGCGCGCGGGTCACACCTCGCAGTGGCGCGGCATGTCCGGGGCAGTGGTGTTCGGCGACCACCCGGAACTCGGGGCGCTGGCCGTCGGAGTCATCACCGAGCACCATCTGCCCGAGGGGGCGTCGACCCTGACCGTGGCTCCGGTGACGGGGCTGACGGCGCTGGGAGAGGGCGCGCCGTGGTGGCGGGACCTCGGACTGGGCAACTGGGCCGTCCTGCCGCACGCCCGTACGGGCACCGGACGCCGGGCGGCCCGGTACACGCGTCTGGGCCGCGCGGTGGCGGACTTCACCGACCGGGAGAGGACGCTCGCGAAGGCGGCCGTCCTGCTCACCGACCGCCTGGCGGACAGCGCCCCCGTGCTGGTCCTCCACGGCATGGCCGGTGTCGGAAAGACACAGCTGGCCACACAGATCGCCCACCATCTGGGACCCACCTTCTGGCACGCGCGCATCCAGGTGGACCTCGGCGGCGGCCACTTCGACGTGTCCACCGACGCCGCCATGATCCAGGCTCTGCAGGCGTTCGGGCTCACCGGCGACAGACTGCCGCCCGACGCGCCCGCACGCCGTGCCGAACTCCAGAGGCGACTCGAAGGCGGCCCCAGCCTCCTCGTGCTGGACAACGTGGCCGAAGTGGCCCGGATCGTTCCGCTGCTTCCCGTCTCGCCGGGCAGCGCCGCGCTCCTCACCAGCCGCTCCGAACTCCCCTCGGTCACCGGAGCGGAGCGGCTGCCCGTCGAACCGCTGCCCACCGCGGAGGCGCTGCGGCTCTTCGAGCGGATCGTCGGTGCCGAACGGATCGCCCGTGAGCCGAGTGCGGCGAACGGCATCGTCACCCTTCTGGGGGGCCTGCCCCTTGCCATCCGCATCGCGGGAGGGAATGTTCTTGCCCTGAGGAGGCCGTTGAGCGTCCACGCCATGCTGCTGGCCGACGAGCGGCAGCGCATCTCGCAGCTGGAGGGTCGTCTGGACGGCGAGGACATCGGGGTACGAAGCACGTTCGAGCTCAGCTACCGGGCCCTGCGGGAGGACACCCGCCGTCTGTTCCGGCACCTCGGCCTGCTCCCCGGAGCCGACTTCGTGCCCGAGCTGTCCGCGAGGTGCGCGGACCTCGGACCCGAGGAGTCCGAACGGCTGCTCGGCGAACTCGCCGACCGGCAGCTGGTCGAGGTCATGGACGTCACGGGCGGCCGCTACCGGCTGCACGACCTGCTGCGCCTGTACGCGAGGGAGCACGCCGAGCGCACGGAATCGGAGGCCGAACGGAGGGAGGCCGTCCGGCGCTCCCTGGGGTGGTACGCGGACCGGATGGACGGCTGGATGAGCCGGCCAGGAGCCCACGAGCTGCCGCCCGAGGAGGCGATCGGGTGGTTCACCGAGGAACACCTCAACGTGCAGGCGGCCGTGCGCCAGGCGTACGAGAGCCAGGAGTGGGAGCCGCTCCTGAGGCTGGCGGGCTCGCTCTACGGGCTGCTCTTCCACCGGAGCCACTGGGAGGAGATGGAGGCGGTCAAGGCCATGGCGGTGGAGGCGGCACGCCGAGTGGGCGACGAACCCGCCGAGCTGGGCTCGCTCATCCACCTCGCCGAGGCGCGACGCCTGCTGGGACGCCGGCAGGAGACCACCGCACTGTACGAGCGGGCACTGGAGATCGCGCGCGGCGCGGGCGACGAGGACAGGACGGCCTGGATCCTGACGCACTTCGGCGATCTCCAGTGCGATCTCGACCGTCCCCAGGACGCTCTGCGCCGCTACGCCGAAGCCCGGGCCATCTACCGGCAACGCGAGGACAAGGGCGCCGAGATCTGGCTCGCCGCGCACATGGGCGACGCGTACCGGCAGATGGACCGTCCCGAGGACGCGGCACGCGTGCTGACGGAGGCTCTGGCGGAGAGCCGACGCCGCGGGGACGCCGCCGAGATCGTCTGGGGCCAGTGGCATCTCGCCCTGGCGTACGACCAGATGGGCCGGTACGCCGACGCCGAGGAGGTTCTTTCGCCCGCGATCGCGTTCCATCGCGACCGGGGCGACCGAGCGGGGCTGGCGACCATGCTCACCGTCCTCGGAGACATCCACCTCCACGCCCGGCGCCCCGCCGCCGCCCGTGAGGCGTACGGCGAGGCGCTGGAACTGGCTCGTTCGCTCGACGCCCCGCGCCGCGTGGAGGAGCTCGAGGCGGCGCTGGAACGGACGTCGGACTGAGCGTCCCCGGCGGCGGGCGTCAGGCCAGCAGTTCCACCTCCGCGAGGGTCGACTCGCCGTCGAGGACGAGACGGTAGTGGGCGTACGAGCCGGGCGTCGCGACCGTGAACGCCCGGGTCTGCCTGTCCCAGGGGAAGGACTCACCGGAGCGCTTGTCGAGGTCCGTCCAGGTGGTCCCGTCCGAGGAACCCTGGAGGGTCCACCCGCTCGGCGCCTTCGTGCGGTCCGCCGAGGTCAGCGTGTACCGGACTCCCTCGGTGCCGGAGCCGACCGGCAGGTCCACCGAGGTGACGGTGGCGTCCGTCGCCGAGGTGTTGTCGAACAGGGCGCCGTCCCCCTCGAGCGTGTCCGCGCGCGGCGACGGCACCTTGTCGTCCTCGGTGACCGACACCGGTGCCGCGTCCTTGCCCGTGCCCCACGAGGAGGGTTCGGCGCCCATGTCGAACTCCAGCACTCCGCCACGGCTGATCAGCGAGTGGGGGAGCGAAGTCGAGTTCCACCGCTTGCCGTCGAACCGGACGCCCTGCACGTACACGTTCCTCGCGCTGTTGCGCGGGGCCTTGATCACCAGGTCGTGGCCGTTCTCCAGGTGGACCGTCACCTTGGTGAACAGCGGGGAGCCGATGGCGTACTCGCCGCTGCCCATCACCAGCGGGTAGAAGCCGAGCGAGGAGAAGAGGAACCAGGCCGACTGCTCGCCGTTGTCCTCGTCGCCGTGGTAGCCCTGTCCGATCTCGCTTCCGGTGTAGAGACGCGAGAGGACCTCGCGGATGTTCTTCTGCGCCTTCCAGGGCTGCCCGGCCGCGTCGTACATGTAGTTCACGTGATGGGCCACCTGGTTGGAGTGCCCGTACTGGCCCATGCGCACGTCCCGGGCCTCGGTCATCTCATGGATGACACCGCCGTAGGAGCCCACGATGTCCGGAGAGGCCGTCTCGGGGGTGGAGAAGTACGTGTCGAGCTTGTCCCCGAGCGCGCCGCGGCCGCCGTACAGGTTGGCGAGACCGCGCGAGTCCTGCGGCGCGGTGAACGCGTACCCCCAGCCGTCGGTCTCCGTGTAGTCGTAACCCCACACGCGCGGGTCGTACTTCGCGGAGTCGACCCGCCAGTCGCCCTTGGCGTCGCGGCCCTGGAAGAAGCCGGCCTTGGAGTCGAAGAGGTTCACGTAGTCCCGGGAGCGGTCGAGGAAGTAGTCGGACTCCTCCTTGTAGCGCTTCTCGCCGGTCTTCTTGTAGAGCGCCTTGCCCATCTGAGCGATGCCGTAGTCGTTGACGTAGCCCTCCATGGCCCACGACAGCCCCTCGTGGGTGGAGGTGCTCGTGTAGCCGAGGAAGGGCGAGGTGGCCATGCCCTTGCGGCCCACTCCGGACGTCGGCGGGACGACCGTCGCGTTCTTCAGGGCCGCCTCGTACGCGGACTTGGCGTCGAAGCCGACGCCCTTGACGTACGCGTCCGCGAACGCCACGTCGGACGAGGTGCCGGTCATCAGGTCCGCGTAGCCGGGCGAGGACCAGCGCGAGGTCCAGCCGCCGTCCTTGTACTGCTGCACGAACCCGTCGACCATCTCACCGGCCTGACCGGGCGTCAGGAAGGAGTAGGCGGGCCAGGTCGTCCGGTAGGTGTCCCAGAAGCCGTTGTTGACGTACACCTTGCCGTCGACGATCTTCGCCCCGGTGCGGGTCGGGGTGTCCGGGCCCGGCATGGGGGAGAACGGCGAGGCGTACTGGTACTTCGTACCCACCTTCTCGAAGCCGGAGTTCGGGTACAGGTAGAGCCGGTACATGCTGGAGTACAGCGTCGTGAGCTGGTCCGGCGTGGCGCCCTGGACCTCGACCTTGCCCAGGATCCTGTCCCACTGCTTGCGAGCGCCCTTCTTGACCGCGTCGAAGGACGTGCCGTCCGGGATCTCCTGGCGCAGGTTGTCCTTGGCCTGGTCGAGGCTGATGAGCGAGGTGGCCAGGCGCAGGGTGACGGTGCGGTCGGAGCCGGGCCTGAACTTCAGATAGCCCTTGACGCCGCTGGAGGAGCCCTCGGTCACGGGCGCGTCGAAGACCCCGTACACGAAGAGCCGGGTGGCGCCGGTCGACAGGCCGGACTTCACGTCCGAGTAGCCGGTGACGACGCCCGCCGAGGTGTCGAGCGTCAGGCCCGCCTGCTCGGTGACGTTGTCGAAGATCACGCTCGCGTCGTCGCCCGGATAGGTGAAGCGCAGGGCGGCGGCGTGATCGGTCGGGGCCAGCTCCGCCTTGAGACCGTTCTCGAACGTGACGCCGTAGTAGTACGGCCGCGCGGTCTCGTTCTCGTGCCGGAAGGCCAGTTCGCGGGCCGTGCGGCCGGTGTCCGGGGCGCCGGAGGCGGCCGACGGCATCACCTGGAAGGTCTGCCGGTCGCCCATCCAGGGGCTCGGCTCGTGGCTCGCGCTGAACGCCTGGACGGTGGGCAGGTTGTCCGCGTTGTTGTCGCGGGCGTAGTCGTACAGCCAGCTCAAGGAGCCCGCGTTGGTCACCGGCGTCCAGAAGTTGAAGCCGTGCGGTACGGCGGTCGCCGGGAAGTTGTTCCCGCGTGAGAATCCGCCGCTGGAGTTGGTGCCGCGGGTCGTGAGCGCGTAGTCGGCCAGATGGGCCGCGGGCTTCCGCGGAGCGGCCGTCCTCAGCGCGACGTCGTCCAGCCAGCCGCGGAACTTCGCGGGGCCCTTGGGGGAGTCGTACGCGAGGACGATCCGGTCGACGGTCTTCCCGGCCGCGACGGAACCGATCCGCGAGGTCACGTTGTTCCACTGGTTGACGTAGAGCACCTTGGCGGCGCCCTGGCCCTGCGGAGTCAGCGTGAATCCGTGCTGGTCCACGGCGTTGAGAGAGCTCAGCGAGGTGCCGTCGGTGAAGACCAGGTCCACGGCCGCGTTCGTGGCGTCGTAGTCCCGGTCGCCGTCCGCCATCGAGGGGAAGATCCGGTACGACAGCTCGGTGTCACGCCCGACGGCGACGTTCACGTCGAACACCTTGTTGTACGAGTACGCCCGGCCGTCGCCCTTGTGGGTGCCGGCGTAGCGCAGGGCCCGCTTGCCCGTGAAGCCCGCGCCCGCCTTGGCGGTCGGCGAGCCGCTCGGCCCCCGGTCCACGAGCGAGAGCATGTCCTTGGGCGTCGGGTCGTCGCTCCGGCCCGTCGAGAACTGGACGTCGGCGATCTGGAGGATGTCGCCGCCGTTGTTCTTCGTGACGTCGAGCCGGAAGTGCTGGTACTCGACGGGGTTCTCGATGTCGTACGACTTCGTCTGGAACCGCTCGCCGAAGGATTCGCCGGAGCGGGTGTCGAGGGTCTTCCAGTCCTTGCCGTCGGCGGAGCCCTGGAGGGTCCAGTCCCGCGGGTCGCGTTCGTCGTGGTCGTTTGCGGATGTGAGCGCGTACGTGACCGTCTTGACCGGCGCGTCCAGGTCGAACTCCGCCCAGCCGGTGGGCTCGAAGGTCAGCCACTTGCTGCTCGGCTCACCGTCGGCGAGGTTCTCCTTGACCTCGCCCGCGCCGGTGTTCTCGCCGCTGGCCCGCACGTCGGTGACATGGTCGGTCACATTGCCGGGGATGCCGGTGCTGTAGCCGCCGTCGACCCCGGAGGACCGCTTCGTCCCGTCGGGAGCGGTGTCCACCGTGTTGAGCCAGTCCGGGGCCCGATCGCCCGATTCGAACGAGGAGCCGAACTCCCTGTCGGGCTTGGCCGCTTGGGCGGGCAGGGCGACCGCGACGCCCTGGGAGGCCGCTAACAGGGCGAGGACCGCCACCCCCAGCGCCGCCGGGGAACGCCATCCGGTCCGCCGCGTGGAACTCTGTCTGTACCGAGCGCTGTGCTGCATGCGCGAGCACCCTCCCTGCACCTGGACAACGTTGTCAAATTCGATGCGCAAGGACCATTTGGGCGTCAAGTTGACAGTGATGTCAAGGGTGTTGGGTGCGCCATCCGGGGTGAATGTGTTGTGACGAACCGTGCATTGCGTTCAATGCGGGGGCCGGCGTCCTGTGGATCTTCGCCGGGGTGGTCCTGGGGTGCCCCATATTTCCGTGAGGTCTCAACTCGGAAAAGACCGACGGCCAAACCTGCATTCGATCTTGCTCCGTTGGCGGGAAGTGGACTATACCTGTCGCGTCCGGCCAGTCGATCGACAGGCTCTGGACAGGCAGGACCCAGGGGGGAATTTCGCGGGACGGCAGAGCGTGGTCCATACACGCAATGCCGGTTCGTCCCGGTGAATCCCCCATGCACGACCCCAGCTTGACCTAACCGCGGTGCCGGGGAGGATCCGGTTCACCGCCTGAGTCCTGGAGAAGGCGAGGACTTGAGCATGGGATCCACTTCCGCCGAGAACAACAGCCCCGAGGGTGTCGGCCGCCGTGACCTCATCAAGAGGTCGGCCGCACTCGGTCTGATCACCGTCCCGACGATGAGCTTCCTGTCCGCCTGTGCGAGCGGCGGGGGCGACGAGGGCAAGTCGGGCGACAAGGGCACCGGCAAGACCAGCAAGGACAACCCCTTCGGCGTGAAGAAGGGCGGCGGCAAGCTCGACGTCGTCGTCTTCAAGGGCGGTTACGGCGACGAGTACGCCAAGTCGTGGGAAGCGGCCTTCGACAAGAAGTGGGGCACCACCAGCGCCCACACCGGCACCCAGGAGATCACCGGCAAGCTCCAGCCGCGCTTCAACGGCGGCAACCCGCCGGACATCGTCGACGACTCGGGCGCCCAGCAGATCAAGCTGGACGTGCTCTACAAGAACGGCAACCTGCTCGACCTGGCGGCGGTCCTCGACGCCCCGTCCATCGACGACCCGTCCAAGAAGGTCCGCGACACGCTGATCCCGGGCACGCTCGACCCGGGCCTGCAGGGCGGCAAGGTCGTGGCCCTCAACTACATCTACACGGTGTGGGGGTTGTGGTACTCCGGCAAGCTCTTCAAGGAGAAGGGCTGGGAGGTGCCCAAGACCTGGGACGACTTCCTCGCCATCTGCAAGGACGCCAAGTCGCAGGGCATCGGCGGCCTCGCGCACCAGGGCAAGTACCCGTACTACATCAACGTCGCCATCATGGACCTGATCGCCAAGCAGGGCGGTCTGGACGCCATGAAGGCGATCGACAACCTCGACCCCAAGGCGTTCGTCGGGTCCGACGCCGCGAAGGCGGCCATCGAGGCCATCTACGAGGTCGTGGAGAAGGGTTACCTGCTGGCCGGCACCAACGGCCTGACCCACACCGAGTCGCAGACGCGGTGGAACCAGTACAAGGCCGCGTTCATCACCTGTGGCTCCTGGCTGGAGAACGAGCAGCTCAAGCAGACCCCGGCCGACTTCGACATGAAGTTCATGCCGATGCCCAGCCTGCCGGGCGACAAGCTGCCGTTCGAGGCGATCCGGGCCGGCTCGGGCGAGCCGTTCATCATCCCGGCGAAGGCCGCGAACCTGCCCGAGGCCCAGGAGTTCATGCGCTCCATGCTCTCCAAGGAGTGGTCGACGCTCTTCGCCCAGAAGGCCAACTCCCTCACCATCCTCAAGGACGGTGTGTCCGACGGCGTGCAGCTGCGTCCCGGTACGCAGTCCACGGTCGAGGCCTCCAAGGCGGCCGGCGACAACTCCTTCAACTACCTGTACCCCAACTGGTACAGCGAGATGGACGTCTCCATCCAGAACGCGTCCAACGAGCTGATGGCCAAGCGCATCCAGCCGAAGGAATGGCTGAAGCGGGCCCAGGCGGCGGTCGACAAGGCGGCGAAGGACCCGGAGTCCAAGAAGAACCACCGCGACTGATCACGTAAAACCCGGAACATCGGGGTCACGCACGCCCGGAACACCCGGGCCGCGCACATCCGGAACACCAGGGCAGGATGCCATGCGAAAAGGGCAGTACCGGTTCGTCGCGGGGTTTCTCCTCGCACCTTTGGCGCTGTATCTGATCTTCGTGATCTGGCCTTACCTACAGACCATCGGTTACTCCTTCACCGACTGGAAGGGTCAGTCGCAGACGTTCGGTTTCGTCGGCCTGGACAATTACGAGGCGTTGTTCCAGGACGACGTATTCCTCCAGGCGATCTGGCACAACATCCTGTTCCTGGTGTTCATCCCGGTGATCACCATCCTGCTCGCCCTCTTCTTCGCCTTCATGGTGAACGCGGGCGGGCGGGGCGGCGCCGGTGGCGTACAGGGCGTCGCCGGGTCGAGCTTCTACAAGATCGTGTACTTCTTCCCGCAGGTGCTGTCGCTCGCGATCGTCGCGGTGCTCTTCGGGGCCTTCTACCGCAGTGACAGCGGCGGTCTGCTCAACGGCCTGCTCATCAAGCTGGGCCTGGTCGACGCGAACAGCCCCGTCGAGTGGATGAACGAGCCCAACCTGGTGCTCTGGTGCCTGATGGCGGTCGTCGTCTGGCACGGCGTCGGCTTCTATCTGGTGCTGTTCTCCGCGGCCATGCAGTCCATCCCGAAGGACATCTACGAGGCCGCGCTGCTGGACGGCGCGAGCCGCACCCACACCTTCTTCCGGGTCACCCTGCCCCTGCTCTGGGACACGGTGCAGACCGCCTGGGTCTATCTGGGCATCATCGCGATGGACATGTTCGTCCTCGTCTCGACGATGACCCAGGGCACCGGCTACGGAGGCGGGCCCGACCACCACAGCGAGGTCATGGCGAACGTCATGATGCGCAACTTCCTCTACTTCGGGAAGAGCGGCTACGCCTGCGCCATGGGCGTCGTCATGCTCCTCCTCACCCTGATCCTGTCCGTGGTCACGCTGCGCGCCACCCGCCGCGAGCGCATCGAGTTCTGAGCGGGAGACACGACTATGAGCGCACCCATCACGGAGCCGGCGAAGGTCGACGGCGCCGGAGTACCCCCGCAACGAAACGCCAGGAAGGCCCCGCCACGGCCGGGTGACAAGCGGACCGAGGGCATGGCCCTCAACGTCTTCTCGCACGGCTTCCTGGCCCTGTGGGCGATCCTGATCATCCTGCCGCTGCTCTGGCTGGTCCTGAGCTCCTTCAAGACCGACGCGCAGATCGGCGGTTCGGCCCTCGGCTGGCCCTCGAACTGGCAGTTCGACGTCTTCAGCCGGGCCTGGAACAAGGGCATCGGCGACTATTTCGCCAACACCCTGATCGTCCTGGTGTTCTCGGTCCCGCTGACCATGCTGCTCGGCGCGATGGCGGCCTACGTACTGGCCCGCTACGAGTTCCCGGGCAACCGGCTCGTGTACTACTTCTTCGTCGGCGGGGCCATGTTCCCCGTCTTCCTGGCCCTGGTGCCGCTGTTCTTCATGGTCAAGCGTCTCGACATGCTGAACAGCTACCAAGGCCTGGTCCTGGTGTACGTGGCCTACTCGCTGCCGTTCACGGTGTTCTTCATGCACGCCTTCTTCAGGACGCTGCCCACGGCGGTCTTCGAGGCGGCGGTGCTCGACGGGGCCTCGCACACCCGGGCGTTCTTCCAGGTCATGCTGCCCATGGCCAAGCCCGGCCTGCTCAGCGTCGGCATCTTCAACGTGCTGGGCCAGTGGAACCAGTACATCCTGCCCTCGGTGCTGATGCAGCCGCAGACCAGTTCGGACCCGGAGCGCTACGTCCTGACCCAGGGCCTCATCCAGCTCCAGCAGCAGCAGGGGTACGCCACCGATCTGCCCGTGCTGTTCGCCGGCGTGACGATCGCCATGGTCCCCATGCTGATCGTCTACCTGTCCTTCCAGCGTCAGGTCCAGGCAGGTCTCACTTCGGCGACTCTCAAGTAACGAATCGTCCCGTCCGTCACATGCGCCACCTCCGTCCCGGGGGTGGCGCATGTGTGTCCGGGTGAGGCCAGGAGTCGAACATGACTGGGCGACCCTGATTTTCGTCAAGGACTTGACTGCGGTAACCCGTTCAGCGGAGCTTGGAGTTCACAACTTGTAAGTGACCGGGGTCCCGTTGACGTGACCCAGATCACACGGGCGGCATCGGGGCCGCCCGGCTGAGGGCAGGAGTGGATGAGTCGATGGAGACTCCGGGGTCGCAGTCGTCGCTGCACCGAGCCAATCTGGAGCGCGTCGTGCGGGCGGTGCGCCTGGCCGGCTCGCTCACGCAGGCGGAGATCGCGAGGGCGACGGGCCTGTCGGCCGCGACCGTTTCCAATATCGTCCGTGAACTCAAGGACGGCGGAACGGTCGAGGTCACACCCACTTCGGCGGGCGGCCGCAGAGCGCGCAGCGTGTCCTTGAGCGGGGACGCCGGGATCGTGATCGGTGTCGACTTCGGGCACACCCATTTGCGCGTCGCTGTCGGAAATCTGGCCCATCAGGTGCTGGCCGAGGAGTCCGAGCCGCTGGACGTGGACGCCTCCGCCGCGCAGGGCTTCGACCGGGCCGAGGAACTGGTCAGCCGCCTGATCGCGGCGACGGGGGTCGACCGTTCCAAGATCGCGGGCGTGGGCCTCGGCGTACCGGGCCCCATCGACGTGGAATCGGGCACCCTGGGGTCCACCTCGATCCTGCCCGGCTGGACCGGCGCGAGGCCCGCCGAGGAGCTGCGGGGGCGGCTCGGCGTGCCCGTCTACGTGGACAACGACGCCAATCTGGGCGCGCTCGGCGAGATGGTCTGGGGCAGCGGTCGCGGGGTCCGGGATCTCGCGTACATCAAGGTCGCCAGCGGCGTCGGCGCGGGGCTGGTCATAGAGGGCAAGATCTACCGCGGTCCAGGTGGCACAGCGGGAGAAATCGGGCATATTACACTTGATGAATCCGGCCCCGTCTGCCGTTGCGGCAACCGCGGCTGTCTGGAGACCTTCGCGGCGGCGCGCTATGTGCTGCCGCTCCTCCAGTCCAGCCATGGTACCGATCTGACCATGGAGGGCGTGGTCAGGCTGGCGCGGGACGGAGACCCGGGCTGTCGTCGGGTGATCGCCGACGTCGGCCGTCACATCGGCAGTGGAGTCGCCAATCTCTGCAATTTGCTGAACCCGAGTCGGGTGGTCCTCGGCGGCGATCTCGCCGAGGCCGGCGAGCTCGTCCTCGGGCCCATCAGGGAGTCTGTCGGCCGCTACGCGATCCCCAGCGCCGCACGTCAACTCTCGGTGTTGCCAGGCGCACTCGGGGGCCGTGCGGAGGTGCTCGGGGCGCTCGCTCTCGCACTCAGCGAGATGGGTGATTCGACCCTTTTGGACGGTTCTCTATCGGCCGGTACTCCTGCCTTCACTTAGAGAACGCATGGCACCGTTGCCATCTCGTTAAGTATTTACTTCTTGACGTCGCACGTGTGGCCGAGTTGACTCCAGTCCACCTCGGCCGCAACGACGCGGCCTCGTCAGGGAGGTTTAAGAATGAACACGCAGATGCGTCGTGCCGCCGTTGCCGTTGCCGCTGGTGCAATGGCTGTCTCTCTCGCCGCCTGTGGCAGCGCCAAGGAGTCGGACCCGGGCAGCGACAGCTCCGCCAGCTCGGCGAAGAAGGGCGACGCGATCAAGGTCGGTCTGCTCCTTCCGGAGAACCAGACGGCCCGCTACGAGAAGTTCGACAAGCCGCTGATCGAGGCGAAGGTCAAGGAGCTCACGAACGACAAGGGCGAGGTCGTCTACGCCAACGCCAAGCAGGACGCGAGCACCCAGAACCAGCAGGTCGACACGATGATCACCAACAAGGTGGACGTGCTGATCATTGACGCTGTGGACGCCGCCGCGATCAAGAGCTCGGTCCAGAAGGCCAAGGACGCCGGCATCCCGGTCGTGGCCTACGACCGCCTCGCGCAGGGCCCCATCTCGGCCTACACCTCGTTCGACAACAAGACGGTCGGCAAGACGCAGGGTGAGGCGCTCCTCTCCGCGCTCGGCTCCAAGGCCAAGTCCGGCAAGATCGTCATGATGAACGGTTCGGTCACCGACCCGAACGCCGCTCAGTTCAAGGCCGGCGCCCACGAGGTGCTCGACGGCAAGGTGAACGTCGGCAAGGAGTACGACACCAAGGAGTGGAAGCCGGAGAACGCCAACGCCAACATGGAGGCGGCGATCTCGGCTCTCGGCAAGAAGAACATCGTCGGTGTCTACTCCGCGAACGACGGCATGGCCGGCGGTATCATCACCGCGCTGAAGGCCGCCGGCATCAAGGTCCCGGTCACGGGTCAGGACGCCGAGCTCGCGGGTGTGCAGCGCATCCTCGCGGGTGAGCAGTTCATGAGCGTCTACAAGCCGTACGCCCCGGAGGCCGACGCGGCCGCCGAGCTGGCCGTCGCGCTCGCCCAGGGCAAGTCGCTCGACTCGGTCGCCAAGGACAAGGTCGACAGCCCGACCGACAAGCAGATCCCGTCCCTGCTGGTCCCCGTCACCTCGCTGACGAAGGAAAACATCAAGGACACCGTCGTCAAGGACGGTCTGTACACGGTCAGCGACATCTGCACCCCGGCGTACGCCGCGGCCTGCAAGAAGGCCGGCCTGCAGTAAACAACCGCGAGTAGCCAAACGCGTACGGGAATTCGATACTGAATTCCCGTACGTGGCTCGTGTGATCCAAAGCTCCTCCGGTGCCCCGCATCCAACAGCCCCGCAAGCTAAGCGGGGCACCGGACGGAACCCCCACCGCATACTTCTGCACAACCTCCCGCCGGGTCAGGCGGCGAAGGAGATGGTTCACGTGTCCGCTACGCCTGTTCTGGCGTTGCGCGGGGTCTCCAAGCGATTCGGTGCCGTCCAGGCGCTCACCGATGTAGAGCTTGAGGTCCACGCCGGTGAAGTGGTCGCCCTGGTGGGCGACAACGGCGCCGGAAAGTCCACGCTGGTGAAGACGATCGCCGGCGTGCACCCCATCGATGAGGGCTCCATCGAATGGGACGGCAAGGCCGTTCAGATCAACCGCCCGCACGACGCCCAGAACCTGGGCATCGCGACGGTCTACCAGGACCTCGCGCTCTGCGACAACATCGACGTCGTGGGGAACCTCTACCTGGGACGCGAGCTCAAGAAGCGCGGTGTCCTGGACGAGGTCGAGATGGAGCGCCGCTCCCGCGAGCTGCTGGACACGCTGTCCATCCGCATCCCGAGCGTCCGCATCCCGATCGCCTCGCTCTCCGGCGGTCAGCGCCAGACCGTGGCGATCGCCCGTTCGATGCTCGGTGAGCCCAAGCTCGTCATCCTCGACGAGCCCACCGCGGCCCTCGGCGTCGAGCAGACCGCCCAGGTTCTCGACCTGGTCGAGCGGCTGCGCGAGCGCGGCCACGCGGTGATCCTCATCAGCCACAACATGGCTGACGTGAAGGCCGTGGCCGACAAGGTCGCCGTTCTGCGTCTGGGACGCAACAACGGCATCTTCGAGGTCAAGTCGACCTCGCAGGAAGAGATCATTTCCGCCATCACGGGCGCCACGGAGAACGCCGTGACCCGTCGTGCGGCGCGCAGCGGGGAGGCTCAGAAGTGAGCATCGACAAGACTTCTGAGACCGGTTCCCACGAGGTGGCGAACCCGGAGGCGGCCGCCAAGGCGGTCACCGCCGTCGACCCGCGCCTGCTCGTCCGTGAGCAGGGCTTCGCCGGTTACGTCGGCGAGTTCAAGCGCAAGATGAAGTCCGGTGACCTGGGTTCCATCCCGGTCGTCATCGGCCTGATCGTCATCTGGGCGATCTTCGCGAGCCTGAACGAGAACTTCCTCACCGCGGGCAACCTCTCCGACATCTCCGTCGCCATGGTCGGCACGGGCATGATCGCGGTCGGCATCGTCTTCGTGCTGCTGCTCGGTGAGATCGACCTGTCGGTCGGTTCGCTCTCCGGTCTGGCCGGCGCCACGTTCGCCGTGCTCAGCGTCACGCACGGCATGAACGAGTGGCTGGCGTTCGTCCTGGCCATCCTCACCGGCACGGTCGCCGGCGCGGTCCAGGGCTTCGTCTTCGCGCGCATCGGGGTGCCGGCCTTCGCCGTCACCCTGGCGGGTCTGCTGTTCTGGAACGGCTTGATGCTCCAGATCCTCGGCAGCAACGGCACCATCAACCTGGACAGCGAGGGCGTCGTCGCCAAGCTGACCAGCTACTACTTCACCGATGTCGCCGCCGCCTACGCGCTCGCGGTGGTCGTGACCGCCGGGTTCTTCCTGAGCTCGTTCCTCGGCAACAAGCGTCGCGAGGCGGCCGGTGTGCCGTCCCGCCCGGTGAGCGAGACCATCGCCCGCACGGTGCTGCTGGGCATCCTCAGCTTCGGCGTGGCGATCATGTACAACCAGTACAAGGGTCTGCCGCTCGCCGTGGTGATCTTCCTCGCGGTCCTGCTGGTCACGGACTTCGTTCTGCGCCGCACCACGTTCGGCCGGAAGATCTTCGCGCTCGGTGGCAGCGTCGAGGCCTCCCGTCGTGCCGGTATCAACGTCGAGCTGATCCGCATCTCGGTCTTCTCGATCTCCGGCACCTTCGCCGCCGTCGGCGGTCTGTTCATCGCCTCGAAGATCGCCTCCGCCAACCAGGGCGCGGGCGCCGGTGACCTCCTGATGAACGCCATCGCGGCGGCCGTCATCGGTGGCACCAGCCTCTTCGGCGGCCGTGGCCGCACCTGGAACGCCCTGCTGGGTGTTCTGGTGATCGTCTCGATCCAGTACGGTCTGGCCCTGCAGGGCATCGCCTCGCCGGTCCAGTACATGATCACCGGTGGCGTTCTGCTCGCCACGGTCGTCATCGACGCCGTCACCCGCAAGACCCAGAAGACCGCGGGTCGCGCGTAGGGTTTCCACCCACCCAGGCCTGTGCCCGGCACCAATGGCGGTGCCGGGCACAGTCGCGTCCGGTGCCCGTCGAGGCGCCGGGCGCAGCCACGTCCGGACGGGAACGCGTATTCCGTCCGGTTGGGCCGTTCGTGTGGCGTGGATCGCCAGACCCGGCCCGCGCCCGAAAAGGCGGAACATTAGACTCGACGAACCCGGCAACAGCTCGATCACTGCAAGGAGGCACGGGTGGCGCTGCTGACCCGCATCACGGGACCGCGCGATCTGGACCGGCTGACCCTGGAGCAGCTCGACCAGCTGGCCGGGGAGATCCGGACCTTCCTCGTCGACGCGGTCTCCAAGACCGGCGGCCACCTCGGCCCCAACCTCGGTGTCGTGGAGCTGACCATCGCCCTGCACCGCGTCTTCGAGTCACCGAAGGACAGAGTGCTGTGGGACACGGGACACCAGTCCTACGTCCACAAGCTGCTCACCGGCCGGCAGGACTTCTCCCGGCTGAAGATGAAGGGCGGTCTGTCCGGCTACCCGGCGCAGGCCGAGTCCGAGCACGACGTCATCGAGAACTCGCACGCCTCCACGGTCCTCGGCTGGGCCGACGGACTGGCGAAGGCGAACGAGGTCCTCGGCCGGAACGACCACGTGGTCGCCGTCATCGGTGACGGCGCGCTCACCGGCGGCATGGCCTGGGAGGCGCTGAACAACATCGCCGACGCCAAGGACCGCCCGCTGGTCATCGTCGTCAACGACAACGAGCGCTCGTACGCGCCGACCATCGGCGGCCTCGCGAACCACCTGGCGACCCTGCGCACCACGGACGGCTACGAGCGCTTCCTGGCCCGCGGCAAGGACCTCCTGGAGCGCACGCCGGTCGTCGGCAAGCCGCTCTACGAGACCCTGCACGGCGCGAAGAAGGGCCTGAAGGACTTCATCGCCCCGCAGGGCATGTTCGAGGACCTCGGCCTGAAGTACGTCGGCCCGATCGACGGCCACGACATCGAGGCCCTGGAGTCGGCGCTCGCCCGCGCCAAGCGCTTCGGCGGCCCGGTCATCGTGCACTGCCTGACCGAGAAGGGCCGCGGCTACCAGCCGGCCCTCCAGGACGAGGCCGACCGCTTCCACGCCGTCGGCAAGATCCACCCGGACACGGGCCTGCCGATCGCCTCCTCCGGCGCCGACTGGACCTCCGTCTTCGGCGAGGAGATGGTGGCGCTCGGCAAGGAGCGCGAGGACATCGTCGCGATCACCGCCGCGATGCTCCAGCCGGTCGGCCTGGACCGGTTCGCCAAGGCGTTCCCCAAGCGGGTCTACGACGTCGGTATCGCCGAGCAGCACGCCGCCGTCTCCGCGGCCGGCCTCGCCACCGGCGGACTGCACCCCGTCTTCGCCGTCTACGCGACCTTCCTGAACCGCGCCTTCGACCAGGTCCTGATGGACGTGGCCCTGCACAAGTGCGGTGTCACCTTCGTCCTGGACCGCGCCGGTGTCACCGGCACCGACGGCGCCTCGCACAACGGCATGTGGGACATGTCGATCCTCCAGGTCGTCCCGGGCCTCAGGCTCGCGGCGCCGCGCGACGCCGACCAGGTGCGTGCCCAGCTGCGCGAGGCCGTCGAGGTGAAGGACGCGCCCACCGTGGTGCGCTTCTCCAAGGGCGCGGTCGGCCCGGCCGTCCCCGCGGTGGGCCGGATCGGCGGCATGGACGTCCTGCGGGAGCCCGGCACCGACGCCCCCGACGTGCTGTTGGTCTCCGTCGGCGCGCTCGCCCCGATGTGCCTGGAGATCGCCGCTCTGCTGGACCGCCAGGGCATCTCCACCACCGTCGTGGACCCGCGCTGGGTCAAGCCGGTGGACGAGGCCATGGCGCCGCTCGCCGAGCAGCACCGCGTGGTCGTCACCGTCGAGGACAACTCCCGGGTCGGCGGTGTCGGCTCGGCGATCGCGCAGGCGCTGCGCGACGCGGGCGTCGACATCCCGCTGCGCGACTTCGGCATCCCGCCGCGCTTCCTCGACCACGCCTCCCGCGCCGAGGTCATGGCCGAGATCGGGCTGACCGCGCCGGACATCGCCCGGCAGGTCACCGGCCTCGTCGCCAAGCTCGACGGCCGCTTCGACAGCAGCGCCGCGCAGGCCGTGGACGCGGTACAGCCCGCGCGCGACTGACGCCTCCGGGCACGGCCGATGGGCCGGTTTCAGCACCCTGTACGGGTGGTGAAACCGGCCCGTCTGCGTGATACGCGCCGCGTCGGGGCATACGTGCTACCTGCCCTCTCGATCATGTCGGAGGACGACAAGCGTGGGAGGTACGTCCGTGAGCAACACCCTCTTCAGGACGAAAAGGGTCGAACAATCGATTCTGGACACCGAGGAACCGGAGCACGCGCTCAAGAAGTCGCTGTCCGCTCTGGACCTCACTGTCTTCGGTGTCGGCGTCATCATCGGCACCGGCATCTTCGTCCTCACCGGCAAGGTGGCCAAGGAGAACGCGGGGCCGGCGGTCTCGCTGGCCTTCGTCGCCGCGGGTGTCGCCTGCGCCCTGGCCGCCCTGTGCTACGCGGAATTCGCCTCCACGGTCCCGGTCGCGGGGTCCGCGTACACGTTCTCCTACGCGTCCCTCGGCGAGCTGCCCGCCTGGATCATCGGCTGGGACCTGGTCCTGGAGTTCGCGCTCGGCACGGCGGTGGTGGCCGTCGGCTGGTCGGGCTACGTGCGCTCGCTGATGGACAACGCGGGCTGGCACATGCCCGAATCGCTCAGCGGGCGCGAGGGGGCCACCGGGTTCGGCTTCGACATCCTCGCCTCCGCGCTGGTGCTGGTGCTCACCGCCATCCTCGTCATCGGCGTGAAGCTCTCCGCCCGGATCACCACGCTGGTCGTCGCGATCAAGGTCACCGTCGTCCTGGTCGTGATCATCGCGGGCGCCTTCTTCATCAAGGGCGACAACTACAAGCCGTTCATCCCCGACGCGCAGGCCGTGGAGGCGGGCAGCGGCATCAAGTCACCGCTGATCCAGCTCATCTTCGGCTGGGCGCCGACCAACTTCGGCGTGATGGGCATCTTCACCGCGGCGTCCGTCGTGTTCTTCGCCTTCATCGGCTTCGACGTGGTCGCCACGGCCGCCGAGGAGACGAAGAACCCGCAGCGGGACATGCCGCGCGGCATCCTCGGCTCGCTGATCATCTGCACCACGCTCTACGTCCTCGTGTCGATCGTGGTCACGGGCATGCAGCACTACAGCGAGCTGTCCATCGACGCCCCGCTCGCCGACGCGTTCAAGGCCACCGGGCACCCCTGGTACGCGGGCTTCATCAGCTTCGGCGCCGCCGTCGGACTGACCACGGTCTGCATGATCCTGCTGCTCGGCCAGACCCGTGTCTTCTTCGCGATGAGCCGCGACGGACTGCTGCCGCGCTTCTTCTCCCGCGTGCACCCGAAGTTCCGCACCCCGCACCGGCCGACCATCCTGCTCGGTGTGATCATCGCGATCCTCGCGGGCTTCACCAGCCTCAGCGAGCTGGCCGAACTGGTCAACATCGGCACGCTCTTCGCCTTCATCGTGGTCGCCGTCGGCGTCGTCGTCCTGCGCCGCACCCGCCCCGACCTGCCCCGCGCCTTCCGCACCCCGTGGGTGCCGTGGGTGCCGATCCTGTCGGTCCTCGCAACGCTGTGGCTGATGCTGAACCTGCCCGCGGAGACCTGGCTGCGGTTCGCGATCTGGATGGTGGTCGGCGTCGTCGTCTACTTCCTCTACGGGCGCAGGCACAGCCTCCTGGAGCGCCACCCGGAGACGGGTACGGACGGCACCCGGACCCCGCCCGGCGGCGCGGCCGGGTAACCACCCGGCGATGTCCGTACCGGCCCCGTGCCTCCCGCGTCCCGGCGTGCGGGCGCGGGGCCCCGTACGTTCCGCGCCCACCCGAACGCGCGCGCTTGGTACGTGGCGGTGCGGGGCCCGGCGCGAGCCGGTCAGTCCTCGGGCGCCCGGTGCACGGTCCGGGGACCCGTGACCTTCGCGCCCAGTTCGCCCACCCGCCGCCGCAGTTCGCGGTCGGCCGTGACGACCAGGCGGGGGCGGCCGGGTGCCGCGGCGACGAGCTCCACGATCCGGTCGTCACCGTCGCCCGGGGCCTCGTCCACCCGGACGCCGGGAACCGGGGCCACCCCCCGGGCGACGCCCTCCACGACGAGGACGATGTCCAGCGGACCGGGATGACCGGGCACCCCGGCCTCCGCAAGGCCGGCCAGCCGGTCCCGGAGCCGCACGGCCGCCGCGCGCCGGTCGCGCCACCAGCCGTCGGGCACGGATCCGACCACATTGGCACCGTCCACGATGAGCAGAGTCGTCATGGCTTCACCCTGCCAGAGGCGGCCACCGGCCCGGCCGCGCGTCATGACGGACGCGGTCCCGGCCACGAACGGCTTCCGCGCCGGGCTGCCGCGCGGCGCCGAGCGCCGGCGAACGGCTGACGGGTGCGGGGCGTTCGATCCGGCAAGAGGCATCCCCCGGATCACCGGGCGGGCCGCCCCCGATTAAGGTGAACCGGTGAACGTCGACTGGCTCATACGCGGTCGCGACGGCAGGCTCAGTGTGTACCTGCTGTCGGAGGCCACCGTCCGCTGCCGGGCGGAGCACGGACCCGGCGGCCCCTGGGGCTCCGCCCGCACGGTGGGGGGCGAACAGCGCCTGCACTCCGTACTGGCCCTGGGGCAGGGACCCGACCGCTACACCCACCTGGTCTCCTGGCGCCCCACGGTCAAGGGCGAGTCGGGTCTCGTCCACTCGACCCACTTCCGGCCGGACCTCGCCGCCCTGGACTGGAACCCGATCGGTCACCCCAACCGCACCGGGGACCGGACGGGCAACCCCGCCGTCGCGGTCGACGCCCAGGGGCGCGCCCATGTCTTCGTGCGCAACAAGGGCGGTGGGGTCAGCATGATCGCCCAGAAGGAGAAGGGCGGCTGGGGGCCCTGGCGCGACCTCAAGGGGCATGACGTACGGGGCGACCTGGCGGCCGTGACCGGGATGTCCGGCCGGGTCGAGCTGTACGCGGCCGTGGCGGGCGGCCTTCTGCACTGGAGCCAGGAGGAGCCGGGCGCGGTACCCGCCCTGGACGAGGCGCTGGAGGCACCGGTCCGCCCGGACACCCTCCAGGCGCTCACCACCTCCGCCGGCTCCACCACGCTCTTCTTCACCGACGACTCGGGCGATGTGTGTGTCTGGCGTCCCGGCACCAGGCCCGTGCCCCTGCTGGCCTCGGCCGGCCCGGGTCCCGTCCGTGTCATCCGCTGCGAACTCGACGGCCACGACTGCACGTTGCTCGCCCAACGCGCGGCGAGCGGCCGGGTGGCCTTCGCCGCCTATCCGACCGAGGACGAGTCGGCGGGCGCGTGGTGGACGGAGTCGGGGCCCGAACTCCCCGCCGACGCCCTGCTGTCGCTGACGGAGGACGAGGAGGGCCGGGTGGTCGCCGCGACGCTCTCCCCGGGAACCGGAGAACTCCGCGTCACCCGGCGCAAGGACGAGCCGGGGATCGCCCTGGAGGCATGGCGGGCGGTCTGACACCGCTCACACGGACAAGGGCCCGGCCGGTACCCGAACGGGTACCGGCCGGGCCCTTGTCCGTCGGAGCAGGTCAGGAACTCCCGCCGGTGGCGGGCGACTTCTTCGCCGACTCGGGGATCGCGGAGTCGGTGCGCAGCGCCTTCCACAGGGTCGACGCCCGCGGTTCGGCCGCCACCACCCGGTTCGGGTCGACCTTGTCGTACGCCACCGGGAGCATGATCGTCTCCATGGTGGACGGGTCGACGCCGTTCATGCTCCGGCCGAACTCGGCCAGCGCCGTGAGCGAGGCGAGGTCGGAGTCGGTGGTGAGGGCCTGGGTCAGACTGTCGGCGATCTTGTACGTCTTCGCCGGGCTGCCCAGCAGGTCCTGCTTCTTGATCTCGGACAGGAGCGCGATCATGAACTGCTGCTGGAGGCCGATGCGTCCGAGGTCGCTGCCGTCGCCGATGCCGTGCCGGGTCCGCACGAACTCCAGGGACTGGGTGCCGTTCAGGCGGTGCGTGCCCGCGGCGAGGTCGAGGCCGCTGGAGCTGTCGTGGATGTCCTTGCCGACGGTGACGGTCACCCCGCCTATCGCGTCCACCAGGTCCTTGAAGCCGGCGAAGTCGATCTCCATGTAGTGGTCCATGCGGATCCCGGAGATCTTCTCCACGGTCTTCACCACACAGGCCGAACCGACCTGGGAGTAGATGGAGTTGAACATGACGCGCTGCGCGGAGGGCACCTTCGAACCGTCCGCCTCGGTGCACTCGGGGCGGGTCACCAGGGTGTCGCGCGGAATGCTGACCGCGACGGCCTTCTGGCGGCCCTCGGGTATGTGCATCACCAGCGCGGTGTCGGAACGCGCCCCGGAGACGTTGCCCGTCTTGAGGGCGGCGTTGGCGCCGGCGCGCGAGTCGGATCCGAGGACGAGGATGTTCTGCCCGGAGGTGGGCAGCTTCGCCGGCCGGTCGTCACCGATGGCCTTGTCGAGGTCGACGCCCTTGATGTTGCTGTCGAGGTCGCTGTAGAGCCAGTAGCCGGTGCCGCCGGCCGCGAGGACGAGGACGGTCAGACCCAGCAGGATCTTCCTGCCCGTGCGACGGCCGCCGGTCCGCTCGCGCTTGGCGCTCCGCTTTCCGCCGCCGCCCTTTCGCGGCGCTTCGGGGGCGGGGTTCTGGGGCGTCGGGACATGGCTCATCCTGGTCCGGGTCCTAGCTGGTCGTGCCCTGGTACGGGCGGATGTCGATGGCTCGAGGACTCGGGTGGGGGGAGTGGCCGGTCCGTGCATTGCCGGGCTGACCTGCACTATAGACACGGGTTCGGACGTATGTGCGTCCAGGGGCGTCGGTCTCGTGCCTGCGCCTCGGGACCGGAGGAGCCGCCCTCTCGGGAGGTGCCGGACGGGCGATCCCGGGCGCGAAAGACCGGGGGCCGCCCGGTCAGGGGGTACAAGACGGGCATTACTCCTGTCCTGATGGAAAGTTCAGTGAATCGCGTCTCACGTTTGTGTCTGGCGGGGGCGAAAAGTGGACAGCCGGTAGCTGGGATGTGAATATTCCGTGACGCGATCTCCTCGGCTCGGGGCCGGTTGATCCCGCCTGTGTGATCACTTTGGGTGTGAGGGGGGCCTCAGCCCTTTTCTGGAAGACGCTGAGGAGCCGTGGTGAGCCCGGGTAACCCCGAGAACAGTGCCCTGGTATCGACATATCGATCCCTGGTGCCGGTGCGGGCACGTCGGCGCATCGTGCGCCGCGTGCCGCGCCCGCTGCGGACCGCCGTCATCCGTACCCTCGCCGCCCTCGACGCGTTCCGTTCGGCGCTGGTGAAGGCCGCGCTGAGCGGCCGGAGCGGTCCGGACGTGCGCGAGGGCCACCCCCCGATGCGCGTCGTGCAGTCCAACGGCCGGCACGTTCTGGCCACGGTCGTCCCCGGGGCCACCGAGTGGGCCGCGCGGGCCAGGAACCTCCACCTGCTCGTCGCGGTGCTGGAGGACGCCGAGATCGACTACTTCGCCGTGCGCGGCACGGCCAGGTCCGTGCCCTGCGTCGCCGTTCCCGCCGGGTTCCGTGCCGACGTGGAGGAAGTGCTCCAGCTCGTCTTCGGCCGCAACCCGGGCTACGTCTGCGCGGTGCCCGAGGGAACGCCGCTGACCGGAAGGTCGACGAAGACCTGGCGCAGGCTCCGCTCGCGGCAGGTGCTCCGGCTGTCCTGGAACGTCTGCGACCCGACGGAGAACCTGGTCTTCGGCCACGAGTCGGGATGCGAACTGGAGTTCTGGAACGAGGTCGACGGCGAGCTGGTCGCGCCGCGCTCCAACCCGGTGGTCGCGAGCACGCCGCTGCTCACCGAACGCCGTCAGGCCGATCAGAGCCTCTTCAGCCCCGTCCCGTCGCTGTACCGGACGGGACGGATCCGCACCCTGCCCGAGTTCACCGCTTCGCTGATCGGCGACCACCTCTACCCGATCGACGTCGTGTACACCTGGGTCGACGACGCGGACCCGGTGTGGCGCGCGGGCAAGACCGCCGCCGAGCGGACGCTGGCCATCGGCCGGGCGTCGCTGCACGAGCAGGCGACGAACGACGCGCGCTACACCAGCCGGGACGAACTCCGTTACTCCCTGCGGTCGATCCACCAGTACGCGCCCTGGGTCCGGAACATCTTCCTGGTGACCGCGGGACAGGTACCCGGCTGGCTCGATACCGGCTATCCGGGCCTGAAGGTGATCGACCACCGGGAGATCTTCAGTGATCCGACGGCCCTGCCGACCTTCAACTCGCATGCGATCGAAAGCCAGTTGCACCACATCCCGGGACTCGCGGAGCACTTCCTGTACCTGAACGACGACGTCTTCTTCGGACGGCCGGTACGGCCGGACCGGTTCTTCCACCCGAACGGGCTGTCCAAGTTCTTCATGTCCAAGGCGCTGATCCCGTCCGGCCAGATCAAGCCGCAGGACCTGCCCGTGGACGCCGCGGGGAAGAACAGCCGCGGTCTCATCGCCCAGCAGTTCGGCACCGTGATCTCCCAGAAGATGAAGCACACCCCGCACGCCCTCAGGCGCAGCGTCCTCGCCGAGATCGAGGAGGTCTACGAGCGGGCGCACTGGGTGACCCAGCACTCGCGGTTCCGCTCCTCGAACGACATCCCCGTCGCTTCGTCGCTGCACCACTACTACGCGTACAACTCCGCCCGCGCCACGGTCGGCGACCTGCGCTACGTCTACATCGACATCGGCGACAGCAAGGCGGAGCACCGGATGAACCGACTGCTCGCCCAGCGGGACTTCGACACGTTCTGCATCAACGACACCGTGGTGCCGGAGGACAGAGAGGCCCAAGCCCGGATGGTGACCCGCTTCCTCGACTCGTACTTTCCCGTGCCGAGCCCGTGTGAGCTGGAGCAGGCGGAGAGCGTTCCGACGCGACGTCTCTCGCAGGTGGGACGAGGCGCCCGATGAGACCGGGACGGGCCGTGCGCGCCGCGCGCCGATGGACCCTCGGGCGGCTTTCGGCGTACCGGGCGTCGCTGATGACCGGGTTCTTCCTTCCTCGGCGCCTGGGGCGGACGGCGCTGCTGCGCTATGCCGCGCTGCTCGACGGGCAGACCGTGAACCTGCATGCCGAGCTGCCCGCGTCCGTGACCCAGGCGGAGACGGCCGAGATCGTCCTGCGGCGAGGGCTGCGGCGGCACCGCCGCCCGGCGCGGGTGTACCCCGACCCCGAGGGGCCCTGGCTCATGGACGCCGCGGTGCTGCTCGGTGCCGAGGCGGGCGGCGTGCCGGTCCGCCGGGGCCGCTGGAAGCTCAGTCTCGAGGTGCGCTCGGGGCGCCGGGGCGTGCGGCTGCCGCTCACGCTGGCCGAGCCGACCACGCCGCGCAAGGGTGCGACGGGGCCCATGGCCCGCTCGCCGCTCACCGCGGAGCGCTACCGCCTCGGACGTACGGTGCGCGGTGACGCGCGCGTCGTGTGCACCAAGGTCCGGCCCGCGGCGGAGGTGGCCGCGGTGCACATCCAGCACGCGCGCATCGACGTCGATCTGCGGGTGCTCGGTACCCGGGCGACCGCTCCCTGGGCCGAGGTCGTGGCCGCGGGGCGGAGGGTGAGACGCTCACTCGCCGAGGTGCAGCCCGGTGTCTGGCGGCTCGAAGTGCCGCTCGCGGAGATGCTGCCGGCCGGCGGCCGGCGCGAGCACTGGGACGTCATGGTGCACCCGGACCGGGGCGCGCCCCTCCGTCTCGCCAGGCGGCTTCACGACGTACAGGCACCGGGGCGGGTGTTCACGATGCGCAAGATCCTCGTGTCACCGCGCCGCGGCGTCCTGATGAGGATCGAACCCCGGTACACGCCGGCAGGGAGCTTCAGGCTCACCTGCAGTGACGGCGACCGGGCTGATTAAGGAACGAGATTTGAGAGTCGCTTTTCTGCTGACCCGGGCGGATGTCCTGGGTGACGCGGAGCGCGCCGTGTTCGGACACGCCACGGCCCTCGCGGGCCGGCACGAGGAAGTCCGGATCATCAGTGTGTTCAAGGAGCGCCGCCGGCGCTTCGAGTCCCCGGACCCGCGTGTCGACGTCACGTTCCTCATCGAGTCGCTCAAGTCCCGGGCCGTGCGCCGGTCCGGGCTCGCCGACGACGCCGAGACGGCTCTGGCCGCCCTGCCCAGCGACATCGTCGAGCGCCGCTGGGACGAGCACTTCCACCGGCTCGCCGACATCGAGATGGAGCACGCGCTCCGCCACCTCGACGCGGACGTCCTGATCACCACGTCGCCCGCGCTCCTCGCGTACGTCGCGCGCTTCCTGCCGCCGCACATCATCGCCGTCCATTACGAACTGGGTGCTCACGAGGCGGCCGGCCCGGCCACGGAGCCGCTGCTGCGGCACCTCGTGCGCTGCGACGCGCTCGCCCTGCCGCGTGTCCGTTCGCGCCAGTGGTTCACCGAGACCTTCGGACAGGCGCTGCCGCCGCTCATCGTCGCCCGGCCCGCGCTCGCCCGGCGCTTCCGGCCCCGGTCGACGCTCGAGACCCGCATGGTCACGCTCGTCGCCCGCATGGAGGAACGTTTCGGCATAGCGCAGGCGCTGACCGCGTGGGCCAAGGTCAGCCCGCAGCACCCCACCTGGACCCTGCGGATCATCGGCGACGGTCCGCTCGGCAAGGCGCTGCGGGCACAGCGGGACGAGCTCGGCCTGCACAGCAGTGTCCAGTTCGTCGGCGAGGCGCCGGCCGACCTCTCCGAGGAGTGGGCCAAGACGAGCATCGCGCTCAGCGCGGCGACCGAGGACGCGCTCGGTCTCTTCCTGATGCAGGCCCACGCCGCCGGTGTCCCCGTGGTCGCCTACGACTGCCCGACCGCCCCGCGAGAGGTCGTGGAGCACGGGCGGACCGGCCTGCTGGTCACCCCCGGCGACACCGACGCCCTGGCCGGGGCACTGCTCGAGATGATCGAGAACACCGACCTGCGCTGGTCGATGGGAGCCGAGGCCGCGGAGGTCGCGGCGGGCTTCCGCTACAACCGCAATTTCGACCGCCTCTTCGCGAGCCTGGAGGAGGACCGCGCCTCCGGGCGCCGCGACAGGCGCAAGGCCGCGCGGATCGCGGTCCACTCGCTGACGTCGGGCACCGACGGCCAGGCCAGGGCGGCCGCCACCGCGCCGCGCAGCACGCAGAACTCCGAAGAGCTCGCGACGGCCGAGGAGCGCATGCTGCGCCGTGGCGGCGGCCTCGTGCGCGACGGCGGGCAGGTGTGCCGCATCATCGAGGCGGAGACCCCCCACGACATCATCCAGGCCAACCTGGCGATGGTCGCGACCGCCCTGGAGGCGGCCGGGATCCCGTACTTCGTCACCCGGACGACCAAGGTGCGGCACACCGTCGCCGTGCACGCCAACCACCGGGAGGCGGCCCTGAAGGCGTTCGGCCGCAGCTTCACGCGGCAGGCCGTGTACGTGGCCCTTCTCAACGAGCGGGACGACGCCGTCGTCACCACGCTCGGCGGCCTGACGACCGGACACGCGAAGACCCCCTGCGCGGGGGTCCGGGTCTACCAGAGCGTGGTCACCCCCTCCCGCACCCTGCGGCTCGGGGCCACGTACGGCTGCACCGTCGCCTTCTGGGACGACGACGAGACCGACCCCGACCACATCGTCTCGCCCTTCCGGACGCTCATCGGCGCCCGGCTGCCCAAGGAGGCGCTGCGCCTGGACTCGATGGTGCTGGCCGGGCGCCGGTACCCGACGATCCAGGCGTTCAACGACGATCTCCATCACGACATCGCGTTCCCCGTCGACGCCGTGTACACCTGGGTCGACGGCGCGGACGTCGCGTGGCTGGAGCGCAAGAACGCCGTGCTCGCGGCCAAGGGCATCGAGACCGAGGACGCGGCGACCAGTGCCGCGCGGTTCCGCAACCGGGACGAGCTGCGCTACTCCCTCAGGTCCCTCGACATGTACGCGCCCTGGATCAGGAACATCTACCTGGTGACGGACCGTCAGGTCCCGTCGTGGCTGGACACCACCCACCCCCGGGTGCGCGTGGTGGACCACACCGAGATCTTCGCCGGCGAGGGGCAGCTGCCCACGTACAACTCGCATGCCATCGAGAGCCGGCTCCATCACATCGACGGTCTCGCCGAGCACTTCCTCTACTTCAACGACGACGTGTTCGCGGCACGACCGATCCAGCCGAGCCTGTTCTTCCTCGGCAACGGGATGTCGAAGCACTTCATGTCGTCGAACGCCATCCCCTTGAGTCCGATCAACGACAAGGACGAATTCAGCCGCATGGCGGCGAAGAACAACCGGCGGCTGCTGTCGGAGAAGTTCGGCCGGGTGCTGGTGAACTCCTTCATCCACGCGCCGCATCCGTTGCGCCGGAGCGTGATGCGCGACCTGGAGACCGAGTTCGCCGACGCGCTGCGCAACACCGCGGGCAACCAGCTGCGCAATGCCACCGACGTGTCGGTCGCCTCGTCGCTGCACCACTACTTCGGCTACTACACCGGCCGCAGCGTGCCGGGCCGTATCGCGGGCGGCTTCGTCAACGTCGGCCTGAGCGAACAGGTGAAGAAGCTCAACCGGATGCTCGCCACGCGGTCCAACGACGTCTTCTGCCTCAACGACTTCCATGACGGAGACGTGTCGGAGGACGAGCAGGACGCCACGCTGGCGGCCTTCCTGCCGAGCTATTTCCCGATAGCCAGCCAGTTCGAGGCGGGCTCGCCCCGCAATCAGAAATTCCACGCCGGACGACTCACGGGATGGCCTCAATGACCTTCGGCATTCCTGAACTGCATCGTCGACCGTCCATCGGTGGGCCGGCGAAAACCGCAGCTCAGCCCACGGAACCAGTTCCCGTGCAGGCCTCCCTGTTCCAGGTGCTGGCGCATCCCGACGACGACCTCTACTTCATCAACCCCGATCTGCAGCGAGCTCTTGAGGCGGGGTTCCGTGTCACCAGTGTGTACCTGACAGCCGCGGAGGCCGACGGGATCAACATAGACATCCGTGACCCCCGGCGGTTGGACAGCCCGCCGGACTACGAGGGGTACGCCGAGGCACGGCAGCAGGGTCTGCGCGCGGCGTACGCGGACATGGTGACCGGTGACCGCGAGAGCGCATGGTCACGGGACGTGTTCACCTTCTCGACCGGGGTGACGGCGGACCGTTCCGTTCTGCTGGCGGCCCCTCATGTCCAGCTGTTCTTCTTCGGGCTGCGGATCGTCAACACCGGGCACGGCTTCCCTGCCGACACGCCGTCCGTCCGGCTGGCCAAGCTGTGGAGCGGGACGTCGATGTCCCAGCTCACCCTTGTCGCCGCGGAGTCGCCGCTGTCCCAGCCGCAGGAGATCACGAAGGACGCCCTGTTGCGTTCCCTGATCGAGCTGCTCCACCGCACACGCCCCGACCAGTTCTGGACCATGGACCCCGACCCCTGGCACACGGACTGGGACGAGGTTCGCGGGCCGATCTCCAGCGATCACCAGGACCACACAGCGACGGCGCAGTTCGCGCTGGCCGCCCTGGACGGCTACATCGCGGAGGGCGGCGGGCCACCGCTCGTCGACCACTGCGTCGGCTACAGCAACAAGATGTGGCCCAGCAACCTCGCGGAGGAGAGCTGGGCCGAGAAGAAGCGTGTGCTGGAGGTGTACACCTCCGCCGACGGACACGACTGCCGACACCGCTACTGCGGTGACCTGCAGCTGTCCGACGGAGCCGACACCCGTCGCTACGGGTGGAGCACCAGGGCCCGGTACGAAGGCGGCACCGACTGGCTCCATCTGCAGGCGGACGGCCGACTCGCCGCCTACGCGGTGCTCGGCGGCCGGGTCGCCGTGTGGACCGAGAGCGTGCCGGGCAGCGATCTCTGGGGCGGACCGGTCCTGCTGCCCGGCGGGGGCCTGACCCCCGCCCTGTCCGTGGCACCGGACCGCGAGGGCGGGGTGCACCTCGTCGGTATGTGCCGCACCCCCGGGCCCGGTGGCGAGGTAGATGTCGACGTCGTCCGTATGTGGCGGCAGGCTCACACCGGGGCGGTGGTGCCCTGGGAGAGGATCGGCAACCCCAACGACTACACGGAGGACTGGCGCCGGCGTCGGGAGGTCGGCACCCCCGTGGCCGTGGTCGGCAGCGCGGGAATCCTGCACGTCTTCATGCGCAACTTCGGCTCCGGCGCCAGCGCCCGCCGCCAGGTCGACGGCGGCTGGGGCGAATGGGAGGACCTGCACGGCCGCAACCTGCAGGACTGCCTGAACGCGGTCCTGATGTCCACCGGCCGGATCGAGCTGTACGCCAGCAACAGGTCGGGCGGGGTGCGCTGGTACCAGGACGGCATGTACGGCCCGTACAAGATGCAGGACAACGTGACCTCGGTCGACACCGACGCCTGGCGGCCCACCGGAGGCATCACTCCCTTGCAGGTCGGACGCTCCAGGGCGGCGCTCTTCTACCGCGAGGAGGACTCCGGCGAGGTGATGTGCCTGCGGCAGAGGCCCGACGGGCGGTGGAACCGACAGGCTGATCGGCTGGGCGGTCACGGCGGTACAGGGCGGATCGCGGCCCTGCGACAGCAGACCGGCGGACAGGACTTCGTGGTTCTCGCGCGCCGGAACGCCCGGAACCGGCTGAGTACAGCGGTCCTTGCCACCCAGGGCCAGGAAGCGGCACCGCGGTGGACCGACCACGACGTGCTGATGGCGCGTCCGCCCGCCCTGGCCCGCGACCACGCGGGCCGGGTCGTGGTGGCGACGATCGGTTCCGACGCTCGGCTCCGAGTGATGCGCCAGGCCAAGCCGGACCTCGCGGACGGCTTTGGCCCGCTGACGCTCGTGTGACACCCGTCCCGGTGCCGCGGGACCAGAAGACAGACAGAGAAGACTGAGGAAGGCATGAGCAAGACATGAGGAAGATCTGCATCCTGGGCAATTCGGTGGCCGCGCCGCGGTCCGAGGAGGAGGCACCGCTCGCCGGCTGGGGCCAGTACCTCGGCGAATTCCTGGGCGAGGGCTACGAGGTGCGCAACTACGCCCGTGATGCCATGACCCTGCGTGGTTACTTCGGCAAGCGGCTCACCGCGCTCCTCAACCTCCTCAGCCCGAGCGATCTGGTGCTGATCGCCTTCGGTCACGACGAGGAGCGTGTCAACCAGCTCAACCGCTACCACGCGCCGCGCGAGTACCAGGAGTATCTGCGCCTGTACGTCGAGGCGATCCAGGCAGAGGGGGCCGTTCCCGTGCTGGTCACCCCGGCGGCCCGCTGCTCCTTCGGGGAGGCCGGGAACGTCCTGGACACCCATGGCGAATACACCGAACTCACCCGGGAAGTCGCGGCCGAGACCGGCGCTGCTCTGCTCGACATGACCACGTTCACGACGACGATGCTCGCCGAACTGGGACCGAAGCGAGCACGCCGGTTGTACCGGTGGCTGGATCCGGGTGAGTACCCGAACCACCCCGACGGCATCATCGACGCCAGACACTTCAACGAAGTGGGCGCACGAGAGGTGGCCCGGCGTACGGCCGCCGCTCTCCATGAGGTCCCCGGCCTGCCGGTCGATCTGGTCGATCAGCGGCTGCTGACTCCCGGGGAGAGCCCCGCAGAGCTCACCGAGTTCATGGTGAGCCACCCCGAGGCGGCTCTCGACATCATCCCGAGTGTGCCCGGCGTGCCGGTCTTCACCTCGCCCGATCCCGGTCAGTTCGTGGGCGCGCAGCGCGAGTTCGCCGGCAAGGCGCCGACCGGAACCGACTACGTCCTCTTCTACGAGGAGGGCCGCTATCTCGGCGGCACGGCCGTCTCCGCCTCGGGGGCATGGCAGTGGCGCCGGGTCGTCAACTGGCCGGACGGCCAGCACAGCATCGAGGTGCTCGCGGTCGTGGGCAACGCCGTCTCACGCAGGTCCGAGCTGGCGTTCGAGGTCGTCGACCGCCTGGCGGCTCCGCGGATCGTGGGCCCCGAGCAGGACGCCTGGACCGGGCCGCGCCCGCGCTTCTCCGGCAGGGCGTCCCGCGGTACGTCGAAGGTCATGTTCCTCGAGCAGGGCAGAGTCATCGCCGAGGCACCCGTCAAGCAGGACGGAACCTGGTACCTCACCCACGCCCACGACTGGCGGCCCGGCACTCGCACGGTCGAGTTCGTGTCGGTGTTCGGCGCTGTCCGCTCGGCACCCGCCTCGCTGACGCTGCGCGTGCGGGGCATCCCCGAGGACAGCTGGTTGCGCACCTCGTTGGAGTCCCGGGAGACCTGCTCCGGCACGTGCGAGCACTACCCGGCCATGCCGGTCTGGTGAACCGGCCCCCGGTTCACGGCTGTTGAACGAGAGAGGGCCCCCGCCGAACGGCGGGGGCCCTCTTCCTGTCACGTCAGGCCGTTACGCCGGAACCGACGCCACGCCCGCGTCCAGGAAACGCTTCCCGGTCACGCGCTCCGAGACGCCCTCGCGGTCCAGGTACGGCGTGATGCCGCCCAGGTGGAAGGGCCAGCCCGCGCCGGTGATCAGGCAGAGGTCGATGTCCTGGGCCTCGGCGACGACGCCCTCGTCGAGCATGAGGCCGATCTCCTGGGCCACCGCGTCGAGGACCCGGTCCCGCACCTGCTCCTCGGTCAGGACGACGTCGCCCTGCTTGAGGAGAGCGGCGACCTCGGGGTCCAGCTCCGGCTTGCCGGAGTCGTAGACGTAGAAGCCGCGCTTGCCCGCCTTGACGACGGCCGCGAGGTTCGGGGAGACCGTGAAGCGGTCCGGGAAGGCCCGGTTGAGGGTCTCCGAGACGTGCAGGCCGATCGCGGGGCCGACCAGTTCGAGGAGGACCAGCGGGGACATCGGCAGGCCGAGCGGCTCGATGGCCTTCTCGGCGACCTCGACCGAGGTGCCCTCGTCGATGACGTTCTGGATCTCGCCCATGAAGCGGGTCAGGATGCGGTTCACGACGAACGCCGGGGCGTCCTTGGTGAGGACCGCGGTCTTCTTCAGCTTCTTGGCGACGGCGAACGCCGTGGCCAGCGAGGCGTCGTCCGTCTGCTCGCCGCGCACGATCTCCAGGAGCGGGAGGATCGCGACCGGGTTGAAGAAGTGGAAGCCCACGACCCGCTCGGGGTTCTTCAGCTTCGACGCCATCTCGGTGACCGACAGCGAGGAGGTGTTGGTGGCGAAGATCGCGTGCGCCGGGGCGACCGCCTCGACCTCCGCGAACACCTGCTGCTTGACGCCGATCTCCTCGAAGACGGCCTCGATGACGAAGTCGGCGTCGGAGAAGCCCTCCGCCTTGTCCAGCACACCGGAGACCAGGGCCTTCAGGCGGTTGGCCTTGTCCCGGTTCACGCGGCCCTTGAGCAGCAGCTTGTCGATCTCGGCGTGGACGTAGCCCACACCCTTGTCGACGCGCTCCTGGTCGATGTCCGTGAGGACGACCGGGACCTCCAGGCGGCGCAGGAACAGGAGGGCGAGCTGGCTGGCCATCAGGCCCGCGCCGACGACGCCCACCTTGGTGACCGGACGCGCGAGCGACTTGTCCGGCGCACCCGCCGGACGCTTGCCGCGCTTCTGGACCAGGTTGAACGCGTAGATGCCGGAGCGCAGTTCGCCACCCATGATCAGGTCGGCGAGCGCCACGTCCTCGGCGTCGTAGCCCTTCTGGAGGTCGCCGTCCTTGGCCTCGGCGATGATGTCCAGCGCGCGGTAGGCGGCCGGGGCGGCCCCGTGTACCTTGCTGTCGGCGATGAACCGGCCACGCGCGACGGCCTGGTCCCAGGCCTCGCCGCGGTCGATCTCCGGGCGCTCGACGGCGATCTCGCCCTTGAGGACGGAGGCCGTCCACAGCAGCGACTGCTCCAGGAAGTCCGCACCCTCGAAGAGCGCGTCGGCGATGCCGAGGTCGTAGACCTGACCGCCCTTGAGCTGCTTGTTCTGGTTGAGCGAGTTCTCGATGATCACCGAGACGGCCTTGTCCGCGCCGATCAGGTTCGGCAGGATCGTGCAGCCGCCCCAGCCGGGGACCAGACCGAGGAAGACCTCGGGCAGCGAGAACGCCGGCAGGGCCGCGGAGACGGTCCGGTACGAGCAGTGCAGACCGACCTCGACGCCACCGCCCATCGCCGCGCCGTTGTAGTAGGCGAAGGTCGGGACCGCGAGGCCCGACAGACGCTTGAAGACCTCGTGGCCGCCCTTGCCGATGGCGAGCGCGTCCTCGTGCTTCTTCAGCAGCTCGACACCCTTGAGGTCGGCGCCGACCGCGAAGATGAACGGCTTGCCGGTGACACCGATACCGACGATCTCGCCGGCCGCGGCCTCCTTCTCGACCTGGTCGATGGCGGCGTTCAGGTTCGCCAGCGACTGGGGACCGAAGGTGGTCGGCTTGGTGTGGTCGAAGCCGTTGTCGAGGGTGATGAGCGCGAAGCGCCCGGCACCGAACGGCAGGTCGAGGTGGCGTACGTTCGCGGACGTCACTACCTCGTCGGGGAACAGCTCGGCTGCGCCCTTCAGGAGTTCAGCGGTGGTCACTTGTCGCCTCCGGCGTCCTTGTGGTGCGGGTTCTCCCAGATCACCGTGGCGCCCATGCCGAAGCCGACGCACATGGTGGTGAGGCCGTAACGGACCTCCGGCTGCTCCTCGAACTGGCGGGCCAGCTGCGTCATCAGACGGACGCCGGAGGAGGCGAGGGGGTGGCCGTACGCGATGGCGCCGCCGTACTGGTTGACGCGCGCGTCGTCGTCGGCGATGCCGTAGTGCTCCAGGAAGGCGAGCACCTGGACGGCGAAGGCCTCGTTGATCTCGAAGAGGTTGATGTCCTCGATCGACAGACCGGCCTGGGCGAGGGCCTTCTCGGTGGCCGGGATCGGGCCGTAGCCCATGACCTCCGGCTCGACGCCCGCGAAGGCGTACGAGACCAGGCGCATCTTGACCGGCAGGCCGTTCTCGCGGGCGAAGTCCTCGGAGGCGAGGATCGACGCGGTCGCACCGTCGTTCAGACCGGCGGCGTTACCGGCGGTGACCCGGCCGTGGACGCGGAACGGGGTCTTCAGGCCGGACAGGTTCTCCAGCGTGGTGCCCGGACGCATCGGCTCGTCGGCGGTGACCAGGCCCCAGCCCGTCTCACCGACCTCCGGGTTGGTGTTGCGCACCGAGATCGGCACCAGGTCCTGCTGGATCTTGCCGTTGGCGTACGCCTTGGCGGCCTTCTCCTGCGAGCGCACGGCGTACTCGTCGGCGCGCTGCTTGGTGATGGTCGGGTAGCGGTCGTGCAGGTTCTCGGCGGTCATGCCCATGAACAGGGCGGACTCGTCGACCAGCTTCTCGCTGACGAACCGCGGGTTCGGGTCCACGCCCTCGCCCATGGGGTGACGGCCCATGTGCTCGACACCGCCGGCGATGACGACGTCGTACGCGCCGAAGCCGATGGAGCCCGCGGTGGCGGTGACGGCGGTCAGCGCGCCCGCGCACATGCGGTCGATGGAGTAGCCGGGGACCGACTGGGGGAGCCCGGCGAGGATGCCGGCCGTGCGGCCCAGGGTCAGACCCTGGTCACCGATCTGCGTGGTCGCGGCGATGGCGACCTCGTCGATCTTCTTGGGGTCAAGACCGGGGTTGCGGCGCAGCAGCTCCCGGATGGCCTTCACGACGAGGTCGTCGGCGCGGGTCTCGTGGTAGATGCCCTTCGGGCCCGCCTTGCCGAACGGGGTGCGGACGCCGTCTACGAAGACGACGTCCCTGACGGTACGAGGCACGATGGCTCTCCTCCAGATGCGGGATGGCACTGCTGCGCGACACACGCCTGAGCGCGCGCTCAGCACCCATGCTACTTACGAGTAACCAACCTGCCCAGTCCCGCGGGCGGGAGCGGCGAAGGTCACATCCGGAAGGCCCGCGCGTTCCGGCCCGGCCACTCGCGCGCGGGCGGCCGCCGCCCGGGGGCCGCCCCGCCGGTCCTCGCGCCGGACGGTCCCACCGCGGCCGTCCGGCCTGCTGTCACGCCGCTTCTCCAGGGTCGGACACCCGGGAAACGGCCGCACTCGGACGTCCCAGGATCTTGGCGTGATCTCGTCGCCCGTTCGACGGGTCGATTCCCCTTCGAGGACCCGTCCGGCGTGCACCGGGAGAGCCGGAACGCACCCCGGGCGGCGTACGCGGTGGGGCACGACGGACATGCCGGGCGCTCGGAGCGCCCGGCGTACGGAGCAATCGGAGCGCGCGCCGGACATCCGGCGCGCACACGGCGTACAGGCGGCGCACGACGGACACGGGCGCGCGCCCGGCACGGTCCTACGCCGAACGGGTGACCGACGCCGGGTGCGCCGATACGCCCGAGGCGCGGCCCGTACGCCGGGCCCGCCGCCGAGCGGGGGAGACCGCCACCGCGGAGAGGCGCTCCGGGCCGTCCCGGATCCGTCCGCCCCCGGCGTGACGCTCCCGGCGGGCCAAGGCGTCCCGAGGGTCCGGACGTCCTAGGCGGTCTTCACGGACAGTGCCGTCACCAGTTCCGGCGTGACCAGTTCCACCTGCCAGGGCCGCGCCCCGCAGGCGGTGAGCGCCGCGCCCACCGACTCCGTGTCCGGTGTCCTGGGCGGCTCCCAGCACACGCGCCGCACGGTGTCCGGGGTGATCAGGTTCTCCTGCGGCATGTTCAGCCGCTCGGCCAGCACCGACACGGCGGCCCGCGCGGCGGAGAGCCGGGCGGCGGCGGCCGGGTCCTTGTCGGCCCAGGCCCGCGGCGGGGGAGGCCCGGTCACCGGCTGGCCGGGCTGGGGCAGCTCGGCGTCCGGCAGCGCCTTCGCGCGGTCGACCGCGGCCTGCCACTGCTCCAGCTGGCGCCGGCCCATGCGGTGCCCGAAGCCGTTCAGGGCGGCCAGGGCGTGCAGGTTGGCGGGCACGGCCAGCGCCGCTTCGACGATCGCCGCGTCCCCGAGCACCTTGCCCGGCGAGATGTCCCGGCGCTGCGCGATGCGGTCCCGGGTCTCCCACAGTTCCCGTACGACGGCCATCTGCCGGCGGCGGCGCACCTTGTGCATCCCGGACGTACGGCGCCAGGGGTCCTTGCGCGGGGGTGCGGGCTCGGCCTGGGCGATGGCGTCGAACTCCTGGCGGGCCCATTCCAGCTTGCCCTGCCGGTCGAGCTCCTTCTCCAGTGCGTCGCGCAGGTCGACCAGCAGTTCCACGTCGAGCGCGGCGTAGCGCAGCCAGGGCTCGGGCAGCGGGCGTGTCGACCAGTCGACGGCGGAGTGCCCCTTCTCCAGGACGAAGCCGAGGACGCTCTCCACCATGGCTCCGAGGCCCACCCGGGGGAACCCGGCCAGGCGTCCGGCCAGCTCGGTGTCGAAGAGGGTGGTGGGGATCATGCCTATCCCGCGGAGGCAGGGCAGGTCCTGGGTGGCGGCGTGCAGGACCCATTCCGCCCCGGAGACGGCCTCACCGAGACCGGACAGGTCGGGACAGGCGACGGGGTCGATGAGCGCGCTGCCGGCGCCCTCGCGGCGCAGCTGCACCAGATAGGCCCGCTGGCCGTACCGGTACCCGGAGGCGCGCTCGGCGTCGACGGCCACCGGGCCGGAGCCGGCGGCGAACGCGGCGATCACCTCGGCGAGCGAGGCCTCGTCGGTGATCACCGGCGGGATGCCTTCTCGGGGCTCGAGCAACGGGGTCGGCGCCGATTCGACGTCGTCCGGAGGGCCGCCTCCGGTGGTTCGCAGTGAGCTGTCTGCTGCGGTCTCTTGGGCGTCGGTCACCTGTCAAGGGTATCTGTGGATGGACGACGCCCGTCGACGGAACGTTCCGTCGACGGGCGTCGGATGGTCGTAAACCAGTCAGGTGAACGCAACACGCGGTTCACGGGCAGGAAGGCGGCCGGGGGGCGGGGAGGCCGTCCGGTGTCGGGGTGGGAGGCGGGGAGGCGGGAGGAAGGTGGCGGGGGAGGGGTCAGTGGATGATTCCGGTCCGCAGGGCCACCGCGACCATTCCGGCGCGGTCGCCCGTGCCGAGCTTGCGCGCGATGCGGGCGAGGTGGCTCTTGACGGTCAGTGCGGACAGGCCCATGGAGACGCCGATGGCCTTGTTCGACTGGCCCTCCGCGACCAGGCGCAGGACCTCGACCTCTCGTCCGGACAGTTCGCGGTAGCCGCCCGGGTGGCTCGGGGCACCCGGGGGGCGGCGGTGCATACGGGCGGCGGCCGAGCCGATGGGCGCGGCGCCGGGCCGGGTGGGGAGCCCGACGTTCGTACGGGTGCCGGTGACGACGTAGCCCTTGACGCCGCCCGCGAGGGCGTTGCGTACGGCGCCGATGTCGTCGGCGGCGGAGAGGGCGAGGCCGTTGGGCCAGCCCGCGGCTCGGGTTTCGGAAAGGAGGGTGAGGCCGGAACCGTCCGGCAGATGGACGTCGGCGACGCAGATGTCTCGCGGGTTGCCGATTCGGGGACGGGCCTCCGCGACGGACGACGCCTCGATGACGTCGCGCACTCCGAGCGCCCACAGATGGCGGGTGACGGTGGAACGGACCCGGGGGTCTGCCACGACCACCATGGCGGTCGGCTTGTTCGGACGGTAGGCGACCAGGCTTGCGGGCTGCTCGAGGAGAACGGACACCAGGCCTCCTGGGGTGCGGGACGGGACCGGCTCTGAGAGGGGCGAGCCAGGACGAACCGTGCTTTCAAGGTCACAGACGTCTTCGGCATCAAACCTGTCGACCTTTAGGGAATGATCACGATGGGGTGAGTAACAATCCGTGCAATTCGGACGCACGATCGATCATCCGAAGATCGAATCGAGTCGTTCCGCGTCGTTCCGTGTCGATACGCGGCCGAAAGTGGTCGTATCGATATGCGGCCGGTAAGGAAACGGAAAGGGCGCGCGCGTCGGCGCGCGCCCTCGCGGGGTCAGCGGGACTGTGGTCCCCGGCGCTGCGGCAGGGTGACCACCGAGGCGTCACCCGGAGTCACCGGCGGCAGCCCCGCGACCTGGCACAGCAGGTCGCACCAGCCGGCGAGGTGCGCGGCGGTGTCCGGTACGCCGCCGAGCCCCTCCCGGGGTGTCCAGGACGCGCGGATCTCGATCTGCGAGGCGGCCGGGCGCTCCGCGAGCCCGCCGAAGTAGTGCGAGCTCGCGCGGGTCACGGTGCCGCTCGGCTCGCCGTACGAGAGGCCGCGGGCCTGGAGCGCGCCGGTCAGCCATGACCAGCAGACCTCGGGAAGCAGCGGGTCGGCGGCCATCTCCGGCTCCAGCTCCGCGCGGACCAGGGTCACCAGACGGAAGGAGCCCTGCCAGGCGTCGTGCCCGGCCGGGTCGTGCAGCAGGACGAGGCGGCCGTCGGCCAGATCCTCGTCGTCGGCGACGACCGCGGCCTCCAGCGCGTACGCGTACGGAGCCAGGCGCTGCGGTGGTCGTGTCGGGTCGATCTCGATGTCCGGCCGGGGCCGGGCGGCCCGCAGCGCGTCGACAGCCGCCCGGAAGGGCAACGGGGCCGTCTCCGCCGCATCCTTGTCCCCCTCCTTCTCCTCCCTCGCGTCGTCCATTCCGCCAGCGCCGTCCGACAGTCGTCCCTGAGCCGCAGCCATGCCGGGAAGATTAAGGGGAACGGAGCCCGCGCGCAGGGAGAGACACCCGTGCGTGGGACCCCTGTCCGGATCACGCCGGGCGCACGCCGTCGCGCGAGCGCGCCGTCCGGAGGGGCGGCGGGCGCACCGGAGCCCGGGACGGGGGTGTCCGTGAGCCGTGGGAGACTTTCCGTCGTGAGCGCCAACCACAGCCCCGCCGGGCAGCAGCCGACAGCCACGTACGAGTCCGCCTTCCTCAAGGCGTGCAGGCGCGAGCCCGTGCCGCACACACCCGTGTGGTTCATGCGGCAGGCCGGTCGCTCACTGCCCGAGTACCTCAAGGTGCGCGAGGGCATCCCCATGCTGGAGTCCTGCATGAGGCCCGAGCTGGTCGCCGAGATCACGCTCCAGCCGGTCCGCCGGCACCACGTGGACGCCGCGATCTACTTCAGCGACATCGTGGTCCCGCTGAAGGCCATCGGCGTCGACCTGGACATCAAGCCGGGCGTCGGCCCGGTCGTCCAGAACCCGATCCGCACCCGTGCCGACCTGGCCCAGCTGCGCGATCTGACCCCCGAGGACGTCTGGTACGTCACCGAGGCGATCGGGCTCCTGACGGCCGAACTCGGCGAGACCCCCCTCATCGGCTTCGCGGGCGCGCCTTTCACCCTCGCGAGTTACCTCGTGGAGGGCGGCCCGTCCAAGAACCACGAGCACACCAAGGCGCTGATGTACAGCGACCCGCAGCTGTGGGCCGACCTGCTCGACCGTCTCGCCGAGATCACCTCCGCCTTCCTGAAGGTGCAGATCGAGGCCGGGGCGAGCGCCGTCCAGCTCTTCGACTCCTGGGTCGGCGCCCTGGCCCCCGCCGACTACCGCCGCTCCGTGATGCCCGCCTCGACGAAGGTCTTCGACGCCGTCGCCTCGTACGGCGTGCCGCGCATCCACTTCGGCGTCGGCACCGGCGAACTGCTCGGCCTCATGGGCGAGGCCGGCGCGGACGTCGTCGGCGTCGACTGGCGGGTCCCGCTCGACGAGGCCGCCCGCCGCGTCGGCCCCGGCAAGGCGCTCCAGGGCAACCTCGACCCCGCGGTCCTGTTCGCGTCCACCGAGGCCGTCGAGGCGAAGACCCGCGAGGTGCTCGACGCCGCCGCCGGCCTGGAGGGCCACGTCTTCAACCTCGGGCACGGCGTCATGCCGAGCATGGACCCGGACGCGCTGAGCCGTCTGGTGGAGTACGTCCACACGCGGACGGCGCGCTAGTCCGGCTCCCGTACCCCGGCTCCCGTACCCCCGGCTCACCAACTGTGCCGCGCCTGTCTGCCGAACAGCAGGCGGCGCGGTTCGGGCGGTGGCGGGGTGCCCGGACGCAGCGGCCAGGCCAGGAGCATGCCGGCCAGGAAGCCGACGACGTGCGCCGCGTACGCCACGGTGCCCGCGGCGGGCACGGCGGCGCCGGACGAGTACGCGGCCTGGAGCACGAACCAGAAGCCCAGCACGAGCCACGCGGGCAGCCGGAGCGGCAGGAACACCAGGAACGGGACCAGGACCCAGACCCTGGCTCTCGGGTACAGCACCAGATACGCGCCGAGGACCCCGGCGATCGCCCCCGAGGCGCCGATCAGCGGATCGCCCGAGTCCTCGTTGACCAGCGCGAAGCCGTACGCCGCCGCGAAACCGCACGCCACGTAGAACAGCGTGAAGCGCACGTGCCCCAGCCGGTCCTCGATGTTGTTGCCGAAGATCAGCAGGAAGAGCAGGTTGCCCAGCAGGTGCAGCCAGCTCCCGTGCAGGAACATCGCCGTGAGCACCGACAGCGGCGGCGACTTGTCGTAGCCCCGCGGGCCCAGCACGCAGCCCGGTCCGTGCGGGCCGCCGCCGACCTCCCCGGTCGGCACCAGGCGGGGCACATGATGGTGGATCAGTTCCTGCGGCACGGCGGCGTAGTGGTCCATGAACGCGCGCAGATGACACAGCTGCGACAGGGCGCTGTCGCCCGCCACCGATCCGGAGAGGCCGGGGGTGTAGAGGAACACGAGCACATTGGCGGCGATCAACGCGTACGTCACATAGGGCGTGCGCCGCACCGGGTTCACGTCATGGACGGGAATGACCACGAGGGACTACTGCCCCCGCTGGGCGGGGTGAATCCGGGCTCCACCGCGCTCGGCCGGTCCGGCCGCCGGCAGGGTTTCCCGCCGGACCCACTGAACACATGTGCCCCCGCGGCCGTATGTCTCCTCAGCCCCCCGCTCCGCTCCGGCGGCGTGGCGCGGGTACGACGACGCGACGACGTGAAGACGTGAGGACCAAGGCCATGAGCGACCGAGTTACTCCTCCGATGCACGCCCTGCCCGACGGCGAGGCGGAAATCGCCCTGGTGCTGCACCTCCCCTGGGAGGACGTCGCCGCGCTCGGCCAGGAGGCCGGCCGGCTCGCGGCCCGGATGCAGCGGCCGGTGACCCTGGACGAGGCCGTCAGCCACCGCCTTCGGTCCTCCCGGCCGGCGGCGCACGCGAAGCCGGCCCAGACCCCTCCCTCGGTCACCGCGGCCGGCTCCGTCTCCTCGCTGCCGCCCCGGCCGCCCGCGGAGCAGGCCCGGCAGGCGATAGACCGGATCAACGGCACGGCCGGGAACGAGTCCGCGTAGCCGGTACCCGGGCCACCGGCCGCCGTCCGGACCCGTCCGGACCCGTCCGGACCCGTCCGGACCGGGGAGGACACGCTGTCGGACCGGGGGAAGGCACGCTGTCCCGTGCTCGTCACGGGGCTGCCCGCCGTACCTTCGCCACCGCCTTGCGGGCCGCCACCAGGACGGGGTCCCAGACGGGTGAGAACGGCGGCGCGTAGCCGAGGTCCAGCATCGTCATCTGTTCCACCGTCATGCCCGCGGTCAGCGCCACCGCCGCGATGTCCACCCGCTTCGCCGCGCCCTCCCGGCCGACGATCTGCACGCCGAGCAGCCGTCCCGTGCGGTGCTCCGCGAGCATCTTCACCGTCATGAGGGCGGCGTTCGGGTAGTAGCCCGCGCGGCTCGTCGACTCGATGGTGACGGTCTCGAACCGCAGGCCCGCCCGGCGCGCGTCCTTCTCGCGCAGTCCGGTGCGGGCGATCTCCAGATCGCAGACCTTGCTCACCGCGGTGCCGACGACACCGGGGAACGTGGCGTATCCGCCGGCCACGTTGGAGCCGATGACCTGCCCGTGCTTGTTCGCGTGGGTGCCCAGCGCGATGTGCCGCTCGCGTCCCGAGACCAGGTCGAGCACCTCGACGCAGTCGCCGCCCGCCCAGATGTTCTCGTGCCCGCGCACGCGCATCGCCAGGTCGGTGAGCAGCCCGCCGTGGTCGCCGAGCGGCAGCCCCGCCGCGCGGGCGAGCGTCGTCTCGGGGCGCACGCCGATACCGAGCACCACCACGTCCGCCGGGTACGTGGCGTCCTTGGTGACGACCGCGCCGACCCGCCCTTCGGCGCCGGTGAGGAACGCGGTGACCTCGGCGTCGTCGACCATGGTGATCCCGAGGCCCTCCATGGCGGTGTGCACCAGGCGGCCCATGTCAGGGTCGAGCGTGGACATGGGCTCCTTGCCGCGGTTGACCACCGTCACCTCGTACCCGCGGTTGATGAGCGCCTCGGCCATCTCCACGCCGATGTAGCCCGCGCCGACGACCACGGCCCGGCGGCCCTCGGTAGCCGCCAGCGAGTCGAGCAGGGCCTGCCCGTCGTCCAGGGTCTGCACGCCGTGCACGCCCGGCGCGTCGGCTCCCGGCAGGTCGGGGCGGACCGGACGCGCGCCGGTCGCGATGACGAGCCGGTCGTACGACGTCCACTCCTCGGCCCCGGTGCCGAGGTCCCGGGAGCGCACCCGGGCGCCCGCGACGTCGATCCCGGTGACCTCCGTACGCATCCGCAGGTCGATGGAGCGCTCACGGTGTTCCTCGGGGGTCCGCGCGATCAGCCGGTCGCGGTCCGGGACGTCGCCGCCCACCCAGTACGGGATGCCGCACGCCGAGTACGACGTGAAGTGGCCCCGCTCGAACGCCACGATCTCCAGCTCGTCAGGACCGCGCAGCCGGCGCGCCTGTGACGCGGCGGACATCCCCGCCGCGTCACCCCCGATCACGACCAGTCGTTCCCGGGCGCCACGCCCGCCGCCCGCGCCGTTCGTATCGCTCATGCTCATACGAACACGCTACGGGGGACCGGCACTTCAGTCCTCCTCGCCGCCTTCCGCGGTTCCGCCACGGGCGGGCGGGGCGGCCTTCGGCGCGGCCTCGCCCGCCGGAGCCGGTCCGGGCGCCGGGCGGGAAGCCGGGACCGGGACCGCCGACGCCCGCGCGGCACCAGGGGCCGGACCCGGAGTCACCGCCGGGGCCGGGCGACGGGGCAGCCGGGGACGCACGAAACGCATCCACACCAGGGCGATCAGGCCGAGGAGCACCGCGAAGGGGAGCAGCGCCCCGATCGCCAGGGCCAGCCAGCGCACCATGGTGACCAGCACGTCCCAGCCGCCCTGGAGCGCGTCCAGGAAGCCCGGGTCCTCGTCCTTCTTCTCGGCCTTCTTCACCGGGGTCTCGGACAGCGAGAGGGTGATCGTGGCCAGGCTCGTGCGGTCCTTCAGCGATGCCTGCTGGGCGAGCAGCGATTCCAGGTCGGCCTGCCGGCTGCTCAACTCCCCTTCCAGTGCCACCACATCACTGAGCTTGGTCGCCTTGTCCATCAGCTCCCGGACCCGGGTCACGCTGGCGCGCTGCGACTTGACCCGGCTCTCCACGTCCACGACCTGGTCGGTGACGTCCTGTGCCTTGGCCGTCCGCTCGACGACCTTGCCGGCGCCTTCCAGGTCGGCGAGCACCTGGTCGTAGCGCTCGGTGGGCACTCGCAGGACGACGCGGGTGCGCTCGTGGCCCCTGCCGTCACGGGTGGTGGTCTCGTTGCCGACGTAGCCGCCGGCGTTCTCGGCCGTGGCCCGGGCGTCGTCCAGGGCCTTGGCCACCTCCTTGACCTCGACGGTCAGGGAAGCGGTGCGGATGATGCGGTTCACCGTCACCTTGGGCGGGGCGGCCTTGCGCCCGCCCGAGCTGTCGCTGCCGCTGCCGGCCGCACCCGAGTCCGCCCGCTCCGCGGGGCCGGCCTTCGCGTCTCCGGCGTCCTGCGCGTACCCCTTGTCGCTGCTGGTGCTGGCCGTGTCATCGGCGGCGCCGCATCCCGACAGCGCGAGCGCGGTGACGAGGAACATCCCGGCGAGGACCCGGGCCGGGCGGGCGGTGCGTCCTGGTGAGGCGGGTGAAGCGGGTGAGACGGACGAGACAGGTGGCACGGGTCGGTCCGGACGTCCGGAGCTGCGTGTGAGCATGCGGGCTACCCCCAAGGTGGTGACGACTGACGCTTCTTCGACGCCGCAGCGGCCCGGGACGTTGGACGACTCCGGTCCCGATGCGGTCACGGTCCGGACTCGCGCCGGACACCGGGCTCCCCGACGGAGGCGTCGGTGGTGTCTGAGAAGGTGGAGCCATGCGTGAAGAGGACACTTCTCCGGGTTCGGGACACGTCGTGGTGGTCGGCGGAGGGATCGCGGGGCTGGCGGCCGCCCACCGCCTCCTCGGGCGGGGCGCGCGCGTCACCGTCCTGGAGGCCTCCGACCGTCTGGGCGGCAAGCTGCTGGCCGGCGAGATCGCGGGCGCGCGCGTCGACCTCGGCGCCGAGTCGATGCTGGCGCGCCGCCCGGAGGCCGTGGACCTCGCCCGTGAGGCGGGACTGGGCGACCGCCTCCAGCCGCCCGCCACCGCGACGGCCTCCCTGTGGACCCGCGGCACCCTGCGCCCCATGCCCAAGGGCCACGTCATGGGTGTCCCCGGCAGCGCCTCCGCCGTCGCGGACGTCCTCTCCGAAGAGGGCCTGCGCCGCATCGAGCGGGACGCCGACCTGCCCCGCACCGAGGTGGGCGAGGACATCGCCGTCGGCGAGTACGTGGCGGCACGCCTCGGCCGCGAGGTCGTCGACCGCCTCGTGGAACCCCTCCTCGGGGGCGTGTACGCGGGCGACGCCTACCGCATCTCGCTGCGCCTGGCCGTCCCCCAGCTCTACGCCGCCGCCCGCACGCACACCTCCCTCACCGAGGCCGTCCGCGACATCCAGGCCAAGGCGGCCGCCGCCGGGCAGACCGGCCCCGTGTTCATGGGCATCGACGGCGGGGTGGGCCGGCTGCCGCTCGCCGTCGCCGAGTCGGTGACGGCACGCGGGGGCGAGATCCTCACCGGGACGCCGGTGACCGAACTGCGCAGGACCACGGCGGCCGGGCCCGGTGAGCCCGCCCGCGCCGCCTGGCGCGTCGTCGCCGGGGACCGTGTCCTGCACGCCGACGCGGTCGTCCTGGCGCTGCCCGCCCCGGCCGCCTCCGCGCTGCTGCGGGCGGAGGCCCCGGCCGCGGCGGCCGAGCTGGCCGCCGTGGAATACGCGTCGATGGCCCTGGTGACCCTCGCCTACCGCGGCGAGGGCGCCACCCTCCCCGAAGGAAGCGGCTTCCTGGTGCCGCCGGTCGACGGGCACACCATCAAGGCGTCCACCTTCGCCTCCCGCAAGTGGGGCTGGATCGCCGACCAGGACCCCGGCCTGCTGATCCTGCGCACCTCCGTCGGGCGGTACGGCGAGACGGAGGTGCTCGGCAGGTCCGACGCCGATCTCGTCGAGGTGTCCCGGCACGACCTGCGGGAGGCGACCGGGCTCGACGCCGAGCCGGTCGAGACCCGGGTGACGCGCTGGGACGACGGCCTGCCCCAGTACCCGGTCGGCCACCACGCGCGCGTGGCCCGCGTCCGCGAGCACGTCGGGAAGCTGCCGGGCCTCGCGGTGTGCGGCGCGGCGTACGACGGGGTCGGCATCCCGGCCTGCATCGCGTCCGCGTACGCCGCCGTCGACCGGCTCGGCGGCGACGGCGCCGGGCTGGAGGCGCTGCGGGCCGACCCGGTGCAGAGCCTGCACGGCGGCGCGGGAGAATAGCCTCATGAGTGACGACGCCCCCACCACCGAGGCCGCCAGGATCCCGAACAAGGGCAAGCTGGCCAAGGACCTGAACGAGGTCATCCGCTACACCCTGTGGTCGGTCTTCAAGCTGAAGGACGTGCTCCCCGAGGACCGGGCCGGTTACGCCGACGAGGTCCAGGAGCTGTTCGACCAGCTCGCCGCCAAGGACGTCACCGTCCGCGGCACCTACGACGTCTCGGGACTGCGCGCCGACGCCGACGTCATGATCTGGTGGCACGCCGAGACCAGTGACCAGCTCCAGGAGGCGTACAACCTCTTCCGCCGTACGAAGCTGGGCCGCGCGCTGGAGCCGGTCTGGTCGAACATGGCGCTGCACCGCCCGGCCGAGTTCAACCGCTCGCACATCCCGGCGTTCCTCGCCGACGAGACGCCCCGCGACTACATCAGCGTCTACCCCTTCGTGCGCTCCTACGACTGGTACCTGCTGCCCGACGAGGACCGCCGCCGGATGCTCGCCGACCACGGCAAGATGGCCCGCGGGTACCCCGACGTCCGCGCGAACACGGTCGCCTCGTTCTCGCTCGGCGACTACGAGTGGCTGCTCGCCTTCGAGGCGGACGAGCTCTACCGCATCGTCGACCTCATGCGCCACCTGCGCGCCTCCGAGGCCCGGATGCACGTCCGCGAGGAGGTCCCGTTCTACACCGGCCGCCGCAAGGACGTCGCCGAACTGGTCGCGGGCCTCGCCTGACCGTCCCGGCATTCCGCCCGGCCGTCCCGGCAGCTCACCGGCCGTCCCCGCGAGAAGGCGGGCGCCCCTCCCGGGGGCGCCCGCCTTCCGGGTTTCCGGGGCGGGTCAGCGCGCCCGCGCCACCGGTTCCCGGTGTGGTGCGCACCCCGCGTCCCGCCCGGGGAGCCGGCCCTCCAGCAGGTAGGCGTCCAGATAGCCGTTGACGCAGGTGTTGGGGCCGCCCGCGATCCCATGGGTCCCGGCACCGTTCTCGGTCACCAGCACCGAGCCCCACAGCCGTCGCTGCAACTCCTTGGCACCCTCGTACGGCGTCGCCGCGTCCCGCTCGGCGGCGAGGATCAGCGTCGGCGGCAGCTCACCGGGCAGTGTCCGTACGTCGAGCGGCTTCTGCCGGGGCGCGGACCAGTACGCGCACGGCAGGTTCATCCACACGTTGTCCCAGGTCTCGAACGGGGCGACCCGCGCGAGACGGGTGTTGTCGCGGTCCCAGGTGCGCCAGTCGGTCGGCCAGGGCGCGTCGTTGCACTCCACGGCCGTGTAGACCGCGTTGCCGTTCTCCTGCTCGGCGGCGGCCTCCGGATGCGGTGCCGCCAGCTGGATCAGCGGCTTCGGGTCGCCCTTCAGATAGGCGGACAGCGCCAGCGCGCGCTGCGGCCAGTAGTCGTCGAAGTACCCGGCCTGGAGGAACGCGCCCTGGAGCTGGGCGGGCCCCACCGTGCCGCCCGCGGGGGAGGCCGCGAGCCGGGCCCGCGCCTTCTCGTAGGAGCGCCGCACCTCCTCGGGCGTGCGGCCCAGCTTGTACACCTTGTCGTGCCGGGCCATCCACGCGCGGAAGTCGGCCCAGCGGATCTCGAACGCGGCCGACTGGTCGAGGTTGTTGCCGTACCAGACCTTCTCGGGGTCGGGGTTCACCGCCGAGTCGAAGACCATACGGCGTACGTGCGAGGGGAACAGCGTCGCGTACAGGGCACCGAAGTAGGTCCCGTACGAGGCACCCATGAACGTCAGCTTCCGCTCGCCGAGCGCGGCCCGCAGCACGTCCAGGTCACGGGCGTTGTTGAGCGAGGTGTAGTGGCGCAGGGCGGAGCCCGAACGCCGGGCGCAGCCGCGGGCGTACGCCTTCGCCTCCGCGACGCGTGCCTTCTTGAACGCCTCCGAGGGGACCGCCGGGGCCTGGAGGAGCGGCTTCGGCGGGTGCTCGGGGTCCCGGCAGGTCAGCGGCGCCGACCGGCCGACGCCGCGCGGGGCGTAGCCGACGAGGTCGTACGCGGCTCCGATCCGCTTCCACGCGGGCAGCATGCCGATCAGCGGGAAGTACAGGCCGGAGGCGCCGGGACCGCCGGGGTTGTACACGAGAGCGCCCTGGCGCGGCACCTTGTGCCTCGCGTTGTGCGGGTCCTTGCCGGTGGCCTTCACCCGGCTGACGGTCAGTCTGATCCGCTTGCCGTCGGGGAGCGCGTAGTCGAGGGGCACCGTGACCGTGCCGCACCGGAGGCCGGACGGCAGATGCTCCTCCTTGGGGCACTTGCCGAAGCGGATGCCCGCGGCGGCGGCGCGCCGGGCGGCGACGGCGGTGCCGCGCGTCTCGGCGGAAACGAACGGGTCCGGCCGGGCCGGCGCGCCGTCCGCCGGAGCGGCGACGAGGCCGGTCAGCAGCAGGGACCCCGCGGTTCCGTGGAGGACGGCAGCTCTCATCGCGAATCCCTTCGGCGCACGGCAGCGACAGAAGGGATGCTTCGGCCGGAGGCCGGCGAAGTAAAGCACCGCCCGCCGGTGTCGGCGCCAATGACCCCGATGCGCCCCCCCGGAGCGCCTTCCGACCCCCGGGGCCCGGCCCTGACCCGCGGGCATGGCCGGACAGCCCTGGTGGGTCCCTTCCCGTCAGGAGGTCTCGCGGTCGCGGTGCGCCAGGGCCGCCCGCAGTTCCGGCTCGCCGATCGCGCGGATGCCGCGTACGGCGACGGAGGTGAGGTACGTACGGTCGTCGCCGGACGCGTCGGAGTGCCTGGCCAGGGTGCCGAGCAGCCGTTGTCCGGCCGGGGAGGCCCAGCGGGTGCAGGGGTGCACCTCGATCCGGGCTATGGCGAGACAGCTCAGCGTCAGGATGAGCGGGAGCAGGAACCAGACGGCCACCGGGACGTCGCTGCCCGGGGCCTGGCCCGGCAGCAGCAGGGCCACGACGCCCAGCGCGAGGACCGCGGCCGCGGCGGCCCGGACCTGGCGGACGGCACCCGCGACGTCGGTGCGGGCTCCGTCGGGGACGGCGAGGCCGGCCGCGACCAGGCGGTCCGCGAGCCGGCGTACCGAGTCGGCGGCGGCGGTGGCCGCCCGCAGCGGTGCTATCCGGGACTGGCCCTCGGGCCCGATGGCCCCGATGACCGAGCGCTCCATGTCGTCGCGCCCGCGCGGGTCGACGACCGTGGCCCAGCCGGTGTGCGCGAGCAGCAGGCGACGCTGGCGGGCCATCGACACCAGGGTCAGGTCGGCCACCCGGGCCGGTCCGCCGGACAGGAACGCGGCCTCGTACAGCGTGAGGTCGTGCCCGGGCGCGGCGTCGGCGTCGAGGGACGCGGAGTGGACCGCGGCCAGACACAGCCGGGTGCAGGAGACACCGGCCGCCAGCCAGGCGAGGAACAGGAGAAGGACCCAGAACATGGCGTTTTTCTATGCGATGCGGCCGGTGGACGCCATGCTCCACCCACGATGTGGGACGGAGCCGTTCCCGGTATGTGACGTTCCGTTTGTCGCGGACCTCGGCGAATCGGCACCCCACGTGCTCAACTCGCATGAGCCGGACCGCTCTTGAGGGCCTGGTGGTACCCGGCGGAATCGGGTACGAGCTCGAACACCATTCGGTGCGTCGGCGGACGGCGCCGGTCGTTCAGGAGGCCGGGGAGGGATCGGGGCGCGTGGCGGCCGGGGGGAGCGGGTAGCCCGAGGACGGGGTCACCGGGATCGGCGACGACGGGAACGGGACCGGGCCGGGCGGTGCGGGGGAGCGGGTGAGCGGCGGCGGGCTCGCGGTGGCCGCGTCCTCGGCGAGCGCGTCGAAGTCCACGTATCCGGTCGCCTCCAGGACCTTGATGTGGTCGAGCACGGTGGTGTTCGCGTCGTCGGCGAGATCCCGTACGAGCGAGTTCCGGGTGTTCGCGCGGACCTGGGCGACCATGGCGAACACCTTGCCGTGCGCCGCGCGCAGGATGTTCGCGAAATCCTGGTCGTACCGCGTGCCGTGCGCCGCGCTGAGCGTGGACAGCCACTGACGCTGCTGCGCATTGGGCTGGCTGGGCAGTTCCAGGCCGAGCCGCGCGGCGACGCTGCGGACACGGGCGTCGAGGAACGTGTGCCCCTCGATGAGGTGCTGTCCGGCCGTCCGTACGGCCTGGGTGGTGCCGCGCTCCTGGGCCTGCTGGCCGGCGGGCAGCTCCCACAGACCGGCCAGCCGGACCCTGGTGACGAACTCCCGGTCCAGGGCCGACAGCGGGCCGTAGGGGGTCGGCACGGTCTGGGAGTTCAGGGTGTCCAGGCCGGTGCCGGCACGGTCCGCGTACGACCAGATCGGAAAGGCCAGCGCGACGACGGTCGCCAGCAGCGCGGCGACGATGAGCCCTGTTCCGCTGACGAGTCCGGTGCGGTTGTCGGATCGCATGGTGCCTCCTGTTGCGGCACCGCACGCTAATGCGCTTCGGGTGCGGGTTGGCATGCTACTGGGGGCTCTACGCCAACCGCCGTACACGAAGAACGGATCGGACTGAGGGGGGAAGGTGCCGGTTGTGGTGGTTCGCGCGCACGCCAGAACACCCCGAAACGACCGAAACGGGGCGCACACATGACCTTCACAAGAGGAGGTGTTACTCCGGGCACACTCCGCGGCTGAGGTGTGTTGGGGTGCCCGGTCCGGGCGGCGCGCCGTGGCCGGCGGCGCGCGGCCGCGCGCCGCCGGGAACCCGCCCGGCACGCCCGCTCAGCGCCGGAGCAGCACCCGGCGGGTGGCCCGGGCCAGCCGGGCCGCGGGCCGCCCGGACAGCGGGGCCGGACCCGATCGTTCCAGCCACCAGTCGCGCAGCCGCCGCGTGTCCGCGCCCTCCGGGAGCCCCGTGAGCAGCAGGTGTTCGGCGAAGCCCAGGGCGTCCCGGCGGTAGCCGCCGGTCATCGGACGCCGCTGCGCGTACGCGAGGAACGCCGGCCGGTAGGCGTCGGCCAGGATCTCCGGCAGCTCCGGGGCCACCTTCGCCACGACGTCCGCCCGCTTGGCGGCGAGGGCGCGCGCCTGCACCCCGAGGCGGACGCGGTCGAAGCCCTCGGGGGCGGGGGTCCCGGCGACGAGCGCGGACAGCAGGGCGGCCTGCGTCAGCGCCACCCGCTGGCGACGGGCGTCGTCAGCGCCGGCGCCGGCGCCGGCGCGTGAACCCGGTCCGGCCTGCTTGTCCGGTCCGGCCTGCTCGTCCGGTCCGGCCTGCTTGTCCGGTGCGGCCTCGGTGTCACCCGGGGCCAGGGGCGCCGGCGTGGTGATCGCGGGAGTGGTCGGCGAGGTGTCCGGACTCCGTGCCGGCTCCGTTTCCGCCCCCGCCTCCCCGGCGGCCGGGGAGGCGGCCCGGCCGCCCACCAGGACCGCCGTACCCCGCTCCGCCGTCCGGGCCGCGGCCTTCGCCGTCTCCCGCGTGCCCCGGGCCGCGGCCTTCGCCGTCTCCAGCGTCCCCCGGATCGCGGTCAGCTCCCGCTCCAGTTCGGCCGGTCCGGGGAAGTTCTCGTCGCGTTCGAGGAGGACCCCCGGCGGGGTCACCCGGGACGCGAGATCGGCGAGGATGTCGAGCACGGGCCGTGCGACCGGATGGGCGTGGCTGTCGTGCCACACGCCGTCACGCTCGAAGCCCCCGGCGACGTGGACGTAGGCGATCGCCTCGACGGGCAGTTCGTCGAGCGCCTTGGCGGGGTCCTCGCCACGGTTGACGTGGTTGGTGTGGAGGTTGGCCACGTCGATGAGCAGCCGGACACCGGTGCGGTCGACCAGGTCGTACAGGAACTGGCCCTCGGTCATCTCCTCGCCGGGCCAGGAGATCAGCGCGGCGATGTTCTCCACGGCGAGCGGGACGGGCAGCGCGGCCTGAGCGGCGCGGACGTTCTCGCACAGGACGTGCAGCGCGTCCCGGGTGCGGGGAACGGGCAGCAGGTGCCCGGCCTCCAGCAGCGGCGACGCGGTGAGCGGGCCGCCCGCTCGGACGAACGCGATGTGTTCCGTGACGAGGGGCGAGCCCAGCGCCTCGGCGCGTTCCGCGAGCGCGGTGAGCCGTGCCTCGTCGGGCCGGTCGGCGCCGCCGAGGCCCAGGGAGACGCCGTGCGGCACCACCGTGACCCCCCGCTCGCGCAGCCGCAGCAGCGACTCGGGGAGATGACCGGGGCACACGTTCTCCGCCACGGCCTCGACCCAGTCGATGCCGGCCATGTTCTCCACGGCCTCGGCGATCTCCGGCCTCCACCCGATGCCCGTACCCAGCCGCCCCGGCTCCCTCATGTCCCCTCCTCCGTCACGGCCTCGGCCGCGCCCCGACCGTACGTCGCTCCCCACGACGGCCGGTGCACCGGCGTGACCAGGTCATGGCCCCGGGGACCGGGACCGAACCCCCCGGGGCGGACGTTCAGAGCAACATTTGAGGTTTCGCGGGTTCGCGCCCGGCGTCACGCCGATGCGCGGCGGACGGCCGCCCGGCACGGGGCACGGCCGGCGGCGGTCCCCGCCGATCGGTCATTTCGCGCCACAACGGTGAACGAGGGGGCGGCAATCGGCCTGAAAGCCCTCCCGCGTCCTTCGTTCGGGGACTGGTATCGCCAACTTCCGTTTCCCTAAGATGTATTGCCGGTCGGGCCGGTCAGGCCGGCCGACACTGATCTGGGGGAACGATGCAGCCTGGCGAGCAGCTGACCACGTCGATCGATGCCACGGTGCCCACGGCCGCGCGCATGTACGACCACTACCTCGGCGGCAAGGACAACTACGCCGCCGACCGGGCGGCCTGCGAAGAGCTGGATAAGGTCGTGCCCAGCACGCGCGCGCTCGCTCTGAACAACCGGCGCTTCCTCCAGCGGGTGGTCCGGACGCTGGCGGACGGCTACGGGATCAGGCAGTTCCTCGATCACGGATCCGGCCTGCCCACCCAGAACAACGTGCACCAGGTCGCCCAGACGGTCGACGAGACCTCCCGGGTGGTCTACGTCGACAGCGATCCGATGGTGCTGGTGCACGGCCGGGCCCTGCTGGACCAGAACGAGCGGACCGCCGTCATACACGCCGACCTGCGGCAGACGGAGGAGATCTTCTCCCACCCCGACACCCGGCGGCTGATCGATCTCTCGCAGCCGGTGGCCGTGCTGTTCAACTCGGTGTTCCACTGCATCCCGGACAGCGAGACCGACGGGCCCCTCCCCGTGATCCGCCGCGTCGCCGAACGGCTGGCGCCCGGCAGCTTCATGGTGATGTGCCAACTGGTCAGCGATGATGCCGAGGTCCGTGACTTCGTCACCGGCTTCATGGACACCGCGACGCAGGGGCACTGGGGCCGGGTCCGCCAGGAGAAGGACGTGGAGGAGTTCTTCGACGGCATGGACATCCTCGAACCCGGACTGGTCGAGGTGTCCACCTGGCGCCCGGACACCGACGTCGTGCCGCGCCAGCTCACGCAGGAGTGGATCGAGTTCGGCGGGGTCGGCCGGATCCGCTAGTTCCGGTCCACTTCCGCCTCCCGGCACCTGCGGCGGGACCCGCTCGCGTGTGCGCGGCGGGACCTGCCCGGCGGACCTGTCGGCAACGGCCCGGGGCCGATGGTGACGGCTCGTCAGTGCGAGGCGCTGTACCGCTGTTCCACCGTGCTGCGCAGCAGCGCCAGGGACGCGCGCGGGCTGAGGGCCTCGTCGGCGAGCCGGTCCAGTACCACCCGGTACTCCTCCGTCTCGTCCCGGTCCTCCAGGAAGTTGGCGCTTCTGATGTGCTCCAGGTAGACGATGTCGGGCAGTTCGACGCCGCCGAAGCGCAGATAGGTGACGGGGATCGCCGGAGCCGAGGCGTTGGTGACGTCCAACGGCACGATCTGCACGACCACATGGGGGCGCTGGGCCATCTCGATGAGGTGCTCCAGCTGAGCGCGCATCACCGCGCGGCTGCCCAGAACGCGCAGCAGTACGGACTCGTCGACGACGGCCCACAGCTGAGGGGCGTCCACCCGGTCCAGCAGTTCCCGCCGGCGCATGCGCAACTCCACCCGGCGCTGCACCTCGGCGGCGGGCGCCGTCGGCAGCCCGCGTTCCACCACGGCCCGTGTGTAGTCGGGGGTCTGCAGCAGGCCCGGAACGTACTGGATCTCGAAGGTGCGGATGGTGGTGGCCGCCTCCTGGAGTCCGACCAGACGGTCGAACCACTCGGGCATCAGCCGCTTGTCGTAGCGCTGCCACCACCCCGGCTCGCCCGCGCGCTTGAGCAGTCTGAGCAGGACCGACACCTGGTAGTCCTCGGTCCCGTACAGGTCGAGCAGCGCGCGGACGTCGCCCTCCGTCGGCGGCCGACGGCCCTTGCCCGCCTCTATGCGCGACAGCTTCGCCGCGCTGAACCCCAGGGAACGCGCCGCCTGTTCCTGGGACAGCCCCGCGTCCTCGCGGGCGCCGGCCAGCTGAACGCCGACCAGCATCTTCAGCAGAGTAGGAGCGGGCTCCTCCCGGCTCAGATACGGTTCGAGGCGGGAGACGCGGGGTGACTCGACGGACATCCTGACTCCCAGTCGACCGGCAGAAGACAGCCAAAATTATCGCACTGCCCCGGACTCTGCCGCAGGGGGAGACAGAAGTGGACAACCATCGTTCCGTTTCAGCGGAGTTCGGAGCATCGGACGCCAGGATCAGAGCAGGTGGTCGAACTCCCCGTCCTTCGCGCCGGCCAGGAACGCCGCCACTTCCGCGGGGGTGTAGACGAGGGCCGGACCGTCGGGGTCGCGGGAGTTGCGTACCGCGATACCTCCGTCACCGAGGTCGGCCACCTCGACGCAGTTGCCTTCGGCATTGCTGTGCCTGCTCTTGATCCAGGAGGCGCCCAGCGAGCTCGCCCGCACTCCGTTCGGCACTGATGGCACCAACGCACTCTCCTTGCTGACGTTCCACCAGGTGTGTGTTCGCCCGGCCGCCCGGTCGCGGGCTCCGGCCGGACCTCACGTGGCCCAAAACTCTCTCCGGCTCCATGCAATTTCTCGTGCAATTGCACGAAGACGCTGACAGCGTGGATAATAGCCGTGGCGTCAACCTCGTTACCAGGGGCGCGTACTGACGTCGACTCAGCCGCTCTCCCCGGGGAGCGTGATCGTCCGGGACGGGCCCTCGGCCCGCCCGCGTGTCACTGTCCGACGCCTTCGGAGGGAGCGGAAATGGCAACACCACTCGGGAATCTGGCACGCGTGCCGTGGGACGAGATCAAGGACTCCAAGGGGTCGGCGGAAGCCATCCCCTTCCTCCTCAACACCGTCGCCTGGGGTGACGCGGCGACGGCCAGGGCGGCACTCCAGGACCTGAGGGAACGAATCTGCCAGTACGGATTCGTCGTGGAGCAGGCGACGGCCGCCACCGTCCCCTTCCTCTGGGAACTCGCCGAACTCCCCCAGGTCACCTGCCGCGTCCAGATAATCCAGCTCCTGAGGGACATCGCGGACGCACGGCAGTGGGAACGCACGGCCGCCGCCTACCCCAAGCTCCTCAACCGCCGGGAGAACTGGGTGGGATGGGAGCGCGAAGCCCGCCAGGCCGTGCGCGCCCACAGAGGCACCCTCCAGCACCTGCTCGCCGAGCCGGACACCGAACTGGTCCGCGTCACGGCGGAACTCGCCACCACGCTGGCGAAGTAGGGGCCGCCGTCAGACCGCCGCATCCGGAACGCTTTTCGCCGGGGCGCCGACGCGGTCGTGTCCCTCGACGGCGACCGTCAGTCCGGGAGCGATCTCCGTGAACCCCGCGTCGCGGACCAACGGCAGCTCGGAAGCGCTGAGTTCACTCCAGCGGGCCGGATCGGCCGTGCGCACCGAGAGGGCGAAGCCCGCCTCGCGCCAGGCGATCCGTTCCTTCTCCGACAGCTCCCACCAGGCCAGCTGGGCGCCATGGCCCGTCTGCGCCATCGTCTTGCCGGCCGACATGTCGAGTTCCGGGTTCAGCCACAGCACGGGCGCCGCGGGATCGGCCGGTGCCGGGGGCTCCGGATCCTCGAGATCCGTACCGGACACCTGGAGCCGTGCCAGGTCCTTGGGCCAGCCGTCCAGCGGTACCGGCGGGAAAACCCGTACCTCCGCGGACCGCCCGGTCACGGTGATGCCGGGCAGGGCCTCGGCCCGCCGCCACTCGGCTCCGCGCGCCCGCCGCACGACCTTGCGGATCCGGGCGTCCTGCCAGTCCCGCATCGCCCGCGCCCAGATGCCGTCCCCGAGCGACCGCTCGTCGCTCAGGATGGTCAGCACGGCCCGGGCCGAGGTCTCCAGCGCGTCGGTGCGCGCCGGGGGAGCGGCCTTCTCGATGTGCACGACCAGCGGCAGCACGAACTGCCGTGCCTCGTCACGCACGGTGGGCTCGTCACGGAACGGGCTGTCGTCGGCGGGGGTCAGGTCGTCGCTGCTCACGCCCCCAGTCTGCCAGGCGGAAGATCCGTTCCGGACGGACGGTCCGGTTCCGGAGCCGCCCGTCCGGCCGGTGCCCGCGCCGGTCAGCCCGAACACGCGGTGCGCTGTGCCTCCTGCCAGGCGCAGACGGGGCACAGCGTGATCCCCCTGTGCGACTCCGGGTACTCGGTCGGTTCACGGCACAGCACGCACTCCGCGTACGGCGGCCCGGCCTGCTCCGCCGCCGCGTCGAGGGCGTCGCGGGACTCCGTGCCCGGCCCGTCTTCGCCGGTCGCGCAGTGGTCGTCGCTCATGCCTCCACCTTACGAGGAGGCGTATTGATGTCCCTGGCCGGCTCAGCCGGTCCGGCTGGGGGGAAGTCGACCTGAACGGTGGAGAGGGCGGACTCGCGGCGGTCGGGTCGGGAGCGCGGCCCTGAGGTCGGGTCGGGAGCGAGATCCTGGGGCCGGGCCGGGCCGGGGGCGCGACCCCGAGGCCGAGTTCCCCGTCGTCCGCGCGGGGCTATCCCGCGGGTGACTCCGGCTCCGCGCGTTCCGCCGCGGTCGTGGACCGGTCCGCGTCGTTCCCGTAGGCGTCGACGGTCCCGAACCCGTCGGGATTCCCCGAATCCTCGGGTCCCTCCGGCTCCACGGGCACCCTGGGCTCACCCAGGATGCCGAACGTGTCCGGGATGCCGAGTCCGTCCGTGTCCGCGAACGCCTCCGGAAGGCCGAGGGCCTCCGGCACCCCGTTGATCCGCCCCGGCGGGGCGGGAGGCTCGACGGGCTCGACCGCCGGCTGCCGCTCCTCCGCGGACGGCGCTTTCGGCCGCCGCTCCCGCTGCGACTCCGTCACCACCGGCGGCTGTCCCGACTGGGCCCGTTCCAGGAAGCGCAGCAGTTCGACCGGGAAGGGCAGGACGAGGGTGGAGTTCTTCTCGGCCGCGACGGCCACGACCGTCTGGAGCAGCCGTAGTTGGAGCGCGGCCGGCTGTTCCGACATCACGCCGGCGGCTTCCGCGAGTTTCTTGGACGCCTGGAGTTCCGCGTCCGCGTTGATGATCCGGGCCCTGCGTTCGCGGTCGGCCTCGGCCTGGCGGGCCATGGACCGTTTCATCGTCTCGGGCAGCGACACGTCCTT
>NZ_JBIAQM010000010.1:0-270714 GCF_042888945.1 Streptomyces sp. NPDC002698
GGTGGGTCGGGGCCGTGCCGGTGCATCAGCCCGTCGCCGTTGGGTGAGGGGTGGGCGTCGGTGGCGACGGGCATTGATGTACCGGCACGTCCCCTCACGCCGGATCCCGGCTGCGGGTGCAGGGTCCAGCCCCTCCGGTGTTTGAGGAGCGGGGGCTGGGGCGGAGCCCCAGGGTGGGTCGGGTAGGGGCGGAGGGGGCGAAAGAAGGTTGTGGCCGGTGGGGCCGGGAGATCCCGGGTACGACGAAGGCGGCAGCCCCGGGAAACGGGGTGCCGCCTTGTGTTTGCTGGGCTGATCAGTACCAGCCGTTGGCCTGCCAGAAGCTCCAGGCGCCGGCCGGGCTGCCGTAGCGGGAGTTCATGTAGTCCAGGCCCCACTTGATCTGGGTCTTGGGGTTGGTCTTCCAGTCGGAGCCGGCGGAGGCCATCTTCGAACCGGGCAGGGCCTGGACCAGGCCGTACGCACCGGACGAGGAGTTCGTGGCGTTGACGTTCCAGCCACTCTCGTGCTCGACGATCTTGCTGAAGGCGTTGAACTGCCCGGCGTCCGGAATCATCGAGTGGGCGATCGACTTCGCGGCGGAGGCGCTGGTCGGCGTGGCGGCCTGGGCGGGCGCCGCTGCCAGGACCATGCCGGCGGTGGCGGCGGCCACGGCGGTACCGGCGAGAGCCTTCTTCGGGGAAGAAACGATGCGGCGGATGACGGAGACGGACACGGAGAACCTGTTTCCTAGGGGACATGGGGTCGCTCGTACGTCGTGACCACGTGGTGTGTGGAAGGAGCGGCGTACGTCGGCGCCGCGGCCCGTGGGGGCTCGTGGTGCCTGGCGACGTCCACAAGACAAACAGGATCCGAGCTCGTCCGCAATGACCCTTTTTACTAGTTGTGGTCGCATCCGAGGTGAAAGTCCACTGTGTGACGTGGCTCTCGATCCCCAGGTCAGAGGGCATGACGACGCGTCCATGCCACGCTCGTTGATCTACGAAGCCGCTTCGTATGTGACGTGGGCCCTGTGGGCCGCTTCACCCCGTGGCTGACGGACGGTACGGGGCGGGTCACGCGGCGCCGCGGGGTGGTGTGACGTGGGTCGCGGATCAGCGGGGTTCGAACGTGACCGGGCTCTCGAAGGCAGCCCGCCGCGTGGCCCGGCGCAGCGCCTTCAGGAGGGTCGTGCCGATCGTCAGGGTCAGGACGACGGTGACGACCGCCCGCCCCAGGTCCCAGCCGAGGGAGGTGGCCAGGCAGTAGGCGACGAAGCGGGCGAGGTTGGCGGGGACGGCGGCGTGCGGGTCGAAGGCGATGTTCGAGGCCAGCGCGTCCATGAAGGGCCAGCCGGCCAGATTCATGACGGTGCCGTACGCGAAGGCGGCCAGGAAGCCGTATCCGGCGAGCATGAGCAGTTCCGCGCGGCCGCGCAGCCGGTCCGGGCCCGGCAGGAGGCCGGCCCCCATCGTGAACCAGCCCATGGCCAGCATCTGGAAGGGCATCCAGGGTCCCACCCCGCCGGTCAGCAGCGCCGACGCGAACATGGTCACGGACCCGAGCACGTAGCCGAAGCCCGGCCCGAGCACCCGCCCGCTCAGGACCATCAGGAAGAACATCGGCTCGATGCCGGCGGTCCCGGCCCCGATCGGGCGCAGCGCGGCGCCGGTCGCGGCCAGCACGCCGAGCATGGCGACCGCCTTCGGGCCGAGGCCCGACTCGGAGATCGTCGCCGCGACCACCGCGACCAGCAGGACGAGGAGCCCGGCGAACAGCCACGGCGCGTCCTGGGCGTGCGCGCTGACCTGCGAGCCGGGACCCGCGAAGAGCGGCCAGGCGAACCCGGCGGTCCCGGTCGCGCTGACCAGGGCCAGGGCGGCGACGGAACGCGGGCCGAGGCGGACGGCCCGGGCCTGGGGCTGCGGGCGGGCGGCGGACGCGTCGGAGGCGGTCATGCGAGGGCCCTTCTGACCTGGGCGACGGTGAGCCATGGCGCGGGGGCCAGGATCTTGGCGACCTGCGGGGCGAAGGACGGGGACGCGACGACCACCTCGGCGGTGGGACCGTCGGCGACGACCTCGCCGTCCGCGAGGATCACCACACGGTCGGCGAGCTCGGCGGCGAGTTCCACGTCGTGGGTCGCCAGCACGATGGCGTGCCCCTCGGCGGCGAGCCCGCGCAGCACGGTGACCAGCCGGGCCTTGGCCGCGTAGTCGAGACCGCGGGTCGGCTCGTCGAGGAGCAGGAGCGGAGGGCGGGCGGTGAGGACGACGGCCAGCGCCAGCGCCAGCCGCTGCCCCTCGGACAGGTCGCGGGGATGCGTGCCGTCCGCGATGTCCGGCAGTAGTTCGGACACCAGCGACCGGCAGGTTCCGGCGGCGGCCCCGGCGTCCTCGTCGGCCGCGGCGCACTCGGCGGCCACCGTGTCCGCGTACAGCAGATCCCGCGGCTCCTGCGGTACGAGTCCCACCCGCCGTACGAGGTCACGCGGCGCCAGGCGATGTGGTGCCGCCCCGCCGACCCGTACGGAACCGGCGGTCGGCTCGACGAGCCCGACCAGCGCTCCGAGCAGCGTCGACTTCCCGGCGCCGTTGCGGCCCATCAGCGCGATCGTCTCGCCCGGCCCCGCCGTCAGATCGACCCGGCGCAGAGCCTCGACGCGCCCGCGCCGGACGGCCAGCGACGCCACGACGGCCACCTCCGGCGACGACGGGGCGGCGGGACCGCGCCCACGGCCGCGACCGCGGAGGAGACGGGAGAGCGGGGAAGGGGAGGCGGCGGGAGGTTCCGGCGCCTCGGGAAGAGGAAGAGGGAGGGACGGGCCGAGGGGAGCGGCGGGTCCGGCCGGTGCCGGAGTGGTGATGGTGAGGCGCTCGCGCAGTGCTCCCGCCCGGCGTCTCGCGTCGCGCACGGTCAGGGGGAGCGGGGACCAGCCGGCCAGGCGGCCGAGGTCCACCACCGGCGGGTACACCGGGGAAACGGCCATGATCTCGGACGGGGTGCCGACGGCGACGGGCGCACCCGGCGCGGGCAGGAGGGCGAGGCGGTCGGCGTACTGGACGACGCGTTCCAGGCGGTGCTCGGCCATCAGGACCGTGGTGCCGAGGTCGTGGACCAGGCGCTGGAGGACGGCGAGGACCTCCTCGGCGGCGCCGGGGTCCAGGGCCGAGGTGGGTTCGTCGAGGACCAGGACGCGCGGGTGCGGGGTGAGCACGGAACCGATCGCGACCCGCTGTTGCTGGCCGCCGGACAGGGTGGCGATCGGGCGGTCGCGCAGGTCGGCCAGCGAGAGGAGGTCGAGGGTCTCCTCGACGCGGCGGCGCATCACGGCCGGTGCCAGGCCCAACGACTCCATGCCGTAGGCGAGTTCGTCCTCCACCGTGTCCGTCACGAAGTGGGACAGCGGGTCCTGGCCCACGGTGCCGACCACGTCCGCGAGTTCGCGCGGCTTGTGGGTACGGGTGTCCCGCCCCGCGACGGTGACCCGGCCGCGCAGCGTTCCGCCCGTGAAGTGCGGGACCAGTCCGCTCACCGCGCCCAGCACCGTCGACTTGCCGACCCCGGACGGGCCGACGAGCAGCACCAGTTCGCCCTCCGGCACCTCGAAGTCCACGCCCCGGACGGAGGGTTCGGCCGCACCGGCGTACGTCACGGAGACATCCTCGAAGCGGATCACGGTGACTCCTCAGGGGCGGGTGCGGGGGTTCGCCGGGCGGCCGGGGCCGGGGCCGCGAAGGCGGGGAGCAGGCCGAGGAGGATCGCCGCCGCCGGCCGGAGCGGGAGGGTGGGGGCGACCAGGGGGACGACGCCGGGGCGCAGGGCGGCGGGGTCGCTCGACGCGGCCACGATCATCAGGGCCGCTACGGCCACGCCCGACCCGGCGACCAGCCAGGCCCGGACGCCCCAGAGGTCCGGCCGGTAGCGGGTCCGCGGTGTGCGGCGGCCGCCCAGCCACAGGCCGCCGAGCGCCGCGCCGAGTCCGGCCAGCAGGACCGGCAGGCCGTAGCTGTCGCCCGCCGCGGTCAGCAGTCCGTAGGTGCCGGCGCAGACGCCGAGCAGGCCGCCCAGGGTGAGGGCTCCGGTGGTCCGGCGGACGGCGGCCGGGACCTGCGCCGTGCGCCCGTACCCGCGCGCGTCCATCGCCGCGGCCAGCGCGACCGAACGCTCCAGCGCGCCCTCCAGGACGGGGAGTCCGACGTGCAGGAGGCCGCGCAGCCCCCGGTCGGGACGGCCGCGGAGCCGGCGCGCGGCGCGCAGTCGCTGGACGTCGGCGATCAGGTGCGGCGCGAAGGTGAGCGCGACGACCACCGCGACGCCCGCCTCGTACAGCGCGCCCGGCAGCGACTTGAGCAGCCGTGCCGGGTTGGCGAGGGCGTTGGCCGCGCCGACGCAGACGAGGAGGGCGGCCAGCTTCAGGCCGTCGTAGAGCGCGAAGAGCAGGCCTTCGGCGGTGACCCGGCCACCGATGCGCACCCCCTGTGCCCAGTGCGGGAGGGGGATCTCGGGGAGGGTGACGATCACGTGCGTGCCGGGGATCGGGGAGCCGAGGAAGACGGCGAAGGCCAGGCGGATGACGAGGACGGCCGCCGCCAGTTTCACGAACGCGGTGTAGGAGCGGGCCCAGGGGGCGTCGGTGCGGTGAGTGGCCACCACAAACCCCGCCACCGCCATGAGCAGCGCGAGCAGAAGCGGATTCGTGGTGCGGGAGGCCGCCGTTCCGAGTCCCAGCGCCCAGATCCACCAGGCCCCGGGGTGCAGGGCGTGGGCCCGGTTCGCCACGGAGACGGTACGCGTGCCGCTCGTGCCGCTCGTGCGGCTGCGGCTGCGGCTGTGGGGGAGGGAGAGGGGGAGAGCGCGGGGGCGGAGGCGGGAGGCCGGCGACGGTCCCGCCGGGTCGGTGCTCGGCGGGACCGTCGTCTCGTCCGCGTCCGGGCGCCGGGGGCCCGACATCCGGGGTTCCCGGTCCCGTTCGGGCGGGGCGGAGTCCCATCGCGCCGTGGGACGGTCGCCCGTGGAGATGGTCGGGCGGTCGGACTTGGTCATGATCTGCGCCTAGCCCCTGCGCCGACGGGCCTGCCAGACGGCCGCCGCACCCAGCACGGCCACCGCGGCCGCTCCCGCCAGCAGGCCCACCGAAGGGCCCTGCCGGGCCGGTGCGGAGGTGTGCGGGCGGGCGGACGCGGTGGGTCCGCCCGCCGCGACCGGGTCGCCGCAGCCCGTCCGCGGATAGCCCGTGATGGCGCACAGCAGGGCGTTGGTGTCGTAGCGCAGGGGGCCCGCGACCGCGGCCAGGGCCTCCGCGGTGCTCGCGTCGGGGGCGACCTGGGCACAGGCGGTGCGCGCGGACGGCGGCCGCTCGCCGGACGGCGCGTCGGCGGCCGTACCCGGGTCGATGACCAGGGCCACCCGCTTCTTGCCGTGCAGGGCGGGCGTCTTGGCGCATATCGCGGCGAACTCCCGCTCCCCGCGCGGCTGTACGGCGTGCTGGGAGTCCTCGCTCACCGCGAAGCGGAAGCCCTGGACGTCGCCGTCGGACGGCCGCGCGGTCGACGGGCCCTGGGTGGCGTAGGTCCACTTCCCGCCGGTCAGGTCCCAGAAGGACCAGTAGCGGTAGCCGACGGCTCCGGCCTGCCCCGCGCCGCCGAGGACGAGGAGCAGGAGGGCCAGCGCCAGGGCCAGGGCCAGAAGGGGTGCGGTCGTCCGACGGGTGGTCACAGCTGGCGCTTCTTGTTGCGGCCGCTGATCAGGAAGCCGATGCCGATGCCCGCGACCAGGCCGACGCCGACGATCCACCAGACGCCGAGCCCGTTGCCGTCGTCCTTCTTCTCGTCGTTCTTCTTCTCGCTCGGGCTCGCCGAGGCACCCGCCGCGGCCGGCGCCGGGCCCGTGGCGTTGAGCTGGGCGACGAGGTCCTTGCCGCCGAAGTCGCGCGGGTCGGTGCCGGAGGTGTGCGCGGCGAAGATCAACTGCGCGTACGCGGCGGGGCCGGACTGGGCCGCCCAGTCGGCGGAGTTCTTCTCCAGCCAGGTGAGCGGCTTCTGCGCGGCCTTCGTCGCACCGATGGCGGACAGGGCCACGACCGCGTCCGCGGTGTTGCCGTAGTCGGGCTGGTCCTTGGCACCCGGGAGCGCGGACTTCAGGTACGAGGTCTTCGCCAGCGCCTTGGCGAGATAGTTGGCGCCGTTCCCCGCCGCGGTCGCCATGTCGGGGGCGTCGGCGATGACGCAACCCGTGAGGTCGAACGCGTAGCCGGTCGCCGCCACGAAGCCCTGGCCCATGCCGGCCGTCACGCCCGCCGCGGTCGCGTCCGCGTTCGCCGCCAGCTTGCCCTTCTTGTCGGGCTGGTAGGCGAAGGCGCCGTCGCCCTCCGCGTCGCAGGCCGTCGACAGCTTCAGCAGGGCGTCGAAGGGTGACTTGCCGTCCTTGGAGACGCTCGCGGGCTTCTTGCCGACCGCCTTCAGCGCGCCGATGACGACGGACGTCGAGTTGGTGTCGCTAGGTCCGCCGGCCATGTAGCCCCAGCCGCCGTCCTTGTTCTGCGCGGACTCCAGCCAGGTGACGGCCTTGCCGGTGGCGTCGTCGTGTCCGCCGAGCGCGGCGAGGGCCTGGACGGCGGCCGCGGTGCTGTTGGTGTCGACCTGCGTCTTCGCGTCGCACGCGGCGGCCGCGTCGGCGCGGTACGCGGCGAAGGCGCCGTTCGCGCACTGCTGGCCGGTCAGCCAGTCCACGGCCTTCTCGGCGGGCCGCACACCGACGGTGTGCTGGGCGAGCAGCGCGAGCGACTGGCGCCACACGCCGTCGTAGGTCGGGTCGGCGGAGCCGAACAGGCCCGAGGGCAGCGCCACCGAGGGCGACGGCGAAGGGGAGGAGTCGGCGGAGGCGGCCGGTGCGGCGACCGCCCCGATGACGGCGGTGGCGGCCAGTACCGCTGCGGTGCGGCGAACAAACATGACTCTCCCCTGCGGGGAGCCGGGCAGCACCGGGCACGCTGAGGTATCCGGGCGGCTCCGGCTCCGTATCCCTCGACGATGCCGGCCGTCGGCGGGCTGCCGAGGGCACGAGCCGGTCACGTCCCGTGCGAGGCGATCCGGCTCACCACCGAAGTGGCTCACGGTTGCGGGTCAGCGCCGGATTCGCACCGGCTTCTCCTCGTAAGGGTGTGATGACGACGCGCACACTCTACCGGCCGCCCGGATTCCGCCGGGTGTTGCCTGGGGCACGGGCCCGGAGTGACCTGGGCGACATCCGCTAGGTTCGGGTCATGCGAACGGGGAGACTGCTCGGTTCGGGGCGTTCGGCGGACGTCTACGAGATCGACGAGGCGTGGGTGCTGCGGCGGGACCGCGAGGGCTGGGGCGACGCGACGGCCGAGGCGGCGGTGATGCAGCACGTGCACTCGCACGGTTATCCGGTGCCGGGGGTGCGGGCCGCGACCGGCGGGGACCTGGTGATGGAGCGGCTGTCCGGGCCGACCATGCTGGAGGCCTTCGGCCAGGGCCTGCTCTCCGCCCAGGAGGCGGGCCTCACCCTGGCCAGGCTGCTGCGCAAGCTGCACGTCGTGCCCGCGCGGCTCTCCGCCGATCCCGCCGTCCGTGTGCTGCACCTGGATCTGCACCCCGACAACGTGATGCTCACCCCGGACGGGCCGAAGGTCATCGACTGGTCCGACGCCGAGGAGGGGGCACCCGGTCTCGACTGGGCCATGTCCGCCGTGATCCTCGCCCAGGTCGCCGTCGGCGGCGAGGCGATCGGAGGCGTGGCCGAGGAGACGCTGGAGGCACTGCTCGACGGGAACGAGGACCAGGTGACCGAGGAGGGGCTCGAGGAGGCGGGATCGCGCAGGGCGGCCGACCCGACGATGGGCACGCGTGAGGTCGGACTCCTGGGTGAGGCGGACGCGTTGGTACGGGAGCTGCTGGGCTGAGCGGTCGGCTGGGCACGGGAGCCGCCGGGCCGGGCGATCGGCCGGGTGCGGGTGGCGCCTGGCCGGGTGATCGGAGTGCGTGGGCTCGGTCGGGCCGGGGGCTCGGTGGGTGGGGCTGTGTCACACCGCCGTGTAGGTCACCGGGTCGCTGCCCGTCACCGCTTCCGCCCGGCCCAGTTTCACCAGTCGGCGGATGTGGGCCTCTGCCTCGGAGACCGCGATGTTCCGTGATCCGTAGGGGATGTCGGCCCAGGGGCGGTTCCACTCCATGCGTTCGGCGAGTTGCCAGGGCGTGAGCGGTACGGAGAGCAGCGTGAGCAGGCCGGTGAGCCGCTCCTCGTGGTGCGCGAGCAACTCGGCGACCCGGGACGGGGCGTCGGTGAACACGTGCTGGTGGGCCGGGAGCACTTCGGCGGGGGCGAGGCGGCCGACGCGCTCCAGGGAGTCGAGGTAGTCGCCGAGCGGGTCGGCGATCTCCCCGAGGCCCTCGATCCCGTGGGTGTCCGGGTCCTCGTAGAGACCGATGTGCGGGGTGATCCTCGGCAGCAGATGGTCGCCGGAGAACAGGCGTCCGTTGCCGGGCAGCCGGTCCGGGTGGGCCTCCTCCAGGTGGAGGCAGACGTGCCCGGGTGTGTGACCGGGGGTCCAGACGGCGCGCAGCCGGCGGCCGGGCAGGGGCAGGAGTTCGCCGGGGACGATCTCGCGGTCGGGCAACGCGGGGGAGAAGCCGGGCAGGGTGCTGGGGCGGCGGAGCGAGCGGGGTGCCTCGCGGAGCGGGGCGACATGCTCCTCCGGGGCTCCGGAGGCCTCCAGTTTGGCGGCCATGTAGGCGAACCAGCCCTCGGGCCGGGTCTCCCGGGTGCGCCGGACGATCGCCGCGTCGGCGGCGTGCATCGCGATCCAGGCACCGGACGCCTCCCGGACCCGGCCCGACAGGCCGTGGTGGTCGGGGTGGTGGTGGGTGATGACCACGCCGTGGATCTCCGCGACCGAGGTTCCGCAGCCGGTGATCCCCTCGGCGAGCGTGTCCCAGGAAGCCGGGTCGTCCCAGCCGGTGTCGACGAGCACGGGCCCCGCGTCGGTGTCGACCAGGTACACCAGCGTGTGGCCGAGGGGGTTGTCCGGGATGGGGACGCTGATGGACCGTACGCCCCCGCCGTGATCGGTCACCTGCGTCATGCGCTTCCACCCATCGCCGATTCCCGCCACTATAACTAGAACGGGTTCCAATGGGAGCCCGGGTCGACTGTTCCGTCCGGGCGGACGGCGGTGTCCGTGCCGTGGACTCATGTGGCGGGAACTGGTATCAGTTCTCATATCTGATGAACCGTCAGACATGGTGCCGGAGAGCACCCTTGGGAGGCAGTCGGCCATGACCGAGCTCGTGGAACACGGACAGCTGTTCATCGGCGGGGAGTTGACCGACCCGCTCGGCAAGGACGTCATCGAGGTGATCTCACCGCACACCGAGGAGGTCATCGGCCGGGTGCCGCACGCCTCCGCCGCGGACGTCGACCGCGCCGTCGCCGCGGCGCGCCGGGCGTTCGACGAGGGGCCCTGGCCGCGCATGAGCCTCGACGAGCGGATCGCGGTCGTGACCCGGATCAAGGACGCCATCGCCGTACGGCACGAGGAGATCGCCCGCGTCATCTCCTCGGAGAACGGCTCCCCCTACTCCTGGAGCGTCCTCGCGCAGGCCCTCGGCGCGATGATGGTGTGGGACACGGCGATCACGGTCGCGCGCGGCTACACGTACGAGGAGACCCGCGACGGAGTCCTCGGCAGGATCCTCGTCCGCCGTGAGCCGGTGGGCGTGGTGGCTGCCGTGGTCCCGTGGAACGTCCCGCAGTTCGTGGCGGCGGCCAAGCTCGCGCCCGCGCTGCTGACCGGCTGCACGGTCGTACTGAAGCCGTCGCCCGAATCGCCCCTGGACGCCTATCTGCTCGGGGAGATCGCGAAGGAGGCCGGGCTGCCCGAAGGGGTGCTGTCGATCCTTCCGGCCGACCGCGAGGTCAGCGAGTACCTGGTCGGACACCCGGGCGTCGACAAGGTCTCCTTCACCGGCTCGGTCGCGGCGGGCAAGCGGGTGATGGAGGTCGCCTCCCGTCATCTCACCCGCGTGACACTGGAGTTGGGCGGCAAGTCGGCGGCCGTGGTGCTGCCCGACGCGGACCTCGACACCTCGGTCCCCGGGATCGTCTCGGCGGCCTGGATGAACAACGGCCAGGCCTGCGTGGCCCAGACCCGCATCCTCGTGCCCCGCTCGCGCTACGACGAGTTCGCGGACGCCTTCGCCACGGCGGCGAACGCGCTGGTCGTCGGCGATCCGCTCGACCCGGCCACCCAGGTCGGACCGCTGGTCGCCGAACGGCAGCGGCGGCGCAGCCTCGACTACATCCGCATCGGCCAGGAGGAGGGCGCCAAGATCCTGGCCGGCGGCGGACGCCCGCAGGGGCTGGACCGCGGCTGGTACGTCGAGCCGACCCTGTTCGGGGACGTCGACAACACCATGCGCATCGCCCGGGAGGAGATCTTCGGCCCGGTGATCTGTCTGCTCCCCTACGGCGACGAGGCCGAGGCCGTGAAGATCGCCAACGACTCCGACTACGGGCTGAGCGGCAGCGTCTGGACGGCGGACGTCGCCCACGGCATCGACATCGCCCGCCAGGTCCGTACCGGCACCTACTCGGTGAACACCTTCAGCCTCGACATGCTGGGCCCCTTCGGCGGCTACAAGAACTCGGGCCTGGGGCGGGAGTTCGGGCCCGAGGGGTACGGCGAGTTCCTGGAGCACAAGATGATCCACCTGCCGGCCGGCTGGGAGGCCTGAGGATGGGCGACCGCTGGCAGGTCGAGGTCGACCGTTCCGTCTGCATCGGCTCGGCCCAGTGCGTCCACCTCGCCCCGGACGCCTTCCGCCTCGACGCCGGCATGCAGTCCCATCCCGTCGAACCGGAGACCGACGCCAACGAGAAGATCCTGGAAGCGGCCGAGGGCTGCCCGGTCGAGGCCGTCATGATCTCGCTGCTGGCCGGCGGCGAGCCCGTGTTCCCGCCGGAGGAATAGACCGCCGGGCCGGGCACGGGAACGGCCCGCCTCCCCGGATATCCTCCAGCCTTCGACGGATCGACCGGGGCGGGAAGCGTGCAGAAGTCCGAGGCCAGGAAGCTGATCGAGGAAGCGGGAGCGGCGTGGGACGCCGAGGAGTGGCAGCGTTCCGCCGACCTCTACGAGCGGGTGCTCGCGCATTTCCCCGACGAGGAGCCGAGCGCGGTGTGGTGGTACGACGCCGCGCTCGCCCACAAGTTCCTGCGGAACTGGGACAAGGCCCTCGACCTCGGGCGGGAGGCGGCGGCCCGGTCCCCGCGCGGCGAGGGCGATCCCGCGTACTGGAACCTCGGCATCGCCGCCACGATCCTGCGGGACTGGGCGACGGCCCGCGACGCCTGGGAGGGCTTCGGCATCGAGATCCCCGACGGGGAGGGTGAGATCGCGGGCCGTTTCGGCGCCGCCTGCGTACGGCTGGACACCGACGGGGAGCGGGAGGTCGTGTGGATCGAGCGGTTGTGCCCGACCCGGGGGCGCGTGGTGAACGTGCCCGTCACGGGCGGGCGGCGGTACGGCGAGATCGTCGTGCACGACGGCGAACCCAAGGGCGAACGGGTCTACGGCGGCACGACGTACCCCGTGTTCGACGAGCTCACGCTCTTCGAGCCCTCGCCGCTGCCGACCCTGGAGGTGACGGTCGCGGCCGGCGAGGCGGGGGACCTGGAGGCTCTGCTCGAGCTGTTCACCGAGCACGGCTTCGGCGCCGAGCCGGCCAGTTCCGTACGCGTCCTCTGCGCCTGTTGCAGCGAGGGCACCCATCAGCAGGAACGCGATGTCCGGGCGGGCGCCCAGGCCGTGTCGCTGGCGGCCCCGGAGCCGGAGGCGCGACGGCTGCTGGAGCGCTGGGCGGGAGAGACGGCGATCGGCCGCAGCTGGAGCGGCCTGGAGCCCGTGGGCTAGCCGCTGCCACCGAGGCTGCCGCTGCCGCTGCCGCTGTGGGCCCGGGTCTTCCGGTCCTCCCGGCCGGCCAGGGCGTCCCGGTCGCCCTGGCCGGCCCGGAGGGGCTACCGGCCGTTCGGGTCGGTCAGGTCGATCAGGCGGCAGACCGTCTCGATGTCTATCTTGACCTGGGCGATCGAGGCACGGCCGGAGAGCCAGGTGATCAGGGCCGAGTGCCAGGTGTGCTCGATGACGCGGACGGCGGAGAGCTGGGCCGGCGTCGGGTCGTCGAGGCCCATCGCGTCCAGGATGATCACCGTGGTCTGCCGCGAGACCTGGTCGACCTCGGGGCTGACACTGCGGTCCGCGAACGTGAGCGCGCGGACCATCGCGTCGGCCAGGTGCGGCTCGCGCTGGAGCGCGCGGAACGCCCGCATCAGGGTCTCCGCCACCCGCTCCGCGGCGGTGTCCCCGGCCGGCGGCTTCTTGCGCAGCGTGCCGTGCATGTGCTCCAGCTGGTCCTGCATCGTGGCGACCAGCAGATGCACCTTCGAGGGGAAGTAGCGGTACAGGGTGCCGAGAGCGACCTGGGACGACTCCGCGACCTCGCGCATCTGCACGGCGTCGAAGCCGCCCCGGCTGGCGAGCTGCGCGCTCGCGTGCAGGATCCGGCGGCGGCGCGCCTCCTGCCGCTCGGTGAGCGGCGCGGAGGCGGGATGCGACATGGAGTGCGGCCGGGTGTGCGCGGCACCGGAAGGCGCGGCGGACGTGCCGCCCCCCGGCGCGGGTCGCGCGTTCTTCGAGTCCGCCTTGGCTTCCGCAGGCATGGGTCCGTTCCGTGACATCGGCGAGAGGGAGCGACGAGCCGACCGCAGGGCGTCACACCACCGAGTGGACCAGCTGATCCAGCCGCCCCGTCGTGGCGTGAATCACCTGATCCACCGCTCACAGCGGCGCTACCTGCCGGTAGATTCAATGCTCCGTGAACGATCAAGTCTGAAACTTGTTCTAGATTAGCGTCCCGGCGTAATCTCGCGGGAAAGTGCAGGGAGAAGGGGACCGGAAGTGACCGCTGAGGCCATGGAGGCGGACCCCGGGAAGGGCGCGGCAGCCGACGGGGAACCGCCCCTGCGCATCGCGCTTCTCACGTACAAGGGAAACCCGTTCTGCGGCGGCCAGGGTGTCTACGTACGGCATCTCTCCCGCGAACTCGCCCGCCTCGGCCACCGCGTCGAGGTCATCGGCTCCCAGCCCTACCCCGTGCTCGACGAGGGCCTTCCCGGGCTGAGCCTCACCGAGCTGCCCAGCCTGGACCTGTACCGCCAGCCCGACCCCTTCCGCACCCCCGCGCGCGACGAGTACCGCGACTGGGTCGACGCCCTGGAGGTCGGCACCATGTGGACCGGCGGCTTCCCCGAGCCGCTGACCTTCTCGCTGCGCGCCCGCCGGCACCTGCGGGCCCGGCGCGGCGAGTTCGACGTCATCCATGACAACCAGACGCTCGGCTACGGACTGCTGGGGGACGTCGGCGCCCCGCTGGTGACCACCATCCACCACCCCATCACCGTCGACCGGCAACTGGAACTGGACGCCGCCGAGGGCTGGCAGCGCCGGGCCTCGGTCCGCCGCTGGTACGCCTTCACCCGCATGCAGAAGCGCGTCGCGCGCCGCCTGCCGTCCGTCCTCACCGTCTCCGGCACCTCGCGGCAGGAGATCGTCGACCACCTGCGGGTGGAGCAGGACCGCATCCACGTCGTCCACATCGGCGCGGACACCGACCTCTTCTCGCCGGACCCCTCCGTGCCCCAGGTGCCGGGCCGCATCGTCACCACGTCCAGTGCCGACGTGCCGCTCAAGGGTCTGGTGTTCCTCGTCGAGGCGCTCGCGAAGGTGCGTACCGAACACCCTGGCGCGCACCTCGTCGTCGTCGGCAAGCGCGCCGAGGACGGGCCGGTCGCCCAGGCGATCGAGCGGTACGGCCTGGAGGGCGCCGTCGAGTTCGTCAAGGGCATCTCCGACGCCGAGCTCGTCGACCTCGTCCGCTCGGCCGAGGTCGCCTGCGTGCCCTCCCTGTACGAGGGCTTCTCGCTGCCCGCCGCCGAGGCGATGGCCACCGGTACCCCGCTCGTGGCCACCACCGGCGGAGCGATCCCGGAGGTCGCGGGACCCGACGGCGAGACCTGCCTCGCGGTTCCCCCGGGCGACCCGGGAGCGCTGGCCGCCGCCCTCGGCCGGCTCCTCGGTGACCCCGCGCTCCGGGCACGGCTCGGTTCCGCCGGGCGCGAGCGCGTCCTCGCGCGCTTCACCTGGGCCAGGGCGGCCGAGGGCACGGTGGCCCACTACCGTGCGGCGATGGCCCTTTCCGCGTCCCGGCTCCGCCCGCGCGGCGGCGCGCCGGACGCCGGCTCCCCGGCGGCCCCGGGACCCGACCGCGCCGAGGCCGCGGAGGCCACTCCCGCGGCCGAAGAACTAGTTGCAGCCAATCGCGAAAGCAGGGCCACGTGCTGACCGTCGACTTCTCCCGGTTCCCGCTCGCCCCCGGCGACCGCGTCCTGGACCTCGGATGCGGTGCCGGCCGGCACGCCTTCGAGTGCTACCGGCGCGGCGCGCAGGTCGTGGCGCTGGACCAGAACGCCGAGGAGATCCGCGAGGTCGCCAAGTGGTTCGCGGCGATGAAGGAGGCCGGGGAGGCGCCCGCGGGTGCCACCGCGACGGCCATGGAGGGCGACGCGCTCGCGCTGCCCTTCCCCGACGAGTCCTTCGACGTCGTGATCATCTCCGAGGTCATGGAGCACATCCCGGACGACAAGGGCGTCCTCGCCGAGATGGTCCGGGTGCTCAAGCCGGGCGGGCGCATCGCCATCACCGTGCCGCGCTACGGCCCGGAGAAGGTCTGCTGGGCGCTGTCCGACGCCTACCACGAGGTCGAGGGCGGCCACATCCGCATCTACAAGGCGGACGAACTGCTCGCGAAGATCCGCGAGGCCGGCCTGCGGCCCTACGGCTCCCACCACGCGCACGCGCTGCACTCGCCGTACTGGTGGCTGAAGTGCGCGTTCGGCGTCGACAACGACAAGGCGCTGCCCGTGCGGGCGTACCACAAGCTGCTCGTCTGGGACATCATGAAGAAGCCGCTGGCCACCCGGGTCGTCGAGCAGACGCTGAACCCGCTGATCGGCAAGAGCTTCGTGGCGTACGCGACCAAGCCGCACCTGCCGAAGCTCGCCGGGACGTCCGCGAAGTCCGCTTCCGAGGCGGACGCCACGTGACCACTCCCCGGCGGACAGAACACCTCGTCCTGCCCGGGGTCCTCACCGCAGAGGAGGCCGCCGCCACGGTGCGCGGGATCCTCGCGGTGCAGCGCCCCGACGGAGCCATCCCGTGGTTCCGCGGCCACCACCTCGACCCGTGGGACCACACCGAGGCCGCCATGGCGCTCGACGCGGCCGGCGAGCACGAGGCCGCCGAGCGGGCCTACGAGTGGCTGGCACGGCATCAGAACGAGGACGGGTCCTGGTACGCGGCCTACGCGGACGGGGACTTCGAGGACGTCACCGACCGCGGCCGCGAGACCAACTTCGTCGCGTACATCGCGGTGGGCGTCTGGCACCACTACCTGGCGACCGGCGACGACGTCTTCCTGGACCGCATGTGGCCCACGGTCTACGCGGCCATGGAGTTCGTGCTGCGGCTCCAGCAGAGCGGCGGGCAGATCGGCTGGAAGCGCGAGGACGACGGAACGGCGGTCGACGACGCGCTGCTGACCGGGAGTTCGTCGGTCCACCACGCGCTGCGCTGTGCCCTCGCCATCGCCGAGCAGCGCGAGGAGGCGCAGCCCGACTGGGAGCTGGCCGTCGGCGCGCTGCGGCACGCGATCCGGCTCCACCCGGAGCGGTTCCTCGACAAGGGCCGCTACTCCATGGACTGGTACTACCCGGTGCTCGGCGGCGCGTTGACGGGCGCCGAGGCCAAGTCCCGCATAGAGGAGGGCTGGGACCGCTTCGTGGTGCCCGGTCTCGGGGTGCGCTGCGTGGTTCCCAACCCGTGGGTGACCGGCGGCGAGTCGGCCGAACTCGCCCTGGCGCTCTGGGCGGTGGGCGAGTCGGACCGCGCTCTGGAGATCCTCCAGTCCATCCAGCACCTGCGTGATCCGCGGTCCGGTCTGTACTGGACGGGCTATGTCTTCGAGGACCGGGCCGTCTGGCCCGAGGAGCTCACCACCTGGACGGCGGGCTCCCTGCTCCTGGCGGTCGCCGCGCTGGGCGGCGACGAGGCCACCTGCGCGGTCTTCGGCGGCGAGCGACTGCCGGTCGGCCTGGACCCCGACTGCTGCACGTCCGCCCGCTGAAGGTCCGGACGGTCCTGGCTTCCCGGACCGTCCGGACGCTCGGGTTCCTCGGTGCGCTGCCGGCGCCGGTCAGTGCCGGTGTATTCGGTTGGCGACGGCGTGGCCGATGAACAGGTAGACGACGGCGGCGAGGCCGTAGCCGGCGACGACACGCGCCCACTCCTTGTCGAAGGTGAACAGGTCGCGCGACCAGCCGGCCAGCCAGGCCGCGGTGCTGTGGATGAACTGCACGAGGTCGTTGCCACGATTGGCGTCGAGCAGATACATCAGGATCCAGAGGCCCAGGATGACGGCCATGACGTCCGCGATGATCGCGATGACCGTCCCCGCCTGATTCGAACCGTTGCGATATCTAGGGGACATGTCGAGCGGATTGCCCGTCGGCCCCGGATGAAACCCGAACGGGCCACGCCGACCGGAACGGCCGCCGGGCGACGGGAATTGTCAGACAGGTCCTAGGAGTTCAGCTCGGCCAGCACACGCAGGGTGTGGGGGTCCGGGGACAGGACCAGCAGGTCGGTCACCGGGCCCTTGCACCACGACTCCAGCCGCTCGGCGATGCGTTCACGCGGCCCGACGAGCGAGATCTCGTCCGCGAAGGCGTCGGGTACGGCCAGGACGGCCTCTTCCCGGCGCCCTTCCAGGAACAGCCGCTGGATGTTGCGGGCTTCCTCCGCGAAGCCCATCCGGGCCATCAGATCGGCGTGGAAGTTGCGGGCCGCGTGCCCCATCCCGCCGATGTAGAAGCCGAGCATCGCCTTGACCGGCAGCAGCCCTTCGGCGACGTCGTCACAGACGTGCGCGCGGGCCATCGGCGCCACGAGGAAGCCCTCGGGCAGGTCGGTGAGCGAGGCCTCGTACGCCTGGGGACGCGTCGGCGACCAGTACAGCGGCAGCCAGCCGTCCGCGATCCGGGTCGTCTGCGCGATGTTCTTCGGGCCCTCGGCGCCGAGCAGGACGGGCAGTTCGGCCCGCAGCGGGTGCGTGATCGGCTTGAGCGCCTTGCCGAGTCCCGTGCCGTCCGCGCCTCGGTAGGGGTGGGAGTGGAAGCGGCCGTCCAGCTCGACCGGCCCCTCGCGCCGCAGGACCTGGCGTACGACGTCGACGTACTCCCGGGTCGCGGTCAGCGGCGACTTCGGGAACGGCCGCCCGTACCAGCCCTCGACGACCTGGGGTCCCGACAGGCCGAGCCCCAGCATCATGCGCCCGCCGGAGAGATGGTCGAGGGTGAGCGCGTGCATCGCGGTGGTGGTGGGGGAGCGGGCGGCCATCTGCGCGATCGCCGTGCCGAGCCGGATGCGCGTGGTCCTCGCGGCGATCCAGGTGAGCGGGGTGAACGCGTCCGAGCCCCAGGACTCCGCGGTCCACACCGAGTCGTAGCCGAGCCGCTCCGCCTCGACGGCGAGCGGCACATGGTCCGCAGAGGGGCCGCGCCCCCAGTAGCCGAGCGCGAGACCGAGCCGCATGGCGCCTCCAGAAACAGAGTTCTGACGATCCGTCAGTTCGTGGCGTGCTGCGACTGTACGACAACGGCCCCCCGCCGGAAAGGGCGAGGGGCCGTCGCGAGAGCGATGGGCGGATCAGCCGCGCTGGATCCCCGAGGTGTCCTGAAGCACACCGCGACGGCCGTCCTGCGTCTGCGCCACCAGGGTCGCACCACGCTGCTCGACGGCCAGGTACCAGGTGCCCGGCGCCAGTTCGGCGATCGGCGACGGCGAGCCGTCCTCACCGAACAGCGGCCGCGCGACCGGGACGGCGAACCAGAACGGCGAGAAGTCCTGGGCCGGCGACTGCGTCTGCGGCGCCGACGGCTGGCTCGGCTGCCCGCCGAACGGCTGCGTGGGCTGCGAGGGCTGGGCGCCGTAGGGCTGCTGGCCGGGCTGGCCGGGCTGCGAGGCTCCCGGGTAGCCGTAACCACCCTGCGGCTGACCGCCGTAGGGCCCCGGGGCGATCGGGGTCGGGGCGCCGACGAGCGCGGCCTGGAGGGCCGGAACGAGCGGGGTCGCGACGGCCGCGCCGGCCAGGACGAGGGCCGCGATGAAGCCGAGGATGAGACCCGCGGAGGCGCTGGCGCTGTCCGGGACGTCCACGATCGACCAGAACAGGGTCCAGGCCACCAGCACCGTGAAGGCCGCGCCGACCGTGCCCAGGTCGAGCCCGAGGACCTTGCGCGGCTGCGGCAGGCAGCGGTTGACGACGATCAGGGCCGCGCCGATGACCCCGCCCATGTAGATGCCGAGGCCTTCGCCGAGGCTGTCCCAGGCGTTCGAGTCAACGCTGTACCCGGAAAAGGAGTAGAGATTGAGGAACGACGCGATGAACAGCAACACCGCTGCTCCGATCACCACGCCGTCGCCTCGAGTGAGGGAGCGGATATTCACTTCAGGTCCTTCGTCAGTCGTCTCGTCATCGGTGAGGCATCGCTGTGCACCGTGTCGCCGACATAGTGCCGTTGTCAGGACTCGGTGTGAAGCGCGGGGGTGGCCCTTTATCGTACGGACGACCTTATCGCCCGGACGATCAGGGTGTCCGCCGGGTTGAGTCCGTAGATCACTACCCGTGCAGGAAACCAACGATTCCTTCAGAGATCCCCCGTGCCGCGTTCTCTCGCCACGCGCCACTGGTGAGCAGCGCCGCGTCCTTCGTATCGCGCATGTTGCCGCACTCGATGAACACCTTGGGAACCGTTGACAGATTGAGACCGCCGAGATCCTTACGGACCACCAGTCCGGTTCCGTCACCGACGTAGTTGGAGGGCGCGCTGCCCGTCTCGCGGACGAACAGGCCCGCGATGCGCTCGCCGAGGTCGCGGGAGGAGGCGACGATCGGACGGGTGTCGGCGGCGCCCTCGTGCACCGACGCCGGGAGGATCACGTGGAAGCCGCGGTTGCCGGCCGCCGACCCGTCGGCGTGGAGGGAGACGACCGCGTCCGCGTGCGCCGTGTTGCCGATACGGGCCCGCTCGTCGACGCAGGGGCCGAAGGACCGGTCGCCGTCCTGGGTCAACTTCACCGTGGCGCCCCGCTTTTCGAGGATGGTCCGCATCCGGTGCGCGACGTCGAGGGTGAACCGGGCCTCCGTGTAACCCGCGTTGGTCGACGTGCCGGTCGTGTCGCACTCCTTCCAGTTCGTTCCGATGTTCACCTTGCGGTTGATCTCGGACGTGTGCCGGAAGTTGGCTGGGTTGTGCCCCGGGTCGATGACGATGACCTTGCCCTTGAGGGAGCCGGAGGCGGCGGGCTTCGAGGAGGACGAGGAGGAGGACGAGGGCGCCGGGGTCGACGACGTACTCGGCTTGGTGTCGTCCGTGGTGGAGGCGGACGCCCGAGAGGAGGGGGAGACGGAGCCGGTCGCGGAGGACGACGAAGCGGGAACGGCCCGGTCGGAGCCGCCCCCCGAATCGTCTCCCACGGCCTGCCACACGAGGTACCCGGCCAGTGCGCCGGGTACGAGCGCGGCGAGCGCGACGGTGAGCGGTCCGCGCCGGGAACGGCGCGGCTGGGGCGGTTCGAAGTCAGGGCCTACGTACGACACGTCAGCGACTCTAACCGGGCGCTCAGATCCCCGCTCCGGTTCGCCGCAGGACGCGCAGGGAGCCGGTCACCGCGATCTCGGTGAACGCGCCCGACTCCAGGGCCCGGAGGTAGACGCGGTAGGGGGCCTGGCCGGTGAACTCGTCGACGGGGTCCGGGAACACGTCGTGGATGACGAGGAGCCCGCCCTCGGCGACATGCGGTGCCCAGCCCTCGTAGTCGCCGCTCGCGTGCTCGTCGGTGTGGCCGCCGTCGACGAAGACCAGGCCGAGGGGCGTGCCCCAGAAGGCGGCGATCTGCGGCGAGCGGCCGACCAGCGCGACCACGTGGTCCTCCAGGCCCGCCCGGTGAAGGGTGCGGCGGAAGGTGGGGAGTGTGTCCATCAGGCCGATCTCCGGGTCGACCGTGGACGGGTCGTGGTACTCCCAGCCCGGCTGCTGCTCCTCGCTGCCCCGGTGGTGGTCGACCGTGATCGCGGTCACCCCGGCCTCGCGGGCCGCGTCGGCGAGCAGGATCGTGGAACGTCCGCAGTAGGTGCCGACCTCCAGGAGCGGCAGCCCGAGCCGTCCGGCCTCGACGGCGGCCTCGTACAGCGCGAGTCCCTCACCCCGCGGCATGAACCCCTTCGCGGCCTCGAAGGCGGCGAGGATCTCGGGCTTGGGTGCCGCGGGCATGGGGTCCTCCATCGGTGCGAACAGCAAGGGGTGCGCAGAGCACTGCCCGGGTCTACGGATCCCCGGCCGCCCCATCGTGCACCACACTTCCGCCACGTGGACGGCGGGAGTGTCGATGATCACGCCGGGGCGGGCCGGGGCGTCAGGCGGTGACCTCGGCGTTCTCGCCCGGGAGCGAGAGGTCGAGGGCGACCGGGCTGTCGTCGCCCCGGTGCGTCGCCGAGGAGGCGAGCGGGCCGTGGCCGGCGGCACGGGCGGCGAGCACGTAGGCGCCCTCGGCCGGTACGGCGAGCGCGTAGCTGCCGTCCTCGGCGGAGAAGGTGGCACCCGCCTGGCGGCCGCGCCGGTCGATCAGGGTGACCTTGGCGCGGGCGACCGGGCCGCCCTCGGCGTCCAGGACCCGGCCGCGGAAACCGCCGAGCACCTCGTGCGCCCGCTCCAGCGCCGCGTCCTCCTCGCTGCTCGCCACCAGCGAGGGCTTGGTGGCCGGGCGGCGGCCGGGCAGGAACAGTGCCATGAGCACGCCGACGGCGACCGCGCCCGTGGCGATCAGGAAGGACACGCGGAAGCCGTGCATGGTCGGGACGGCGGCCCCGCCGACGTGGTGCGCCGTGTTGGCGAGCACCATGCCGATGACGGCGCTCGACACCGACGTGCCGATGGAGCGCATCAGGGTGTTCAGACCGTTGGCCGCGCCCGTCTCCGAGGCCGGGACGGAGCCGATGATCAGGGCGGGCAGCGAGGAGTAGGCGAGGCCGATGCCCGCGCCCAGGATCACCGCGATGACCAGCGACTGCCAGGCGGCGTTCATCAGGCCGAGACCGGCGCCGTAGCCGATCCCGATGATCACCATGCCGATGATCAGCGTGATCTTCGGGCCGTACTTCGCCGACAGACGGGCGTACACGGGGGCGGTGAGCATCATCGTCAGGCCGAGCGGTGCCACGAGCAGGCCCGCGTTCACCATCGACTGGCCGAGGCCGTACCCGGTGGACGTCGGGAGCTGGAGGAGCTGCGGCAGGACCAGCGAGACGACGTAGAAGGAGACACCGACCATGATCGAGGCGAGGTTGGTGAAGAGGACCGCCGGGCGGGCCGTGGTGCGCAGGTCGACCAGCGGGGCCTTCAGGCGCAGCTCCATCACGCCCCACAGCAGCAGTACGGCGACGGACGCGCCGAACAGGCCGAGCGTGGTGGGCGCGGTCCAGCCCCAGTCGCTGCCCTTGGTGATCGGCAGCAAGAAGAGCACGAGCCCGGCGGACAGGCCGATCGCGCCCAGCACGTCGAAGGTGCCCTCCGCGCGCATCGGGGACTCCGGCACGAAGACGAGGGTGAGGACGATCGAGAGGACGCCGAGTCCGGCGGCGCCGTAGAAGAGGGCGTGCCAGTCCGCGTGCTGCGCGACGAGGGCCGCGGCGGGCAGCGCGAGTCCGCCGCCGACGCCGATCGAGGAGCTCATCAGGGCCATCGAGGAGCCGAGCTTCTCGCGGGGCAGCAGGTCGCGCATCAGGCCGATGCCCAGCGGGATCGCACCCATCGCGAAGCCCTGGAGCGAACGGCCCACGATCATCGGCAGCAGTGTGCTGGTCAGCGCGCTGACGAGGGCGCCGACCACCATGATCGACAGGCTGGTCAGCAGCATGCGCCGCTTGCCGAAGAGGTCGCCGAGGCGGCCCATGATCGGGGTGGCGACCGCGCCCGCGAGCAGGGTCGAGGTCAGGACCCAGGTGGCGTTGCTGGGCGCGGTGTCCAGGAGCGTCGGCAGATCCTTGATGACCGGGACGAGCAGGGTCTGCATCACCGCGACAACGATGCCCGCGAAGGCGAGCACCGGCACGGTCGCGCCGCCCGGCCCGCGCGCGGTCCTGCCGGTCGTCGTGTGCGTCATTGCGGGGGCCTCCAGGCCGTGAGTGAAGGGGCTCTCGGGAGAGCGAGGGGGAGGGGTGGTCCCTGTGGATGCGGGGACGGTCGGCCGGGTGACCCCTGGGCAGGGGACGCCGGTCGGGTGATCCACGCGGGTACGTGCAGAAGGAACCGGTCCGCCCGGGCAACTATTCCGATGCTTCGGCACACTAACGAATTCTTGACCGGGTCATGGGTATCTGACCTACCGTCAGAATGAAACGTGTTCTAGTCTGGCGCGGATCCACGCACCTTGGGCCTTTGGGGAGGCACGCATGGGTATCGCGGTCACGCCGGAGCAACGGGAGCTCGCCGAGGCCGTGCGCGGCTGGATCGCCCGCGCCGTGCCGCCCGAAGAGGTCCGCAAGCTCCTGGACGCGCCGGGTGGCGGCAGACCTCCGTTCTGGGACGCGCTCGCCGCGCAGGGACTGCTCGCCGTGCACCTGTCCGAGGCGTACGGGGGCGGCGGCGGTGACCTGGCCGACCTCGCCGTCGTCGTGGAGGAGGCCGCGCGGGCGGCGCTGCCGGGGCCCTTCGTGGCGAACGTCCTGGCGTCGGCGGTGCTGGCGGCGGAGCCTCTGGGGGAGGCGGGCGAAGCGGGTGATTCCGTGCGCGGGCCCGGGTTCGGTTCTCCGGTGGGGGCGCCAGGGCACGAGGACCTCGTACGGGAGGGGCCGGCCGGTCTCGTACGGGATCCGGGTCGCGCCGAACTCGTACGGGCCCTGGGGCGCGGGGAGCGCATCGGTGCCGTCGCGTTCGGCGCCGGTTCCCTGACGGCTCTGGCGGTGGACGGCGGATACGTGCTGGACGGGACGGCGCCGCCCGTGCTGTCCGGCGCCGACGCGGACGTGCTCGTGCTGGCGGCGACGCTCGCCGGGCCTGAGCGCATCTCCGGCACCGGCACCGGCACCGGCACCGGCGCCGCCGCCGAGACGGGCGCCGTGGCCGACGGCGTGATCTGGCTGGTGGTGGACGCCGCGGACCTGGTCGTCCGGCCGCACGACAGCGCCGATCCGACCCGGGGGACCGCCGAGGTCCGGGCCCGGGGCATGCGGGTCCCCGTCGGCCGTGTCCTCGCGGTCGGCCCCTCACTGGTCCGGGACCTGGCCGCCGTCGTCCTCGCCGCCGACGCCTGCGGCACCGCGGCCTGGTCGCTGGACACGGCCGCCGGGCACGCCAGGGTCCGCGAGCAGTTCGGCCGCCCCATCGGACACTTCCAGGGCGTCAAGCACCTGTGCGCCGACATGCTGCTGCGGCTGGAACAGGCGAGGGCGCTCACCTGGGACGCGGCACGCGCCGGACAGGAGCCGCACGGCGTAAGGGAGTTGGCGGCCGCACTCGCGGCCGGCACCGCCCTCGACGCCGCCTGCTCCTGCGCCAAGGACTGCGTCCAGATCCTCGGCGGCATCGGGTTCACCTGGGAGCACGACGCCCACCTGTATCTGCGCCGGGCCCTGGTGGCACGGCAGTTGCTCGGGGCGGGGAGCGGACACCTGCGGCGGGCGGTACGGCTCGCGCGCGACGGCGTACGGCGGGAACTGCGCCTGGAACTGCCGCCGGAGGCGTCCGCGTACCGGGCCGGCGCCCGTGAGGTGATCGACCGGGTGCGCGGACTCGCCCCGGCGGACGCCCGCCGGTCCCTGGCACCCACCGGGTACGCCGCCCCGCATCTGCCGCCGCCGTACGGCCTCGGCGCCGGGCCCGTACAACAGCTCGCCGTACAGCAGGAGTTGACCGAAGCCGGAGTGCGGACAAGCGATCTCGGGATCGCGACCTGGGTCGTGCCGTCCCTCATCGCGCACGGGACCCGCCGGCAGCAGGAGCGCTATCTGCTGCCCACCCTGCGCGGCGACCTCCTGTGGTGCCAGCTCTTCTCGGAGCCCGGCGCCGGATCCGACCTCGCCTCGCTGCGCACCCGCGCCGAGCGCACCGCCGACGGGCGGTGGCGGATCAACGGACAGAAGGTGTGGACGAGCGCGGCGCAGTGGGCCGACCACGGGATCCTCCTCGCCCGGACGAACCCGGCCGCGCCCAAGCACAAGGGGCTCACCTACTTCGTCGTCGACATGAAGAACACGGACGGAATCGACATCCGCCCGCTGAAGGAGATCACCGGGGACTCCCTCTTCAACGAGGTCTGGTTCGACGACGTGCTGCTGCCCGCGGACGCCGTCGTCGGCGAGGTCGACGACGGCTGGCGGGTCGCCCGCAACACGCTCGGCAACGAACGCGTCCACATGGCCGACCAGCTGACCTTCGACACCGGCCTGGAGGCGCTGATACCGGCCGACGTCGACGGCCCCCGGCTGGGAGCGCTGCTGGCCGAGGCGCACGCCCTGGCCTGCATCACCCTGCGCACCACCCTCCGCCAGGTCTCCGGCGTCGAACCGGGCGCGGGCGCCTCCGTCCGCAAACTCGTACAGACGGCACATCAGCAGAAGGTCGCCGAGCTCGCACTCGAACTCCTCGGCCCCGAAGGCGCGTTGTGCGAGGGCCCCGGCAAACGGGCCGTGCACGGCTTCCTGCTCTCCCGGTGCCTGACCATCGCGGGCGGCACCACCCAGGTCCAGCTCAACCTCGTCGCCGAGCGCATACTCGGCCTGCCGCGGGACTAGGAGCGCGTCATGAGGACGTACGTCGTCGGTGTCGGAATGACCAGGTTCGAGAAGCCCGAGACCCGGGACTGGCAGTACTGGGACATGGTCCGGGAGGCCGGCTCCGGCGCCCTGGCCGACGCGGGGATCCCGTACACGGACGTGGAACAGGTCCCCGTCGGCTACTGCTTCCAGGCGTCCACCGCCGGCCAGCGCGCCGCCTACGAACTCGGCCTGACCGGCGTGCCCGTCTACAACGTCAACAACAACTGCGCCACCGGGGCGAGCGCGTTGATGCTGGCCCGGCAGTTCGTCGAGGGCGGCGTCAGCGACTGCGTCCTCGCGCTGGGCTTCGAGAAGATGAAGCGGGGCTCGCTCGGATCGGGCGCCGACGGCGGGGACTTCGCCACGTCACCCGTCGCCCGCCACTACGGAGTCATGGCCGCCCGGCACGGCTTCGAGATGTCCCCGCCCACCGCGCAGATCTTCGGCGACGCGGCCCGCGAGCACATGGAGCGGTACGGCACGACCGAGGCCCAGCTCGCCGCCGTCGGCGCCAAGAACCACCGCCACTCCGCGAACAACCCGTACGCCCAGTTCCAGGACGTGTACTCCGTCGAGGAGATCCTCGCCGCGAAGGCCGTCCACCGGCCGCTGACCCGGCTCCAGTGCTCACCCACCTCCGACGGGGCCGCCGCCGCCGTCGTCGTGTCCGAACGGTTCGCCGAGCGGCACGCGCTGGAGGACAGGGCGGTCGAGATCGTCGCACAGGCGATGACCACCGACACCGAGGAGTCCTTCGCCTCGGGCTCCTGCGTCGACGTCGTCGGGCAGCCGATGTCGCGGGAGGCCGCGCGCCAGGTCTACGAGCGCTCCGGACTCGGCATCGAGGACGTGGACGTCGTGGAGCTCCACGACTGCTTCTCCGTCAACGAACTGCTGACCTACGAGGCGCTCGGCATGTGCGCGGAGGGGGAGTCGGGCGCACTCGTCGAGTCGGGGGCGACGACGTACGGCGGGCGCTGGGTGGTCAATCCCTCCGGCGGGCTGATCTCCAAGGGGCATCCGCTGGGAGCGACCGGAATCGCCCAGGTGGCCGAGCTGGTCTGGCAGTTGAGGGGACAGGCCGAGGCGCGCCAGGTCCAGGGGGCGCGGGTCGGACTCGCGCACAACATCGGGCTGGGCGGCGCGGCGGTGGTCACGCTGCTGCGCAGGCTCTAGGGGCACCGGGCGTCGCTGGGCAGGCTCGGCCTCACGGGAGGGGCCCTAGGTCCGGTGCAGTACGTCCGGCTGCGCCGAAATACCGATGCAAGGAGCGTCAGGGGGTTGAGAGCATGACAGCCATGCTCCGAGCCGCCGAAGACATCCGGACGTCCGCCCCTGCCGCCCCGCCCACCTGGGTGGTGATCGCGCTCGCGTGTGCCGGACAGTTCCTGGTCGTCCTGGACGTGTCCGTGGTCAACGTGGCCCTGCCCTCCATGCGCACCGACCTGGGGCTGAGCGCCCCCGGACTCCAGTGGGTGGTGAACGCCTACTCCATCGCCTTCGCCGGATTCATGCTCCTCGGCGGGCGGGCCGGTGACCTGTACGGGCGCAAGCGGATGTTCCTGGTGGGCCTCGCGCTCTTCACGCTCGCCTCGGTCGCCGGCGGCCTCGCCCAGGAGGGCACCCAACTGCTCCTGGCGCGCGCCGCGCAGGGACTGGGGGCCGCGGTGCTCGCGCCCTCGACACTCACGATCCTGACGTCGGCCGTTCCCGAGGGCCCCGCACGCGCGCGGGCCATCGCGACCTGGACCGCCGTGGGAGCCGGTGGCGGCGCGGCGGGCGGGCTCGTCGGCGGACTGCTGGTCGACGGGCTGTCGTGGCGCTGGGTGCTCCTCATCAACGTGCCCGTCGGCGCGATGGTGCTGGCAGGCGCGGCGCGCTGGCTGACGGAGAGCCGGGCCGGGGACGGGCGGCGGCTCGACCTGCCGGGCGCGCTCCTGGTGACGGCGGGACTCGCGACCCTGGCGTACGGGATCGTGCAGACGGAGGCCGAGGGCTGGACCGCGGCGGAGACACTCGTACCGCTCGGCGCGGGAGCGGCTCTCATCGGGCTCTTCCTGGCGGTCGAGGCGCGGACGAAGGCGCCGCTGATGCCGCTGAAGCTGCTGCGGCTGCGGTCGGTGTCGTCGGCGAACGCCGCCGTGTTCGTCTCCGGCTCGGCGATGTTCTGCATGTGGTTCTTCATGACGCTGTACGCCCAGAACGTGCTCGGCTACTCGCCGCTCGGCGCGGGCCTCGCCCTGGTGCCGAGCTCGCTCGCCGTGGTCGTCGGCTCGAAGTCGGCGCCCCGCCTCATGCCGGTCGTCGGCGCGCGCAACGTGGCGGTCCTCGGCACGCTCCTGGCCGCGGCCGGGTTCGGCTGGCAGTCGGCCATGACCGCGGACGGCCCGTACCTCACGGCCATCATGCTCCCCGGCGTCCTGATGATGGCGGGCGCCGGTCTGGCCGCGACACCGCTGGCCGCGATCGCGACCTCGGGCGCGGTGCCGGAGGACGCGGGGGTGGTCTCGGGCCTGGTCAACACCTCGCGGGTGATGGGCGGTTCACTGGGACTCGCGGTCATGTCCACGATCGCGGCGGCCCGTACCGGGGGAAGCGTCGCGGGGGAGGCGCTGACCGCCGGGTACGCGCTGGCGTTCCGCGTCAGCGGCGTGATGCTGCTCGCCGGGGCCGTCCTGATGTTCTTGTGGCTGCCCCGGACGACGTCACGGCGGTGAGGCAACGAATTCAGGTGCCTGTGGACTCCTTGAGTCACTAGGAGGTGCCCATGGGGGTTCGGAAGCAGGCCCGGGACGAGGAGTTCCAGGGCTTCGTGGTCGGTCGCTGGCCGCGGCTGATGCGTACGGCGTTTCTCCTGACGGGGGAGCAGCACGCCGCCGAGGACCTGGTCCAGACGACACTGGAGCAGGTGTACGTGGCATGGCGCCGGGTCGGCTCGGCCGACGAACCGGACGCGTACGTGCGGCGCATGATGATCAACGCGCACGCTCGAAGACACCGCAGAAGACTCAAGGAGTTCCTCGCGCCGAGGGACGACTCGGGGATCGGACGCGAGGTCCCCGACAGCGCCGACCCGATCGCGCGCGCCGACGACCGCGGCACCCTGATCGCCGCGCTGTCCGGGCTGCCCCCGCGCCAGCGCGAGGCGGTGGTCCTGCGCTACTGGGAGGACCTGAGCGAGAGCCAGGCGGCCGAGGCGATGGGCTGCTCGGTGGGCGCGGTGAAGAGCAACGCGGCCAAGGGGATCGCGAAACTCCGTGCCGTACCGGGACTGGCGAACACGATGGCGCAGGGAGGGCGGATCCGATGAGCGCGAACCGGGAGACGAATCACGACATGGCGGCGACGGACGCGGACATCTCCTTCCTGTTGGCCGAGGCGGCGGACGGGGTCGAGATCGGTACGGCCCCCTACCAGGCGGTGCTGCGCGGTGGCCGGCTCCGCAGGGCGCGCCGCTGGGCGACGGCGGCGGCGGTCGCCCTGGTCGTCGCCGGGTCCACGGGGGCCCTGGCGCTGACGGGCGGGACGGGTGACGAAGCCAGGGGGGTCGCGCCGGCCGGCGAGCACACCAGGCGGGTCACGCCGCCCGACCGCGGGCTGCCCGAGGGCTGGCGGACGCTCGGGCCACGGGGGACGTTCGTGACGCAATGGACCGACCACGACAGGACCTGGAGCGTCCTCGTGGAGACGTGGCCGGCGTCGAAGGACGAGGCGGAGGCGCGGCAGCAGCGCACGCTGATGCGGCAGTACGGCGTCACGCCGACGGGCGTCAGGAACGCTTCGGACCTCGCGGGCAAGCGGTGGGTCTTCGTCAAACTGATCCCGGAGGGAGGGCCTCCGAGGACGGTGATCGACGGAGCGGTCCCGAAGGACGAATCGTTCTCGGGCAAGGACGTCGAGGCGTTCTCCCTGCCGCTGAACGGCAAGGCGCCCAAGGGGGCGAAGGTGCCTTCTCAGGGGCTCGTGATCGGCAAGGTCGCCCGGACCGCCGAGGAGGTCACCTGCACCTGGGACGAGGGCACGACGGTCAGGTCCCGGAGGGTCGCCCACCGGGGCACCATGCATCCCGCGGGCGTCTGGAACCTGATCTGGCGGGTGGACGGGTCCCAGCCCGACTGGTTCGTGTGCGTGGCACCGGAGGGCAAGGGCCGCGGGACGGCGGAAGCGGTGGTGACGAAGCCCTGAGGGATCTCCCGGGGCCGGGCCTGCCGCCGGTCCGGTCCGGCCCGTCGGGACCGTTCGGGCCGGAGGCGGGTCGGCGGGCGGTCGCGCAGTCGCGTCGGCACGCACAGGCCCTACAGCCATCCCTGCTGACGGGCCTCTCGCATCGCCTCCATGCGGTTGCGGGTGCCCGTCTTGCCGATGGCCGAGGACAGGTAGTTGCGGACGGTGGACTCGGAGAGGTGCAGCTTGCCGGCGATGTCGGCGACGGTGGCGCCGTCCACCGAGGCCTTCAGCACGTCGCACTCGCGGGCCGTGAGCGGATTGGGCCCGGCGCTCAGCGCGGCGGCGGCGAGCGCCGGATCGATGACGGTCTCCCCGGTCAGCACCCGGCGGATCGCCTCGGCCAGTTCCTCCACGGGCCCGTCCTTGACCAGGAACCCGGCGGCACCCGCCTCCATGGCCCGCCGCAGATAGCCGGGGCGGCCGAACGTGGTGAGGATCAGCACCCGGCAGTCGGGCGCCTGCTCACGCAGTTCGGCGGCGGCGTCCAGCCCGCTCATCCCGGGCAACTCGATGTCCAGCAGGGCCACATCGGGCCGGCTGGTCAGCACCGTGTCCACGATCTCGTCCCCCGCGGACACCTGCGCGACCACCTCGATGTCCGGCTCCATCCCGAGCAGCAGGGCGAGCGCCCCGCGCATCATCTGCTGGTCCTCGGCGAGCAGGACACGGACGGACTTGGCGGGCCGGTGGTCCCGGGGCATCTCGTTCACGTGGCCAAGCGTAAGGCGAGAGGGGTCCCCGGCCACCTCCCAGGAATCGTCCCCGTCCGGGGCCCAGGGCTTCGGCGCGGCCGCCGTCCACGCGGCGAGCGACGGCGGCTCGAACGCCTTCGACAGCGCCACCTCGTGGACGGACGACGTGAACCGGGCCGTCACGGCCCCTGGGCTCCGTAGCAGCGCGGCCGTGCGGCGGCGGGCACCCTCGCGGGCCGGCCCGCCGCCGCTCACACCGACGCCTCCGTCAGATCCACCGCCTCCACGGGGAGCTCGGCCCGCACCTCGAAACCGCCGCGCGGAGTCCGTCCCGCCCGCAGGGAGCCGCCGGCCGCCGCGAGGCGTTCGGTGAGACCCTTGAGGCCGGTGCCGCCGATGCCCGGCTCGGGATCCGCCGGGGAGGCGTCGGTGCCGTTGTCCGAGACGGTCAGACGGACGAGGTCCGCGGTGCCGTCCACGGTGATCTCGCAGCGCGTCGCGTCGCTGTGGCGTACGACGTTGGTGACGGCCTCGCGCAGCACCCAGCCGAGCAGTGCCTCGGTCTGCGGGACCAGGGGCGGCCCCGACTGCCGGACGACCGGCTCCACCCGCGCGGCGGACAGTGCCGAGCGGGCGCCGTCCAGCTCCGTGGCGAGGCTTCCCTCGCGATAGCCGGTGACCGCCTCGCGGATCTCCGTCAGCGCCTGCCGGCCGACCGACTCGATGTCCGTGACCTGGACGAGTGCCGCGTCCAGATCGCGGGGAGCGAGGCGGCGGGCCGCCTCCGACTTCACCACGATCACGGAGAGCGTGTGCCCGAGCAGGTCGTGCAGGTCGCGGGAGAAGCGCATCCGCTCCTTCTCCACCGCCCGGCGTGCCAACTCCTCGCGGGCCGAACGCAGTTCGCGTACCGCCTCGGAGAGGGAGAGGATCGCGGCCGTCACCATCGTGGACAGGAAGGTGCCGTAGGCGACGTTCACCGCGTCCCAGCCCGCCCGGACGACGGCGACCGCCGCGGCGACCGCCGTCAGACCGAGGCCGATCCTCCCGAGCCAGGGGCCGCGCACCACCGCCCCGGTGGCCAGCCCGAGCAGCGGGAAGAAGAACAGCCAGCTGCCGCCGTACCCGAGGGCCAGTGCGAAGGTGATCACCCCCATCAGGACGAGCGCGACCCGGGTGGAGCGGGCCTCCCGCTTCGACTTCACGAACGCGCGGAACGTCACGTAGATGTACAGCGAGTTGAAGACGAACAGGCCCAGTGCGCCGACCCAGGGCTGCGGTGTCCTGCCCTGGAAGAGGTTGGAGAAGGCACCCATCCCCAGCAGCAGCCACGGCAGCAGCGCGAAGCCGGTCGGCGGCGGGCCCGGGTACTCGGGCATCTCGCCGTCGCTCCCGCACGCGGCCCGCCGCTCGGCCTTGAACCGTTCCCTGTCGGCCTTCCAGCGGCTCCGTTCGGCCCGCAACGCGCGGACCTGGCAGCCGATGTCTCTCGTCCAGGACATGTCCCGATCCCCGTTCAGACGGTTCGTGCGGATCGACGGTACGAGACCACAGCGTACGAACCGAACGCCAGCAGCCAGGCGATCAGCACCGCCACGGCCGTGAGGTCCGGCGCCCGGCCCTCGGTGACCGACACGCCGAGCTGCGCGAAGCGGTTCGTGGGCGTGTACGCCGAGACCGAGCGCAGCCAGCCGGGGAAGAGGGCGAGCGGGAACCACAGGCCGCCGACCACCGCCAGCCCCAGATTGCACACCATGTTCGCGACACCCGTCGTCTGCGCGGTCATCCGGTACCCGTTGCCGAGGCCCAGCAGGGTGAAGGGGACCGAGCCGAGCCACAGCAGCAGGGCCGTCGCGGCCCACTGCCAGGCGTCCAGCCGTACGCCGTTGACCAGGCCGCCGGCCGCGAGCACCGCGACGATCGCGGGCAGCACGGTCACCGAACCGGTCAGCGCCCGCCCGAGCACCACCTCGCGCGGCGTCATCGGGGTCACCCGGAGCTGCCGCAGCCAGCCGGTCACCTTGTCCTCGGCGACCCCGCCGCCCGTGTTCAGCGCCGAGCCGACCGCCCCGTACGCGGCCATGCCGACCATCGACGCGGTCCTCCACGCGCCGTCGTCACCACCGCCGAGGTTGGTGAACAGCAGATACATCATCACCGGCATGGCGACGCCGCCGATCACGAAGCCGGTGTCGCGCAGCGTCCGGCGCACTTCGAGCCGCAGATAGTCGAACATCACACCGTCTCCCGATCGTGCGAGGTGAGGGCCATGAACGCGTCGTCCAGGGACGCGGGGACGACCTCCAGGCCGCGTATCGCCCCCCGCCCGGCCAGCGCGATCACCGTCGCGTCCGAATCGTCCGTGCGCAGCCGGGCCCGCCGCCCGCGCACCTCCACGGCCACCACGCCGGGCAGCAGCGCCAGATCCTCCGTGCCGAGCCCCGCCAGGTCGAAGGAGACCAGATTGCCGCCCGCCGACCGCCTGAGCTCCTTCCCGGTCCCGTTCGCGACGATCCGCCCCCGGTCGACGACGACGATCCGGTCGGCGTGCGCGTCGGCCTCCTCCAGGTAGTGCGTGGAGAACAGCACGGTGTGGCCGCGCCGGGCGTAGGCCCGCATCGACTCCCAGAACGCGAGCCGTGCCTCCACGTCGAGCGCGGCGGTGGGTTCGTCGAGCACGATCAGCGCGGGGTCGCCGGCGAGCGCCACCGCGAACCGCACCCGTTGCGCCTGCCCTCCCGAGAGCCGGTCGACGCGCCGCCCGGCCAGTTCCGTGACACCCGCGAGCCGCAGCGCCTCGGCCACCGGCAGGGGCGCCGGATAGCGACCCGCCACGAAGGAGACCAGCTCCCGGACGGTGACCCGCGGCACCGGCCGGGCGTCCTGGAGCATCGCGCCGACCCGTCCGGCGCGCACCGCCTCCCGCGGGCTGCCGCCGAAGAGCTCCACCGAGCCCTCGTCCGGCTCGTTCAGCCCGAGCAGCAGGGAGATCGCCGTCGACTTGCCCGCGCCGTTGCGGCCCAGCAGCGCCACCGTCTCGCCGCTCGCCACGTCGAGGTCGAGACCGTCCACGGCGCGCACGTCGCCGAACGTCTTGACCGCGTCCCTGAAGCGCACCGCCGGTGCCGTCCCCGCCGGCGGCGGTGCGGACGTTCCCCGCGGCTCGCGCGCCGTCGTCCCCGTTGTCCGTGTCATGAGAACGACGCTAGGGGTCCGGGGCGGTGCCCCGGCAGATGCACTTGTCGGCGATCGGCCGGGACAAATGTCACGGCCGCCGCCGCGACGCGTTCCCCTGAAGGACCGGTACGGCCACTCGATCTGACATGGCGTCAGTAGTCTTCACAAGTGCTGGGCGCTCGGCTATACAAGGGTTCGCCGTACTGGAACGCGTTCTAGAACGAGCGGGTTCCACGGCCCAGTGTCGACCTCGGTGCGGCCGACGGTGCGGACGGCCGCACCGAGGTCTTTCGCGCAGTCGAGTCAGGAGCCCCATGCCCATTGACGCCGCCAAGGCCGTCGCAGCCCAGCCGCGGACCGGCGAGATCGCCTGGAGCCACAAGGACGTCCAGCTCTACCACCTCGGCCTCGGGGCGGGCGTCCCCGCGACCGACCCCGACGAGCTGCGGTACACCCTCGAATCCCGGCTGCACGTCCTGCCGAGCTTCGCCACCGTCGCGGGCGCCGGCTCACCGGGAGTGATCAGCGGACTCTCGATGACCGGCGTCGACGTCGACCTCGCCCGCGTCCTGCACGGCGGCCAGAGCGTCCGGCTGCACCGCCCGATCCCCGCCGAGGGCACGGCCACCGCCACCGGGCGCATCGCCGCGGTCTACGACAAGGGCACCGCCGCCGTCCTCGTCATGCGCACCGAAGTGACCGACTCCGAGGGCCCGTTGTGGACCAACGACGCCCAGATCTTCGTACGCGGCGAAGGCGGCTGGGGCGGCGACCGTGGACCCAGCGCCCGCCTCGAAGCCCCCTCCGGCCCGCCGGAGCGGACCGTCGAACGCCCGATCCGCGAGGACCAGGCCCTGCTCTACCGGCTGTCCGGGGACTGGAACCCGCTGCACGCCGACCCCGAGTTCGCCAAGCTCGCCGGGTTCGACCGGCCCATCCTGCACGGGCTGTGCACGTACGGCATGACGCTCAAGGCCGTCGTCGACACCCTGCTCGGCGGCGATGTGACCCGCGTCCGCTCGTACACCACCCGTTTCGCCGGAGTCGTCTTCCCCGGCGAGACCCTGCGCATCCGGATGTGGCGGAGCGACGGCGGGGTCCGGGTGGCGGTGAGCGCGGTCGAGCGGGACGACGCGCCGGTCCTCGCCGACACCGTCGTCGAACACCTCTGACACCCGTACGAACCGTCCCGAGGGGAGCCGCACCATGCGCGCAGCCGTACTGCACGAGACAGGCCAGGACAAACTCGAGGTCCTCGACGACGTCGAGGCGGTGGGCTTCGGGCCCGGCAAGGTGCGGGTCCGGGTGCGGGCCACGGGACTGTGCCACTCGGACCTGTCCGCGATGAACGGCGTCCTGCCGCAGCCCGCGCCGTTCGTGCCCGGGCACGAGGGCGCCGGCGAGATCACCGAGGTCGGCGAGGGCGTCACCCATGTGAAGCCCGGCGACCGTGTCGTCATCTGCTGGCTTCCCGCCTGCGGCGCCTGTCCCTCCTGCAAGCGCGGCCAGACCGAACTGTGTCTGGCCGGATTCATGAACGCGGGCACCCCCAACTTCAAGCGCCCCGGCGGCGACGTCTTCGGTTTCGCCGGCACCGGCACCTTCGCCGAGGAGGTCGTCGTCGCGGCCGGCTGCGCGGTCCCCATCCCCGACGACGTGCCCTTCGACATAGCCGCCCTGATCGGCTGCGGCGTCACCACCGGACTCGGCGCGGCCCTCAACACCGCGGACGTGGAGGCCGGTTCGTCGGTCGCCGTCATCGGCTGCGGAGGCGTCGGCGTCTCCGCGATCCAGGGCGCCCGGCTCATGGGGGCCGCGGAGATCGTCGCCGTCGACCCGGTCGCCTCACGCCGGGAGGCCGCCCTCGGCTTCGGAGCCACCAAGGCCGTCTCGCCCGACGAACTCGCCGACGCCAAACAGTCGGTCACCGCGGGCGAGGGCTTCGACTACGTCTTCGAGGTCGTCGGCAAGTCCGCCACCGCGCGCACCGCCTACGACCACACCCGCCGCGGCGGCACCCTCGTGGTCGTCGGCGCCGGCGCCATGGACGACTTCCTCCAGCTCAACATGTTCGAGCTGTTCTTCGACGAGAAGCGCATCCTGCCCTCCATGTACGGCGGCGGGGACGTCCTGCGGTCGTACGAGCGCACGATCGCCCTGTGGCGCGCGGGCCGCATCGACCTCGAAGGCCTGATCACCCACCGGGTTCCGCTGGCCGGGATCAACGAGGCGCTCGACCAGATGCGTTCGGGCACCGCGCTCCGGACGTGCATCGAGATCTGACCCGGGCGGCCGCCGGCGCGGACCTCCACCACAACCGCTAAGGACCCTGATGTCACTGCCACTCGAAGGGCTCACCGCGATCGTCACCGGCGCGGGCCGCGGGCTCGGCCGGGCCGAGGCACTGGAACTCGGCCGGCTGGGCGCGGCCGTCGTCGTCAACGACTACGGACAGCCGGGACGGGACGGGTCGGGCGAGGCCTCGGCCACCCCGGCCGAGGAGGTCGCCGCCGGGATCCGTGCGGCCGGCGGCCGGGCCACAGCCCACACCGGGGACGTCGCCGATCACGAACAGGCCCGCGAACTGGTCGAGTCGGCCGTCGCGGAGTTCGGGAAACTGGACATCCTCGTCAACAACGCGGGCATCCTGCGCGACCGGATGGTCTTCTCGATGACCGAGGACGAGTGGGACTCGGTCATCAGGGTCCACCTCAAAGGCCATTTCAACACCACCCACTTCGCCTCCGCGCACTGGCGGGCCCGCGCCAAGGCGGCCGGCGGGCCCGTCTACGGACGGATCGTGAACACCTCCTCGGAAGCCTTCCTCGCGGGTTCCGCCGGACAGCCCAACTACGCGGCGGCGAAAGGCGGGATCGTCGGCCTGACCACCTCGACGGCGCTGGCGCTCGCCAAGTACGGCGTCACGGCCAACGTCATCTGCCCGCGCGCCCGCACCCGTATGACGGAGGACGTCTTCGCCGGACTCGGACGGCCCGACGAGGGCCTGGACCCGCTCGCCCCCGAGCATGTCGCCCCGCTCGTCGGCTACTTGGCCTCGCCCGCCGCCGGGCACGTCAACGGGCAGCTCCTCGTCGTGCACGGAGGGATGGTCGCGGTCGTCGAACGCCCGCGGGTGGCCGCGAAGTTCGACAGCAAGCAGGACACGTTCAGCCACGACGAACTCGACGCGCTGCTCACCCCGTACTACGCGCAGCGCCCGGGCGGCGAGACGTTCGCGGCGACGGAGGTGCTGGGGCTCAAGCGGGAGGGCTCTCCTCGCTGAGCGGACGTCCGCCGGTGAGGGACCCGTGCGGCCCGTACGGATACGGCCCCGCTCGCCATGGTGCGAGCGGGGCCGTATCCGGTTTCGGCTTGCCGTGAGGTCCGTCAGGCCGTCGTGGCCGGCTGGCCGGACGGCTTGCGGTGGCGGCCCTGAGGGGGCGCCTCGCCGTCGTGGCCGGAGACCGGGCCGCGGTGTCTGCCGTGGCCTTCGGACCGGGCCGCCGACGTCTCGTGGACGTCCGTGCCCGGTGCTTCCATGGTGCTCGAGTCGTTCATTGAAGTGTTCACCCCGTATGCAAGATCCTTCTTTACAGCCGGGGGAGTCTAACGTGCGGTCATCGCGCGGGAGTCGGAGGGTGACGTTTCTTCGCCCGTACTGCCCCTTTTCTCCTCGTCCGTGTGGGCGGGTACACACGGACCCCCGGATTCCGCGGGCGTACGCGGCAGGGCGGCGAGTGTCCCCGCCACGGTGGTGAGTGCCGAGGCCGATCGGGTGTCGGACCCCGGACGGCCGACCGCGGGCCTCAGGGCCACCTGGCCCCTGAACTCGCCGACGGCCGGCAGCGCGTCGGCGGCCCCGTCCCCGGGAACGGTGCCGCCCGCGGGTGTCGTACCGGCCCGGGTGCCGAGGCTCATGCCGGCCGGGGGAGTTTCGGCGACCTTGGTCCAGAGGCCGGGCTCGGTGGTGGAGGCCCCGGCGGCGCGGGTGACGCCCGCCCACGGGTTCGGAGGGAACGGCTCGGCGGGTTCGGCGGAGGGGCTCGCGACGGCAGGGAGCGGTTCGGCGGTCCGGGCGCGGTGCCCCGCGACGGGCGGGAGCGGTCCCGCCGGGAGAGGCCCTTCGACGGACGGGAACCCGTCGTCGGCACGGGTACGCGCGGTGACACCGGCACCGTTGCCGGTATGCGTGACGGCAGTGGCAGTGGCAGTGGCAGTGGCAGAGGCAGAGGTGTCGGCCCTCCGATCCGGACAGGCGTCGGCCCCGGTGGCGGGCGTGGCCTCGGTGCCGGAGTCGGTGTCGGGACCGGCGGCGATTCTCGTGACCGGGGGAAGCGGCTGTGCCGTTTCGACGACGACGGTCATGCCGCCCGGGAGCGTCCCGTCGGCCCTGGTCCTGAGGCCCATGCCGGGTGGGGGCGTTTCGGCGACCTTGGTCCAGAGGTTCGCCTCGGTCGTGGGTGTTCCCGCGGGCTCGGCCCGGCGCTCCGGCGCGGGCGCGGAGGGGGGCGCGGGCGTCAGGGGAACCCTGGTCCAGCGGCTCGGCTGGGGCCGGGCGGCCGGTTCGCCGGATTCGGGGGCGCGGCGCACGACCGGCCGGGGCGGTCCGGGCTTCTCGTCGGCGGGCCGCGCGACCGGCGGGAGCGTCCCGCCGGGCTCGTGGCCGGGGCCGGTGTCCGCCCGCCGCGCTTCGGCCGGGGAGGCGGGGGACGTCCGGGGGGTGAGGCTCGTCACCGTCGACAGCGGCTCCCCGGCCCCGGGCACGAGGCCCGTACCGGCGGACGGCACCCGGTGTCCGTCGAGGGCGCGGACTGCTTCGTCCTCCGGGGCGCGGGCGGTGCCGCTGCCCAGGGCCAGGTGGCCCGGGAGCGCCCGGGGCGGCTCGGTTCCCGGGGCCGGGTGCGGCCGGCCGGTCGGCCGGCCCGTCCGCAGGTGTGCCTGCTGGAGCGGGACCGGCCGCGGTGCGGGGAGACCCGGGGAAGCCGGATCCCCCGTGTCCGGCTTCCCCGCACCCTCGGGCGCTTCCAGCCGGGCGACACCGCACGGGACGACGCCCGTGGCGTACGGCAGGCGGAGCACCCCCTCGGCGGTCCACAGCCCGGTGCCGGGGAACCAGCCCTCCGGCGCCGGGCGGTGGTGGATCCGGCGCTCGGCCGGGCGCCACACACCCACCCAGGTGCCGCCGGGCCCGTCCACGCGCAGGGCGACCGCGCAGGACTCCGGGGTCAGCACCTGGCCCGGCTGGATCGCGAACGGGCTGACCGAACAGCCCGTCGCGGACAGACAGTCCGGGAAGCGGACGGGCAGGGTGCTGCCGAGCACGCCCCAGCCGAGACGGTCCCGGCCGGGGGACGGCGCGTCGGACCGGATGAGCAGAAGCCCGCTGTCCGCGTCCGCGAGGAGCAGCCGGTCGTTGCTGTGCTCGGCGATCTGGAGGAGCGGCGACACCTCTCCGCCGCGCTCCAGATCGACGACCACGGTCTTCGTGCGGCCGTTCTGGAAGCGGTCGAGCGCGAGCAGGCGCCCCGTGCCGTCCAGCCACACCCCTCCCGAGCAGTGGCCCGGCACCTCGGCCAGGTGCTCCGGGCCGAACGCGCCGCCCGCCACCAGCCACACCGCCGTCGACCCCCGGCCCACCGCGAGGGCGTAGGCGCGCTCCCCGTCCGGCGCGGGCGGCAGCAGCCGCAGCACGGTACCCGCGTCGGGGCATTCCACCGCTCCCAGCGGGAGCTCGCCGGTGCCCGGACCGGTCGGATACAGGAGGGAGAAGGCGTGGCGCCCGTCGTCCACCCGATGGATCAGCACCCTGCCGTCGGTCAGCGGCAGCACCTCGGTGCCCGGCTCCTCCGGCTGCGGACCGGGCAGCGGTACGGCGTACGGCTCGGGGCCGTCCAGGGTCCAGCGCTCCGGGTACCAGGACTCGCCGTCGCGGGCGAGCCGTGCTCCGTAGGTGCCGTCGGCGGTGATCACACAGACGGGAGGAGCGGCCCACCGGCTCGCGCTGTCACCGTACTCGCCGCCGTCCGCGCGCTCGCTCCGCAGCAGGGGTTCTCTCGCACCGGCCGTCATCTTTCGGTCACCTCCGGCGACGAAGGTAGTTTTCGTACGCACAGGCGGGGGAGCGACGGGCTGTTGCTTCACACATAAGGGTGGCCCTGTCGGGATTCGCCTGAGGGAACGGGGCGGATGTGCTGAACCATGGCGGGAAGACGCGCGCCGGGACGGGCGGGATCCGCGTCCAGGCGGCCGCCCCGGCACGGGCCCCGCACGTCCGCCGGCCGTCCCGGCACGGGCCCGCGGGCCGCGACCGGTCGGACAGGGACGTAAGACAGGTAGCCTTTTCCCCGTGCCCCGTCTGTCTGAAGTCATCGCCGCGCTCGACGCTCTCTGGCCTCCGGAGCGGGCCGAGGGGTGGGACGCGGTCGGTACCGTCTGCGGCGACCCCGACCAGGACGTCACGCGCGTCCTGTTCGCCGTCGACCCGGTCCAGGACATCGTCGACGAGGCGGTGAAACTGGAAGCCGACCTGCTCGTCACCCACCACCCGCTCTATCTGCGCGGTACGACGACGGTGGCGGCCGGCACCTTCAAGGGCCGCGTCGTGCACACGCTGATCAAGAACGACATCGCGCTGCACGTCGCCCACACCAACGCCGACCGTGCCGACCCGGGAGTCAGCGACGCGCTGGCCGGGGCCCTGGACCTGCGGGTCGTACGGCCCCTCGTGCCCGACGCGACCGACCCCGAGGGACGCCGTGGCCTCGGCCGCGTCTGCGAGCTGGACCATCCGCTGACCGTGCGCGAACTCGCCGCCCGGGCCGCCGAGCGGCTGCCCGCCACCGCGCAGGGCATCCGCGTCGCGGGCGACCCCGACGCGCTGGTGCGGACCGTCGCGGTCAGCGGCGGCTCCGGGGACAGCCTCTTCGACGACGTCCGCGCCGCCGGCGTGGACGCGTTCCTCACCGCGGACCTGCGGCACCACCCGGTGTCGGAGGCCCGCGCCCACAGTCCTCTCGCGCTGCTCGACGCGGCGCACTGGGCCACCGAGTGGCCCTGGTGCGAGCTGGCCGCCGCCCAGCTCGACGAGATCTCCGACCGGAAGGGATGGGGACTGCGCGTCCACGTCTCCCGGACGGTCACCGACCCCTGGACCGCCCACGCGGCCTCACACACCGACACATCAGGAGCCCCCAACTGAACGCCGCGCCCGCCGACCAGATCCGACTTCTCGACGTCCAGGCACTCGACGCCCGCCTTCAGCAGCTCGCGCACAAGCGGAGGTCGCTGCCCGAGCACGCCGAGATCGAGTCGCTGAACAAGGACCTCACCCAGCTGCGCGACCTGCTCGTCGCCGCGCAGACCGAGGAGAGCGACTGCGCCCGCGAGCAGACCAAGGCCGAGCAGGACGTCGACCAGGTGCGTCAGCGCGCCGTCCGCGACCAGCAGCGCCTCGACTCGGGTGCCGTCACCTCCCCCAAGGACCTGGAGAACCTCCAGCGCGAGATCGTCTCCCTCGCCAAGCGCCAGGGCGACCTGGAGGACGTCGTCCTCGAGGTCATGGAGCGCCGCGAGTCCGCCCAGGAGCGGGTCGCCGAGCTGACCGAGCGGGTCTCCTCCGTCCAGGCGAAGATCGACGACGCGACCGCGCGCCGGGACGCCGCCTTCGAGCAGTTCGACGGCGAGACGGCCTCGGTGACCAAGGAGCGCGAGGTCATCTCGGCCTCGGTGCCCGCCGATCTTCTCAAGCTGTACACCAAGCTGCGTGACCAGCAGGGTGGCGTCGGCGCCGCCCGGCTCTACCAGCGCCGCTGCGAGGGCTGCCGCCTGGAGCTCAACATCACCGAGGTGAACGACGTGAAGGCGGCCTCCCCCGACACCGTGCTGCGCTGCGAGAACTGCCACCGCATCCTCGTGCGTACGTCCGAGTCCGGCCTGTAGGGAGTCCGGTTCGTGCGGGAGTTCATCGTCGAGGCGGACGGGGGTTCCCGGGGCAACCCGGGGCCCGCGGGCTACGGCTCCGTGGTCATCGACGCGGCCACCGGGGAGACCCTGGCGGAGCGCGCCGAGTACATCGGCGTCGCCACCAACAACGTCGCCGAGTACCGGGGCCTGATCGCCGGTCTGGAGGCGGCCCGTGAGCTCGACGCGAGCGCCCGGGTCAGGGTCCGGATGGACTCCAAGCTCGTCGTGGAGCAGATGTCCGGACGCTGGAAGATCAAGCACCCGGACATGAAGCCCCTGGCGGCGCGGGCGGCCCGGGTCCTTCCGGCCTCCCAGGTCACGTACGAGTGGATCCCGCGCGAGCGCAACAAGCACGCGGACCGGCTGGCCAACGAGGCGATGGACGCCGGCAAGCGCGGCGAGGCCTGGTCGCCGTCGGCGTCGACGGCCGAACTGAACGCGCGGGCGGCCCGGTCCGCGACACCAGAGCCGACGGGCCCGCCCGGTGACGCGACGGCGGGCGCGGCAAAGGCCCGAGCGGCCCTGAAGGAAACCCGCGGCGAAGTGCTCCACAAGGGCCGCGAGGAACTGCGCGCCCAGCCCACGACGGCCGGCACTCCGCCGACGGCGACGGGCGCCACGGACGTGCCCCGCAAGGGGCGCGGGGAACTGCGCGACCAGCCGGCGGCGGCCGGCAGTCGGCCGACGGCGACGGGTGGCACGGACGTGCCCCGTGAGGGGCGCGGGGAACTGCGCGACCAGCCCGCGGCGGGCGGCAGTCGGCCGACGGCGACGGGTGGCACGGACGTGTCCCGTGAGGGGCGCGGGGAACTGCGCGACCAGCCCGCGGCGGGCGGCAGTCGGCCGACGGCCACGGGTGGCACCCCGTCCCCCGGCGGCGAAGCCGGCAGGCCGCCCGCAGGGCCGGGAGACACCGGCCGAGCCGGAAAGCCCGGTGACGCCGGCCGAGCCGGAAAGGCGGGCGACGATCAGCGGGCCGCGAGAAACGTGGCCGCCACCCCGGCCACCACGCCCGCCGCAGGCTGGAGCGCACCCCCGGACATGGGCGCCCCCGCCACCTTCGTCCTGCTGCGGCACGGCGAGACACCGCTGACCCCGCAGAAGCGGTTCTCGGGCAGCGGCGGCAGCGATCCGTCGCTGTCCGACGTGGGAAGGGAACAGGCCGAGCGCGTGGCCGCGGCGCTGGCGGCGCGCGGCACGGTCCAGGCGATCGTGGCCTCCCCGCTGGCCAGGACCAGGGAGACCGCGGGTGCCGTCGCCGCCCGCCTCGGCCTCGACGTCGCCGTCGAGGACGGTCTGCGCGAGACGGACTTCGGCGCCTGGGAGGGACTGACCTTCGGCGAGGTGCGCGAACGCCACCCGGAGGACCTGAACGCCTGGCTCGCCTCACCGGAGGCCGAACCGACCGGCGGCGGCGAGAGCTTCGCCGCGACGGCGGACCGCATGGCGGCCACCCGCGACAAGCTGATCGCCGCTTACGCCGGACGAACGGTCCTGCTCGTCACGCACGTCACCCCGATCAAGACCCTCGTACGACTGGCCCTCGGGGCCCCTCCGGAGTCCCTGTTCCGGATGGAACTGTCGGCGGCGTCGCTGTCGGCGGTCGCGTACTACGGGGACGGCAACGCGAGCGTCCGGCTGTTCAACGACACCTCACATCTGCGCTGACCTCGAATGTGCTGACCCCGAATGCGCTGACCCCGACCGCGTCGATCCCGGCGGCATCGGCCTCACCCCCGCCGGGCGGCGCGGTCGCGGAGGATTCCGGCGCTCTCCGGGTCCGCCGGGAGGAACGCCTCCAGACGGAGTTCGGCGAGCGTGACGTCCACCGCGGTCGCGAACGACGTCAGCGTGGTGAGCAGCCTCAACTCGCCCTCCGGGCACCGCAGTCGCAGCGGCACGGCGAAGCCGAGGTGGTCCGCGCCGGGCTCGCTCGCCGGTACGTAGGCCGCCAACTCCGCCACCAGTGCGTCGAGACGGGGGTCGGGGCTGCGCAGGGAGCGAGAGCGCAGGTTCTCCACGATGTGCCGGCCCCAGGTGTCCAGGTTCACCACCCGTGACGCCGTCCCGCGCGGATGCAGGGCCAGCCGCAGGACGTTCACCGGCGGTGCCAGCAGCTCGGGAGCGGCTCCCTCGGTCAGGACGTCGAACGCCGCGTTGGCGGCGACGAGTTCACCGCGCGGCCCCGCCACCACCGCCGGATACGGCAGATGCCCTTCGAGGATGCTGTCCAGCGCCTCGCGTACGGGCTTCAGCGCGGCCGTGTCGAGCGCCGACTCGGTGAACGCGGGAGCGTAACCGGCCGCCAGGAGCAGCGAGTTGCGCTCCCGCAGGGTCAGGTCCAGCGACTCGGCGAGCCTGATCACGATCTCTCTGCCGGGGACCGAACGCCCGCGCTCGATGAAACTGACGTACCGCTGGGTCGTTCCCGCACGGGAGGCGAGCTCCAGCTGGCTCACCCGGCGGGTGCGCCGCCAGCGCAGCAGCTCCCGGGCGAAGGGAGGAGGTTCTGCGGGGATACCGGTCGTCATGCGGTCAGTTGTACGTCACGGGTGCGGCGGCGGCACGGCGGCACTCGTCATACCCCGCCGGGAATTGAGCGGGACATCCGCTCCCGCCAGCATGGACGCGACCACTCAGGAGCCCACCCGGGGAGCGGACATGCGTGCCTACCACCTCGAGACGCCCGGCACCGTCGACGGGATCGTGCCGCGTGAGTCGGCCCGCCCGGAGCCGGGGCCCCGCGAGATCCTCGTCCGCGTCCGTGCGGCCTCCCTCAACAAGCGGGACCTGCTGATCCTGAGGGGGACCTATCCCCTGAAGGCCGTGCCGGACGTGATCCCGCTGAGCGACGGAGCGGGGGAGGTCGTCGCGGTGGGGCCGGAGGTGACCCGGTTCGCGGTGGGCGACCGGGTGGCCGGCACGTACTTCCCGAACTGGCTGGACGGCCGGATCACCCCGGACCGCTTCGACCAGCCGGGCGCCACCCTCGACGGCATGCTGACCGAGTACGCCTGCCTGGGCCAGGAGGCCGCCGTGCGCGTTCCTGGCCATCTGACCTGGGAGGAGGCGGCCTGCCTGCCCTGCGCAGGGGTGACCGCCTGGCACTGTCTGACGGGCGGCGAGCCGCTCACCCCGGGCCAGACCGTGCTCACCCTCGGCACCGGGGCGCTGTCCCTCTTCGCCGTGCAGTTCGCCAAGACGCTGGGTGCCGAGGTGATCGCGACGACATCGAGCGAGGCCAAGGCGGACCGCCTCAAGGCTCTCGGCGCGGACCACGTCGTCGACTATGTCGAGAACCCCGAATGGGGGCGCGCTGTCAGGGAGTTGACCGGCGGTCGCGGCGCCGACCTCGTCGTGGAGACCAACGGGCCCGACACCATCGAGCAGTCGGTGCGCGCCGCCGCGCTCCACGGCCAGATCGTGCTCCTGATCACCGGCAACGGGCGCGGGTCCGGGATCGAGATCTCCAACGCGGCGTACGCGGCGAGTCTGGCCACGGTCCGCCGGGTCTTCGTGGGCAGCCGCGCGCACTTCGAGTCCATGAACAGGGCGCTCGAACTGCACGGCACCCGCCCGGTCGTGGACCGCGTCCTCGGCTTCGACGAGGTGCGGGAGGCGTTCCGGTACTACGAGAGCGGCGCGGCCTTCGGGAAGGTGGTCATCCGCGTGAGCTGAGCACCGGGGCGAGGCATTGTGGGCTGAGCTGAGCTGAGCTGAGCTGAGCGGGGCGGGGCGGGGCCGTCCGAGCCGAGCCGAGCGGGGCGGGCCGTCCGAGCCGAGCCGAGCCGAGCCGAGCCGAGCTGGGACGGGACGGGCCGCGGCTACCGCCGCAGTGCCGACGCCGCCCGTGCCAGGTCCTCCACCCGGCGCCAGTCCCGCGCGGCGACCGCGTCGGCCGGGATCATCCAACTGCCGCCCACACAGCCCACGTTGGGGAGCGAGAGGTAGTCGGGCGCGCACTCGGGGCCGATGCCCCCCGTCGGGCAGAAGCGCGCCTGCGGGAGCGGCCCCGCCAGCGACTTCAGGTAGGCCGTGCCGCCCGCCGCCTGCGCGGGGAAGAACTTCATCTCGCGCACCCCCCGTTCCAGCAGCGCCACCACCTCGGAGGTCGTGGACACCCCCGGCAGGAACGGCACCCCGGAGGCCTTCATCGCGTCCAGCAGCCCGTCCGTCCAGCCGGGGCTGACCAGGAAACGGGCGCCCGCCGCCACCGACCCGGCCACGTGCTCCGGCGTCAGGACCGTGCCCGCGCCCACCACCGCGTCCGGAACCTCGGTCGCGATGGCCCGGATCGCGTCGAGTGCCGCCGGGGTCCGCAGCGTCACCTCGATCGCGGGCAGTCCGCCGGCGACGAGGGCCCGCGCCAGCGGCACCGCGTCGGAGACGTCCGCGACCACGACGACGGGGACGACGGGCGCGAGATCCAGGACGGAGGCGTGCGAAGGCGAGGGCGACGACGAAGTCATGCCCTCATCCTGCCCGGGGTGCGCAACATGCGCAAAGGTCATTGCATATGCTGCAACGCCGGTGCGGAGGCCCCTCGAGGGCACGCCTCGGCGGAGGCCGATCGGCGGAGCCCGATCAGTGGATCTCCCTCACCACCACGTCGAGCGCCCACGGCCTGCCCGCCCGGCCCGGGGCCTCCGCCTCCACCGTGTACCCGAGATCCCGCAGCGCCTCCACCAGCTCCGCCGGGTTCTTCGGCGCGGCGTTCGCGGTGAGCAGGCCGCGGACGATCCGGCCCTTGGTCGCCTTGTTGAAGTGGCTGACGACGGAACGCCTCTCGACCCCGTCCACCAGCTGTGCGTGCAGCACCCGTACGGTCGCCGTCCGCCCCGCCACCTCGCCCTGGGGCTTCCACGCCGCGGTGTACGCCGAGGACCGCAGGTCCAGCACGAGCCCGTCGCCGGCCGCTTCGGGGAGCGCGGCGGCCATCGGCGTACGCCAGTGCGCGCCCAGGGCTCCGAGGCCCGGCAGCTTCACGCCCATAGAGCAGCGGTACGAGGGGATCCGGTCGGTCACCCGCACCGCGCCCCACAGCCCGGAGAAGACGAGCAGCGAACGGCCCGCGCGCCGCTTGGCCGCGGTGTCCAGCGAGGCCAGGTCCAGGGCGTCGTACAGGACCCCGGTATAGATCTCCCCGGCCGGGCGCGTGCCCGCGGTCCTCAGTTCCGTGTTCTTCGCGATCTCGCCCCGCAGGCCCTCGCTCAGCCCGAGCACCTCGCGGGCCTTCTCCTCGTCGGCCACGCACAGCTCGACCAGCTCGTCGAGGACCGCCTGACGGGCCTCCGCGAGACCGGGCAGGGACAACGACTCCGGCTTGAGCGCGGTTCCCCGGCCGGAGGGTGCCTTGCCCTCGGAGGGCGGCAGCAGCACGAGCACGGTTGGATCTCCTCACGGTGGATGCGGACCGCCGCAAGCCTACGGCGTACGCACGGACCACCTTCCCGCCCGGCCCCGCGCCCGTAGGGCCTGCGCGGCCCACCGAACTCCGCGGGCCCACCGAACTCCGCCGGACTCCGCCGGGCGGGCCCGGCCCACCGTTCCCCCCGGGACGGGCGTGCCCGGCCTGCCGGTCCCCGGACCCTCCCGGGCCTGCCGGACCCACGCCACGCGCCCGCCACGCGGAACCGGCCCGGCGCGGCAGGCGCGACCCGGTCCCCTCGCCCGGAGGGCGCCCCGCTCCGCGTGCTCAACGGTTGGCCCCGGCCTACGCTCGACCCATGCCTCGCCGTCACGTCCGCGTCACCGGTGCCCCGCAGGCCCCGCTGCGAGCCGCTCTGCGCGCGCTGCGGACCGAGCTCGGCGTCCCCGGGAGTTTCCCGGCCGACGTCCTCGCCGAGGCCGGGCGGCCGGCCCGCCTGCCCGCGTACGACGCGACGGACATCCCCCTCTTCACCATCGACCCGCCGACGTCCGAGGACCTCGACCAGGCGATGCACCTGTCACGCCGCGAACGGGGCGGCTACCGCGTCCAGTACGCCATCGCCGACGTCGCCGCCTTCGTGGCGCCCGGCGGAGCCCTGGACGCCGAGGCGCACCGGCGCGTGATGACGCTCTACTTCCCCGACGGGAAGATCCCCCTCCACCCGCCCGCGCTCTCCGAAGGCGTCGCGAGCCTCCTCCCGGGCCAGACCTGCCCGGCCGTCCTGTGGACGATCGACCTCGGCCCGGACGGCCGTACGGACATCGTCGACGTCCGCCGTGCCCTGGTCCGCAGCCGCGCAAGACTGGACTACGCGACCGTGCAACACCGGATCGACACGGGAACGGCGGAGGAACCGCTCGCTCTGCTCAAGGAGGTCGGCACCCTGCGCGAGGCCCTGGAGGCCGAGCGCGGCGGCATCTCGCTCAACGTGCCCGAGCAGGAGATCGTCGAGAAGGACGGGACGTACGAACTCGCCTACCGGGCCCCGCTGCCCGCCGACGGCTGGAACGCGCAGATCTCCCTGCTCACCGGTATGGCGGCGGCCGAGCTGATGCTCGACCACGGCACGGGAGTGCTGCGGACACTGCCCGCGGCGCCGGACGGGGCGGTCGGACGGCTGCGCCGTACCGCTCTGGCCCTGCGCATCGACTGGCCGCACCACGTCTCGTACGCCCGGCTCGTCCGCTCCCTCGACCCGCACCGGCCGCACCACGCAGCCTTCCTCCAGGAGTGCACGACCCTGCTGCGCGGCGCCGGATACACCGTCTTCCGGGACGGGGCGCTGCCCGAGGTCACCGCGCACGCCGCCGTCGCCGCGCCCTACGCCCACTGCACGGCCCCGCTGCGCCGGCTCGCCGACCGCTACGCCTCGGAGATCTGCCTCGCGGCCGCCGCCGGTCTGCCGACCCCCGAGTGGGTCCTCGCGGCCCTCGACGCCCTGCCCAAGGAGATGGCCGAGGGCAGCAGGCGGGCCGGCACCGTCGAGCGCGAGTGTGTCGACATCGTGGAGGCCGCACTCCTCAAGGACCGCGTCGGTGAGATCTTCGAGGCCTGCGTGGTGGACGTACAGGAACACGACCCCACGGTCGGGACCGTGCAACTGGAGTCCCCGGCGGTCTTCGCCCGGATCTCGGGCGGGACGACCGGGCTGCCCCTGGGCGAACACCTGCGGGTCCGGCTCACCCGGGCGGACCCGGGAACCGCGAAGGCGCAGTTCGAACCCGTCTGATCGGGCGACGGCCTCCGGCATGAAAAGGGGGGCCGCGGGTGTTGCCCCGTAGAGCGGGCACGGCGAGCGCGTCCGGCCACGGTGGCGAGGGGGAGGGACGGTCATGACCGGAGGGGGAGAGGCGACGGCCGGGACCGTACGGCGCCGGCCCTCGCGGCACTCCGCGAAGGAGGAGGCCCGCTGGACCCGGACCGTCCTCGGCCGGGACGGCCGGCCCCTGGACCTGCTGACCGCGCGCTTCGACCGGCACCGCTACGCCCCGCACACCCACGACGAGTTCACCATCGGCGTCAGCGTCGGCGGCTCGGAGCTCATCGGCTACCGCGGCGGCCACATCCGCACCGGCCCGGGCTCCATCGTCGTACTGGCCCCCGGCGAGATGCACACCGGCGGTCCCGCCGCCTGCGACGGCTACGCCTACCGGGCCCTGTACGCGGAGCCGTCCCTGCTCTCCGAGGGGGCCGTCGGCGGCATCCCGCACTTCCGGGAACCGCTGCTCGACGACCCCGGACTCGCCGCCGCGCTGCGCGCCGCGCACACGGAACTGAGCGTCTGCCCGGACCCGCTGGAGGCCGAGTCCCGCCTCCCGTGGCTGCTCGCCGCGCTGACCCGGCGCCACTCCACGGCCCGTCCGGACCGCGACGAGGTCCCCGGCGCCGCGCGCATAGCCGACGCCGTACGGGACCGCCTGGCCGGCGAGCTCCAGGCGCCGCCCTCCCTCGCCTCCCTCGCCACGGACCTCGGACTGTCCCGCTACCAGCTCCTGCGCGCCTTCCGTACGACGACGGGGATACCGCCGTACGCCTGGCTGGCCCAGCACCGGGTGAACCGGGCCCGCCGGCTCCTGGAGTCCGGACTGCGCCCCGCCGAGGTCGCCGGACTCGTGGGCTTCGCCGACCAGGCGCATCTGACCCGCTGGTTCCGCCGCGTGCTCGGCGTGACGCCGGCCGCGTACCGCGCGAGCGTGCTCCCGTCCTCGCCTCCGTTCTCGTCCCCGTCCCTGGACCCGTTGCGGTAGGGGCCCCGGCCCGGTCGCCGGAGCGCAACAGCGTTCAAGACGCACCGCGGGGAGGTGTCCGAGACTGCCCGCATGACTGCACGCGGCTGGTTTCTGTTCTCCCTGATGGGAGTGATCTGGGGCATCCCCTATCTGATGATCAAAGTGGCGGTGGACGAGGTGTCCCCGTCGGTGGTGGTGTTCACACGCTGCGCGGTCGGCGCCGCGCTGCTGCTCCCCTTCGCGATCCGCCAGGGCGGCCTGGCCGGGACCGTACGGGCCCACTGGCGCCCGATGCTGGCCTTCGCGGTCATCGAGATCATGGTCCCCTGGTGGACCCTCACGGACGCCGAGCGCCGTCTGTCCAGCTCCACCGCGGGCCTGCTGATCGCCGGTGTGCCGATCGTCGGCGTCGCCGCGGCCCGCTTCCTCGGCGACACGGAACGGCTCGGCGCCCGGCGCGTCACGGGCCTCGCCCTCGGCCTGGCCGGAGTCGCGGTCCTCACGGCACCGCATCTGACCGGCGGCGACGCCCGGTCGCTGGTCGAGGTGCTGCTGACGGTCGTCGGCTACGCCACCGCGCCGCTCATCGTCGCCCGCCGCCTCAAGGACGTCCCCTCGCTCCATCTGACGGCCCCCTGCCTGGCGTTGGCGGCGCTCGTCTACGCCCCCGCGGCGGCCTTCACCCGGCCGGAGGCGATACCTTCCGGACAGGTCCTGGCCTCCCTCGCGGGCCTCGGCGTCATCTGCACGGCCGTCGCCTTCGTGGCCTTCCTGGAACTGATCAAGGAGGCGGGCCCGACCCGGGCGACGGTGATCACGTACGTCAACCCGGCGGTGGCGGTCGCCGCGGGCGCCCTCTTCCTGGACGAACGCCTGACTCCCGGGATCCTCGCCGCCTTCGCCCTCATCCTGGCGGGCTCCGTCCTGGCCACGGCGACCGCCGGTCCCCGGCGTCCCGCCCGCCCGGTACCATGGTCGGCACGGCAGACGAGCCGGGCGGACGGCCGCGTGGAGGTCCTTGTGGACCTTCCCGAGGAACGTCCGGGCTCCACAGGGCAGGGTGGTGGCTAACGGCCACCCGGGGTGACCCGCGGGACAGTGCCACAGAAAGTAGACCGCCGAGAACTCCGGTTCCCGGTAAGGGTGAAACGGTGGTGTAAGAGACCACCAGCGCCTGAGGCGACTCAGGCGGCTAGGTAAACCCCACCCGGAGCAAGGTCAAGAGGAGCCGCTCTCTCGCAGGAGAAGGCGGCTCTGCGCGAACGTTCGAGGGCTGCTCGCCCGAGTTCGCGGGTAGACCGCACGAGGCCGGCGGCAACGCCGGCCCTAGATGGATGGCCGTCTCCCCGGCCGCCGCGAGGCGACCGGGCGACAGAACCCGGCGTACAGCCCGACTCGTCTGCCGCAGACTGCGGCTTTGCCCGGCAAAGGGCCTCCGACACAGGTCGGAGGCCCTTTGCCGTGTCCGCCGCCCAAGAGGCCCGGGCCGGCGAACCGCTCCTCGGATCACAGGCGCTGAGCGGGCAGCGAGTCGTAGTGGAACTCGATTCCGCACAGCAGAACGGTCTGGCCGGGAGGGCAGATGATCTCGCGTTCCGGCCGGTCGGCCGTGCGGCAGCGCAGACGGATGGGGGGCTGCTGGCCCAGCGGGCCCGGCACGCTCTTGATGCGCACCGTCCCGGTGCTCTCCAGCAGGGAGGAGAGGTCGGCCGTGACCTCACGGCGTCCCTGCAGGGGGATCTGCAGGGGCTGCCGGGCGTCGACCGCATCGGCGGAGACCGTTCCCAGCACCGGACGGTGCCGCCGCAGCAGCCAGAGGCCGTACGGGACCAGGGCCGCCAGGAGAGCGGCCGACAGGACGCCCCACCGCAGCGGATCGACGGAGGTCCGCGCCGTTCCCCCGACGGTCACGGGATCGCCGAGCGGACGGCCGGCGAGACGGACGTCCTCGCCGACGTAGCGCCGGGCCGCCGCGGCCAGGGGCGTACTCACCCTGCCCGTCACGGAAAGACTCCACGTCTCGGGCCCGAGGCCGCTCGTCCAGCCCTTGCGATGTGCCGTGGCCGAGCGCACCGAGAGATCGAGGTCCCGGGACTCGCCCGGCCCGAGTTCGACCGAGTCGGGCAGCCCGGAGGCGAGGGCGACCCCGTCGGGCAGACCCGAGACCCGGAGGTCGGTGAGTCGTACGGGCAGCGCCTTCGTGGACGCCGTGAGCCTCACCCGGATGTCCGACGCGGCGGGCACCGGCCCGCCCTTTCGGGTGCCGGGCCAGGAGACGCTGATCCCCCTGCCCCTGTCGCCGGCCACGGACAGGGCGGCCTGCCGCAGGCGGGTGTCGTCCTGGGCCTCCGTCATGGCCGCGCTGATCCGGCTGCCCGACGTGTCCAGCATCCGGTAGCTGGGGAAGACCTTGGCCAGTACGTTCTTCACGTCGGCCCCGGGCGCCAGGGAGATGCCGTAGCCCGTCAGGGACCGGTCCGCCGGCAGGCCGGAGGCCTGTTTGCGCAGGGCCGACCAGCCGCTCGCGCCGAAGTCGCGGTAGCGAGGATCGTCCGGCGCCTCCAACTCGGCGTCGGACAGCAGCAGCACCCCGCAGACGTCGGTGTCCGTGCGCTGCAGCCCGTCCAGAGCCTGTTCGAAGGCGCGTCCGAAATTGGAGGCGGGTCCGTCCGGGCGCGCGGGCAGGACGTCGTCGACCTCGTTCAGGGCCTCGTCCCGGGAGACCATCTCGCAGGCGCGGGCGCCGTCGCTGAAGGGGATCAGGCAGACACGGTCCTTGGAACGGAGCGACTTCAGGAAGGTCGGGAGCACCGCGCGGACCTTGTCGTAGGAACCGTCGGCGGCCATGGACTGCGAGGTGTCGACGAGCACCGCGTAGCTCGCTCCCCGGGGGCTGACGACCGTGTCCAGGAAGGATTCCAGGCCGACGGAGTCGGCTGCCCGGGCGGACGGACAGGGCCCCAGCGCGAGGAGGCCTGTGGCCAGGAGGGCTGTCAGGGCGCGCCGGGGTGCTCCGCGCCGGTTGTCGTTCGTCATTGGCTGCTTCCTTTTCTCCACTGCTTCTTGTGCCTGCGCGGCTTTCCCGAGGCCAGGTTGAGAAAGGACAGCAGCCGTACCCTGCGGAGTTCACGCACGCGGGAGCGCCGCCGTCTCAGGTCCCTCTTCGTCTGTCTGAGGATCGTTTTGGCTCGCCATCCGCCGCCGCCGGGGCCGGAGGCCCGGCCGGCCACGATCAGCCGCCGGATGTCGTGCAGCGCGTCCGCTGCGGCGCCGACGCTGTGCAGCTGTTCGGTGAGCATGCGCTCCAGGTGTTCGAAGAGCGCCTCGCGATCCTCGTTCAGGGCCTTCTCCCACCAGTGCCCCGCCAGTTCGAGGGCCTGGCGGCCGTCCTGGGTCTCCAGCTGGAGGGCGTAGGGGGCCCACATCGCCGCGATGTCGCGCGCCGGGAAGGACTGGCGCACGGAAAGGGCGAGCTTTTCCATCGGGGTGTTCGGGTCCCGCGGCCGTTCGCCGTGCCGCTTGTGGTCGAGGGCGTCGGGGGCCGGTTCCGCGCCGGGGCCGAGGACGTGCCCGTGCCCGTGTCCGGAGCCCCCGCCGGCCATGTGCGCTCCCGCGGCGAGAGGGTCCGGGCCGGGCCGGGGCGCGGACCGGAACGGCCGTTGCGTCAGGGCGGTCGCCTGCAGTTCCTCCCTGCGCCGTGCCTCGGCGGCACGGGCGGCGGCCTCCTCGGTTTCCCATCGCTCCCGCCGGATCCGGTCCTCCCGCGCGACCACCCGTCGGCGCAGCTCCGCCACGGCTTTCGGGGCCGGCGCCGCTTGGAGGGCCGCCAGCACGACGGGCTCGCCCTCCTTGCCCCAGGGGTCGGCGAGCACCGGCCGGGCGAGTTCCTCCAGCAGCAGGTCCAGACAGGGGTGCAGCCATTTGTCCCGGAGCATGAAGTCCAGGCTCCGCGCGTAGGCGAGGCACGCCTCCGCGCGCCATTCCGGGCCGGCGGCCGGTAGCCCTACGAGGCAGCACAGGACGTCGGCCCACGCCCGGCAGTCCTGCCAGACGTCCGCGGTGAGCAGGTCCGCGAGTGCCTGCGCCCCCTTCTCCTCCGCCTCGTCCGGCGGGGACGGGTTCCGCGTCCCTCCGCGGTTGCGGAAGGGGAGTGTGAACGTCCCCCCGTCCCGTCCGTTCTCGCCGGCGGGTCCCGTGTGGCGCGAACCGAGGGCCAGCGTGCGAAGCGGGCCCCACAGACCCCGGACGGTCTCGGCGGTCAGGTCCGGCCGTCCCGCGCCGACGGTGGCGGAGAGCACGTACAGGGCGTCCAGCGGCGTCGGACGCGGTTCGACGAAAGCCGAGCACTCCTCCGCGCCGGGCAGCAGGACCGCCCATGCCCGTAACCAGGCCGGGGCCGCGCTCTCGCTCACGGCCATGGCGTCCAGCCATTGCCGGAGCCTGACCGGGGAGACCGATTCCCTGGCGAGTACCGCCAGGGCGAGCCGCGGCGCCTCCCACAGCGCCCGCGCGACGGCGAAACCGTCCCCGACCACCTTGGCCGGTCCCAGGAAGCAGAGGCAGTCGACCACGACCGGCAGCCGCTGGTCCGCTTCGGACTCCCCGCCGTGGGAGAGCAGCCGCAGGACCTCGGCCTCCTTGCCGCAGTCCTCCACCATCTGCCACAGGCGGGTCAGCCGCGAACGGCAGGACGAACTGTCCGTGCCGGAGGTGACGACGCTCAGGGCGACGCTCAGCAGGCTGTCCGCCACGCACGTGGACACCAGGGGCCCGTTGCCCTCGTCCACCCACAGACGCCGCATCGTGTCGTCCATCTCCCGGGCGGTGTCCTCGACCACGTAGTCGATCCCGCGCCGGACGAGCCGCTGCACGTCGGCGGAGTCCTGACCGGCGTTGCCCGTCAGGCTGTTGAGTCCCTCGGCGACCATGTGGACCGACTCGTGGCCGGCCTCCACCGCGTTCACCGCCACCTGGAACGGGTCCAACCGGTCCAGGCAGCGCAGGATGCCGTCGTGGTCGGACAGGGGGACGGGATCGTCGTAGGACAGCAGACTGCCGGCGACCGCCCGGAAACCCTGTTCCCCGATCAGATGGGCCAGGCGGCGCCGGTACTGGTCGGGCCGGCCTTCGGGCACGGGCGGGAGGGCGCCCAGCCGCACGACGGTGGCGTCCGGGGTGTGCCCCGGCCCGAAGGCCAGGTGGGTGGGCGGATGGTCGCCGCCGTCGATGCAGCTGCCCACGGCCAGTCCGCTGCGCACCCCGTACGGCAGGAAACCGGCGACGGCGTCGAAGACGGCCAGCCGGGTCCTGGTGTCGAGCGAGCCGCCGCCGGTGATGACGACACGTGCGCCGCCGAGGAGGAGGGCCGACACGGCGGCGGCCCACAGCGCGGCCGCCGCGTGCCGCCGGTCGTCCTCCGTCCCGGCGTGGATGCCGGGCACGTGGCCGGCGACGGTGTCCAGCCCGGTGAGCAGTCCGTGGCCGGACTGCGCGGCGACCCGCAGCGGGATGCTGTCGTCGTGCTCCGGGGGCAGCCGCACGTTCGCCACGGCGTCCCACAGGGTCACGTACTCCACTCGGTGGAAAGCCAGGTCGGGGGAGTTCAGCAGGAAGTAGCGGGTCGGGGTGACCTCCCGGTTCGCGCCGTCCCGCAGTGCCGAGGACTCCATCACCGAGATGCCGGTCCACTGTCCCTCGGGGAAACGCAGCCCCCTCATGGAGACCCACGGCAGCCGGTCGTGCAGGGCGCTCGACGAGGGCGGATTGCCGAGGCCCGCGTCGGTGATGTAGTGGGCGAAGAAGCCACGCCGTTCGGCTCCCCCGGCGCAGTGCAGCACGTCGTACTCGCCCAGTGAGCCGGGCCTTTTGCTGTACCAGGCCCACGGTGCCTTCACGGCGAACACGTCGTTCATACGCGTACCCCGTCCCGCATGCCGAGCAGCAGGGCCACGAGCGGGTCCATGACGTTGTACGGGCTGAGCGGACCCACGATGCGGTAGTTCCCGTCGACGACGTTGACGTTGCCGAACCGCTTGAGGTCGATCGAACCGCCCGGCATGGTGCCGAATCCGATCGCGGAGGTGGTGAAGTAGTGGATGCGCGACGGATGGAAGTTGGCGCGCAGGGTCTGTCCCACCAGCCGCATGGTGCTGCCGTGCAGGTCGCCGGCCAGCCAGTCGAAGAAACCGGCCGGGTCGGACACCACGGGCACACCGTTGCGGCCCAGGTCGGTCCAGCCGCCGCGCCGGGCCCGGTCGAAGACCTCCGGGTCGTCGAACTTCGTCAGGCAGACGGCGATGTGGTGCGGCAGGTAGGGGCCGTCCAGCCGGTTCTCCTCCATGCAGATGCGGGTGATCCGGGTGAGCGTTCCGTTGAGGTAGGCGAAGGAGTCGCTGTCCTGGGCCTCCCGCAGCGGGTCGAAGAGATAGACGAGGCCCTGGGCCTGGGCCAGGTGCTCGATGCTGCGGGTGGCGATGGCGCCGCCCCTGAGGTCCTCGTACGCGCCGCCGGGCACGTCCAGGACGCTCAGGTCGAACTCCATCCGGTGCGAGGGCCGCGCGCGCCAGAGCCTGCGTCTGCCGAAGGGGGTGCCGCTGACATCCCCGCGGAACCGCCAGGCGTAGGACCGGACCTGCTGGGTCGCCGGGGGGAAGACCCGATCGATGGCCAACTGCCGGGAGGTCTCCACCAGGAAGGCCTCCGAGGCGTCGTCCGACGGCACCACCTGCCAGCGGCCGAACGGTCCGTCCGGGTCGAGCGCCGCCAGCCGCAGGGCCCCCAGGAACGTGGTCTTGCCCGAGGCCGGGGAACCCCACACCCCGATACGGGTCGTGCCGTCCTGCTGCCGGGCGGCGGGGGGCTCGGGGACGACGGGCGCCGGGTCGCGGATGCTGTGCTCGGTCGGGTCGGGAGAGGCATCGGCCCGCCAGATCTGTTCCGCTCCGTCGTCCTCGACGGGTTCCCCGAAGAGGTTCGGTGGCATGAGAGCCGGTGGGAACCGGGTCTTGTCCGACTCGTCTTCAGTCATCGTGCTCACTGTCCTTCAGGCTGAGTCGTGCCGGCGAAGGGCCGAAGCCGTGCGGCACGGGGGAACGTCGGCCGCCGGGATCGGTCAGCAGCCCGGGCGCCTCGGCGGGGCGGCCCAGGGCGCTGCTGACACAGAGGGCGACATCTTCCGGGGTGTGGGTCCCGAGGGCGAAGAGGTGGTCGCGACCGAGGCCGCGCCACGTCTTCTGCAGTCGTTCGAGGGTCTTGGGGCGCCAGTGTCCGGAGCTGCCGACGGCCGGCTGGCGCACGCCGACGAGGGTCAGGCCGGGGCAGGTCTCCGACCGCAGACGGTCCAGGGACTTCTCGTAGTCGCGTCCGTCGGGGCAGGGCAGACTGAGGTCGGCCTGCTGGCGTACCGGATGGGGCGGCCGTCGGGCCAGCACGACCAGGACCTGCCGGGCACCGTCCCGCCAGTGCCGCCAGTGCGCCGCGGCATGCAGGGCGTCCTCCAGCGGGGCCGCGTAGTCGTGTCGTACGGGGCGCGGGGCGAACAGGCGGACGGCCTCGGCGGCGGCCCCCGCGGAGCCGGGACCCCAGGGTCTGAGCACGTTGACGGCCGTCGAGGCGCGCGCGGGCAGGAAGGTGTGGTCCTCGTAGCCGATGAGTCCGACCCGCAGATTTCCCGGCGTCCCGCCATGGGGGACCTCGCCGTCCCGGTGCTGTCGCCAGGCGCCGTCGACCTGCTGGAGCAGGGCGCGCAGAAAGCCCGCACGCGTCTCGAACTCGGCGCGTTCGCCGCCGAGTTCGAGCAGCAGCAACAGATCGGCGGTACCGGAGCGGTGCGGTGCGGGGCCGGCCGGGAACGGCAGCGTGTCCTTGCCCCGTTCCTCGGTGAACACCTTCGGTTCGGTGAACCGCAGCCGGCCGTTGCGGTCGAGCGCGACCGTGACGGTGCTCCGTGACCCGGGGCGCACGCGGGCGCGCCCGGTCCGCAGGACGGGCCAGTCCTCGGCGCGGTCCCCGCGGGTGGTGACGAGCGGCAGGGCGTACACCCCGGAGGCCTGTCCCGGTTCCGCCAACAGCTCCACGGAGGCCAGCAGTTCGCCCTCCCGGGGCAGGGTGGTGCCGCCGGGGAAGAGGACGCGGGCCGCGGTTCCGCGCCGGTCGTGCGGGCCGGGCCGGGTGAGCAGGGCGTAGCCGCGGCGCAGCGGTACCTGATGACAGGCCTCGGCCACGATCTCGTCCAGGGTGCGGGGGTCGGAGGCGTCGAGCAGCACCTGGGCCGCCGCGGGCGCCCGGGTCGCCAGCGCCTCGGCCGCGTGGCCCGGCCAGCGCCAGCCGGCTGTCTGGCGGACGAGGATCAGCGGCACCGCGCGGGCCTGGGCGCGTGCGGCACGAAGGGGTGCCAGCGCCGCGGCCAGGGCCCGGTCGATGGCGGGCTCCCAGGCGTGATCGGCGGCCCGCCGCACGCCCCGGACTCCGTACGGGGGTGCCGTGCCGATGCCTCCGGCCAGGACGAAGGCGCGTTCCACCGCGGAGGCGGGCAGCCAGGAGGCGGCCTCCGGCCAGGTCGTGCCCCCGCCGACCGGCCCGTGGGTCCAGCCGGTCCCGTTCTCGTCCCGCCCCAGTTCCCGTACGGCCAGACCGGTCGCGGAGATGCCGAGGACGCAGACGGCGTCGCACTCGCCGGCCGCGAGCGCGGTGAGGACGGACACGGCACCCGACAGACCGCCGTGCGGCCTGCCCCGGTTCTCGTCGGGGCCGAGGACGCGGACGTCGCGGTCCGGCCGTCGGGAGGGGGCGCGGCGGACCAGGGACCGGAGCCGGACGTCGACGGTGCCGCCCGACGGCCTGCCGCGCGATGTGCCGCTCGCCGCCATGTGCCGTGAGGCGAGGACGGCGGCGGCGATGTCCCAGGACCAGCAGGCGGCGATCTCCTCGTTCCGCGCGTCGGGGCCGGTGGCCGCGTCCGGTTCCCAGCCGCAGGTGCCGCACCGTCCGGACGTGCCGCTCGACCAGCAGACGGGACAGCGTCCGGATTCCTCGCCGTCCCGGTCCCCGGCGTCCGGGGGCCGCGGTTCGAAGAGCTCGGCCCCGTCCCGGCGGACGCTCGTCACGGGCGGCGCCCAAGGGCCTGACCCCGCCCGCAGGACGCGGGTGTCGGGCGCTTGCGCGCCCTCGCAACGCTGTGCACGGCTTCCCCCCTCGGACCGGCGTCCCCACGGCTGCACCGGCGCGCCGAACTCCCGGTGAAGGACTGGCGGCTGAGGACCGTCAGCGATCGTAGTGAGATCTCCGGTCATCGTCTGATGAAATGACATATTTCTTCGGAATTTGCCATATTAAGTATGCGTATGTCAGTTGATTCGACGGAGATCGACTGCGTCGGACTCCGCCCGGAGGTCCGCGCCGTCCAGCGTCATCCGGCGCACCGCGCCGTCGAGTCCGACCGTGATCAGGCCGCCCTCGACCGGGCGCAACGCCGATACCGTGGACAACTCCCAGCGCCGTCGCTCACGGCCGTCGGCGATGTCCAGCAGCCTGATCCCGTCCTGGCCGGCGACGCACACCGCCGAGCCGTCCGCGAGGACGTCCAGGGCCCGTGGACCCGGGCCGTCGCCGGCGGCCACCGTCCAGCGCTCGCTGCCGTCCGCGGCGTTCAGGGCGGTCACCGCGCCCTCGGTGGTGGCCAGCACGACGGCCCCGGCGCGGGCGACGGCCGGCAGGTGCACGGTGCCGCCCACCGACGCCCTCCAGACGGGGTGGCCCACGTCGCGGTGCAGGGCCTCGATCCGCCCGTCCGCGGTCGCGACGACCACGGCCTCGCCGAGGGCCGTCGGACCGGCCGGGGAGACGGCGCGCAGGCCGGCGTCCCAGAGCGGGCTTCCGTCGTCCGTCCGCAGGCTCCGCACCGAGCCGCGGTCGGTGCAGAACACCACCGCCGCGCCGGTCAGCAGGGGCCGTCCCGTCACCGCCCCGAGGTCCGTGGCGGCCCAACGAGGCTTCCCGGACCCGAGGTCGAGCATCCGCACGCCCGTCCCCTCGGCGACGAAGAGCCGTTCCGGGGCTCCGTCCCGGCCCCCTGACCAGACCGCCGCGTGCACGGTCGCCGGGAACGGGTGCTGTGCGCTCGTGAGGCGGCCGGACTCCGGCCGGACGTGGTGCACCACTCCGTCGGCGGTCCCCAGGACCACCGCGTCGCCCGCCGCGACCATTCCGCCGCGCACCGGCGCCCCGAGCTCCATACGGTCCAGGAGCCGCCCGTCGCGGTAGTCCACCCAGTAGAGGATCCCGGACGCCGTGACGGTCAGGAGCACGTTCCCGCGCAGCCAGGGCGGAACACGGATCCAGTCGTGACAGTGCCACACCCACCGCTCGCCCGCGGTGGCCGACGGTGCCGGACCCGGCAGGCCGTGCCGGGTCCGGTTCCCGGGCCGCTCCCGTCCGTCCGCTTCCTCCCGTTCCAGGCGGTCGGCCCGCGGCCCGAGAAGGGCGCGCAGTCCGTCCCGGTGCCGTTCGAACACGCGCCGCGCGGCGGGCGGATAGGGGATGTGGCCGGTGTCCGCCCCGTCGGCCAGGGTGGCCCGCACCTGGTCCATCGAGGGGCGTTCCGTGTCCGTGAACCGCAGGCAGGCGGTGATGAGTTCGAGCAGGGGGCCCTCGCGCACGCCGGTGATGTCCGGCGGTTCGGTGAGGGCCCGCAGCCGGATGTCGAACTGGTTGCGGCCGCTGTAGGGCGGATGTCCGGTGGCGGCGAACAACAGGGTCGCGGCGAAGGCGAACACGTCGGCGGGCCCCTGCGCGCGGCCCAGTCCGCCCGCCTGTTCGGGCGGGGCGTACTGGAAGCTGCCCATGGCGTCCGCGGTGACGGTCAGGCTGGGGTCGGCGGCCAGCCGTACGAGGCTGAAGTCGATGATCCAGGGCCGGTTCCTGGTGACCAGGACGTTGCTGGGCTTCATGTCCCGGTGGTAGAGCCCGGCGCTGTGCAGGCCGGCCAGGGTGCCCGCGAGGCGGCGGCCGAGGGCGAGCACCGTGTCCTCGGGCAGCGGACCGGCGTCGTCGACCAGCCGTTGCAGCGAGGGGCCCGGGACGTACCGCGTCGCCAGCCAGGGGCGGTCGGCCGCCGGGTCGGCGTCCAGCAGCTCGGGTATGCCCTCGCCGCCCGCGCGGTTCACCGCCTCGATCTCGCTGCGGAACCGCGGCCGCAGCCGCTCCGACTCGGCGACGTCGGCACGGATGAGCTTGATCGCCGCGAGCCGGCCCGCGGCCGACTCCTCCTGCCCGAGGAACACCTCGCCGAAGCCGCCCGCGCCGATGCGGGAGAGCAGCCCGAACCGTCCGAGCCGGCCGGGGTCGCCTCTTCGCAGTGCTTCCATCGATCAGTCCTTGGGGTACGGGTCGGAGCGCCGTGTCCCCGGCCGCGTGCCGACGACGCCGGGCAACGACGCGGGCGCGGTCCGTTCGGCCAGCGCGCGCAGCAGCCCGAGGGTGCCGAGTTCGTCGTGCAGCAGTTGCAGCCGGGCCAGATGGGCGCGAGCCGGGGGAGCGGCGGGTGTGGGCGGGACGTCCTCGTGGACCGGGAGCCGCCGCGCCGAGGACGCCCTCGTGTAGCAGATCCACGGACTGGCCGCCGTGGCGTCCGGGGCCCACGTCGACGCGGTCAGCGCGGCCCGGTGGCCGAAGGGCAGCAGGGAGGCGATCGCGTCGATGGTGCCGATCCGGCCCAGGGCGAACCGGTCGCCCCGGGCGGTCAGGGCCAGCGGCGTCTCCAGCGCGGCCGCCGCGGTGGCGGCCACCCAGCGGAAGCCGAGCTCGTCCACCAGCCGCGCGGTCCGCTCCAGGTGGTCGGTCTGCGCCGTGAGGAGAACCGGGGCCGTGTCCTTTCTCGCCTCCGGGGGCAGCCGCACGGGCCGCACCGCGTTCCAGAGGGAGACCAGCCCGACGCCGTGCCGGGCCACCTCCTCGTAGGGCACCAGGAAGCAGCGGGTGGTGGCGGAGCGCCGGCCGGAGGAGTCCCAGGTCGCCTCCGTGGGACTGTTCCAGTCCGTCACGGAGACCGTCACCCACCGGCCGCCCGCACCCGCGGCCCCGGCGTCGCACGCCCCGAACGAGATCCACGGCAGTGTCTCGCCGGGCCGTCCCGCCGTGGACCACGGCGGCGGCGTTCCGAACAGCGTGTCCCGGACGACGCGTTCGAACCAGCCCACGGCCGAGGGGCCGTCGCTGCACACCAGGACGCGGTAGTCACTGCTGTCGGCCTGGGGTTTCGACAGCACGGCCCACCGTGCCCACAGGGTGAGGGAAGGGTTCATGTCAGATGTCTCCCGACGCCCGCCCCAGCGCGATCAGGGGCTCCAGCACGTTCAGTGGCCGGGCCGGGCCCCGCAGCACCCTCAGGCCGTTCTCGTCGTACGTCTGGTTCGAGCAGTCGTCCGGATTGAGGAACCCGTCGCGGGTGCGGTGGAAACCGATCGCCGACACCGCGTACCACGACACCCGTCGGGCCAGGAAGCACTCCAGCACCAGGGCCCGGGCCTCGGCCACATCTGCGGAACTCCGGCTCAGCCAGGCGACGTAGTCCTCGGCGTCGGCGGCGGGCACGCACGGGTCCCCCTGCGAGGTCTGGCCGACCCAGTTGCCGCGCCGTGCGTCCTGGAAGACGGCGGGATCGTCGAACTTCGTCACGCAGAAGGCGACATGGTGGGGCAGCCGGCCCTTCAGCATCCGGCCGCTCTCGTGGAACTCCTGCGCCAGCCGCTGCAGATGGGGGATCAGCAACCCGGCCTGACCGCTGTGGTTCAGCGGGTCGAGCAGGATCACCAGATGTCCGGCGCGTCCCAGGTGCGCGTCGAGGGCATGGTTGCGGCCGTAGTTCTCCCGCTGGTACTCACCGCCCCCGACATCGCAGAAGTCCAGCGCGAAGTCCACCCGTTCGGCGCGCCGTCCGTTCGTCACCTCGGCGCGGAAGACGTACGAGAAGGCCGTCGGGCCCATCGTCGCCTCGGGGAAGCGGCGCACCACCGTCAGGGCGTTGGTCTGCTGCACCAGGAAGTTCTCGGCCTGTTCGCTCTCGGCGACGACGTTCCAGCGGCCCAGCCGCGGCCGGGCCGTCGTGGCGGCGAGCGAGGCCGCGGCGAGGAACGTGGTCTTGCCGCTGTTCGCCGCGCCGAGGACGGCGATCGTGCGGCGCGGCTGCCGCGCCGCCCGGTGCCGCGCTTCCCTGGACGGCACCGGGTCCTTCACGGTGACGGTGAGGGGAGCCGCCGTGACGAGCGGCGGCGGCAGGGGCCGGGCGGCGACGACCCGAGGCGTGGGAGCGGGCCCGGGGGCAGGTTCGGGGGCCGGTTCGGGGGGAGCGAAAGGCACCGTGGGCGAAGCGTCGGGGGTGGGCGGCGCGTCGGACGTGTCGACGCGCTCGGCGAATCCGTCGACGGCCGCCTCGATACGGCGCACGGCCTCGCCGTAGGCGGGCCCGAGCCCCCGCAGGATCCGTGCCGCGATCTCCGCGAACGGACGCGTCTCCGGATCGATCTGCCCGACGAACCTGACGTCGCGCGGCGAGGCCAGCAACGCGGGAAAGGCCAGCGCGGCGCGGCCCATCGTCGTGGACACGTACGCGGAGACCGTCTGGAAGGTCCGCACCGCCTCGACCCGGTCCATGCCCTCCAGAAGTGTCTGCCGCGTGTCCCCGACGAACTCGTAGACGGGCTCCGAGTCGCTCCCGCCGCCGCCCTGCACGGTCCTGGGTCGCAGCAGACCGCTGAAGAAGACCTCGGCCAGCGGTGCCGGGTCGTAGGGCTCCCTGTGCCACTGGCTGGTGACCATGTGAGTGAGCCACATCGTGGACAGGTTCAGGGGCACCGCGGCCAGGCTGCGCAGCAGTCGCCGGGCCCCCGGGGTGGCGGTGGCGTCGAAGTCGTCGAGCAACTCGTCCTCGTCGACGGGGAGTTCCGTCACGGTGTCCTGAACGGGTTCGGGGGCGCCGTGCCCGTCCGCGGGCCCGGACGTCACCACCCAGGCCGGCGCGGACACGGAGCGGGTACGGGACCCGGTCACGAACGAGGCCCATCGGTTGAGGGCGTCCGGCTCCAGCGGTACCACCGGGACGGCGTGCGGCCGTCCGCCGCCGGGTGGACGGCCGTCCGGCCACAGGTCCCGCAGCGACCAGCCCGCCGGGCTGAAACGCCGGTCCGGAGCGGACCGTCCGTTCCCGGACCCTTCCGCCTGCGGGTGGAAGGAGACCGGCAGCGGGGCGACACCCGTCCGTCCCCACAGATGGCGGGGGAGGAGATGGACGATCACCACCGGCCCGTACGACGCCAGCAGATGGACCTGCGCCGCCAGTCGCCCGTCGTGCCAGCCCCGGCCGACACCGTCGGTGACGAAGGCGGTCACGCGCCTGCCCCCGGGCGCCAGCAGCGTGCGCAGACCGGTGCGGCCGCCACCGGCGGACGTCGGCGTGGTCAGGGCGGTGTCGGAGTCCAGCCGGCGCACGGTGACCGACCGGAAGGCGCCGAACCGGGCGGCGGCCCTGCCCATCTCGCGCATCAGCGGCGCCCACAGTTCCATGGAGGGCGTGGCGTCGCACACCAGCGCGAGGTCGTAGTGCGGCTCCTCGGCGGCCGTGACCATGGGGACGACCATGCCGGTCGCCGCCGCCCACTGCGCGGTCGACTCCTCGTCCACCACGGTCCGTACGGGCGAGGGGCTGGTGCGCCGCAGCGGGCGCAGGGCGTTGCCCAGCTCCGTACGACGGGGCAGCCACTGAGCGGGAAGCGGCGCCACGACACGGCTGGAGACCCCGCCCATCTCGGCGATCGCGGGTTCGGCGGCCCGCGACCACACCCCTATGCCGTCGTGCGTGGTGACGGCGGGCGACCGGAGGGAGCCGCTCTCGTCGGTCGGCGGACGCTCGGTGTCCAGCCGTTCGCGCACGTCCGCGCCGTCGCCCTCCGGAACCGCGGAACTCCGTTCCAGGTCCGGGCGTCGGTCGCCCCGGGCCGAGTCCACCGTGGGCAGCCGCGCGGCCAGCCAGGCGATGTCGAGGATCTCCTCCAGGCCGATCCCGGCGTCGCAGTCCAGCAGCACCCTCGCGAACTCGGGGTCCATCGCGTCACGCCCCGGAGAGCGGGTGGAACACCGCGTTCGCGATGGTCTCCAGGTCCTCCGGTCCCAGCTGGGCCGTGAGCCTCAGGCGTACGGCGTTGATCAGCTGGTCGGGCGAGAGCTGGCGGCCGTCCGCGGTCAGCCGGTCGTAGCGCTTGAGGAGGTCCTCTACCTGGGACAGGTCCCGCATCTCCGGCACATGGGCCCGGAGGATCTCGTGGAGGCGGTCCCCCTCGGGGCGTCTGAGGACCAGGAACAGACAGCGGCGGCGGAAGGCCGGCGAGAACTCCCGGTCACCGTTGCTGGTGAGGATGACGACGGGGAACTGCGCGCACTGCACCCGTCCGTTGTGCACGGGCGCCCGGTCGTTCCCGTCCCAGCTGAGCACGCGGACGGGGGAGTCGGCGATCCGGCGCAGCTCGGGGATCTCGTAGCCCCCCGTCTCGAAGACGTGCAGCAGGTCGTTCGGCAGGTCCACGTCGCTCTTGTCGATCTCGTCGATCAGCAGGACCCGGGGCCTGCGCCTGGGCAGCAGGGCGTCGCCCAGCGCGCCGAGCCTGATGTACTGCCCGATGTTCTCGTGCTCGCTCCTGGGCTTGACCACCCTGCGGTTCTGGGCCGATCCGTTGCGCAGGTTCATGTCGTGCAGGCGGCCCAGCACGTCGTAGTCGTAGAGCCCCTCGCGCAGGGTCGAGCGGCTGGTGATGCCCCACCTCAGCACCGGCCCCAGACCGAGTTCCCGGGCCACGGAGGAGGCCAGGGTGGTCTTCCCGGTGCCGGGCGGGCCGGTGACCAGCAGGGGGCGGCGCAGCTGGATGGCCGCGTTCACCAGCTCGTGCACCTCGCGGTCGCCGCGGTAGGAGACCGCCACCCGGTCGTCCCAGGACCGCTCGCCCTCGGCTCCGGGCGGCCGCACCGGAAGCGTGATGTGGTCCCGGTCCCGCTCCCGCAGCCGCTCCTCGTCGGCGGCGGGCACCAGCGTGGACAGGCCGAAGGAACGCCAGGGCGGGGGCTCCGGGATGTCGGGCTCCGCGGACACCGTGTCGCGGGGCGCGCCCCAGTGTCCGCGGTAGACCCACCAGTCGGGGGCCTTCGCGGAGGCGCTCGGGCCTTCCGTCATCGCTCTTCCCTTCTGCTCGCCGGCCGTCGCCCGGTCACGGCATGGCCACCGCGGTCCGGACCAAAGGAGAACGACGTGGATCGTCGAAGAGCACGACCACGTCGCGGAACACCTCGGCCTCGTCGCCCCCTTCGCGGCGCAGACCGAAGACGATGTCGGGCACATCGCGCAGTGGACGGCCCTTGAGCTGCCGGAGCAGGCTCTCCCGCACCAGCGCGCTGTCGCAGGGCGCACCGCCGTCACCGCCGCGCGCACAGTCCTCGGCGGCGGACCGGTCGGTCCAGATGGCCAGTACGGCACCGTTGTTGAGGGCGGTGCCGACGATGTCGGAGGACGCGCGGTCCTCCAAGGGGCGGGAGAGCACGATCCCGGCACACGCGTCGGCCGCCCCGTGGGCGGTGAAGACGTACTCCGTGGCGTGGGACCGTCCCGCGGGCGGTTCTCCACCGGGTGCGCACGGCACGGCGCAGTCCTGCCACTTCAGCCGCGCCGCGGGGACGGAGTCCAGGAGCCCGCCCAGGCGTTCCCAGTTCAGCGTCTGCGGGCCCAGGCGGTGCCGCCAGCGGTCGCGCAGCACCACCGGGGCCTTGTCTCCCAGCAGCGGCGCCCTGCCGCTCGGCACGGTGAAACTCGGGATCGTGTCGAAACGGTGGCCGAACAGGTCCCGGTCGACGATGAACTCCACCCAGGCGTCGTGCAGCGCGGAGCGCACCTTGGCATAGGCCTCGTCGTAGACCTGCTCGACGAGGGCGGCGAACTCGTCCTTCTGCCAGGTCCGTTGCGGCACCTTGATCCGGCGGCGTCTGGGCCCGGTGTAGAACCACGCCTGGGCGCGGTAGCTCGGCTCCGGGGAATCCTGTCCGGACACGGCCGCGCTGCCGTGGGTGATCTCGTCCAGCCGCTCCAGGTCGATGACCAGGTGGGCCTGCGGCCGAGGACGCGGGTGGTTCGGGTGTTCCCGGGCCGGGGGAGCCGGCCCCTTGTCGGTGTCCAGGGGGGCCAGCCCCTTGTCGGCGGCCCAGGAGCCGTACCAGTCGTGGATCTCGTCCCGCAGCCGTTCGACCCGGGCCAGAACGGCACAGAGCCCGGTTATGCAGTGGCTGCCGTCCGCGCGGTGGGGCAGCCGCGTCATCTTCACCGCCAGCTCCGGCAGGGGCAGGTCGTCGTCCTGCATGCGGGGGCCGTGGGTGCGCAGCCAGTCCCACACCTCGCCCTCCTCCTGGGCGGTCAGGCCGGCCCGGCTCAGGAGCACGCGCAGCCGTTCGGTCTGGAAGGGGGTCACCGCCACGCCGGGCCGGAAATCCTTGTCCACGAGCAGCCGGCCCCGGTGGGAGATCCAGTAGTGGCTGGGTATCTGGCCGTAGTCGGGATCGTCCTGCTCGTAGGCCTTCTGGAAGCACGTCTCGAGTTCGACGGCGGTCCGCTCGATCGGGGCGAGGTCGAGCCGCTCGCCGCGCGGCAGAGTCCGTACGGCCTCGAGGAGCCGGCCGGTGAAGACGCCGCCCTGCTCGTCGAAGAGCGCCTGCTCGCCGTGGCGGGCGCCGTAGAGCACGAGTCCGTTCCAGTCCGGGTGCGGTACGGCACCCACCGCGGTGACCAGCATCTGGCCGCCGGTGTCACCGCCGGGTCCCGAGTCGCCCTCCCGGCAGGCGTCGATCACGAAGAGCAGCCGTCTGGGTCTGCCCGGACCGGCCATATAGGCCTGGAGGTCCTCGAGCTCGACGTACCCCTTGTGGGACACGTACAGGCGGTGGCGGCCGTTCTCCCGGCCGATCGCGCCGTGGCCGAGCCAGTAGAGGACGAAGGCGTCCTCCTCCCCGAGTCCGTCCAGGGAACCCGGCCGGAGGAACAGGTCCGACAGCGGGCCGAGTTCGGCCCGTCCCCGGGACACCGTGCCGGCGGTCGGTTCGTCGGGCAGCCGGTCGGCGTTGGTCAGGACGGTGACGGAACAGGGCTCCTCGACATGGTTCGACAACCAGGAGGCGAAGCGGGCCCCGGTGAGCGCCGAGCCGGGCAGGTCCCGGAGCGACGAGCCTTCGTACGTCTCCGGACACACCACCAGAGCGTGTACCGCCACCTCAGCACTCCTCGACGGCCGCGCGGACCGCCTCGTAGACCTGAGGGGTGGTCCAGTAGGAGCCGTGCGCCCGGGGGAAGGGCTCCCGGGTGTCGACCTCGACGTCCGTGACCCGGCCTTCGAAGTGGTCCTTCGCGGTGAAGGCCAGGAGATCCTCCTGGTCGACCACGTTGACCCACCGGGCCCGGAAGTGGTCCGGCAGCGGCGCCCCGAGACGGTGGGTGGCCAGCGCGTCCAGGCCGTAGAGGTACGGCACCTGGCTGCCGACGGTCACCAGCAGCCGTACGTTGGGCAGGTCGTGGGCCACCAGGCTCTCGAAGCACGCCACTCCGCCGAGGCTGTGCCCGAGCAGGGCCACGGGGCCGGGGATCTCCCTGACCCGCTCGGCCAGGAACGTCCGCAGGGGCTTGCCGCGGGCCTGGTAGAGCAGGATGTCGCCGAGGGCGGGTGTCGCCCGGGTCAGAAGCCGGCCGCGATGGCGCCGGACGACCGGCCGCGCCATGTGCTGCGCCGTGGACCAGGCCGCGGCGCGGGTCCTGTCGCCCAGGCCCAGTGGCGCGGAGCCCAGGCACTTCTCGAAGACACGCCACAGCAGGTCGCGTTCGGCCGCGGAGACGATCACGGTGCCGCCGTCCCGCTCGCGGACCCGGACATGGACGGCTGTCAGACAACGGGCGACGAGGTCGTGCGATTTCCTGGCCGCGAGAAAAGGGAGGGCCGCCGTGAATTCCGTATTCCGCAGCGCGTCCGCCACGGCCTCCCGCAGATGGTCCTGGCATTCGCCGGGCGGAACCAATTCCTGGACCGCGGGTTCGTCGGGTATTTTCCGGATGCGGGACAACAGCAGGTCGAGAACCCTCGGTGAGACGGAGGACGCGTCACCGGGCTCCGCCGGCACCGCCAGCCGGATCTCGAACAGAGGGTCGTCGTAGAGCCGGGCCCACACGGCTCGTTCCGCGTCCGACCAGGTCAGGCGCGTGTTGTTCGAAGGCGTCGACCCGTCCGCGCCGTCATCCCCCGCGGGCCCGCTCACCGAGGTGACGCCCAGTACGTCACCCCAGGAGCACGTCTCCACCGTCGTGTCCGGCAGGGCGTCGCGAAAACCGCCTTCGATGCGATCGAGTGCTTCCTTTTCGCGCTTCGACCGAACGCCCGTTCCGTGGACAAACAGAATCGTCGTCAACTTTCCCCCCAGCCCCCGTGCCACGGCAAAGAACACCGCGGCGGAGGCCAACGGTAGCGTGACGCGGGAGCCTTTTGACCTGCGGTCGGTAAATCTGTTCGCGAAGTCACGAGAACAGGCATTCGGCAAACACGAACGACATGAGACCGATCAGGAATCGGCGCGCATCGGACACGGAGTCGACGCCGACTCCGCTGTCCAGGTCCATGTACCGGGAGAATCCGGGTCTTTCCTCGCGTAGCGCAGGTCGCCGCGGGCGTTACCGGTCGGTCCGGCGAAAATCCGCTCCCTGTACGGGCGTCGACGGACCGCCGAGCGAGCGGTCGGCCACGGACGCCAGACGGGCGGTGAAGACCTCACGCGCGTCCGGCGCGAGCGAGCGCAGCGCCACCATCGCCGTGATCACGACATCGCACAGCTCCGACCGGACGTCGTCCCACGTGTGGCTCACGCCCTTGCGCGGATTCTGGCCCGTCGCGCCGATCACCGCCTGGGCGACCTCGCCGACCTCCTCCGACAGCTTCAGGAAGCGCAGCAGCAGTCCCTCGCGGCCGCCGTGCGCCCGGTCGGCGTCCAGCCAGGCGTGCAGCCGGTCGATCGTCTCCCAGGGGTCCGCACCGTCGCCCGCCCGCTCGGCCGAAGCCCCGGACGGACCACCGTCCGGGGCGTCCCGGGCACGATCGGCGATGCCGGCGCCGGTGCGCCCGGCCTGGTCGTCGTCCGCAGCGTGGTCAGCCATGGGGCCAGCATTCCCCGGGCCCCGGGGACGACTCCTACTCGTCGAACAGGGCTTCCTGGGTGCCCTCCCGCGCCGCGCGCACCCGCTTGTTCCGGACGCCCACGACGACCGCGGTGACCGCGGCCGTCGTACCCAGCGCGATCGGCACCATCCAGCCGCGGTTCACAGCGTGGCCCATCAGATGGTCCAGGGACAGCCGGCCCGGACCCGTCACCGCGAGGCCGGCCGCCGCCAGGCCGAGCGAGGCCGTGTACTCGTAGCCGCCGTTCATCGCGAAGAACCCGTTCGGCACGTGCACGGCCGCCGCGCCCGCCATCGCGCCGGCCGCCGCCGCACCGGCCGCGGGTGTGGCGAGGCCCAGCGCCAGCAGAGTGCCGCCCCCGGCCTCGGCGAGGCCCGCGGCCGTGGCGCTCGCCTTCCCCGGCGCGTACCCCATGGCCTCCATGGCCTGTCCGGTGCCCTCGATACCGCCGCCGCCGAACCAGCCGAACAGCTTCTGCGTTCCGTGCGCGGCCAGGACACCGCCCGTGCTCAGACGGAGCAGCAGCAGTCCCAGATCACGCCGGTCGATACAGGTCACGGTGACTCCCAGTCCAGACGGCGGCAACGGTTTCCTCCCGGGTGACCACCGTCGCACCGATCGAACGGGGCCGACGGGCACGCGCCGCCGTTCGGGTGGCGGGTGCGGGGAGCCGGTGTGAGGGTGACTCCCATGACCATTCAGGTAACGCGCCTCAGCGACCCGGCGGTCCGGGCCTTCGTCACCGCGGTGAACGCCCATGACCGGGACGCCTTCGAGGCGCTCCTCGCGCCGGACGCCACCATGTCGGACGACGGCTCCGACCGTGACCTCGGGGACTGGACCGACCGGGAGATCTTCTCCTCGCGCGGCCACATGGACGTCGACAACGAGTCCGACGAGGGGCGTTCCCTCCTCGTGCGGTACCGCAACGACACCTGGGGCGAGATGAAGACCAGGTGGAGCTTCACCGTCGACGACGGCGGCAGGATCAGCCGCTTCGAGACCGGCCAGGCCTGAGCGCCCGTCGCCCATCGCCCGTGGCTCCCGCCGTCGTTCCCGCCCGTCGCTCTTGGCCGCCGCCCCGCCCGTTGTCCCGCCGGCCGCCCCGCCCCGCGCCCTGTCCGGGTGCGCTCCGGCTCCGGGCGGTCGCCGAAGGGCCGCTCACCGCGGCGCGGCCGGCCGGGGCCGACGGCGTGCTCGGACGGTGAGCGGCCCGGGTGCCCCGGAACGCGCGGGCGGCGGACACGGGGCGTGTGCGGGCGGCGGGGCCGCCGCGGAGCTCAGTGGCCCTGGGGCGCGCCGTACTGCTCCGGCGTCAGCTGCCCGGGCGCGTACGGCTGTTGCGCGTACCGCCCCTGCCCGGAGAGCTGGAGGTGGTCGGCCTGTCCGGGGACGGCCCGGCGGGCCCCGGCCTGCTCGGTCAGGCTGATCTGCCCGGCCTCGATGGTCGCGAGGCGCGGCGCGCGGCGGGCGATGGACGAGTCGTGGGTGACCATGACGAAGGTCAGCCCGTACTCGTGCCACAGCCCTTCGAGCAGGCCCATGATGTCGTCGCGGGTGCCCTCGTCGAGGTTGCCGGTCGGCTCGTCGGCGAGCAGCACCTTGGGCTTCTTGACCAGGGCCCGGGCGATGGCCACGCGCTGCTGCTGACCGCCGGACAGCTCGGTCGGGACGTGCGTGAGCCGTTCCCCGAGGCCGACCGAGCGGAGTGCCTCGGCGGCCCGCTCGCGCCGCTCGGCGGGCTTGACCCCGAGGGGGACGAGGGCGGTCTCGACGTTCTCCTGCGCGGTCAGCGTCGGGATGAGGTTGAACGACTGGAAGATGATGCCGATCTTCTCGGCCCGCAGCCGGGTCAGCTTGGCCTCGCTGATGCCGGCGAGGTCCACGCCGTCCAGCTCGACGCTGCCGGAGGTCGGCCGGTCGAGCCCGCCGATCATCTGGAGCAGCGTCGACTTGCCGCCGCCCGTGGGGCCCTGGATGACGAGCTGGTCGCCGTCCTCGATGGTGAGGTCGACGCCACGCAGGGCGTCGACCGTCTCCTTGCCCCGCGTGTAGCGCTTGGTGACGCCGGTGAGCTTGTACATGAGGTTTCTCCGAGGATGAAGGGGTGGGGGCGCCGCGGCCCGGGGGGAGTGGCGGCGGCGCCCCGGCTCAAGGGGTGTGGCCCGGGGGCGGGTTACGAGACGCTGCGGAGCGCGTCCGCCGGGCGCATCCGGGAGGCGCGCCAGCCGCCCATCGCGCCGGCGATCAGACCGCCGGTGACGGCCAGGCCCACGGCGAGCGCGATGGTGGTGAGTGAGACCGGCGCGGACAGGGCGATGTCGACGGTGTTCTTGGCCGCGGAGGACGCCGGCCCGCCGGGACCGCCGCCGCCGGGGCCGCCCATTCCGCCGCCGGTGGAGCCGAGCTCCGCCGTCAGCTTCGGGCTGATCGCGGTGACCGTGTAGGCCGCGCCGAGCCCGAGGGCGATACCGAGGACGCCGCCGAGCAGGCCGTTCACGACGGACTCGCCGACGACCTGGCGGGTGACCTTGCGGGAGGGCCAGCCGAGCGCCTTCAGGGTGCCGAACTCGCGCACCCGGCGGGAGACGGCGGAGGAGGTGAGCAGCGCCGCGACCAGGAACGCGGCGACCAGGACCGCGATGGACAGCCACTTGCCGACGCTCGTGGCGAGGTTCGAGGCGGTCGACAGCGAGCCGGAGACGGTGTCCGCGAGGTCGGCGGAGGTGGTGACGGTCGTCCCGGAGATGTTCTTCTGGATGGTCGTCTTGACCGTGGAGATCTGCTTCGAGTCGGTCGCCTTGACGTAGATCGTGGTGACCTTGTTCTTGGCGTCACCGAGCGTCTGGGCCTGCTTCAGCGGCAGGTAGACGTCGGTGGTCGACTCGCTGCTGTCGGGCGTCGCGATGCCGATGACCTTGTACTTGGTGCCGGAGATCTTGAAGGTCGAGCCGACCTTGTACTTGTTCTCCTTGGCGTACGACTTGCTGAGCACCGCGACCTTCGCGGAGGTCTGCGCGGCCGTGAACGTGCTGCCCGTGGTGATCTTCGAGGTGGCCAGCGGGCCGAGGTCCTGCTGGGTCACGTCGACGCCCGCGACGGAGTAGGAGTTCACGTCGAAGGAGGCGCCGCCGCCCTGCACCTGCGGCGCGCCGGTGCCGCCGCTCTGGCCGCCGGGTCCGCCCTGCTGGCCGGAGCCCGAGGTGGTGGACTTCGCCTTGCCCTGGGTGAAGGAGCCGTCGACCTTGGTGACGTTCAGGCTCAGCGCGCCCACCGCGCTCGCCACGCCCTTCTGCGCGGCGACCTCGGTGACGAGCGAGGACTTCAGGGACTGTCCTCCCTGGGTCATCACCCGGTCCGAGCTCTGTGTCTTGCCGCTGTCCGACTTGGCGTCGAAGTCGAACTTCGGGCGGCCCGACGAGTTGCCCGACGGTGCCGCCTGGGCCTTGGTGACCGTCATGTCCGTGCCGAGCCCGTACAGCGACTTCAGGACCTTGTCCTGGGCCTGCTGCATGCCGGCCGACACCGAGTTGACGGTGATGACCAGCGCGATACCGAGCGCCAGACCCATGGCGATCACCAGCGCCGCCTTCTTGCGCCGGCTCAGCTCACGCTTGAGATAGATGCCAAACATCCCGTTCCTCAAAGGTTCTTGGCGCCCCGGTGGGCGCGGCCAAAAGCTATGGAGGAACCTTTGAGCCGGGCTGAGTAGGAGATGTGTGAGGGCTGAGAATCCGGACCCCGGAATCAATATTGGGTCAGACAGCCCGTTCTCGGCCTTTCAAGGGCTCATTGCCAGGAAACCCCTGTTGAGTGGCTCCGCGTGCGGACGGGCGGGCCCGCCACGGCGCGTTCCCGATGGGCCGGTGGCCGGTTCCGGACGGTCGGTCCCGCTTCCGCGCGCACGTTTCGCGCTCGCTCCGGAATCGGCGTCCCCTCTCTTGGCGACCCCGCTGCCACGCCGCTCGGACGGACTTTGTACGGTCCCGGGATGCGTGATTCTTCCGGGCTCTCCCGCCGTGCCGCTCTGGGCCTCGCCGCCGCCGTCCCCCTCACCGCCGCGACGGCCACGACCGCGTACGCCACGACGACGATCGGCGGCGAGAGGCTGGCCCGCGCCGGGATCCAGGTGAGCGGCGCGTCGGGGCTGCCCAAGCACCTCACCGCCCGCTCCTGGCTGGTCGCCGACCACACCAGCGGCGAGGTGCTCGCCTCGTACAACGCGCACCGGCGTCTCGCGCCCGCCTCCACCCTGAAGATGCTGTTCGCGGACGCCGTGCTGAAGAAGTTCGAGCGCACGCGGACATACAAGGTGGTCGACGCCGACCTCGCCGACGTCCCCGCCGGGTCCAGCCTCGTCGGCGTCAAGCCCGGCATCACGTACACCGTCGATCAGTTGTGGCAGGGCGTGTTCCTGCGCTCCGGCAACGACGCGGTGCACGTGCTCAGCCACATGAACGGCGGCATCGAGGCCACGGTCGCCGAGATGCAGGCGCTCGCGAAGGACCTTCAGGCCCTGGACACCCATGTGGTCAGCCCCGACGGCTTCGACCACAAGGGCCAGCTGTCGTCCGCGTACGACCTGACGCTCTTCGCCCGGCACGGTCTCGCGGACGCCGTTTTCCGCGGCTACTGCTCGACCAGGACCGCGGACTTCCCGGCCGGCGGCAAGAAGACCTTCCAGATCCAGAACACCGACCGCCTGCTGACGGGCGCGTGGGGCATGAAGCCGTACGAGGGCCTGATAGGCGTGAAGAACGGCTACACGAGCCACGCCGGCAACACCTTCACCGGCGCGGCGACCCGTGACGGGCGGACCCTGATCGTCACGGTGATGCACCCCAAGAGCGGCGGCAACGGGGTCTACGAGGAGACGGCCCAGCTCCTCGACTGGGGTTTCGGGAAGGGTGCGGACGCCGAGCCGGTCGGCACGCTGGTCGGTCCGCTCAGCGCGGGCGGCGCGAGCGCGAAGCCCACGCGCAAGGCGGCGAAGGCCGCGCCGGGCGCTCCGGCTCCGGCCGCCGCCGGGCAGGAGGACGGCGCGCCGTGGGGACTGGTCGGCGGGGCCGGGGCGGCGCTGGCACTCCTCGCGGGCGGCGCGTTCGCGCTGCGCAACCGCAGGCGCCGGTCCGCCGGGGAACCGGCCGAGGCGGAAGGCGGCAGTCAGGGCTGATGACGGGGGCAGCCGCTCCGCGGTCCGGTGCTCGCCTCGCGGTCCCGCGCGAGGCAGGCCCCCGCCCGGGCCGCGGAGCGACTGCCACCTCCCCCTCGGAGTGGACCGTGGTCGTACCGAAGCCGTGTGCTCCAACTGTGAAGCCCTGATGGGGGAGATGATGAGCATAAGCGCACCAACGGCTTATATGGTCCGGAGATGCGGCTTCCGTATGTGAGGGTTGAGCCGTTGACCGTTTCTCGGTGAACCACCGGGGCCCGCCGTACGTGAGACACGGCGGTCCCGTTCCCTACGCCCGCGCCTCGCCGGGGTAGCGGACACCGACGCGCTCGCGGATCGTGTCGAGCGTCCGCATCACGGCGAGCGTGCCGTCGAGCGGGACGAGCGGGGACTCGGTCTCGCCGGCGCGCAGGGCCCGCATCACCTCGGCGGCCTCGTGCTTGAGGCTGTTGCGGGGCCCGGAGACGGGGTCGGCGCGGAAGGTCTCCGGCTCGCGGCCGTCGCGGTGCAGGACGAAGTGCTCCGGGAAGAAGAAGCCGCCCGGGACGTCGATGCGGCCTGCGGAGCCGGTGACGGAGGCGGCGACGGGCGTGCCACCGTTGATGGAGCAGTGCACCGAAGCCAGAGCGCCGCTCTCGAAGGAGAGCAGTGCACCCGTCTGGAGATCGACGCCCTCGTCGGAGAGCACTGCTCTCGCGACGATGTCCGAGGGCTCCCCGAGCAGCAGCTGCGCGAACGACACCGGATAGACGCCGAGATCGAGCAGCGCGCCGCCGCCCTGCGCGGGATCCCGCAGCCGGTGCGAGGGCGGGAACGGCCCGGCCAGACCGAAGTCGGCCTGCACCGTGCGCACGTCACCGATCACCCCGTCGTCGACCAGCGCCTTCAGTCGCCGGACCAGCGGATTGCAGTACATCCACATGGCCTCCATCAGGAAGCGGCCGTTGCCCCGGGCGAGCGCGACCAGTTCCTCGGCCTCCCGCGCGTTCAGCGTGAACGCCTTCTCGCACAGGACGTGGCGGCCCGCCTCCAGGCACATCCCCGCGGCCACCCGGTGCGCCGAGTGCGGCGTGGCGACGTACACGACGTCGACGTCCTCGTCCGCGGCGAGCGAGGCCCAGTCCCCGTACGCCCGCGGGATCCCGAACCGCTCCGCGAACGCCTTCGCCGGGGCCTCGGACCGTGAGGCGACGGCCACCACCTCGGCGTCCGGCATGTCCACCAGATCCGCCGTGAACGCCGCGGCGATCCCGCCGGTCGCCAGAATCCCCCACCGCACGCGTTCACGCTCGCCCGTCATGCCCGCCCCTTGATCCGTGACTCCGAACTCGCTGCTCGAACTGAGAGCATAGGGGCCGCATCTTTCCGAGAGGGGGGCACATGCCCGAGCGTGGCCGCACCGCGCGGGACCAGGGGAGCCCGCGAGGGCATATACCGGAGGCAGGGACCGCGGGCACCGCGCCGACGGCCGCCGAGGCGTCACCGCCGGCCGCCGGAGCCGAGTCCGGCGCCTCGGCGCGACCGCACGCGGAACCCCGCGGTCCGCGCCGCACCGGACTCCTCGTCACCCTCGTCCTCGGCGGGCTCACCGCCACACCCCCGCTCGCGATGGACATGTACCTCCCCTCGCTGCCGGAGGTCACCGGCTCCCTGCACGCCCCGGCCGCCACCGTGCAGCTCACGCTCACCGCGTGCCTCGCGGGCATGGCGCTCGGGCAGCTCGTCGTCGGGCCCATGAGCGACAGGTGGGGCCGCCGGCGCCCGCTGCTCGGGGGCCTCGCCGTCTACGTCCTCGCCACCGCCCTGTGCGCCCTCGCGCCCGGCATCGGCCTCCTCGTCGCCTTCCGCCTCGTCCAGGGGCTCGCCGGCGCGGCCGGGATAGTGATCGCCCGCGCGATCGTCCGCGACCTGTACGACGGCGTGGCGATGGCCCGCTTCTTCTCCACCCTCATGCTGATCTCCGGCGTCGCCCCGGTCGTCGCGCCCCTCATCGGCGGACAGATCCTGCGCTTCACCGACTGGCGGGGCGTGTTCGTGGTCCTCACCGCCGTCGGCATCGCGCTGACGGCCCTCGTCTGGGCGAGACTGCCCGAGACCCTCGCACCCGCCGACCGGCACGGCGGCGGCGTCGGCGAGGCCCTGCGCGCCATGCGACGGCTGCTCGCCGACCGCGTCTTCACCGGGTACATGCTCGCGGGCGGCTTCACCTTCGCGGCCCTCTTCGCCTACATCTCGGCCTCCCCGTTCGTGATCCAGGACCTGTACGGCGCCTCCCCGCAGACCTTCAGCCTGCTCTTCGGCGTGAACTCCGTCGGCCTCGTGATCGCCGGGCAGATCAACGGCAAACTGCTGGTCGGCCGGGTCGCCCTGGAGAAGGTCCTCGCCACCGGCCTCGCCCTCGTCGTCCTCGCCGCGACCGCGCTGCTGCTCATGTCCACCGGCGCCTTCGGACGGGTCGGGCTCGCCCCGGTCGCCGCCGCGCTGTTCGTGCTGATGTCCGCCATGGGCCTCGCCCTGCCCAACACCCAGACGCTCGCCCTCATGCGCGTACGGCACACGGCCGGTTCCGCCTCCGCGCTGCTCGGCACCTCCTCCTTCCTCGTCGGCGCGGTCGCCTCACCGCTCGTCGGCGTGGCGGGGGAGCACACCGCCGTCCCGATGGCCGTTGTCCAGCTGGTGGCCGCGCTGGTGGCGGTCGGCTGCTTCGTGGGACTGTGCCGTCCCCGGCGGACGGGACACACTGCGAACGGAAAAGGGGCGGAGAACTGAGCGCACCACGACTGCGGAACGGCACGCCGGAACGCGCCGGACTCGACGCCGGTGAACTGCGCGGGCTCGTCCACGAGGTCCGTGCCCTCACCCGCGGGGACGACCCGTGGGCGGCGGGCGTCGTGGTGGTCGCGGGGCGCGGCCCTGTCATCGCCGTCGAGGAGGCGGCGGGCTGGGCGGTCCGCTGCACGGCCCACGACGAGGACAAGGACACCGGGGTCGAGCTGCCGCCGCACGCGCGTGTGCCGATGACCGTGCACACGCCCTTCGACCTGGCCTCCCTCACCAAGCTGTTCACGGCGGTCGCCGCGGTGCAGCAGCTGGAGCGCGGCACGCTGGGCATCGAGGCGCGCGTCGGCGCGTACCTGCCGGAGTTCCGCGCGGCCCGCGAGCACGGCGTCACCGTACGGCAGCTGCTCACCCACACCTCCGGGCTGCGCCCCGAACTCCCGCTGTACGACTGCCCGGACGACACGGCCCGGCTGGCGCTGCTGCGGGCCGAGGCCCCCTCGTCGAAGCCGGGCGAGTACCGGTACTCCGACATCAACCTGCTGCTCCTCCAGTTCGTCCTGGAACGCGTCACCGGCCGGGGGCTCGACGTCCTCGTCCGGGACGGCATCACGCGCCCGCTCGGGATGAACGCCACCGCCTTCGGACCCTGCCCCGGCGCGGCGGCCACGGAGGACCAGCGGCGGCCGTGGGCCAAGGCGGACCGGGGCATGCTGCGGGGTGTGGTGCACGACGAGAACGCCTGGGCGCTCGGCGGGGTGGCCGGGCACGCCGGCCTCTTCTCCACCGCGCGGGACCTGGCGGTCTTCTGCCGCACCCTGCTCGCGGGCGGTTCGTACGGCCCCGCCCGCATCCTCGGCCCCGACTTCGTCGAACTCCTCCTCACCCCGCCCGGCCTCGGATTCGCCATCGACCAGCCCTGGTTCATGGGCACCCTCGCGGGCCACGGCGCGGCCGGCCACACCGGGTTCACCGGCACCTCCCTGGTCCTGGACCCGGCGACGGACACGTTCCTGGTCCTGCTCGCCAACACGGTCCACCCCCGGCGCCGCCCGGCGGACAACGCGCCCCGCGCGGCGGCGGCCACCCGGCTGCGGCGGGCGGTGCGCGGGACCTGAGAGGGCGCCCGGCCGGTACGGGGGCGCCGCCTGCGAGAGACCGCTGGCCGGTACGGGGGGATGCGCGGCACCTGAGAGAATCGGGCCGTGAACGCCCCCGTACCCCCCGCCGACACCCTGCGCAGCGCCCTCGCCGGACTGCTCGACGGTCTGCCGCCCAAGGCCGCCGCGCAGGCGGTCGAGCGGCTGATCGCGAACTACCGGGGGACCACCCCGACCCACACACCGGTCCTGCGGGACCGCTCGGACGTGGCCGCGTACGCCGCGTACCGGATGCCCGCGACGTTCGAGGCGGTGTGCGCGGCGCTGGAGGCGTTCGCGGACGCGGTGCCCGGCTGGGTGCCCGGGAGCCATGTGGACGTCGGCGGCGGCACCGGCGCGGCCACCTGGGCGGTGAACGCGACCTGGGACGGCGTCCGCCCGGTGACCGTGCTCGACTGGGCCGAGCCGGCCCTCGCGCTCGGCCGGGAGATCGCCGCCGCCAACCCGGAACTGGAAGGCGCCGCGTGGCAGCGCTCCCGTATCGGAGCGGCGCTCACCATCGAGAGCACTGATCTCGTCACGGTCTCGTACGTCCTCGGCGAGCTCACCGGGGACGACCGCGCCTCGGTCGTGGACGCGGCCGCGAGCGCCGCCCGGGCGGTGGTGATCATCGAGCCCGGCACCCCCGACGGCTACACCCGGGTCCTCGCCGCGCGCGAACGCCTGATCGGCGCCGGCTTCCACGTCGCCGCCCCCTGCCCGCACAGCGCGGCCTGCCCCATCGTCCCCGGCCAGGACTGGTGCCACTTCTCCGCGAGGGTCGCCCGTTCCTCCCTGCACCGCCAGGTCAAGGGCGGCTCCCTGCCGTACGAGGACGAGAAGTTCAGCTACGTCGCCGCGACCCGCTTCGAGCCCGCCCCGGCGCCCTCGCGGGTCGTGCGCAAGCCGCAGATCCGCAAGGGGCAGGTCCTGCTCGACCTGTGCGAGCCGGACGAGGCACTGCGCCGGGAGACGGTCACCAAGCGCCACGGACCGCTGTACAAGGCGGCCCGCGACGCCGAGTGGGGCGACGCCTGGCCGCCGCCCGGGGACGCCTCCTGAATCAGGGCCGCAGTTCCTGGGTGCAGCACTTCACGCTTCCGCCGCCCTTGAGGAGCTCGCCGAGATCGACGCCGACGGGAACGAATCCGCGTTCCCGGAGCGGGTCGAAGAGGCCCGCCGCCTCCTGCGGCAGCAGCACGTGCAGTCCGTCCGAGACCGCGTTGAGGCCCATCGCGGCGGCGTCCTCCGGCGTGGCGGTCAGCGCCTCCGGGAACAGCCGGCGCAGGACCTCGCGGCTGCCGGGGGAGAAGGCCGGCGGGTAGTACATGATCTCGTCGGTGCCGTCGTCGAGGACGGCGAGGGCCGTGTCCAGGTGGTAGTGGCGGGGGTCGACCAGGTCCAGGCCGATCACCGGGCGGCCGAGGAACTCCTGTGCCTCCCCGTGCGAGAGCGGGCTCGCGCGAAAGCCCCGGCCCGCGAGCAGGTACGACCCCGTGACGACGAAGTCGCCCTCTCCCTCGTTGACGTGCTCCGGTTCGCGGATCCGCCCGTACCCGCGGGCGCGGAACCACTCCAGGTGCGCCGCCGCCTCCGCCTCGCGCTGCGGGTACGCGAACCGGGCACCCAGCACCCGCCCGTCCACGACCGTCGCGCCGTTCGCCGCGAAGACCATGTCCGGCAGACCCGGGCGGGGGGCGAGTTCCTCGACCGAGTGGCCGAGAAGGCGGTAGCGGTCCCGGAGGTCCTCCCACTGGGCGAGGGCGAGCGGCACGTCGACCGGCTTGGCGGGGTCCATCCACGGATTGATCGCGTACGTGACGTCGAAGTGCACCGGTGGGCACATGAGGTAGCGCCGGGGCGTGGCGCGGCGAAGAGGGTGCAAGGAAGGCTCCTTACGCAACCGCAGGGGCAGTTGATGCTCATGGTGCGGTGCGCCCGGCCCCGGGAGCGGGAGGCGTGCGGGCGGGGTTCCCCCGATCCGCCCCACCGCGCCCGGACCGCCGCCGCCCGCGTCACCGGGCCACGCCGCCCCGCCCCGCCCGAGTGGCGTCGGTCTCGTACGACTACACGGGCGCGCCGGTCGACTACACCCCGCACGGGCCGGCCCCCTGCCCGGCGCCCGTGAAATCACGACTAATCATGTAATAGCACCTGATCAGGGCCTGGTGGACGCATCGCCCCACCTACCCCGGTTGTCTGCTCCGGCCACCCGGAGCGCAGGATGGTGGGACGATGGGGCAAGGACGAGTCGCACTACGGCGAGGCGAGGGGATAGATGAGCGCAGAGTTCGGTCACCGCTCCGGTACGCGGAGCAGGATCTCGAAGTGGCTGCGCGGACGCCGGTCCAAAGCCCCGGCGCAGACGTCCGCCGACGGCCGTGAGGCCCTGCTGCTCGCCGCCGCCGCCGCGGGGCTGCCGCTCGCGCAGGCCGCGTATCCCTCCGGCTACCGCTGTTCCTGTGACCGCGTCGGCTGCCCCACCCCCGCGCGCCACCCCGTCTCCTTCGCCTGGCAGACGCAGTCGACCACCGACCGCGCGCAGATCGAGCGCTGGGCCCGGCACCAGCCGAAGGCGAACTTCATCACCGCGACCGGCATGGTGCACGACGTCCTGGACGTGCCGCTGGACGCCGGGCGCGAGGCGCTGGAGCGCCTGCTCGCCTCCGACATCGAGGTCGGACCCGTCGCGGAGACCGGCGACGGCCGCATGCTCTTCTTCACCCTCACCCGCGGTACGCCCGAGGACGAGGACGAGTGGTGGCCCTGCGAGCTGGACTGCCACCCCGAGACGATGGACGAACACCCCGGCTTCCGCTGGCACTGCCGCGGCTCGTACGTCCTCGTGCCGCCGGCCCAGCTCCCCGGCGGTCTGAGCGTCGACTGGGTGCGCGGCCCCGAGCATCCGCTGCCGGACCCGCTCACGCTCCTGGAGATCCTGACCGACGAATGCGCCCGCTACGCCGGGGCGAACGGCGCGGACCAGCTCGCCGCCTGGCCCCACCGGGGCTGAGCCCCCGTCGGGCGGGGAGCGGCCCCGGACTACTCGCCCTTGGCGCCCGTCAGCCCCTCGACCCGTCCGAGGACGGACACCTGCCCTCGGCCCGAGCCCTTCAACGGGTCGATGACGACCTGGTTGGAGACGAACTCCAGGGTCAGGGACTGGTTGATCTCGCCCTTGGTCAGGGCCTGCACCTCCGCGCCGGGGACGGGGATCTCGGTGCCCGCGGCGGCGGTCTCCTTCTCGAAGCGGTGCGTGGCGAAGAACACCAGCGCCCCGCCGTCCGCGGTGCGCAGCCCCACCGGCGCGTAGTCGCCCGAGGTCAGCGGCTGGTCGATGTACTGCCGGGCGAGTCCGGGCCGGCTGGCGAACTTCTCGCGCTGGGCCCGCCACTGCGAGGTGTGGACGCCGGTGGCGAAGGTGTCGCCGCCGGTCCTGAGATAGGTGGCGTACGACTGCCCGAGCTTGCGCGGCTCGACCGCGAGCGCCGCGTCGTCGGCGGCGACGGGCTGCGCCCAGCCGTCCTCGTCCTTCGCGAACTCCGGTACGTCACCGGCCCCGAGGACCGTCAGGTACGAGGCCTGCCACAGCTCGCGGGCGTCGTCCCGGGTGAAGACGAGCAGCCAGCGACTGCCCGGTACGCCCTTGTTGGCGGTCGCGTTCGCCACGAACCAGCGGGGCCAGCCCGCCTTCGCGGGGATCGAGAACTCGGCGTCGTCGAACTTCAGCGGCGAGTGCGTGGGATTCCCGCCCGGTCTGCCGATGCGTCCGGCCTTCAGCTTGGCGCCGTCGATGTCCGCGAGCGGACCGGTCACCCGGTCCGCGTCCTTCGAACGGTCGTACGTCGCGTCCGCCTTGTTGTAGGCGGCGGTGAAGTCCTCCAGCGCGCGGGCGGCCTCGGCGCGGGTCGTGGCCGGCACGACCTCTCGTTCGCCGTGCACCACCACGCAGCCGCTCGCCGTCGCCCACAGCGCGGTCACCGTCGTCGCCGCCAGGGCGAGACGGACGGAACGACGGAGACTAAGAGGCCTTCGAGGGCTGCGACCCGTGCGATCCCTGCTCATCAGGTGCCTTCACCTTCTTCTTCCCGGAGGCGAACCCTACCGGGGCGAAGAAGATCGTGAGCGTCGGCACCAAGTACAGCGCCCACACCGTGACCTGAAGAACGGTCGGGTCCGGCTGGAAGTTGAAGACGCCCTTCAGCAGGGTGCCGTACCAGCTCGACGGGTCGATCGTGCCGCTGATGTCGAAGGCCAGGTTCGTCAGACCCGGGACGAAGTCGGCCTCCTGGAGGTCGTGGACGCCGTACGCGAGCACGCCCGCGGCGACGACGACCAGCATGCCGCCGGTCCAGGTGAAGAACTTGGCGAGGTTGATCCTCAGCGCGCCGCGGTAGAACAGCCAGCCGAGCAGGACCGCGGTGGCCAGGCCCAGCGCCACGCCGATCAGCGGGCGGGGCGTGCCGTCACTGGCCGCGTGCACCGACGCCCACACGAACAGGGCCGTCTCCAGGCCCTCCCGGCCGACCGCCAGGAACGCGGTCGCCACCAGCGCGCCCGTACCCATGGCGAGCGCCGCGTCCAGTTTGCCGTGCAGTTCGGACTTCAGATGCCGGGCGGTGCGCCGCATCCAGAAGACCATCCACGTCACCAGGCACACGGCGAGGATCGACAGCGAACCGCCGAGCGCCTCCTGGGCCTTGAACGTCATCTCCTGGGAGCCGAACTCCAGGGCGCAGCCGAAACCGAGCGCCACGGTGATCGCGACACCGATGCCGATCCAGATCGGCTTCAGGGCGTCCCTGCGTTCCGTCTTCACCAGGTAGGCGATGAGGATGCAGACGACGAGGCTGGCCTCCAGGCCCTCGCGGAGTCCGATGAGGTAGTTGCTGAACACGGTCACGCCTCCTTGGAGAACAGCGCCCGGCCCCACCAGTCGTCCTTGTCCCGGACGCCGGGCGGAACGGCGAAGACCGCCGAACTCACGTGCTGGATGTACTCGTTGAGCGCGTCGGAGCGCGACAGGTTGCGCTGGAGGGGGATGAACCCCTTGCGTACGTCCCGCTGGTAGGCGAGGAAGAACAGGCCCGCTTCGAGGCGGCCGAGACCGTCCGTGCCGTCCGTGAAGGAGTAGCCGCGGCGCAGGATCGTCACCCCGTCGTTGGAGTCGGGGTGGGCGAGCCGGACGTGCGCGTCGGGCTTCATCGCCTTCAGGAACGGCTTGTCGTGCTCCTTGGCCTTGCCGACGGGGGCGCCCTCGCCCTTGTCGCGGCCGAAGATGTCCTCCTGCTCCTGGAGCGAGGTGCGGTCCCAGGTCTCGATGTTCATCCGGATGCGCCGGGCGACGAGGTAGGAACCACCGGTCATCCAGGCGGAGTCCGGGCCGTTGTCCTTCTCGTCGGCCCACACGAACTTCCGCAGCCGCGCGGTCTCGGTGCCCGCGATGTTGCGGGTGCCGTCCTTGAAGCCCATCAGGTTGCGCGGGGTCTGCGCTTCCGGGGTCGTGGACGACGTCTTGCCGAAGCCGAGCTGCGACCAGCGGATGGCGACCTTGCCGAAGCCGATGCGGGCCAGGTTGCGGATGGCGTGCACCGCCACCTGCGGGTCGTCCGCGCAGGCCTGGATGCACAGGTCGCCGTCGCTGCGCGCCTTGTCCAGGTTGTCGCCCGAGAAGGCCGGCAGATCGACGAGAGCCTCCGGCCGCCGGTCCGCCAGATCGAACTTCCCGAACAGCGACGGACCGAAGCCGATGGTCAGCGTCAGCCGGGACGGCTTGAGCCCCAGCGCCTCACCGGTGTCGTCCGGCGGCGCCTCGGCCAGACCGCCGTAGGCGCCCTCGCCGACCGCCTGTCCGGCGGTCATCCGGGCGGCGGCCCGCGTCCAGTCCTTGAGGAGCTGGACGAACTCGGCGCGGTCGTCCGTCTTCACGTCGAACGCGGCGAAGTGCAGCCGGTCCTGCACCGCTGTCGCGATGCCGGCCTGATGCGGGCCGTGGAAGGGGATGCCGGCACCGGCGTCGGCGCCGGCCGGGTCGACGTCGTTGCCGACGCGGGTCATCGCGACGGCACCGCCGGCCGCGGCGGCACCGAGCGCGAGCCCGGCACCGCCCCAGCCGATCAGGGAACGCCGACTGGGCGCGGAGCCGGCGCGGGCGGGCCCGACGGGGCAGGCGCCGTCCGTGCCGTCCGTGGCGTTCGTGCTGTCCGTGCTGTCCGGGGTGTCCGTCATGGCGCTGCTCCTACTTCACGACGGCGGCGGCGAGCTTGGACAGGGGCTCGGCGAGCGCGTTGACGGCGTCCGAGAGCTCCTTGCGGTCGGCCTCGCCGACCTTGTCGTACGAGGTGAAGTCGTACGAGGTCTTGTCCGTGCGGTACTTGTCGAGCAGCGTGTTCAGCGCGGCGAACTGCTTGTCGAGCTCCGTGGTCAGCGCCGCGTCGTTCTCCGAGGCGACCGGCTTGAGCAGCTCGTACGCCTTCTGCGCTCCCTCGACGTTGCCCTTGAAGTCGCTCAGGTCGGTGTGCGAGTAGCGGTCCTCCTCGCCGGTGACCTTGCCGCTGGCGACCTCGTCCAGCAGCTCCTTGGCGCCGTTGGCCATGGAGGTCGGGGTGATCTCGGCCTTGCCGACCCGCTTCTGCCAGTCGGTCAGGTCCGTGACCAGCAGACCGGCGAGCTCCTTCTCACGGTCGCCGATCTTCTTGTCCTGCCACAGGGACTTCTCCAGGCGGTGCCAGCCGGTCCAGTCCGTGGCCGGGTCCTGGCCCTCCTCCAGGCCGTCCTCGCGGACGTCGACCTTCGGGTCGATGTCACCGAAGGACTCGGCGACCGGCTCGGTGCGCTCCCAGCCCAGACGCGAGGAGGCGAACTCCTTCTTCGCGGCCTCGATGTCACCGGCCTTGACGGCCTTGGCGAACGCCTCGGCCTTGGGCAGCGTGGCGTCGGCCTGCTCCTGCGCGTACTCGCGGTACGCGGCGACCGCCTTGTCCAGACGCGGGTCGCGCTTGGCGACCTTGCCGCCGGTGACCTTGACGGTCTGGCGGATGCCCTTGCCCTTCATCCCGGGCTTGCAGGCGATGACGTACTCGCCGGCCTTCACCTCGGCGGTGACCCGCTGCTTGGTGCCGGGACCGATGTTCTCCCGCTCGCTGACGATCCGGTCGTCCGGGAACAGCAGGTAGACCTCGGTGACCTTGGAGCCCTTGTTCTCGATGTCGAGCTGGACGTGCCCGGCGGGGAACTCCTTCGCGGAGACCTTGCACGCGGTGTCGCTGGCCGTCACCTGGATCGCGTCGCCGTTCTTCGCGTCGCTCTTCTGGGTGCAACCCGTGACGGCGGCCAGGGCCGCCGCGGTGGCGGCAGCGGTGACAACGGACAGTCGAACGGCTCGCATGCGGGCTCCAAGAGAAGTCGGACAAGCCGCACGGCGGGGCCCGTTCGGCATGGTGAGGCTGGCCTAACTTATCTGAGGCTTTCCTCACTGATACCCGCCCGTGCGGTGATTCACCTCTCACAGACGGCGTACAGGAACGGCTTGATCACGGTGACTCAAAACAGACCCCATGGAATGGTCAAGGGATGGCCAAGTGGAATGGTTCGTCGCGTTTCGGGGTGATGAGCGCGGCGCCGGTCCTGGGGTGCGGGAACACCTCGACCGGCTGCCGGTAGACCTCGGTCAGCAGTTCGTCGGTGAAGACCTCCGCCGGCCGGCCGTGGGCCGCGACGCGACCGGCGCACAGGATCGCGACCCGGTGCGCGTACGCGGCGGCGAGCCCGAGGTCGTGCAACACCACGACCACCGCGTCCCCGGCGCGCGCCCTTTCCCGGCACACCCGCAGCACCAACTCCTGGTGCCGCAGGTCGAGTGCGGCGGTCGGCTCGTCGAGCAGCAGCAGGGGCGCGCGCTGCGCGAGCACCCGGGCGAGCGCCACCCGGGCGCGCTCCCCGCCGCTCAGCGCGGCGAACGAACGGGCCGCGAAGTCGGTGACCTCGGCGGCGGCCATGGCCGCGCCGACCGCCGCGTCGTCGTCCCGCGGGCTGTGGGCCCAGGGAGCCCGCCCCATGCGGACGACCTCCTCCACGGTGAACGGGAAGGAGAGCGTCGCCGACTGGGGAAGCACGGCCCGGCGCAGGGCGAGTTCGGCGGCGGACCAGTCCTGCGCGGGACGCCCGTGCAGACGTACGACCCCTTCCGCGGCGCGCAGATCGGCCGCCAGCGCGGCCAGGAGGGTCGATTTTCCCGCCCCGTTGGGCCCGACCAGCGCGAGGACCTCGCCCGCGCGGGCGGTGACGTCGACCCCGCGCAGCACCTCCCGGTCGCCGAGCCGCACCCGGAGGCCCTCGGTCTCGGCCAGCACGTCGCCGGGGGCGGGCGCGGACGGCGGCAGGAGCCGTGCCGTACGCGTGAGCCGCAGCCGCCCGGCGGTACGCGCGAGCCGAGTCCCGGCGGTACGCGCGAGCCGAGTCCCGGCGGTCGTGCGCGGGAGTCCCGGGAGCGTGCGCCCGGTGTCGCTTCCGGCGGATCTCACGCCCAGCCTCCTTGCTTGCGACGGGTCCTGCGCAGCAGCCACAGGAAGAACGGGCTGCCCAGCAGGGCGGTCAGGACGCCGAGGGGGAGCTCGGCGGGTTGTGCGATCGTCCGGGCGGCGAGGTCGGCCGCCAGCAGCACGGCCGCGCCGCCGAGCGCGCTGCCCGGGATCAGGAAGCGGTGTCCGGGTCCGGCCGCCATGCGCAGCAGATGCGGTACGACCAGGCCGATGAAGCCGATGATCCCGGAGACGCTGACGGCCGCCGCGGTGAGCAGCGCGATGACCAGCACGAGGACGAGCCGCAGCCGTTCGACGTCGACGCCCAGGTGCCGGGCCGGCCGTTCGCCGAGGGACAGCAGATCGAGCCGGCGGGCGTACAGCGGTGCCAGGGCCAGGCCGGTCGCGGCGCAGGGCAGGACCGCGAGAACCTTCGGCCAGGTCGCCTGGGCCAGCGATCCCAGCTGCCAGAAGGTGATCTGGCTGACGGCGGCGGAGTCCGCGAAGAACAGGAACAGTCCGATCAGGGCGCCGGTGAAGGCGTTCAGGGCGATCCCGGTGAGGATCAGCGTGACGACCTCGGTGCGGCCGCCCGAGCGGGACATCGCGTAGACGACCAGGACCGCGGCCAGTCCCGTGCCGAAGGCGACGGCCGGGACGGTGAAGGTGCCGAGGAAGTCCAGGCCGAGCGCGATGGCGGCGACCGCGCCGACCGCCGCGCCCGACGAGACGCCGATGACGCCGGGTTCGGCCAGCGGATTGCCGAACACGCCCTGCATCAGGGCGCCCGCGCAGCCCAGCGAGGCGCCGATGAGCAGCGCGAGCACGATCCGCGGGAAGCGCACGTCCCACAGGACCGACTCCGGGACCCGGTCCAGCGCGGCGCCCCCGAGGCCGGCGCGGTGGGCGACGGAGGCCAGCACGTCCCCGGTGGGGATCGGGTACGCGCCGAGCCCGGCGGCCACGGGGACCAGGACGAGCAGGGCGGCGAGCAGCCCTGCGGTCAGGAGCCAGGGGGCGCCGTGTGCCCGCCCCCGCACGCGAGCGGTGGCGGTCTCGCCGGTGACCGGTTCGGAGGGCGCCCCGGACGCCGGGCGGTCGAGGGCGGTCATCGGGTGTTTCCGTACAACTGCCGTACCAGCGAGCGCAGTACCTGGTCCGTGCGCGGCCCGTAGTTGAGGAGCACCCCGTCCTCGACGGACACCACCCGGCGCTTCGTGCCGGCCGGGGTCTGCGCCACCCCCGGGATCTTGACGAGCCCGTCGGTTCCGCCGACGGACGCGAGGCCCTTGGACATCACGAGGATCGCGTCGGGCGCGGCCCGGACGAGCGCCTCGGTGGTGATGGCGGTGAAGTCCTTGTCCAGGCCCGACTCGGCGCCCGCGTCGACCGCCCCCGCCGCCTCCAGCAGCGAGGTCGCACCCGAGCCGCGGCCGCCGATGAGATAGACGGAGGCGGAGCCGCGCAGATAGAGGAAGGCGACGCGCGGGTGGTCCGCGTGCGGCGGAATCGCCTTGCGCGCGGCGGCGATCCGGTCCTGCGACCGCTGTGCCAGCCGCTTCCCCGCCGCCGGTACGCCGAGGGCGTCGGCGACCGTCCGGATGCGCGGGCCCACGTCGGCGAGGCCGCGCGCGGGGGCGACGACCAGGACGGGGACACCGGCGTCGCGGATCTGCTCCATCGCCTCGTCCGGTCCGGTCGTCGACTCGGCGAGGACGAGGTCGGGGTGGAGGGAGAGCACGCTCTCGGCGGAGACGTCGTGGTTGCGGGTGACGACCGGCAGTTCCCTGGCCTGGTCGAAGGTGGCGGTGATGTCGCGGGCGACGACCCGGTCGCCGAGCCCGAGCGTGAAGACGATCTCGCTGAGGCTGCCGGACAGGGGAACGATCCGGTCGGCCTTCTCGACGGTCGTCCGCGGTCCGCCGAACGACCGCACCGTGACCGGGAGTCGGGGCTTCCCTGGGGACGCCAGGGGTTCGACCCGGTCGGTGCCGTCCGATCCGTTCGTCCCGGCGGCCGCTGTCGGCGCGGGGCCGGCGGAGCCCCCGCATCCGGTCAGGGTGAGGGCGAGCGCGGACAGCAGCGCCCCCGCCAGTCGTGTGCGCAAGCGTTGCACTGTCCCGTTGTTCCTCTCGGTCCTCTTCCAGCACATCCGATCGATAGTTTAGGTTAGCCTTACCTAAGTCGCCAGGGGTTCTCCGGACCCCGGAATCCGGAGGACACCCATGACCGCGCGTTCGAGAGCCCTGGGGGCCGCCGTGGTCTGCGTGGCCGTGCTGGGGGCCCTGCTCACCGCCACGGCCGCGCACGCGGCGAGCCGCACCGTGCGGGGCGGACGGCTCGACTGGGGCATCAAGTCGTCCTTCCAGAGCTATGTCACCGGGCCCGTCGCGAAGGGGAGTTACTCCCTCACCGGGGGCGCGGCCACGGTCGGCGCGAGCCAGTTCCGCTTCCACTCCGCCACCGGCTCCTACGACGGCGGCACGGGCGCCTTCACCGCCGCCTACTCCGGCGGAGTCCGCTTCGTCGGACACCGTCAGAGCGGCGGCGCCTACGAGCTCGACATGACGATCAGCCGTCCCACCGTCCGCCTCTCCGGCGGTGGCGGCACGCTCTACGTCGACATCACCAGCAAGGCGAAGGGCACCGGGACGGTCACGACGTCCACACAGGTGCCCTTCGCCACCCTCTCCCTCGGCGGCATCGACATGAGGGGCGGCGGCACCGCCGTCCGGCTCGACAACCTTCCGGCCACGCTCACTTCACAGGGCGCGCGGTCCTTCGCCGGCTACTACGCGGCGGGTACGGCACTCGATCCCGTGAGCCTGGAGGCGGACGTCCTGGCCCCGGCCGGGCCGTCGGCCACGCCCACCGCGAAGCCGTCCACGTCCCCGGCGAAGAAGGCCGGGAGGGCGAAGGCGGACGCGATCGAGGACGGAGCCGTCGACTGGGGAGTGCGCCGCACGTTCCGCGAGTACGTCACCGGGCCCGTCGCCGACGGGAAGTGGACGCTGACCTCCGGGGCCCAGGACGGCGGCGCGCTCTTCCGGTTCCCCGCGGGCGAGGGCACGTACGACGGGAAGAAGCACGTCCTGAGGGCGGCCTTCGACGGGGCCCTGCGCTTCACCGGCCGGCAGGGGCTCGACCTCGGGCTCGGCGGAGTGCGGGTCACCGTCGAGGACGGCGAAGGCACGCTCTACGCCGATGTGGCGAGCGCGGACCTCACCGGGAAGAAGGTCCCGCTCGTGACCTTCTCCGCCAAGGGCATGAAGCCGAAGGGCGGACTGCTCCAACTCGCCGAGGTGCCGAGCACGTTGACGGCCCGTGGCGCCAAGGCGTTCGGCGGGGTCTACCGAGCCGGCACGCGCATGGACCCGGTGACCCTCTCGATCGCCCTCACGGACGACGCGCGGCTCCCCGCCCTGCCCGACCTCGGCGAGTCCGCGTCCCCCTCGCCCACGCCGCGCGCGTCGCGGACGCCCGAGGCGAAGGCCGCCGCCGCGCCCCGCGCCGAGAACACCGCGAGCGGCGGCCCCGTCGGCGGACCGGTCCTGCCGGTCGCCCTCTCCCTCGGAGCGCTGCTCACGGCCGCGGTCGCCTTCGGTGTCGTCCGCAGGCGTCGCACGCCCACCGACTGACCCGACCCACCCTCACCCCCGAGTCATCCCCGACCGACCCCCGACGCCGACGCGCCCCCCGAACCACTCCCCGTCCACCCCGCTTCGTTCCCCGTACTCAACCGATCCCCGCGCCCGGCGCGGGACGTTCATCCCCGAGGAGACCCACGACCATGGCCGCCCATCGCCACCGCCCTCTCGCACTCGCCGCCGCCGTCGCGGTCGCCCTGGGAGCCGGCGCCTTCGCCGTGACCAGCGCGTCCGCCGCCGAAGCGCCGCTCAAGGACTACGAGTTGACCTGGGGCATCAAGCAGTCCTACCGCTCGTACGTGACCGGCATGGCGGCCGGGACCTTCACCCCGTCCGGCGGGGCGACGCAGGCGGACGGCAACGGCGCGTTCACCTTCACCGACGGCAGCGGGACGTACGACTCCGCCACCCATGCCGTACGGCTCGGCTTCGCGGGCAGTCTGAAGATCGCCTCCAAGCTGCACGGCTTCGAACTCACCCTGTCGGACGTGAGGTTCGACAGCGCGGCGGCGGAGATCACCGCCGACGTCACGAGCGGCGGCACGACCCGGGAGGACGTCCCGCTCGCCGATGTCACCGTGACCCGCACGATGACGGACATGGAGACCAGGCTGACGAAGGAGGCGGCGACCGTCCTCGGCAGCGCGGGCTACGAGGGCGCCGCGGGCGATCCGCTCACCGTGACGCAGAAGCCGGCCGCGACGCAGACCGGGACCGCGACGGGCTCCGCGTCCCCGGAGCCGACCTCGTCCACGTCCGCCTCGGCCTCCGCGTCACCCTCGTCCTCCTCCTCGGCGTCCCCGTCGTCCTCGGACCCGGCCTCGGAGAGTGCGAGCCCGAGCGCCACGGCCTCCGGGACCGGTGCCCCCGCGCGGGGCGAGATGGCGGACGGCACGCTCGGCTGGGGTGTGAAGCAGTCCTTCCGTACCTACGTCGTGGACGGTGCCGCCCAGGGGAAGATCACCGTGTCCGGCGGTGCCACGCAGGCCACCGGCAACGGAGTCTTCACCTTCACGGACGCCACCGGCACCTACGACACCGACGCCGACACGCTCTCGGCCTCCTTCGAGGGCGCGGTCAACTTCAAGGGCCATGAGGCGAACGGCAGTTACGGCCTCGATCTCACCCTCAGCGACCTCGGAGTGGAACTCGACGGCGGCTCCGGCGAGCTGACCGCCGACGTCGACAGCCTCGGCAAGACCTCCGCCGACGTCGTCCTCGCGGACCTGAGCACGGACACCGAGGACCTGACGGCGCAGGACGACGTGATCACTCTCGACGGAGTGACCGCCAAGCTCACCAAGGCCGGCGCGGAGGCCTTCGGGGGCTTCTACGCCGAGGGAGCCGAGCTGGACCCGGTCGGTCTCTCGGTGGCGCTGAGCGACGACGCCGAACTGCCGGACGGGAACGGCGGGTCGGGCTCCGGTTCCGGCTCGGGTTCCGGCTCGGGTTCGGACGGCTCCGGTACGTCGTCGGGCACCACGGGCGGCGCGGGGACGACCGGGTCCACGACGGGCGGCGTGATGAGCGGTGCCCTGGCCTCGACCGGGTCGGAGGTACCGGCCGGCGCGCTGGGAGCCGCGGCCGCGGTGACCCTCGCGGCGGGCGCCGGCGTGGTGGTCGCCATGCGACGGCGGCAGAACGCCTGATCCGTCGGAACCGGTCCGGACGCGTTCCCGTCCGGACCGGCGGAACGGACCGCCCGCCTCCGACGGCGTTCCCGATGATCAGGGAGCTTTCGGAGGCGGGCGGTCCGGTCTTGTGGGTCACCGACCGGGCGGATGGATGTTTGAATGCCGGAGTGACTGACTACGACGTGCTGCGGGTCTTCTGCGGACCAGGCGGCGGGTATGGCAATGAGCTCGGTGTCGTGCGCGAGGGCTCGGTGATGCCGGACCGCGCCGAACGGCAGGAGTTCGCCGCGAAGCTCGGCTTCAGCGAGACCGTGTTCGTCGACGACCCCGAGCGCGGGATCATCGACATCTACACCCCTTCGCTGCGGCTGCCGTTCGCCGGACACCCGTGCGTCGGGGTGGGATGGCTGCTCGACGTGCCCGAACTGGTCACACCCGCCGGTGTGGTGGGAGTCCGGCTGGACGGCGAGTTCAGCTGGATCGAGGCGCGGGCCGAGTGGGCGCCGCCGAGGACGCTGCGGCGGCACGGGACCGCGGCCGAGGTCGAAGCGCTGGCCGTGCCGCCGTCGGGCGAGTGGATCTACGCCTGGGCCTGGGAGGACGAGGCCGCCGGCCGGGTGCGGGCCCGTGCCTTCCCCGGCCGCAACGACGGCATCGAGGAGGACGAGGCCACCGGAGCGGCGGCGCTGCTGCTGACCCAGCAGCTCGGCCGGGCCCTCAACATCACCCAGGGCGTCGGTTCGCAGATCCTCACCGCACCGCAGCCGGGCGACTGGGTCGAGATGGGCGGCCGGGTCCGCCTCGAACGCTGAGACCGCACCACCCCGCCCGGCACGCCCGGGTTCCGCCGCCCTTCAGGCGGTCAGCGGGAACTCCTCGCCGAGAGCCCTGAACACCCCGGTGTTCAGGGCGAACGCCCGCTTGCACTCCGCCACGATCCGCTGCTTCTCCAGGTCGTCCGCCCGGACCCCGTCCAGCAGTTCGCGGTACTCCCGCTTGAACGCGGCCGGGTTGGAGATGTCCTCGAAGACGTAGAAGCGGACGCCGTCGCCCTTGCGGCTGAATCCCCAGGTCCGCTCCGCCCTGCCGCGGATGATCTGGCCGCCGGAGAGGTCGCCCAGGTAGCGCGTGTAGTGGTGGGCCACATAGCCGCCCGGCCACGCGAGGGCGCACTCGGTGACCCGGTCCGCGTACGCGCGGGTGGCGGGCAGCGCGGTGAGCGTGTCCCGCCAGTCCGGGCCCCGCAGATGGGCGAGGTCGCGCTCCAGGGCGGTGCGGCGCAGCAGCTCGGGCCGCAGGAACGGCCCGGCCACCGGGTCGGCGGCCAGCCGCTCGGTGGCCGCCTCCAGCGCCTCGTACACGAACCACAGTTGTTCCGTGTAGCGCGCGTACGCCTCGACGCCGAGCCGGCCGCCGAGGAGGTCGCTCATGAACGTCGAGGTCTCCGCCTCGGTGTGCTGTTCGTGCGACGCGGTGCGGATGAGCGTCGAGAAGGGTGTGCCCGCCGGGTTCGTGGGGTCCGGCGTGCTCAGCGTGTCCGACGTGTCCGACGCGTTCATGGGGCCTCCGGAGCCGATGGGAAGGGCGAGAGCCCGTTGCGGGATCAGTCGAATCTTCTATGGTTAGGCTTACCTAAGTCAATACTCTTCCCGACGTGCTGTCGGTAAAACCGTACCCCGATCGAGGGCCGTACCCACATGGGAAAACCCGCCCTGTGGACAGGGCGGGTTCGGTGGTTCCGGGAACTCCGGGCGGCTACGGCAGGGTCAGGATCTCCGCGCCGCTCGCCGTGACGACGAGGGTGTGCTCGAACTGGGCCGTGCGCTTGCGGTCCTTCGTCACGACGGTCCATCCGTCGTCCCACATGTCGTAGTCGTGCGTGCCGAGCGTGAGCATGGGCTCGATGGTGAAGGTCATCCCGGGCTGCATGACGGTGGTCGCCTGCGGGTTGTCGTAGTGCGGGACGATCAGCCCGGAGTGGAACGAGGAGTTGATCCCGTGCCCGGTGAAGTCACGGACGACCCCGTACCCGAAGCGCTTCGCGTACGACTCGATGACGCGCCCGATGATGTTGATCTGCCGTCCCGGCCTGACCGCCTTGATCGCGCGCTCCAGCGACTCCCGGGTCCGCTCCACGAGGAGCCTCGACTCGTCGTCGACGTCTCCGACCAGGTAGGTCGCGTTGTTGTCGCCGTGCACACCGCCGATGTACGCCGTCACGTCGAGGTTCACGATGTCACCGTCGCGCAGCACCGTGGAGTCGGGGATGCCGTGGCAGATGACCTCGTTGACCGAGGTGCACAGCGACTTGGGGAAGCCGCGGTAGCCGAGGGTCGAGGGGTAGGCGCCGTGGTCGCACATGTACGCGTGCGCCACCCGGTCCAGCTCGTCCGTCGTCACACCCGGCGCGATGAGCTTGGCGGCCTCGGCCATCGCCCGCGCGGCGATCCGCCCGGCGACACGCATCGCCTCGATCGTCTCGGGCGTCTGCACCTCCGGTCCGGTGTACGGCGTGGGGGCGGGCTTTCCCACGTACTCGGGGCGCCTGATGTTTCCCGGCACGGGACGGGTGGGAGAAAGCTCCCCTGGTACGAGCAGCGACTGGCCAGACATGGCAGCGAGTCTAACCAGCGGGCATGGGGGAACATGTCCCTGGCGAAAGGAGCTGGTGATGGCCCTGTTCAAGAAGCGGACGGTCGGCAAGCCCGGCGAGTGGTACTACTGCCTGGAGCACAAGAAGGTCGAGGAGGGGCCCGAGTGCCCCGCCAAGGACCGCTTCGGCCCGTACGCCACCCGCGGGGAGGCCGAACACGCGATGGACCTCGCGCGGGAGCGGAACCTCGAATGGGAGACCGACCCGAAGTGGCACGACGCCTCGGGCAAGGCGCCGGACGCCGGGGACGACTGAGGCGGGCGCCCCGGCCGACCGCGGCACCGGGTTCCGGGGCGGCCGACGGCTGACCGCCGAGGCGGGCCGGGGGCGCCGGGGCGGAACCTCGTGCGCGCTCGTCAGGACGCGGTCACCGGGGGTGCGGGCGGGATCTCCTCCGCCCGCGCGGAGCGCATCCGCAGCGCGTGCTCGTTCGTCCGGTCGTCGTACGACATCAGCTTCGGGAGGCCGGCGGCGAGCAGCCCCACCGCCGCGACACAGAGCGCGCCGCCGGCCCAGACCGACGTCCGCACGCTCGTCAGCGCGGCCATGCCGCCGGACCGTACCTGGCCGAGCTGGGGCCCGACGGAGTACGACAGCAGCTCGATCCCGGCGAGCCGTCCGCGCAGCTCGTCCGGGATCGTCCGGTTCCAGATGGCGGCGCGGAAGATCCCGCTGACCATGTCGCAGGCGCCGGCGAGGACGAGGAGAAGCAGGACGAGCCAGACGTCGCGCACCAGGCCGGCGCCGGCCACCGCGAGGCCCCAGCAGGCCGCCGAGAACACCACCGTCCGCCCGTGCCGGTGCACGCGCGAGGTCCATCCGCTGGTGAGGCTGACGAGCAGCGAGCCGGCCGGGAGGGCCGCGTACATCAGCCCCAGCGACCAGTCGGCGCGCAGCTCCTCCGCGAGGAACGGAAGCACCGCGAGCGGCATCGCGAAGAACATCGCCGCCAGGTCGACCGCGTACGTACCCAGGAGCTCCTTGCGGCTCCACGCGTAGCGCCCGCCCTCGGCGATCGACCGCAGGGACGGTTTCGCCGCCTCGTGCGAGGCGGGCGAGGGGGCGATCCCCGCCATCAGGGCCACCGAGGCGGCGAAGGTCACCAGATCGACCGCGTAGGCCCAGCCGAGCCCGGCGTACGCCACGACGACACCCGCCAGGGCCGGGCCGGCGACACCGCCCACCGTCCAGCGCAGCGAGTTGAGCGCGCCCGCCGCCGTCAGATGCTCGTGCGCCACGATCCGGGGGGTGAGCGAGTCCATCGCGGGGCGCTGCACCGAGCCGAGCGCGGCGGAGAGCGCCGCGACCACGTACAGGGGCCACACGGCAGGATGCGGCACCGTCGCGTCGACGAGCAGGGCGGCGCACAGCAGGCCCTGGCCGGCCTCTGTCCAGACGATCAGCTTCCGCTTGTCCAGGGCGTCGGCGAGGGCCCCGCCGTACAGCCCGAAGACCACCAGCGGGATCAGTTCCACGGCGCCGATCGCGCCGACCGCCGCCGCGGACCCGGTGAGCTCTTTCATCTGCACCGGCAGCGCGACGAACGTCAGAAAGCTCCCGAAGTTGGTGACGAGCCCGGCCACCCACAGCCGCCGGAAGTCTGCGGAGGTCCGCCAGGGCGCGAGATCGGGCAGCAGGGCGCGCGGACGGGAAGGGGGAGGCTCGTCACTCACGAGGGGCCATGCTCGGCGGCCCGAGGGCACGAGGCAACCGGTTTACGGGGCCGACGGCCCCGCGTCGGCCGCGACGCTTTTGGCGGCGCCGGGGCGGCCCTGTCGGCCCTGTCGGTCGCGGCCGACCCGTCAGCCTCGCCGGGAAGGGGAAGCGGAAGAGGAAGGGGAGGGGAAGCGGAAGGTGGAGGGGGAGGGCCGCTACCACCGGTGCGACGGTGGGGCCGTCAGCTGGTCCGCGAGGCGGGACAGGCGGTCGCGGAAGCGGTGGCGGCCCCGGGGCGAGGGCAGCGCGTTCTCCCCGGCCGCCGCGCTGACCAGATGCTGCACGGTGTCGAGGTCGAGCTCGGGGTCCGGCGGCACCGCGAGCGACTCGTGGGCCAGCGCCGGCAGCTCGCCCTCCCCGTGGGACAGGGCCAGTACCGTCGCCCCGGCCCGCCGGGCGCCGTGCACCCGCTCCAGCAGCGCGTCCCCGGGAACCTCCGGCGCCACCACGAGCAGGGTCTCGCCGCGCCGGGCCGCCTCGATCCGTCCCAGGCCCACCGCGAGGTGAGCCGGATCCGACTGCCGCGCCCCGTGCCGCACCAGGGTCGGCGACAGCTCCGGCGTCCCCGACCAGGCCGCCTCGTCCACGAGGTGTGCCGCGAGGTGCCAGGGCTCGTACGCCTCGGAACCGACCAGCAGCAGACCGCCGCCGTGCGACACCACGGACCCCCGCAGCGTTCCCCCGAACCGCCGTGTCGCATCCAGCCATTCGGTCCCGGCAAGCACTTCACGCAGCAACGCGACCCGTACGGCATCCATGGCCGCATCCTGCCGCAACGGGCCACTCGTGACCCGGAGTTCACCACGAATTCGCCCAAGTTGGGCAGAAGTCCGCAACACCGACCCCATGAGTGACCGCAGCAGGGAGCCCGGCCATGACACAGTCGAGCGCAGAGACCGGCACCGGTACGGACGGGACGACGGGCCCCGGCGGGGACGGGACGACCGGACCCGGTACGGGCGCGGCGACGGGCGCCGATACCGCGGTGAGCGTCCCCTTCCGCGCCGGGCGCGAGGGCTACGCCAGCTTCCGGATCCCCGCCGTCGTCGCCACCCGGACCGGCACACTGCTGGCCTTCTGCGAGGGCCGGGTCGGCTCCGCCAAGGACCACGGACACATCGACATCGTGCTCAAGCGGTCCGCGGACGGCGGCCGGACCTGGGGCCCGCTCCAGATCGTCGCGAACAACGGGACCAACCTCGCCGGCAACCCCGCCCCCGTCACCCTCGACACCGGCCGTGTCCTGCTCGTCCACGTCCGCAGCGCCGCCTCGGCCACCGAGGACGCCCTGCTGCGCGGCAAGGTGAAGGCAGCCGACGGGCGGCGCGTGTGGGTCCAGCACAGCGACGACGAAGGACGCACCTGGTCGGCTCCCAAGGAGATCACCGCACAGGTGAAGAAGGCGGGCTGGCGCTGGTACGCCACGACACCGGGGCACGCGCTCCAGCTCGGCTCCGGCCGGGTCGTGGTCCCCGGCAACCACACCCTGCCGCCCACCGGCACGGACAACGGCACCGAGGCGAAGTACAACAGCGGGCACTGTCTGCTCAGCGACGACCGCGGGGCGACCTGGTACCTCGGCTACCTCGACGAGAACACCAACGGATACGTCAACGTCAACGAGACCACCGCCGCCGAACTCCCCGACGGCCGCGTCTACTTCAACACCCGCAACGACTCCCCGTCCCCCGGCAACCGCGCCGACGCCCACTCCCTCGACGGGGGCAGAACCCTGGTCAAGCCCTTCCGCCCGCAGGCCGGCCTGGTCACCCCCATCGTCCAGGGCAGCCTGCTCCAGCTCCGCGACCCGGACCTGCTCCTGTACTCCGGGCCCGCGGACCCGGATCTCCGCGCCCTGATGACGGTCCGCGCCTCGGCCGACGGCGGCACCACCTGGCGGTCCGCGCACACCGTGGACGGACTGCCCGCCGCGTACTCCGACCTGGTCCGCGTCGACACCGACACGGTCGGACTGCTCTACGAGACGGGCGACTTCGGCGCGTACGAGACGATCACCTTCCGGCGTGTCCCGGTGACCGCGCTCGGGTGACCGTCCTCACCCCGGGCGCTCGGCCGACCCGGACGTCCTGGCGCGGCCCGCGCACGTAAAGTCGGCCCATGACCTCTACTGACAGTGCACAGAAGGCCCCCGCCAAGGACCCCTGGGACCTGCCCGACGTGTCCGGGCTCGTTGTCGGCGTGCTCGGCGGCACCGGTCCGCAGGGCAAGGGCCTCGCCTACCGTCTCGCCAAGGCGGGACAGAAGGTGATCATCGGCTCGCGCGCCGCCGACCGCGCGCGGGCCGCGGCCGAGGAGCTCGGCAACGGTGTGGAGGGAGCCGACAACGCGGAGACCGCGCGGCGCAGCGACATCGTGATCGTCGCCGTGCCGTGGGAGGGCCACGGCAAGACCCTCGAATCGCTGCGCGAGGAACTGGCCGGAAAGCTGGTCGTCGACTGCGTCAACCCGCTCGGCTTCGACAAGCAGGGCGCGTACGCGCTGAAGCCGGAGGAGGGCAGCGCCGCCGAACAGGCCGCCGCCCTGCTGCCCGGCTCCCGGGTCACCGCGGCCTTCCACCACCTCTCCGCCGTGCTGCTCGCGGACCCGGAGATCGAGGAGATCGACACCGATGTGATGGTCCTGGGCGAGGTGCGCGCCGATGTCGAGATCGTCCAGGCCCTCGCCGGCCGCATCCCCGGTATGCGGGGCGTCTTCTCCGGCCGGCTGCGCAACGCCCATCAGGTCGAGGCCCTGGTCGCCAACCTGATCTCGGTGAACCGGCGCTACAAGGCGCACGCGGGCCTGCGGGTGACGGACGTCTAGAGCCGCCGTCCCGGCCGGCGGCGGGGCCCGGGGGGTGCGCCACCCTCCGGCTCCCGTGGGGGACACTGGTGCCGAAGCAGTGTCCCCCGACAGGAGCCGATCCCATGCCCCGCCTCGCTCTTTACGCCCTCGCCGTCTGTGTGCTGTCCGTGGCCGCGGCCGTCGTCTCGTTCGTCCAGGGCAGCTGGCTGGGCATCGTGTGGGTGCTGCTGGCGGGCCTGTCGTCGAACATGACCTGGTACTACGCACGGCGGGGCAGGGCGTAGCCGCCGGGCGGGGCCCGGCGACTACGGACGTTGGTTCCCGCCCCCGGCCCGGTCAGGAGGACCGCAGGCAGACGTCGCTGTTCGACTCCCAGAAGCGGTAGAGCCACTGTCCGCAGTCGGTGTCCCGGCCGTCGATGCCCAGGCCGCCCAGGACGGCGTCGATCAGGTGGAAGAACTCCTGGTTCACCGACGGGATCCACAGCAGCCCGAACACCGCGAGCAGCCCGAACGGCGCGAAGGGCTCGACCTGACGGCGGACGCCGTACGACAGCCAGGGCTCGATCACGCCGTAGCCGTCCAGGCCCGGGACCGGCAGGGAGTTCAGGATCGCGGCCGTGACCTGGAGCAGCGCGAGGAAGGCCAGCGCGTAGCGGAAGGCAGGGGGGACGCCGTCCAGGGCGTGCAGCCAGAACGGGGCCGTGCACACGACGGCGAACAGCACGTTCGTCAGCGGGCCCGCCGCCGAGATCAGGCTGTGCTTCCAGCGTCCCTGGATACGGCCCCGCTCGATGAAGACCGCGCCGCCCGGCAGACCGATGCCGCCCATGATCACGAAGAGCAGCGGCAGGACGATGCTCAGCAGCGCGTGCGTGTACTTCAGAGGGTTCAGGGTCAGATAGCCCTTGGCGCCGATCGAGATGTCGCCGCTGTGCAGCGCGGTGCGGGCGTGCGCGTACTCGTGCAGGCAGAGGGAGACGACCCAGGCCGCCGTCACGAAGAGGAACACGGCCACGCCGGGCTGCTCGGCGAAGCCCGTCCACGCCGCCCAGCCGGTCACCCCCATGACGGCCACGATGCCGACGAAGACGGGGCTGATCCTCCGGTCACTGCGGCGGGTCGCGACGGTGGTCATGGGGCTCCCTGGACTGGCTCGGCCGACGATCGTGTGCTGGAGACTGCCCGACCGTACCGGGCTCATGCGGAAAACGTCTCGCCATGGGGCATCGGTTCCGGAGAGGCTGGGGGAATGGGGCTGTGGCGGGTGTTCTACGCGGACTGGCAGATGGAGTGCTGCGGCACCCCCTTCTCGGTCGGGGACGAGGTGACCTGGCCGCTCCTGCTGGACGAAGGGGGCGAGACGCTCGGCGGCGGCTGGTCCGGGGCGCTCAGCGCGATCACGGCGACGCCGGAGTACGTGCGCGACGACGGAGCCGAGATCCGGGTGCTGCGCGCGGACGACGGCCTGGTCGTCGCCCTGCGCGGTGATCCCGACGGCGATGCCGCGGATGCGGACACGGACGCGGACACGGACGCGGACGGTGGCCGGAGCCGGAGCCGGAGCCGGAGCCGGAGCCGGAGTCGGACCAGGACCAGGGGCACCGGCGCCCGTACCGGTACCGATACCAGCTCGGGCGGTGACGGATCGGGGCAGGGTCCCGGCCGACGGGCCGCGAGGAGCGGTCTGCTCACCGTCGAGCGGCACGGTGCCCGGTGGCCCGGGACGACCGGCACGGTCCGTACGATCCACCTGGTGCACCAGGACTTCGCGGAGACCGCGCCCGGCTCGCGCACCCGGGAGCCGGTGCCCGCGTCGCGCTCGTTGGAGGCCGTGGACCGCAGCCCCAGGTGGTTCGGCGAGGGCCGGGCCGGAGTCCTGGCCGAACTGTACGTACCCGGCCCCCGCACCTGACGCCACCGGAGACAATGGACCCCGTGCGCTATCGCATCCTCGGCACCACCCAGGCACTCCGCCCCGACGGCACGCCCGTCCCGGTCGGCGGGGCGCGGCTGCGTGCCCTGCTGACCGTCCTCGCGCTGCGGCCCGGACGGACGGTTCCCGCCGCCGTCCTGGTCGACGAGGTGTGGGACGGCGACCCGCCCGCGGACGCGCCCGGCGCGCTGCAGGCACTGGTCGGGCGGTTGCGTCGGGCCATCGGCGCGGACTCCGTCGCCTCGGCCGACGGCGGTTACCGGCTCGAAGCCGCGCCCGACGACGTCGACCTGCACCGCTTCGAGCGACTCGCCGGTGAAGGCGGCCGGGCCGTCGCCGACGGGGACCCGGCCAAGGCCGCCGTCATCCTCGACGACGCCCTGGCCCTGTGGCGCGGCCCCGCCCTCGCGGACCTGCCCGACCGCACCGCCGAAGCGGCCCACTGGGAAACCCGTCACCTGCACGCCCGGCACGCCCGCCTCACCGCGGCGCTGGCCCTCGGACACGCCGAATCCGCCCTTCCCGAACTGACCGCCCTGTGCGACGCCCACCCCCTGGACGAGCCCCTCCAGGTCCTGCGTCTCCGCGCTCTGCGCGAAGCGGGCCGCACGGCGGAGGCCCTGGCCGCGTACGAGGACGTACGACAAGTGCTGGCCGATCGCCTGGGATCCGACCCCGGCTCGGAGCTGCAGTCCCTGTACGGGGAGCTGCTCCGCCCGGCCGGGGCCGGCGGCGGGGCGCGCCCGCAAGGCGCGGAGGCCCGCTCCACGGGGGTCGATCACCACCTCGTCGAGCGGCGTGCCCGCCCCGTGTCACCGCCCCCCGGCAACCTCCGTGCCCGGCTCACCTCCTTCGTGGGACGCGAGAAGGACATCGATGCCATCCGGGGCGATCTCGCGACCGCCCGGCTCGTGACCCTGCTCGGGCCCGGCGGCGCGGGCAAGACACGGCTGTCGCAGGAGACGGCCGAGGCCCTGGCCCCCACCCTGCGGGACGGGGTGTGGCTGGCCGAACTGGCCCCGGTGGACGACCCGAAGGCCGTCCCCGAGGCCGTGCTGACCGCCGTCGGCGCCCGCGAGACCGTGCTGCGCGGAGCCGGGGCCGAGGAGATGCGCGCCGTGGCCGACCGGCACGACGACCCGCTCACCCGGCTCGCCGAACACTGCGCCAAGCGCCGGATGCTGATCGTCCTCGACAACTGCGAACATGTCGTCGACGCCGCCGCACACCTCGCCGAGGCCCTGCTGGAACGCTGTCCCGGTGTGACCGTGCTCGCCACCAGCCGTGAACCCCTCGGTGTGCCGGGGGAGTTGCTGCGTCCGGTGGACCCACTGCCGGAGCCCGTCGCACTGCGGCTGCTCGCCGACCGGGGTGCCGCGGCCCGGCCCGGCTTCCGCGTCGAGGACGACCCCGAGGCGGCCGCCGAGATCTGCCGGCGCCTCGACGGCCTCCCGCTCGCCATCGAACTCGCCGCCGCCCGGCTGCGGATGCTCACCCCGCGCCAGATCGCCGACCGGCTCGACGACCGGTTCCGGCTGCTGACCTCGGGCAGCCGTACCGTGCTGCCCCGGCAGCAGACCCTGCGCGCCGTCGTCGACTGGTCCTGGGACCTGCTCGACGAGACCGAACGGGACACCCTCGGGTGGCTGTCGGTGTTCGCGGGCGGCTGCGACCTCGCCGCCGCCGAGGCCGTCTGCGGTCCGGCCGCGCTGGACGTCCTCGGCTCGCTCGTCGACAAGTCCCTCGTCGTCGCCGCCCCTTCGGGCGAAGCGGACCTGGAGATGCGCTACCGGCTGCTGGAGACCGTCGCCGAGTACGCGCGCGAACGCCTCGACGAGTCCGGCGCCCGCGAGGCCACCGAGCGCGCCCATCTCACGTACTACCGCGAACTCGCCCGCACCACCGACCCCTTGCTGCGCGGCCCCGGACAGCGTGCCGCGATCGACCACATCGAGCGCGAGTACGAGAACCTGCGCACCGCCCTGCGGCACGCCGTCGCCGAACGCGACGAGCAGGAGGCGCTGTGCATGGTCCTCTCGCTGACCTGGTACTGGCAGATCCGCGACCAGCGCGTCGACGCCCGTGCCTGGTCCATGGAGGTGATGGGCCTCGGCCCCGATCCCTTCGAGCCGCCCGCGCGCCCGGCCGTCCCGCTGTACGAGCGCTGCACGGACGCGCCGCCCCCGATGCGCGAGGAGGTTCTCGAAGAGGCCCGGCGCGGCGTGCACCTCGTCCATCTCGCCTATATGGACATGGACATGGGGGCCTGGCAGACCCCGGAGGCCCAGGAGAAGCTCCGTACCATCAGCGCGACCTACGAGCCCGGCATGCCGCAGACCTGCCGCACCCCCGGCTACCTCTGGTTCTACGCCGTGCTGCTCACCGGCACGATGGAGCGGTTCACCGAGGTGATCAACAAGACGGTCAGCACCTGCCGCGAACTCGGCTACGACTGGGAACTGGCCACCGCCCTCCAGATGCGCGCCAACATCCTCGCCAACCGCGCCGACATGGCGGGCGACGCCACCGTGGACGCCGACGAGGCACTGGAGCTCTTCGGACGCATCGGTGACGCCTGGGGCGCCGCCGAATCCCTCTCCGCGCGCGGAGAGGCCCATGAGCGCAAGGGCGACTTCCGGGCCGCCGCCGCGGACTACGCGGAGGCGGGGAAGTACGCCGAGCGGCTGGGCGCGCGCGCCCAGACGGCCGTGCTCGACGTCCGGCTCGGCTGCATGTACATGGAGCTGGGGGAGGCCGAGCGCGGCGAGCGGATGATCCGCGACGTCCTGGCGAACGGACACGGCGCCCACAACGAGGCCATGCCGGCGGCCCACCTCTTCCTCGCGACCTGGCTCGGCCGCAGTGGCCGGATCGATGAGGCGCGTGAGCAGATACGGCTGCTCCGCCAGGACTTCGGGGCCGGCTCCTTCGTCCTGTTCGACGGGTTCATGCTCGGCATCGAAGCCTGGCTGGACGCGATCGACGGGCAGAGCGAGAGCGCCCTGGACAAGGTGCGCGTGGCTCTGGAACGGTCCGGCGACCGGCTGTCGCGGATGATCGCGCCGCACATGCCCTCCGCCCATCTGACGACGGCGGCCATCGCCCTCGTCGATCTGGACGGCGGCCGTCGCGCCCGGGACGCGGCCCGGTTGCTGGGCGCCGCGGACGCCCTGCTGCCACCGGGCCACTTCGCCGGTCCCATGGAGGTCGAGGTGCGCGAGCGGGCCGAGACGGGCGCGCGGGCCGTGCTCGGCGACGCGGCGTACGAGGAGGCATGCGCGGAGGGCGGTGGCCTCTCCCTGGAGGAGGCCACCGCCCTCATCTGAGGCGCGGACGCGAACCGGCGCTCCCCGGCCCCGGTCGGCGGGGCCGGGTCCGTGCGTCGGACGTCAGCTCTTGGTGCGGAACTTGTGGATGGCGACGGGCGCCATCACCAGGGTCAGGGCCGCCGACCAGCCGAGCGTCACCCACAGGCCGTGCGCGACCGGACCGCCCACCATCAGCCCGCGTGCCGCGTCCGCGAGGGAGGACAGCGGGTTGTACTCGGTGAAGTTCTGCAGCCAGCCCGGCATCGACTTGGTCGGCGCGAAGATCGACGAGCCGAACTGGAGCGGCATCAGCACCAGGAAGCCCATCGCCTGCACGGACTGCGCGCTCTTCATGATCACGCCGAGGGTGAGGAACACCCACATCAGGGCCGAGCCGAAGACCGCCGACAGGCCCACGGAGGCGAACAGACCGGGCCAGTTGGTGATGTGGAAGCCGACCAGGACACCGACGACCATGAGGACCGCGGTCGCGATCAGCATCCGCATCACCTCCACCGCGATCTTGGCGAACAGCACCGAGCCGCGCCCGATCGGCAGGGACCGGAACCGGTCCATCACACCGGAGTTGAAGTCGGTGTTGAAGCCGGTGCCCACTCCCTGGGCCATGTTCATGCCCATCATGGCCATCAGGCCGGGCACGACGTACTGGACGTACGCCTCCTGTCCGCCGCCGAGCGACTGGCCGATGGAGCCGCCGAAGACGTAGACGAACAGCAGCGTGAAGATGACCGGGAACAGGATCGCGTCGAACATCGACTCCGGGTCCTGGCGGATCCACAGCAGGTTGCGGCGGATCAGCGCGCCGGTGTGCCTCAGGTGCGCACGGGGCGAGATGCGGGGGTCGCCCTCGACCGTGAGGGGGGCTTCGACAGTGGCGGTACTCATGCGGAGACCTCCTCGTAGGCGCGGGCGGGGGTCTCGTCCTGCGGGGCACTGGCCTTGTGGCCGGTGAGGGAGAGGAACACCTCGTCCAGACTGGGCAGTTCGGTGGAGATGGAGGCGATCGTGATGCCGCGGGCGGTGACCGCGCCGACGACGGCGGTGAGCTGCTCGTCGCTGAGGATCGGGACCAGCACGCTGCCGGTCTCGCCGTCCACGATCGTCGTGGCGAGGCCGGTGAGCCCCATCTCGTCGAACATGGCGGCCAGCGGGCGCAGTTGCAGCGGGTCCACCGGGCGGATGCGCAGCGTCCGGCCGCCGACGCGGGCCTTCAGCTCGTCGATCCGGCCGTTGGCGATGACCTTGCCGCGGTCGATGACCGTCAGCTCGGAGGCGAGCTGCTCGGCCTCCTCCATGTACTGGGTGGTGAGCAGCACGGTGACGCCGTCGGCGACCATGCGCTTGACCTCCTGCCACACCTCGTTGCGGGTGCGCGGGTCGAGGCCGGTCGTCGGCTCGTCCAGGTACAGCACGGCCGGGCTGCCGATCATCGAGGCGGCGAGGTCGAGCCGGCGGCGCATACCGCCGGAGTACGTCGACGCCGGGCGCTTGGCGGCCTCGGTGAGGGAGAAGCGCTCCAGGAGCTCGTCGGCGCGGCGGCGGGCCTCCTTGCGGGGCAGGTCGAGCAGCCGCCCGATCATGTAGAGGTTCTCCCAGCCGGGGAGCTTCTCGTCGACCGAGGCGTACTGGCCGGTGAGGCCTATCACCCGGCGGAGCTGCCGGGGCTGCTTCAGCACGTCGAAGCCGGCGACCGTGGCCGTTCCGGCGTCGGGGGTGATGAGGGTGGACAGGCAGCGGACGAGGGTGGTCTTGCCGGCGCCGTTGGGGCCCAGGACCCCGAGGACGGTGCCCTCGCGCACATCCAGGTCGACCCCGTCCAGCGCCTTGGTCTCGCCGTAGTGCTTGACCAGCCCCCGTACGGTGACGGCGCTGCGGCCGGTCGCAGCCTGCCGGGGCGTGTTGTCGATTCGCGTCATGTCCATCAAGGTGCCAGGCGCCACCGACAAACGACCGACAGGCCGCCTACAGAACCCGACCGTTACCGATAGGTCGCCGACAGTCGGCCGACAGGACGCACCTGTGCGGCGACAACCCGCCGACAGGACGCGAGAACGGCGACAACCCGCCGACGGGGGAAGATCGGCGGGTTGTCCATGGTGCCGCAGTGGCTCGGTGCCTCGGGACCCCCGGGTGTCCTGGGGGTCTTGGAGGTTCAGGGGACTCGGTGTCCCGTCGGCCGCGAGGGCCCGGGTCCCGGCGGCCCGTCGGTCGCGAGGGTCCGGGTCCCGGCGGCCGGGGTGCGTCAGTGGACGGAGTGCTCCTCCAGCGGGAACGTCCCGCCGACGACGTCCTCGGCGAACGCCTTCGCCGCGTCGCCCATGATGCCGCGCAGGTCGGCGTACTGCTTGACGAACTTCGGCATCTTGCCGCCGGTCAGGCCGAGCATGTCGGTCCACACCAGGACCTGCGCGTCGGTCTCGGCGCCGGCGCCGATGCCGACGGTCGGGATGTGCAGGGTGCGCGTGACCTCGGCGGCGAGTTCCGCCGGGACCAGTTCGAGGACCACGGCGAAGGCGCCCGCGTCCTGGACCGCCTTGGCGTCCCGCAGCAGCTGCTGCGCGGCCTCCTCGCCCCGGCCCTGGACGCGGTAACCCATGGAGTTCACGGACTGCGGGGTCAGGCCGATGTGCGCCATCACCGGGATGCCGGACTCCACCAGCAGCTCGATCTGGCGGTGCGAGCGCTCGCCGCCCTCCAGCTTCACCGCGCCCACCCCGGCCTCCTTGACCAGGCGGGTCGCCGAGCGCAGCGCCTGCACCGGACCCTCCTGGTAGGACCCGAAGGGCAGGTCGCCCACGATCAGGGCGCGGCTGGTGCCCCGGACGACCGCGGCGGACAGCATGGTCATCTCGTCCATGGTGACGGGGACGGTCGTCTCGTACCCCAGGTGGCAGTTGCCGGCCGAGTCGCCGACGAGCATGACCGGGATGCCGGCCTCGTCGAAGACGGACGCGGTCATCGCGTCGTAGGCGGTGAGCATGGGCCACTTCTCGCCGCGCTCCTTGGCGGCGGTGATGTCGCGCACCGTGATACGGCGGGTGCTCTTGCCCCCGTACAGCGCCTTGCTGCTGCCGGCGGCCTTGAGGACACCCTCCGCAGGCTGCTTCTGGGCAGCCGAAACCTGCGTCATCGCAACGGCTCCTTATGTCATCTCGAGGCACCCTGACGGCGTCCCCGGATCACCCCCCATGGTGGCACTTCGTGCTACGCGAGGCTAGACCGGGCCCGCCCGGCCCGATGTCGTTCACGCCACGCGCCGCCGCGCCCGCTCCGCCTTCCCCTCCGCCTCCGTCCGGAGCCCTAGGTCTCTTCGTAAGTTCTGCGTAAAGCATTTCCGATACGAGACGGTGCCGTATCGAAATGCCTCTAGGGTGGTCGTCATGACAACTTCCGCTCCTCCGCTCGAACGACGAGTTCCCGAGGCGGTGCACCGGCGCCGCTGGGCGATCCTCGGCGCGCTCATGCTGAGCCTGCTGATCGTGGTGCTCGACAACTCCATCCTGAACGTCGCGATCAAGACGATCTCGACCCCCGCGCCCACCGGGCTCGGAGCCACCCAGGGCGAGCTGGAGTGGGCCATCAACGCCTACACGCTCGTCTTCGCCGGTCTCCTGTTCACCGCGGGCCTCCTCGGCGACCGGCTCGGCCGCAAGAAGGTGCTGCTCGCCGGTCTCGCCGTCTTCGGCATCGGTTCCGCGCTGGCCGCCGAGTCCGGCTCGCCCGTCCAGCTCATCGCGTTCCGCGCGCTCATGGGCCTCGGCGCCGCCTTCGTGATGCCCGCGACCCTCGCCATCCTCATGAACGTCTTCGAGCGCGACGAGCAGCCCAAGGCCATCGGCATCTGGGCCGGCGGCGTCGGCCTCGCCATCGCGATCGGCCCGATCACCGGCGGCGTGCTCCTCGACCACTTCTGGTGGGGCTCGGTCTTCCTGATCAACGTGCCCATCGTGGTGCTCGCGATCGGCCTGATGATCTGGCTGGTCCCCGACTCCCGCGACCCGAACCCGGGCCGCCTGGACCCGGTCGGCGTGGTCCTCTCGATCATCGGCCTCGTCCTGCTCGTCTACGGCATCATCAAGGGCGGCCAGCTCGCCGACTTCACCGACCCGCAGGTCCTCGCGACGATCGGCGCCGGACTCGCCGTCCTCATCGGCTTCGTGCTGTTCGAGAAGCGCAGCGACCACCCGTCCATCGACGTCACGTACTTCCGGAACAAGGTCTTCTCGGCGGCGATGTCGGCCATCGCGCTGGTCTTCTTCGCGCTGATGGGCGTGACCTTCTTCTCGGTCTTCTACACCCAGAGCGTGCGGGGCTACTCGCCGCTGCAGACCGGCCTGCTGATGCTGCCGCTGGCCGTGGCCCAGCTCGTCTTCGCGCCGCGCGCCCGGCTGGTCGTCGACCGCTTCGGCAACCGCGCCACCTGCACGGCGGGCCTGGTGCTGATCGCCGCGATGCTGGCCGCGTTCGCCACCCTGGAGGCGGACACCCCGATCTGGCTCCTCGAGGTCATCTTCTTCCTCATGGGCACCGGCATGGCGCACATCATGACCCCGACCAGCGTCGTCATCATGCAGGCGCTGCCGCGTGAGAAGGCCGGCTCCGCGTCCGCGCTGAGCAACACCTTCCGCCAGGTCGGCGGCGCCCTCGGCATCGCGGTCCTCGGCTCCGTGCTCTCCACCGCCTACCGCAACGGCATCGAGGACAAGCTCTCCCTCGTCCCGGCCCCCCTGCGGCACACCGCGGGCGAGTCCATCGAGGCCACCCTCGGTGTCGCCGCCAGGCTCGGCCCCCAGGGCAAGGCCCTCGTCACCCCGGCGAACGACGCCTTCCTGCACGCGATGCACGTCACCGCCCTGTGCGGCGCGGGTGTCGCGGTCATCGGCGCGGTGGTCGTCGCGCTGTTCCTGCCCGGCCGTCCGGCGGCCGAGCGGGAGGGCGAGGAGGAGGCCGAGCTGGTGACGGCCGGCCTCGGACAGGACTGACACGCGCGTACGCGACCGTGGGCACCCCCGACCGGGGTGCCCACGGCGGGGCGCGTCGCGCGGTGTGCCGTCACCGCTGTGAACGGGGGAGAATGACACCTGGTCGACGATGGGAACGGAGTTCGACGTGAGCCTCGCGGACAGCCGAGACAGGCAGGTGTGCCCCGGCCGGGGACGGCCCCGCAGCGAGGCGGTGGAACGGGCCATCGTCGAGGGCGTGATGAAGCTCCTGGAGGACGGTGTCCCGCTCGCCGACATCTCCATCGAGCGGCTGGCGCGCACCGCCGGCGTCGGCAAGGCGACGATCTACCGCCGCTGGAGCGGCAGGGAAGAACTCTTCGTCGACGTCCTGCGCGGCGCCGAGCCCGCCGACCCCGAACTCCCCGGCGTCTCCATGCGCGACGACCTCGTCGTCCTGCTGGAATCGCTGCGCCGGCGCGGTCTCGTCAGCCGCTCCTCGGCGATCCTGCACAACGTGTACGCGCAGATGAAGAGCAGCCCCAAACTGTGGGCCGCGTACGACGCCACGGTCATAGCGCCGCGACGCCGGCTGGGCTACGAGGTGCTGCGCCGCGGACAGGAGAACGGCGAACTCCGCGACGACGTCGACGTCGAGCTGCTCAACGACATGTTCGTCGGCCCCATGCTCGTCCGCTCCGTCATGCGACCGGACACCGAACTTCCGGAGGGCCTCGCCGAACAGATCGTCGACACGCTGCTGGAGGGCCTGCGCCCCGCCCGCCCGTGACACGAGCTGTTTCTGACGGGGCGAATGTGCGTGTTTCGTCACAGAGGCCGCACCTTGTGCCAGGATGCGGAACTCCGAGCGCGAAGTTGTACGTCCCCTTGCCTGTACGGCCGTCCTGGACGGCGAGAACCACACCGGACATCCCCTAGGGTCGTAGTCGAGGGGCAGACGGTGCGCACGGCATTTGTGAGGCGACGGTATGGCGCAGGCGTATATGACGGAGACGGGCAGCGACGGCCGGGGGCCGGAGCGCAGAGATTCCCGGCTCCGGCGCCTGCTCGACGGCTGGCGCGGCGACCGCGGCATCTGGCGGCGCGGACTGATCCTCGCCGCCCTCGCGCTGCTGCTCGCCCTGGTGATGCTGACGCACGCGCGGATCCCGAACCGGATCGGCAACCTCGGCAGTCTCACCGAGACGTTCCTGCCGTGGCTCGGGGTGTTCATCCCGGTCCTGCTGGTCCTCGCCTTCGTGCGCAGGTCCGCCAGTGCCCTGATCGCCGTGCTGCTGACCGGCGCGGTCTGGTTGAACCTCTTCGGCGGACTGCTCACCGACAAGACCGGCGCGGGCGGCGATCTGACCGTCGCCACCCACAACGTCAACGCCGACAACCCGGACCCGTCCGGCACGGCCCAGGACGTGGCCGCCTCCGGCGCCGACGTGCTCGCCCTGGAGGAGCTGACGGCCTCGGCGGTGCCGGTGTACGAGAAGGCGCTCGCGCCGACGTACAAGTACCACTCGGTGCAGGGCACCGTCGGACTGTGGAGCAAGTACCCGCTCGGTGACGTCCGGCCGGTGGACATCAAGCTGGGCTGGACGCGCGCCATGCGGGCGACCGTGACGGCGCCGGCCGGCCCGGTCGCGGTGTACGTGGCCCATCTGCCCTCGGTGCGGGTGAAGATGAAGGCCGGGTTCACCGCCCACCAGCGCGACAAGAGCGCGAACGCGCTGGGCGAGGCCATCGCCGACGATCCCCTGCGGCGGGTCGTCCTGCTCGGCGACCTCAACGGCACGATGAACGACCGGGCGTTGAACGCGGTCACCGCTCAGATGCGGTCCACGCAGGGCGCGGCGGGCAGCGGCTTCGGGTTCAGCTGGCCGGCCTCGTTCCCGATGGCCCGGATCGACCAGATCATGGTCAAGGGCGTCGAGCCGGTGACCTCCTGGACCCTGCCGTCGACCGGCAGCGACCACCTCCCGGTCGCGGCCCGCGTGAAGATGGACGCCACGGCCTCTTAACCCGCCCGGAACCGCCTTTCAACCTCCTGGAACACTGGGCTCGGCAGACTTTGTTCACCAGCTAAACTTAATAGCCGGTGTTCCGCCGACCGCGTCCCGCGCACATCGCCGTGCGCGGACGCGACCGTACCCGCGCGGCCTCCCGCAGACCGCCGCGCGGCCCGTACGGAGTCCCGCTCGCCCCAGTTCCTCCGAAAGGCCTCTCATGCCTCTGGCCCTGCTCGCCCTCGCCGTGGGCGCTTTTGGCATCGGCACCACCGAGTTCGCCATGATGGGTCTGCTGCCCGACGTAGCGGGCGACCTGGGCATATCCATCCCGGCCGCCGGACATCTGGTCTCCGCCTACGCGCTCGGCGTCGTCATCGGCGCCCCGCTGCTCGCCGCGGCCACCTCCCGGATGTCCCGCCGCACGGTCCTCATCGCCCTGATGGGCCTCTTCGTCGCGGGCAACGCGCTCTCCGCCCTCGCCCCCGGCGAGAACTGGCTGCTCGCCGCCCGCTTCCTCAGCGGCCTGCCGCACGGCGCGTTCTTCGGCGTCGGCGCCGTCGTGGCCACCGGCCTGGTCGCGCCCGAGCGCAAGGCCCGCTCCGTGTCGCTGATGTTCCTCGGCCTGACCGTCGCGAACATCGCCGGCGTTCCGGTCGCCACCCTCGTGGGGCAGCACCTGGGCTGGCGGGCCACCTTCCTCGGGGTGAGCGCGATCGGCGTGGCCGCCATCGCCTCGCTGTACCTGCTGATCCCGCGGACTCCCGGCCACACCCCCGGCGGCGGCCTGCGCGGCGAACTCGCCGCCCTGCGCCCGCTGCCCGTCTGGCTCGCCCTCGGCACGACGGTCACCGGCTTCGCGGCCCTGTTCTCCGCGTACAGCTACATCACGCCCATGCTCACCGACGCCGCCGGATACGCCGACGGCAGTGTCACGCTGCTGCTGGCGCTGTTCGGGGTCGGCGCCACGGCCGGAAACCTGCTCGGCGGGCGGCTCGCGGACCACGCGATGCGCCGCACCCTGTTCGGCGGCCTGGCCTCGCTGGTGGCCGTGCTGGCCGTCTTCCCGGTGCTGATGCGTACCGAGTGGAGCGCGGCGGTGGCGGTGGTGCTGCTCGGCACGGCCGCCTTCGTCACCGGCTCGCCCCTCCATCTGATGGTCATGGAGAAGGCCGCCGCCGCGCCGTCCCTCGCGTCCTCCGCCAACCAGGCCGCGTTCAACCTGGCCAACGCGGGTGGCGCCTGGATCGGCGGGCTCGCCTTGGCGGCGGGCTTCGGCGCGACCTCTCCGGCCCTCGCCGGAGCGGGACTCGCGGTGCTGGGCCTCGCGGTGGCCGCCGCGGGCCTCGCGGTGGACCGCCGCCGCGCGGTCCCGGTGGCCGGGCACGAGCGGGTGGTCGTTACCCACGTCCCCGACCGGCCGGGCGCCCTGCACGGCTGAGCCGCCTGTCCGTCTGTTGCTTGTCCGCCTGCCGCCAGTTGTCTGCTGCCGGCCGTCAGTTGTCTATTGCCGGGCGCCAGTTGTCTGCCGCCAGCCGTCTGCCGCCAGCCGTCAGCCGTCAGCCCGCGTGTCCGTGGCCCCTTCCGTCCGCCCGTCCGTCCGCCCGGTCGTCTCCGGGAGGTCGAAGCGGGCCAGGTCGCGCAGCCAGGTGCGGGCCGAACTGTCGGACGGCGCCCGCCAGTCGCCGCGCGGCGAGAGCGAACCGCCGGCCGAGACCTTCGGCCCGTTGGGCATGGCCGAGCGCTTGAACTGCGCGAACCCGAAGAAGCGGCGGCAGAACACCTCGAGCCAGCGCCGGATCTCCGGCAGGTCGTACGCGATCCGCTCGGCCTCGGGGAAGCCGGGCGGCCAGGCACCGCCGTCCGGGTCGTGCCACGCGTGCCAGGCCAGGAAGGCGATCTTCGACGGCCGGAAGCCGTAGCGCAGTACGTGGAAGAGGGTGAAGTCGTGCAGCGCGTACGGGCCGATCTTCGACTCGGTGGACTGCATCTCCTCGCCCGGCACCAGCTCCGGGCTGATCTCCGTGTCGAGGATCGCGGCGAGCGTACGGTCGGTGTCCTCGCCGAACTGGTGGCTGCCGATGACCCAGCGGATCAGATGCTGGATCAGCGTCTTCGGCACACCCGAGTTGACGTTGTAGTGGCTCATCTGGTCGCCCACGCCGTACGTGGACCATCCGAGCGCCAGCTCCGACAGGTCACCGGTGCCGAGCACGATGCCGCCGCGCTGGTTGGCGAGCCGGAAGAGGTAGTCGGTGCGCAGACCCGCCTGCACGTTCTCGAAGGTGACGTCGTACACCGGCTCGCCGGACGCGAAGGGGTGGTCCATCTCCTTCAGCATCAGCCGGGCGGTCGGCGTGATGTCCAGCTCGGCCGCGGTGACGCCGAGGGAGCGCATCAGCTCGTGCGCGTTGCCCTTGGTGTGGTCGCTGGTGGCGAAGCCCGGCAGGGTGAAGGCGAGGATGTCGCTGCGCGGGCGGCCGGCCCGGTCCATCGCGCGGGCCGCGACGATCAGCGCGTGGGTGGAGTCGAGACCGCCGGACACCCCGATGACCACCTTCGGGCCACCGATCGCCGCGAGCCGCTGCTGGAGTCCCGCGACCTGGATGTTGTACGCCTCGTAGCAGTCCTGGGCGAGCCGGTCGGGGTCCGCGGGCACGAACGGGAAGCGCTCGATACGGCGCCGCAGTCCCAGGTCGCCGGCCGGTGGGTCGAGCAGGAACGACACCGTCCGGAAATCGGCGGTGCGGGTGGTGTGGGTACGCCGGTTGTCGTCGAAGCTGCCCGTCCGGCTCCGCTCCTGCCGCAGCAGGTCGAGGTCGACGTCCGCCACGGCGGACTGGTCGTCGAGCGGGAAGCGGTCGGACTCGGCCAGCAGCGCCCCGTTCTCGTAGATCATGGTCTGGCCGTCCCAGGACAGGTCGGTGGTCGACTCGCCCAGTCCGGCCGCCGCGTAGACGTACGCGGCGATGCAGCGTGAGGACGCCGAACGGCACATCAGCTTGCGGTCCTCGGCCCGGCCCACGGTGATCGGGCTGCCGGAGAGGTTGGCGAGGACGGTGGCGCCCGCCAGGGCCGCCTCGGCGCTCGGCGGCACCGGCACCCACATGTCCTCGCAGATCTCCGCGTGCAGCACCAGGCCCGGTACGTCCTCGGCGGCGAACAGCAGGTCCACGCCGAACGGCACGGACTCCCCGCCGACCCGGATCGCGCCACCGCGCTCGTCGTCGCCGGAGGCGATCTGCCGGCGCTCGTAGAACTCCCGGTAGTTCGGCGGGTACGACTTGGGCACGACCCCGAGGACCCGGCCGCGGTGCACCACCACCGCGCAGTTGTAGACCCGGTTGCGGTGCCGCAGCGGGGCGCCCACGACCAGGACCGGCAGGAGCTCCGCCGACCCGGTCACCACCTCCTGGAGCGCCGTCTCCACCTGGTCGAGCAGCGCGTCCTGGAGCAGCAGGTCCTCGATCGAGTAGCCGCACAGCCCCATCTCCGGGAAGACGGCGACGGCGACGCCCTCCCCGTCGCACCTGCGCGCCTGCCGCAGCACGGCCTCGGCGTTGGCGTGCGGGTCCGCGATGACGGTGTGGCCCGTGCAGGCGGCGACGCGCGCGAAGCCGTGCTGGTAGAGGGACCGGAACTCCGGCGGCTGCTGGGGAGAAGGGTGAAGTCGAGGCACCCGCCCAGTGTAATCGTCAGACCGACGCGATGGGGTCCCGGATCCCGCCGGACACCCCGGCCGCGGTACGTCCGACACGCGTCCCGGCCCCCGTACCCCTCCCGCACGCACGGGCGCGCCCGCTCCCGGAGGAGGCGGGCGCGCCCGGCTGACGGCCGTGGAGCGGACGTCAGCGGTGGTTCCTGGTGGTGGCGTACGACTCGACGTAGCCGTTCGCGGGCGAGCCGACGCCGGTGACGTCGTCGTAGCCCTTGACCGCCTTCAGCGAGCTGTCCTTGCCGAGGCCGCGGACCGAGGTCGCCAGGCCGTCGGCGGCGTCGAAGCCGTTGACGAAGTCGACGCGGGCCACGGCGTACTGCTTGCCGCCGGGCGTGTCGGTGACGTCGTGGTACGCCTTCGAGCCGGCCTTGGCGTAGATCGACGGGTTGGCGAAACCGATCGCCTTGCCGCCGCGCGCCTCCTGGGCGAGCGCCTGGACGGCCGCGATCACCGGAGCCGCCAGCGAGGTGCCGCCGATCCGGTACTCGCTGTACTGCTCCGTCCCGTCCGGGAAGGTCTGCGTCTGGCCGACCTTGAAACCGGTGTTGGGGTCGGCGATCGCCGCGATGTCCGGGACGACCCGGTTGCCCGCCGCGTTGTTGGCCTTGGCCAGCGCGCTCGGGACGACGCCCTTCTGGTAGTAGGGCGCCGCCACGGTCTTGCTGGTGCCGCCGCCCGCACCCGAGGTGAACGCGCCCGGGAACCCGGTCCAGCTCTTGCCGTCCTCGGACAGCGTGGCCTTCTCGGTGCCCCAGCCGGTCTCGAACAGGTACGTGTCGTTCTTGCCGACCGCCAGCGAGGTACCGCCGACCGCCGTCACCCACGCCGAGTTGGCCGGGGTGTCGACCTGCTTCGTACCGGTGTTGGCGACCTCGTCGCCGTTGTCGCCGGAGGAGAAGTAGAAGCCGATGCCCTCGACCGCGCCGAACTGGAACGTCTGGTCGTAGGCCGCGGCCAGGTCCGGGGTCTGGTTGGCCTCGATGTCGCCCCACGAGTTGGAGACGATGTCGGCCAGGTGCCCGTCGACGATCTTGTTGAGCGAGTCGAGCAGGTCGTCGTCGTAGCAGGAGGCGGCACCCACGTACGTGATGCTCGCGCCCGGCGCGACCGCGTGCACGGCCTCGACGTCGAGGGTCTCCTCGCCGTACCAGCCGGCCGCCCCGCACTCCTCGGTCTTCGTGTACTTCTTGGGCAGCACCTGACGGAGCTGACCGCTGGAGTACGCGGCGTCGCCGTGCTTGCCGGCGTAGGTGGCGGCGTCGAACGCGATGGTCGGCGAGGCGTACGCGTCGGTGATGGCGACCCGCACGTTCTTGCCGGTGCGCTTGCCCGCCCCGTACGCCGCGCGCAGCTGCTTGCCGGTGTAGCCCTGGACGGCGTACGGGATCTTCGTTCCGTACGCGTCCGGCAGCGTGCTCGCGGTCTTCGAGCCGTAGTACGAGGAGAACGGCCCGGAGTTCTTGAACACCGCGTCCGGAGGCGGCAGTTGATCGGCGTGCGTCGCCTTGTGCGGCGCGTTGTCCAGGCCGGTGACGGTCAGGACGGCGCCGTTCAGGGCGGCGGGCGCGGAAGCCGTCTTCGACGCCGCCCGGTAGACCTTCTTGCCCTTGGTGTAGTTGTGGAGCTGGGTGCCGAACGCCTTCTCGGCGGCGGCCACGTCACCGGTGACGGAGACGTAGTGCTGCGTCGTTCCGGTGACCTTCAGGCCCGCCGACTTCAGCCAGGTGGTCACCGCGGCGACCTGGGCCTCGGTGGCGCCGAAACGCGCCTGCGCCTTCTTGGCGCTGAGGTACTTCCCGTACGAAGCCGAGTGCGGGTCGGACACGGCCCTGGCGTACGCCGCCAGGCCCTTGGCGTCCCGTCCGGCGAGGTACACCCGGGCCGAGACCTGGGAGCTGTCGGAAGCCGCTCCCTTGTCCGCGTGGGCGGTCGCCCACGCGGGTTTGGTGCCCGCGAGCGTGTCCCGGCTCGGGCCGTCCGTGGCGTGTGCCGCGGGTATGCCGAGCGCCAGCGCGCCGGCGAGCAGGGGCAGGGTCGCCGCCAGGCTCACTCCGGCGCGCGCGGTGGCGCGGTTGGATCTCATAGAACCCCCTGCGATGCGATGCGTCGCATGTAGTGGTTGCGGTGATCCATGCGAATGCCCCACGTCCTTCCGGAGCGTGAGGAATGGATCACAGATGGGGGCAACTCTTACGGTGAACCGTTCATGTCAGGGGAATGAAAAAGCCAAGGAAAGACCAAGTGGCGGCAATTGGCGGTCATTTGGGGTGGTTTGATGTACACCCTCGCCCAGATTCGAGGGTTTTCCCTCTGTCGTGATCCGAACTCTGTAAAGAGGCGCCCGAGTTCTGTAAGCGGATCGAGTCCCGCGCGACGGGAGCGGTGGCGGTGACGGAACCGGGAAGAGGAGCGGAACGGGTCAGGGAACAGAAGCGGAACGGGTCCGGGGCGCCGCCCCGGACCCGTTCCGTACTCGCGTCCCGTCCTGTCCCGTCCCCTTGCCCGGCAGGCCCTAGTCGCGGGCCTTCGCGCCCCGGGCCTTCAGCATGTCGGCCATCAACGCGATCTCCGACTGCTGGGCGTCGACCATGCCCTGCGCGAGCCGCTTCTCCACGCCGACCGCGCACTTGGCGACGCAGCCCTCGGCCATGTGGACACCGCCCTTGTGGTGATCGGTCATCAGCTGGAGGTAGAAGACCTCGGCCTGTTTCCCGTCGAGCGTGCCGAGCCGCTTCATCTCGGTGTTGGTGGCCATGCCCGGCATCAGCGAGCCGTCCTTCCCGGACGCCATGTCACCCATGCCCATCCAGGTCATCGGCGGGTCCGGGGTCACCTTCGGCAGCTCCCACAGGTCGAGCCAGCCGAGCAGCATCCCCCGCTGGTTGGCCTGGGCCTGGGCGATGTCGTACGCGAGGCGCCGTACCTCCACGTCCTTGGTGCGGTCCCGCACGATGTAGGACATCTCGACGGCCTGCTGATGGTGGACCGCCATGTCCCGGGCGAAGCCCGCGTCCGCGGAGTCCGCGGCGGGCGTCCGCGTCCCGGAGTCGTCGCCGTCGGCGACCGCGTACGTGATCGCCCCGGCCGCGGCGAGCACGGTCGCCGCGGTACCCGCGATCCACCCGACGTGCCTCACTGGGACAGGCCGTTGGTGCAGGCCGCGCCCGGCTCGGGAGTCTGCTTGCCCTGCACGAACTCCGAGAGGAACGCGTCGACGTTCTTGTCCTTCGCGCCGGTCACCGACCGCTGCTTGCCCCAGGCGCTCAGCATGATCGGGTCCTTCTGGTCCTCGACCGGGCTCATCAGCGTGTACGGGGTCTTCCGGACCTTCGCCGCGAGCGCCTTCACCTCGGCCTCGGGTGCCTTGCTGTTGTACGTCACCCACACCGCGCCGTGCTCCAGGGAGTGCACGGCGTTCATGTTGTCGACGGCCTTGTCGTAGACGTCGCCGTTGCAGTTCATCCACACCTGGTTGTGGTCACCGCCGACCGGCGGCTCCATCGCGTACGCCACGGTCTTCGAGACGTGGTTGCGCGTCAGGGTGCCCTTCCAGGTGTTCACCCCGTCCGCGCCCGTGACGAAGTGCCCCGACGGCTGCTTCGTGTCGCTCGCCGTGTCCTTCTTGCCGTCGTCCGACTGCGACTGGACGAGCACGACGGCACCGGCGACAAGACCGGCGACGGCGACCGTGCTGGCCGCGATCACGAGGAACCGGTTGCGCCGTTCGCGGGCGCGCTCGGCACGGCGCAGCTCCTCGATGCGGTCCTTGCGCGATCCGGTGCTGGTGTTCTTGGCGGAACCCATGGTGAGTCCTTATGAGGATGGGACGGGCGGGTGCGCCGATCGTAATCGGGCAGGGAGGCGCGTCGGCAGTGAGGGCGCGGGATTGGCCCGGGGAATGCACGGGATTGGCCGAAGGAGTGGGTGGACGGGAGCGGGTCGATGTGGGTGGGACGGATGCGAACCGCCCCGCCCGCATCGCCTCCGGACCCGCATCGCCTCCGGACCCGAACCGCCCCCGGACCCGAACCGCCCCCGGATTCGAATCGCCCCCGGACCCGAGCCGGAAAGAAAATTTGAACCGGAGATGCGTATTACCTACCCTGTCGGGTATGCGGCTGCTGCGCTCCACCGACCTGGCTCTTCGCGTCCTGATGCGACTGGCCGTCGTCGGCGACTCGACGCCCACCACGCGCGAGGTCGCGGACGACATGAGGGTCCCCTACACGCACACCGCCAAGGTCGTCGCCGAACTCCAGCACCTCGGGCTGCTCGACGCCCGGCGCGGCAGGGGAGGCGGTCTCACGCTCACCGAGAAGGGGCGCGTGGAGTCCGTCGGCGCGATCGTGCGCGTCTTCGAGGGAGAGGGCGACGTCGTCGAGTGCGAGGGCGACACGCCGTGCCCGCTCGTCTCTGCGTGCCGGCTGCGGGGCGCCCTGCGGCGGGCCCAGGAGGCCTTCTACGCCACTCTGGACCCGCTGACCATCGCCGACGTCGTCGCGGAGCCGACCGGGCCCGTGCTGCTGGGGATCACCCGCAGGCCGTAGCGGATCCGGACCGGTCCGAACGGCACCCCTCGGGCCCGCGGCCGGCCGGAGGTCCGGTGCGGGCCCCGGCCCCGGGCCGGTCGGGGGTACGGTCCCGGGCTCAGCCCTGGGCCAGCCAGAGGTCCGGTCCGAACACCTCGTAGTGGATGTCGGAGGCGGGCACGCCCTTGTCGAGGAGCTGCGTCCGTACCGCGCGCATGAAGGGCAGCGGGCCGCACAGGTAGGCGTGCGTGCCCGGTCGCACGGTCACTCCGGAGAGGTCGACCAGACCGGTCCGTCCGGCGGGGTGGCCGGGCTCGGGCCGCTCGTACCAGAAGTGGGTCTCCGCGTCGGCGAGCTTGCCCGCGAACGCCTCGTGGTCGGCGCGCAGCGCGTGCTCGGCGGGGGAGCGGTCGGCGTGCACCACGGTGACCGGGGCCTTGTGGCCGGAGATCGCGAGCTGCTCCAGCATGGCGATCATCGGGGTGACACCGATGCCCGCCGAGGCGAGGAGGAGGGGGGCGTCCGTGTCGTCGAGGACCAGGTCGCCGTACGGCGCGGAGACCTCCAGGACGCTGCCCTCGCGGACGTGGGCGTGCAGATGGTTGGAGACCTCGCCCTCGGGGCTCGTCACGCCGGCGTTCTCGTCGGCGCGCACCCGCTTGACGCTGATCCGGCGTACCGGCGAACCGGGCGCGCTGGAGAGGCTGTACTGACGTATCTGGCGGGCGCCGTCCGGGAGCTCCACGCCGACCGAGACGTACTGGCCCGCGCGGAAGTCCGGCAGGGCTCCGCCGTCGGCCGGGCGGATCCGGAAGGTGGCGACGTCGGCGGTCTCCTCGACGCGCTCGGTGACCACCCAGGGGCGCAGGGACCCGTCGTCCGCGTTCTCGTCGTACAGGCGCTTCTCGATGGCGATCAGGGCGTTCGCCATGAGCCAGTACACCTCGTCCCAGGCGGCGGCGACCTCCGCGGTGACCGCGTCGCCGAGCACCTCGACGATGGCGGCGAACAGGTGCTCGTGCACGACCTTGTACTGCTCGGGCGCGACACCCAGGGAGGCGTGCTTGTGGGCGATGCGGCTCAGCATCGCGTCGGGCCGCTCGTCGGGGTGGCCGACCAGGTAGGTCGCGAAGCCGGCGATGGATCCCGCGAGGGCCTGGCGCTGGGTGCCCGCGGCCTGGTTGCCGCGGTTGAACAGGTCCCTGAGCAGCTCGGGGTGGGCGCTGAACAGCCGGGAGTAGAAGCGCTCGGTGATCTCGCCGATGGCGGCGCCGACCACGGGGAGAGTCGCGCGCACGGTGGCAGCGGATTGTTCGGACAGCATCAGGACTCCTCGAAGCCGGGGCCGGAGCGGGGGGTTGCACCTCTCCGCATGGATCGCACACTAATAAAACTTGCATCTGAGATGCAAATTTAAAAACGAGGGACGGGCGAGTACCGGCCCGCCCTTACGGGTGCGCGTGTGAGCAGGCAGTATGTGCGGCAGAGCAGGACACCTTCCGTACGCGAGGCGTTCAGGCCGAGGTCGCCCGGCCGATCATGGTCCGCAACGCGCACGAAATGGTGTTGTGGTGGGATGCTCAGGTGCGCCGATCGTCTTCGAGGCGTGGGAGCAGGCGGCCTGACCAGCAAGGATGGGTGGAAGCGGAAGATGGACAAGCAGCAGGAGTTCGTGCTCCGGACACTGGAGGAGCGTGACATCCGGTTCGTACGTCTGTGGTTCACGGACGTACTCGGCTTCCTCAAGTCGGTGGCCGTGGCCCCGGCCGAGCTGGAACAGGCCTTCGACGAGGGCATCGGCTTCGACGGCTCGGCCATCGAGGGCTTCGCCCGTGTATACGAGTCCGACATGATCGCCAAGCCGGACCCGGGCACCTTCCAGGTGCTGCCCTGGCGCGCCGAGGCCCCCGGCACGGCCCGCATGTTCTGCGACATCCTCATGCCGGACGGCTCCCCGTCCTTCGCGGACCCGCGCTACGTCCTCAAGCGCGCCCTCGCCAAGACCTCGGACCTGGGCTTCACCTTCTACACCCACCCCGAGATCGAGTTCTTCCTGCTGAAGGACCGCCCCCTGGACGGCTCACGGCCCACCCCGGCCGACAACTCCGGCTACTTCGACCACACCCCGCAGAACGTCGGCCAGGACTTCCGGCGCCAGGCCATCACGATGCTGGAGTCGATGGGCATCTCGGTCGAGTTCAGCCATCACGAGGGCGCCCCCGGCCAGCAGGAGATCGACCTGCGCTACGCCGACGCGCTCTCCACGGCCGACAACATCATGACCTTCCGGCTGATCATGAAGCAGGTCGCGCTGGAGCAGGGCGTGCAGGCCACCTTCATGCCGAAGCCGTTCTCGGAGTACCCGGGCAGCGGCATGCACACCCACCTCTCCCTCTTCGAGGGCGACCGCAACGCGTTCTACGAGTCCGGCTCGGAGTACCAGCTCTCCAAGGTCGGACGCTCCTTCATCGCCGGCCTCCTGAAGCACGCCGCGGAGATCTCCGCCGTCACCAACCAGTGGGTCAACTCCTACAAGCGCATCTGGGGCGGCTCGGAGCGCACCGCGGGCGCCGGTGGCGAGGCCCCCTCGTACATCTGCTGGGGCCACAACAACCGCTCCGCCCTCGTCCGCGTGCCGATGTACAAGCCCGGCAAGACCGGCTCCGCGCGGGTCGAGGTCCGCTCGATCGACTCGGGCGCGAACCCGTACCTCGCGTACGCGCTGCTCCTGGCCGCGGGCCTGAAGGGCATCGAGGAGGGGTACGAGCTCCCGCCGGGCGCCGACGACGACGTCTGGGCCCTCTCCGACGCCGAGCGTCGCGCCATGGGCATCGAGCCCCTCCCGCAGAACCTCGGCGAGGCCCTGACGCTCATGCAGCGCAGCGAACTCGTCGCCGAGACCCTCGGCGAGCACGTCTTCGACTTCTTCCTGCGCAACAAGAAGGCGGAATGGGAGGAGTACCGCAGCGAGGTCACGGCGTTCGAGCTGCGGAAGAACCTGCCGGTGCTGTAGGCGCAGGTCAGGCACATTTCTTTGTGGTCCGGCACGCGGGGCCCACGGTCGATGACCGTGGGCCCCGCTGCCGTCCTCACCACCTCTGGGCCGTCTGTGGGCCGTCCGCCCCGGAAACGCCGCCTTCGTGCACGCTGTCGAGTGCGCACGGGGAGGTGCCACGGTGCGGTCGGCTCCAGCGGATCGGGTTCAGGCCCAGCCCGGCGTCGGCGGGAGCGGCCATCCGGGCGGGGTCGGTAGCGGAACGTCCGACCGGAGCGGCGTGTCCGTGCCTCGCCCGGCGAGCCAGGCGAGGATGGAGCGACCCGAGCCGGTGACGGTGGGGCCGGCCGGGGCCAGGGTCCAGGCGCGATCGAGGTCGGTGGCCCGGATGCGGGCCACCGGGAAGCCGCGTGCGGCGAGCGTGGCGACGGTGTCGTCAAGCGCCCATGTGACGTAGCCGGAAGGCCAGTCGGCCGTGGTGTACCCCAGGTTCAGGTCGACGTGATGGGTCTCGAGTTCACGCCGGCAGCGTTGGAGAGTGAACCAGGCGGGGTGCCGCCATCCTGCGAGTGCGGTGACGAGGACGAACCAGCGTTCGGCCGGCATGGCTCGGGCCTCGTCGAGCAGTCGGTCAAGACTGCCGCGCAGGTCGGCGACGAGCTCACCGGCGGAGCGCTCGGCGCCCTCGCGCAGCGCACGGTCGAGGACGGCGGCGTTCGCCCGCGGGCCGGGCTCCGTGCCGGTGCGGGCCAGTGTCAGCAGCCACCGGTAGACGTCGGCGCTGCGGGCGAGGTGGGTGATGACGTGGCCGCGGCTCCAGCCGGGCAGTGCTGACGGCTCGCGGGCCTGGAGGCGGGTCAGCGAGCCGAGGCCGGTGCCGACTCGTGCGACGGAGGCTCGGATCTCGTCGAGGAGGAGATCGATGTCTGCGAGAACGATGTCGGTGGTCCCGGGCACGGCCGTTACCTTACGGTCGGCTGACGAGCCGGAGGACGTGGGTGCGACCAACAGCCCACGAGACGCCGCGTCGAGGGGTACCGCAGCGAGGTCAGGGCCTTCGAGCTGCGGAAGAATCTGCCGGTGCTGTAGGTGCGGGTCGGAGTCGGTCTGTGCGACGGGGGACGGGCCCGGATCGCTTCTTGCGGTTCGGGCCCGTCGTCCGTCTGCTGCCGTGGTGCCGTCAGGCGGTGGGGATCCCGCCGGCGTTCCGGACCTCGGACAGCGCCTTCTTGATGGTGACCTTCGCGAAGTAGCCGGCACCGAAGAAGATGCACTCGACGACGTACCAGAACTTCTCGGCACCGGTCATCTCGACCAGCCCGTACTCGCTCAGCGCCTTCTTCACCGGGACCTTCTGGAAGTAGGCGGCACCGAAGTAGATGCAACCCAGGATGTACCAGAACTTCTCCGCCGAGGTGGTGGAGCCCTGACCGAGGTACTGCCGTTCTGCCATGACGCTCTCTGCCTTCCGATGACCGTGGGGTCCGGGGAGGCGCGCCGGTCCGGCCCCTTGCGGGCAGCCCTGGACGGCAGCCGCGCACGGGCGCGGACGCCCGGGCACGCTGAAGCCCGACTTGAGACGGCGTGGGTGATGCGCATGTGTCACGGTGCCGGTCGTCAAGCAGGCCGGCCGCCCCCCGAATGCGCAAGCCGCAGCTTAGGGCATTGATCGTCATCTTGAATATGCCCGAGTCATGCCTGAGTCGTGAGCGAGTCATGAGCGTGACCTGGAGCCGGTCGGCGGTGTTCTCCCGCCTCTTTTCTCGAACGGTCGCACAACCCTGGGTGCCTCTCAGGTGTCCAGTATGTGACCGGACGGTTGACCTCCGGTCGTCGTCCGTCCGGTTCCGACGAGGAGACCCCCCCACCGTGCCTCAGCGCATCCGCCCGTCACACCTTCGCAAGCCGGCGGCATTCGTGGCCGCCGCCGCGTTCGCCGCGGCCGTTCCCGCGTTCGCCGCGGCCCCGGCGCACGCCGATCCGGGTGAGGCCTCCCTGGAGATGTCGACTCTGCCGAGCGCGTCCCCCAAGCCCGGCGACGTGTACGACAAGAACGTCGTCATCACCAACAAGGGCACCGCGGCCGCGGACGGTTTCACCTTCCGGGTACGGCTGACCCGCGGGCTCGACTTCCCCGAGGAAGTGAAGGGCTGCACCTACTCGACCGTCGCGGACCAGGTCAGGCAGGCCCTCTGCGAGCTCGACACGGTCGTCGAGCCCGGTGCCTCGGTCGAGACGCCCGTGCGGTTCAAGGCGCTGCCCAAGGCGCTGATGGAGGTGGTCGAGTACGGCACCTCGGCCACGGGCGCGGCCCCGGGCGACGAGGGATTCACCGAGAGCTACCGGTGGCTGACCCTGACCGCCGACAGCTCGGCCGACCTGGTCGCCGTCGGTGAGGACACCGAAGCCCTCGCGGGCGGTCAGCAGTCCATCAACGTGCAGCTCCGCAACGACGGCCCCGGCTGGATCAAGAACCAGGCGAGCGACGACCAGCCGGCGCTCATGGTGCGGATACCCAAGGGAACGACCGCCTCCATGGTTCCCCAGGACTGCATGCCGTTCGGGATCGACGGCCCGAACGCGCCCGGGGGGACGCCGGGCAGGGCCACGTACGTCTGCATGCCCTACGACCACGTCATCGAGGTCGGCCAGGCCCTCACGTACACCTTCATGCTGGACGTCGCGAAGGGCACGAAGACCACCGACGGCTCGGTGAAGGCGACCTCCGTCTACGACATCCACCCGGCCTTCGACAAGAACCCGGCCAACGACACGGCCAAGATCCACGTCGCCATCCCCACCGACAACGAGGAGGACCCGAGCCCGTCGCCGTCCGCCACCTCCCCGGGGACCTCCTCCGGCGGCAACGACCCCGAGGGCCAGTCCACCGGCGGCTCCGGCAGCACGGGCTCGACCGGTTCCACGTCGGCCGGCTCCACGACCGGCGGCTCCACCACCGGCTCGGCCGGCGGCAGCCTGGCGAACACCGGCTCCGACGGCACCCCGCTCCTCGTCGGCGCCGCGGCCGCCACGGCCGCCCTCGGAGGCGGTCTGGTCCTGGCCGTCCGCCGTCGCCGCTCCGTCTGATCCGGACGACGGACGGCGGGCGGCGGGCGACGGATGACGGATGACGGACGACCGGCCCTAACGCACGTACGCGGGTGACACGGCCGCGGTGCTGACGCGCCGCGGCTTTCCCGTGCCGTCGGACGGGAGTGTCCACAGGTCGGCCCCGTAGTCGCCGGGGAGGGCGTAGAGGAGGGTGCGGTCGTCGCGCCAGACCGCCTGGTCGTCGACGCTGCGGGGCTCGGCGAGCGCCGTTTCGTGCCCGGTGCGCAGATCCAGGACGTACAGATGCCAAGGAGCTTCCTGGGGAAGGCCCTTGACGCGCTTCTTGAAGGCGACCCGGGTCCCGTCGGGGGACAGGGACGGGCACTCCACGTTCGTGCGCAGGGTGGTGACGGTGCGGGCGGCCAGGTCGCCGCGGACCAGGTAGGTCGTGCCGTGCGTGGCCATGGTGGCGTAGAACCCGCGGTCGTCGTCCGTGAACGTGACACCCCAGAAGTTGACGTCGGCCGACCGGTAGGTCCTGCCGTCCTTCACCACCCGGTACGCCTCCAGGGACGGTGTCAGCCTCCCCGTGCGGGTGTCGACGATCGCCGCCCGGGTGGAGAAGTTCGTGCCCGCGTAGGAGTCGCCGCCCACGAACGCGGTCCAGGCGGCGTACCGGCCGCTGGGCGAGACGCGGGCGCGGGACGGGATGCCGGGCACGTCGTAGCGGGCCCTGACGCGCAGAGCGGCGTCGAGGATCACCGCCCGGTAGGTGTCCTGGACCGTGCCGCGCACCGCCTGGAGGCACACCCCGGTGCCCGAAGCGGCGTAGAAGCGCAGGCACTTGACCTTGGACGCGGTGCGCGGACCCGACGGGTCGGACGCCGGGACGGACGTCAGCTCGTCGCGGTGCGGGCCCCACGCCATGTTCCGGAACACCAGCCGCCGGGAGCCGGTCAGGGAGACCGGCCCCGCGGTGATCCGCGGGCCGCCCGGCTGGGCCCGGTCGCGGCGTTCCGCGCGGGCCGAGGCGTGCAGCACGGAGGCCGTCGCGACGCCCGCCAGGACGACCAGGGCCGAGACCAGGACCAGGATGCGGGTTCGCAGCGTCATACGAGGCCTTCTGAGGGGGTGCGGCGGACGGGGCGCAGGACCGTCGAGAACAGGGCGCACAGGGCGAGTGCCACGGCCGACGCCGTGAGCGCCGTGCGGTCGCCCCACGCCGTCCAGGCCGCGCCGAAGGCGAGCGAGCAGACGAAACGGGCCAGCGCCTGCCCCGTCTGGACCAGCGCGAGCCCGGACGACCGCAGTTCCTCGGGCACGCTGTCCGAGGCCGCGGCCATGAGTACGCCGTCCGTCGCCGCGTAGAAGCCGCCGTGCAGGAACAGGACGGCGAACGGCAGCGCCGTACCGTGCCAGGACGTCAGCAGCAGGCCGTACGCGAGGAGCAGGGCTCCGTGACCGGCCAGGAACACCTGCCATCGGCCGGCCCGGTCCGCCAGCCGGCCCAGCGGTACCGCCAGCAGCAGGAACGCGGCGGCGGTGCCGACGGGCAGCAGCGCGAACCAGTGGTCCGGCACCCCGAGCCTGCGCTGGAGCAGCAGGAACATGAACGAGTCGCTGACCGTGGCGAGCCCGAGCAGGAGCGCGCACAGCGCGATGCCGCGCAGCTCCGGGCGGCGCAGCAGCGCGAGGGCGGGGCGCAGGGTGGGGGCGGCGCGCGGGGTGGGGGCCGGGCGCGGGGTGGCGCTGCCCGGGGTTCCCGGTTCCCGGATGTCCATGGTCGGGGCGGGAAAGACCCCGGACCCCGGACGGGCGGCCGGCGTCGGCGTCGGCGTCGTACGTGCGGACCGCGCGGCCGGCCGCCCCGGCACGAACAGCACCAGGACCAGGACGCCCACGACGGCCACGCAGAAGCTCACCATGAAGACCGCGTCGTAGCCGTCGACGGTCGCCCGGAGGATCAGGAAGGCGACGAGCGGGCCCAGCAGGGCGCCCGCCGTGTCCATCGCGCGGTGGACGCCGAAGGCGCGGCCGCGCGTCTTTGGACTGCTCGACAGGGAGATCAGGGCGTCGCGCGGGGCGGTGCGCAGGCCCTTGCCGGTGCGGTCGGCGGCGAGGACCAGGCCGATGGGGGTCAGGGTCTGTGCCACCAGGAGCAGCGGTTTGCAGACGGCCGAGAGGGCGTATCCGGCACCCGCCACCCACTTGTGGCGGCCGCCGCCCCGGTCGGCGAGATGTCCCCCGGCCAGGCGGACCAGGGCCGAGAAGCCGTTGTAGATCCCGTCGAGGAGCCCGAAGCCGAGGGGCGACAGGCCGAGTCCCGCCACCAGGTACAGGGGCAGGACCGCCGTCACCATCTCCGAGGAGACGTCGGTGATCAGGCTGACCGTGCCGAGTGCCAGCACCGTGGGCCCGACCGCGGTGAGGCGCCGCCCGGCTCGGGGCCGGGCGGCGCTCTCCGCGGACGCGGCCGTGCTCTCCGGTGTACCGGCGCGGCTGTCCGCAAGGTACATGTCAGGACGTCCAGATGCCCGTGATGTCCTTGGCGGAGGCCGCGTTGCCGGCGTGCGTGAGGCCGTGCATGTCCTCCAGCGTGCGCAGCAGGTCGTAGTGGTTGTAGGTGGTGGTGGAGGAGGAACCCGCGGTCACCTGCTGGCCGTACAGCACGGTGGGGATCCTGTTGCCGGCGAGCCGGTTGTCCTCGTCGAAGGTGACGACGAGCAGGCTGTTGTGGGTCTTGGCCCAGGTGGCGTACGCGCCCAGGTTGTTCTTCAGCCAGGTGTCACCGGTGGACACCGAGCAGTCGTGCATGTCGCTGCACAGGTTCGGGACCACGAAGGAGACCTGCGGAAGCGTCGTGTAGTCCGTCGGGAACTGGGCGAACGTCTTCGCGCTGGACGTCGGTACGTTGCTGAACCCGAACCAGGGGTTGTGCTTGCGCGCGTACTTGCCGCTGCTGCACGTGGTCGAACCCTGGCTGGGCAGTGTCTCGTTGTAGCTGCCCCAGGTCTTGCCCGCGGCGATCAGCTCGGAGGCGAGGTTGGGGGCGGAGGAGAAGCCGGGCGTGTAGCAGCTGTCGTCCGTGACGCCCTGGGTGGAGCCGGAGAACAGGGCGAAGTAGTTGGGCTGGCTCGGGTGCGTCTCGGCGTACGACTGGGAGAGGTTGGCCCCGCCGGTCCTGAGCGAGTTGATGTACGGGGCGCTGGAGGAGCCGATCACCTGGCTGTACGCGTGGTTCTCGAAGACCACGACGACGACGTGGTCCGGGGTCGGGACCGCGGCCGCGGCGTGCGCGGGAGCCGAGCCGGCGAAGCCCGTCCACAGCCCGACCGCGGCCGCGGTGAAGGCGAGGGCGGATGCCACGACGGCACGGCTGCGGGTGTACACGTTTCTGCCGGACACTTCAGACCTCCGGTGGGGGGAGAGACGACGGTGGCGGTGCGGACAGAGCATGCGCACGCCAAAATTCCCTCTCCTCACGTCGCCCAACCGGAGGGATGAAGAGCGGATGAACTACTGCCGCCGGGCGGCGAGCTCGCTCAGCACCTGGTGCAGCGGCTCCGTCGCCCGCCGCCGGTACTCCTGGACCGCCCAGCCGTTCCCGTCCGGGTCCTTGAAGTACATGAACGTGGCACCGTCCCGCGGCGCGAACTCCACCGGCTCGCTGATGTCGAGCCCCCGGGCCGTGAGCTCCTCGTACGCCGCCTTGGCGTCCGTCACGCACAGCTGCATCCCGTGGTACGTCCCCGGCCGCGGCGTCCCTGTCGGGACCTCGAGCCCGTCGACGAGCGCGATCGAACACCCGGACCCGGGCGGCGTCAGCTGCACGATCCGCACCCCCTCCATCACCTCCCCGTCCAGGTCGACATGGAAGCCGACCTTGTCCCGGTAGAACTCCTTGGCCCGGTCCAGGTCGGAGACCGGCAACAGGATCACTTCGAGGGTCATGTCCATGGCTTGATTCCCTTCTCGAACCGCTCATGGCTCTGTCCACAGAAGCCCAGACCGGCGCGGGGCGCCACCCTGGGGACCGGGGTTAGGCTCGCATCGCACGACCTTGATCCGATGATCCGTGAAGTCCGATCCGACAGGAGGCCGGGATGACGGCGCCGGGGCGCAGAGGCAGTATCTTCACGCGGCTGCTGCGGCACGGCTTCACCGATCCGTCCGCGGCCGAGGGACTCCTGGAAGGTCCCGAACTGGCACCCGTACGGTCCGACCCGGTCCTCCTGGACGCGCTCGGCGCCACCGCCGACCCCGATCTCGCCCTGCTCGGACTCGTCCGGCTCGTCGAGGCACAGGACGGCGACGCCGCCCGGCGGGAGCTCCTCGACACGCTGATCGCGTCCAAACCGCTGCGGGACCGGCTGCTCGGAGTGCTCGGAGCCTCCGCCGCGCTCGGCGACCACCTCGCCCGGCACCCGCACGACTGGCAGGCACTCGTCACCTACGAGGCGCGGGACCTGCATCCCGGGGTCCCGGAGTTCGAGCGGGGACTGGCGGACGCCGCCGACCCCCTCTCGCTGCGCGTCGCCTACCGCCGCTGCCTGCTCTCCATCGCCGCGCGCGACGTGTGCGGCACCATCGACCTCGCCCAGACCGCCGCCGAACTCGCCGACCTCGCCACCGCGACGCTGCGCGCGGCGCTCGCCATCGCCGGGGCCGCCGCGCCCGACGACGCCGCGCTGTGCCGGCTCGCCGTCGTCGCGATGGGCAAGTGCGGGGGACACGAGCTGAACTACGTGTCCGACGTCGACGTGATCTTCGTCGGGGAGGGCGTCGAAGGGGCCGACGAGGCCAAGGCCGTGCAGGCGGCCACCCGGCTCGCCTCGCACATGATGCGGATCTGCTCGGAGACGACCGTCGAGGGCAGCATCTGGCCGGTCGACGCCAACCTGCGCCCCGAGGGACGCAACGGCCCCCTGGTGCGGACGCTCAGCAGCCATCTCGCCTACTACCAGCGGTGGGCCAAGACCTGGGAGTTCCAGGCGCTGCTCAAGGCCCGCCCGGTGGCCGGGGACCTGGAGCTGGGCGAGGAGTACGTCGCCACCCTGGCCCCGCTCGTGTGGCACGCCGCCGAGCGGGAGAACTTCGTCGCCGACGTGCAGAAGATGCGGCGCCGGGTGGTGGAGAACATCCCGGCCGCCGAGATCGAACGCGAGCTGAAGCTCGGCCCCGGAGGACTCCGGGACGTCGAATTCGCCGTGCAGCTCCTCCAGTTGGTGCACGGCCGGGCCGATACGACCGTGCGCAGCGGGACCACCCTGGACGCCCTGAAAGCACTCGCCGCGGGCGGATACGTGGGCCGCGCCGACGCCGTACAGCTCGACGAGGCCTACCGCTTCCTGCGGTCGATGGAGCACCGCATCCAGCTGTTCCGGCTGCGGCGCACGCACCTGGTGCCGCGGGACGAGGCCGATCTGCGCCGGATCGGACGGTCGCTGGGGCTGCGCGTCGACCCGGTCAAGGAACTGAACCGGGAGTGGAAGCGGCACGCGGCCGTGGTCCGGCGGCTGCACGAGAAGCTGTTCTACCGGCCGCTGCTCGACGCGGTCGCTCAACTGGCCCCGGGCGAGAGCAGGTTGAGCCCGGACGCGGCCAGGGAGCGGCTCGTCGCACTCGGGTACGCCGATCCGGCGTCCGCCATGCGCCACCTGGAGGCGCTGGCCTCCGGGGTCAGCCGCAAGGCCGCCATCCAACGGACCCTGCTCCCCGTGCTGCTGGGCTGGTTCGCGGACTCGGCCGACCCCGACGCCGGTCTGCTCAACTTCCGCAAGGTGTCGGACGCGCTGGGCAAGACCCCTTGGTATCTGCGGCTGCTCAGGGACGAGGGCGCCGCCGCCGAGAACCTCGCGCGGGTGCTCTCGGCGGGCCGGCTCGCCCCCGACCTGCTGATGCGCGCGCCGGAGGCGGTGGCCCTGCTGGGCGACGGGGAGAGCGGCGGCCTCGAACCGCGCGGCCGTGCCCAGCTCGAGCAGGAGATCCTCGCCGCGGTGCGGCGGGCCGACGACGGCGAGCAGGCCGTGACCGTCGCCCGCGGTGTCCGGCGCCGGGAGCTGTTCCGTATCACCGCGACGGACATCGTCGCCTCGTACGGGACCGAGGAGACGCCGGCCGTCGCCGATCAGGGGGCGCTGGTCGACCTCGTCGGCGGGGCGGTCTCGGACCTGACGGCGGCGACGCTCGCGGGCACCCTGCGGGCCGTGGTGCGCGACGGCTGGGGCGACACCCTGCCCACCCGGTTCGCGGTGATCGGGATGGGCCGCTTCGGCGGTCACGAGCTCGGCTACGGCTCCGACGCGGACGTGCTCTTCGTGCACGAGCCCCGTGAGGGCGTGGACGAGCAGGAGGCGGCGCGGGCCGCGAACGCCGTGGTGTCCGAGATGCGGCGGCTGCTCCAGCTCCCCAGCGCGGATCCGCCGCTGCTGATCGACGCGGATCTGCGGCCCGAGGGAAAGTCCGGGCCGCCGGTGCGGACACTGAAGTCCTACGAGGCGTACTACCGGCGCTGGTCGCTGGTGTGGGAGTCGCAGGCGCTGCTGCGGGCGGAGACCGTGGCCGGGGACACGGACCTGGGGAGCCGGTTCATCGAGCTGATCGACCCGCTCCGGTATCCGGCGGAGGGGCTGGGCGAGGAGGCCGTACGGGAGATCCGGCGGCTGAAGGCCCGGATGGAGTCGGAGCGGATGCCGCGCGGCGCCGACCCCACCCTGCACACCAAGCTGGGGCGCGGCGGTCTGTCCGACGTGGAGTGGACGGTCCAGCTGCTCCAGCTCCGGCACGGCTGGGTCGAGCCGGGCCTGCGGACGACCCGGACCCGTCAGGCGCTGGCCGCGGCGCGAGCGGCGGAACTGCTGTCGACGGAGGACGCGGCGACGCTGGACGAGGCCTGGGTGCTGGCCACCCGGGTACGCAACGCCGTGATGCTCGTGCGGGGCAGGGCCGGCGACACCTTCCCCTCGGACGGGCGGGAGCTGGCCGCGGTGGGCCGCTATCTCGGGTACGACCCGGGGCACGTCGGCGACATGCTCGACGACTACCGGCGTACCACCCGGCGGGCCCGGGCCGTGGTGGACGAACTGTTCTACGGCGCGCCCGGCGGTCACTGAACGTGAGGGCCCGACGTCGTTCAGGCTCTTTGGGCGTCGTCCCGTACGCCGTCGCTCAGGCTCTCGTCCGCACGTCGTTCAATCCTTCGTCCGCGGGACCGCCGGTGACCCGCCGCGTCCCCGGCACCCACTGCGGCAGCGCGTACGGCAGCGCGCCGTACCACAGGCGTGTCACCAGGAAGCCGAAGGCGAGGCAGAGCGCGCCGCCCACCGCGTCCAGCCAGAAGTGGTTGGCGGTGGCGACGATGACCACGAGCGTGGCCGTCGGGTAGAGGACGCCGAGGATGCGCGCCCAGGGGGCCTTGGCCAGCGCGAAGAGGCTGAGCCCGCACCACAGGGACCAGCCGATGTGCATGGACGGCATCGCCGCGTACTGGTTGGACATGTGCTTCAGATCGCCGGAGGCCATCGAGCCCCAGGTCTGGTGGACCATGACCGTGTCGACGAAGGTGCTGCCGGTCATCAGACGGGGTGGCGCCAGCGGGAAGAGGTAGTAGCCGACGAGCGCCACCACCGTGGTGGCGAAAAGTGCGAGACGGGCCGCCGCGTAGCGGCCGGGATGACAGCGGTACAGCCAGACCAGGACACTCAGCGTCACCACGAAGTGCAGGGTCGCGTAGTAGTAGTTCATCCCGATGATCAGCCACCCGACCGAGTTCACCGCGTGGTTGACCGATTCCTCGACGGCGACCCCGAGATGGTGCTCCATCCGCCAGATCCAGTCCGCGTTGCGGAGCGCTTCGTGCCGCTGCTCCGGCACGGCGTTGCGGATCAGCGAGTACGTCCAGTAACTCACGGCGATGAGCAGGACTTCGAACCAGACGCGGGGGCGACGCGGGGCCCGCATACGACGCAGGAGTCCGTTCCCCGCCTTCTCCTCCGCGACGGGTTGTGGAGCGACCTGATCCCGGCCTTCCAGTGTCGTCACGGTCGAATCACCCATAGGCACAGAGTCTGCCAGAAAAGCCTTCCCTCACCGATGATGCTCCGGTCGGGTTCTGGCCGCACTTTCTACACCTGTGGGAGTGCTTCGCCCCCTTTGTCGTCCTGCTCAGGGACGATTCCGGTCCCCAGGGGCAGAAGCGGTCGAACCGCGCACCACGAGTTCCGGCATGAACACGAATTCGCTGTGCGGCGCGGGCGTCCCGCCGATCTCCTCCAGCAGCGTGCGCACCGCGGCCTGGCCCATCGCCGGCACCGGCTTGCGGACCGTCGTGAGCGGCGGGTCGGTGAAGGCGATCAGCGGCGAGTCGTCGAATCCCACGACCGAGATGTCCGTGGGGACCTCCAGACCGCGCTGACGTGCCGCCCGTATCGCACCGAGCGCCATCATGTCGCTGGCGCAGACGATCGCCGTGCAGCCGCGGTCCATGAGCGCGCTCGCGGCGGCCTGGCCGCCCTCCAGCGTGTACAGAGAGTGCTGGACCAGCCGCTCCTCGACGTCCGCGGGGCTCAGGTTCAGCTGCTCCTGCATCGTGCGCACGAAGCCCTCGATCTTGCGCTGCACCGGCACGAACCGCTTGGGGCCGAGGGCCAGTCCGATGCTGGTGTGCCCGAGGGAGGCGAGGTGGGTGACCGCGAGAGCCATCGCCGCGCGGTCGTCCGGAGAGATGAACGGCGCCTGCACCTTCGGCGAGAAGCCGTCGACCAGGACGAAGGGGACACCGCGGCCCCGAAGTTGCTCGTAGCGCTGCATGTCGGCCGAGGTGTCGGCGTGCAGCCCGGAGACGAAGATGATGCCGGCGACCCCGCGGTCGACCAGCATCTCGGTCAGCTCGTCCTCGGTGGAACCGCCCGGAGTCTGGGTCGCGAGCACGGGGGTGTAGCCCTGGCGCGTCAGGGCCTGCCCGATCACCTGCGCGAGGGCAGGGAATATCGGGTTCTCCAGCTCGGGGGTTATGAGGCCCACCAAGCCCTCGCTGCGCTGCCGCAGGCGCACCGGGCGCTCGTAGCCCAGTACGTCGAGCGCGGCCAGGACGGACTGCCGCGTGGTCGCGGCGACGCCCGGCTTCCCGTTCAGGACGCGACTGACGGTCGCCTCACTGACCCCCGCCTGGGCTGCGATGTCGGCAAGCCGTGTGGTCACAGGATTGGACTGTACCGGTCGCATCTCACCCTGCCCACCAACCAGACGCCGTGTGCGAGCGGTTGATCGGCCCGCTCCGGGCTGCTGCGTCATCGCGCTCCCTCGTGTTCTGGTCGGCTCGGTGTCCCGTGCGTGTGCCGCGCGGGAAGGGGTGGCTCCTGCAAGACACTGACGGCCGATGATCCCCGTATGCGACATCCGTGGCAAGAGCTTGCAGAGTCTTGCACAGACGTCCGTATGTCTGCTGAGCGGCCTGGTAGCGGGGTTTCGGGACGGCCGCCACGAGGTCACGGCCGCATAACTGTCGTTAGGTCTTTCACTTTTTTGCTGCAAGACCTTTCGCGCCGCTTACATCGCTGTTACGTTCCAGTCGCCCGGCGGACGCAACGGCGCAGTCGGCAAGTCGGCAAGGGGACCGGGCGGGACCGGTTCCCCACCTACTCGGGCTTTCACCCTCAAGGAGAACTCATGCGGCGTGGCATAGCGGCCAGCGCGCTGGTGGCGTCTTTCGCCCTCGCGGCGACGGCCTGCGGCGGCAGCGGCAGTGACAGCAGCGACAAGGCCAGCGGGCCGGTCACCATCACGTGGTGGGACACGTCCAACGCCACCAATGAGGCGCCGACGTACAAGGCCCTGGCCAAGGAGTTCGAGGCCGCCAACAAGAACATCAAGGTCAAGTACGTCAACGTGCCCTTCGACCAGGCGCAGAACAAGTTCGACACGGCCGCCGGTGCCTCCGGCGCCCCGGACGTCCTGCGCTCCGAGGTCGGCTGGACCCCGGCCTTCGCGAAGAAGAGCTACCTCCTGCCGCTCGACGGCACGGCGGCCCTCGCGGACCAGGCGAAGTTCCAGCCCAGCCTGATCGAGCAGGCCAAGTACGAGGGCAAGACGTACGGCGTGCCGTTCGTCACCGACACCCTCGCGCTCGTCTACAACAAGGCGCTGTACAAGAAGGCCGGCATCACCGAGGCCCCGAAGACCTGGGCCGACCTGAAGAAGAACGCGGCCACCATCAAGGCCAAGACCGGCGTCGACGGCTACTGGGGCTCGACCCAGGCCTACTACGCGCAGTCCTTCCTGTACGGCGAGGGCACCAACACGGTCGACGCCACCGCCAAGAAGATCACGGTGAACTCGCCCGAGGCCAAGAAGGCCTTCACCACCTGGCAGGGTCTGTTCTCCGGCAAGGGCCTGCACAAGGCGGACACCACCGCCGACGCGTACGCCCACATCCAGGACGCCTTCGTCAACGGCAAGGTCGCCTCGATCATCCAGGGCCCGTGGGAGATCACCAACTTCTACAAGGGCTCGGCGTTCGCGGACAAGGCGAACCTCGGTATCGCCACCGTCCCGGCCGGCTCCAGCGGCAAGGCGGGCGCCCCGACCGGCGGCCACAACCTCTCCGTGTACGCGGGTTCGGACAAGGCCCACCAGGAGGCCTCGCTGAAGTTCGTCAACTTCATGACCTCGGCGAAGTCCCAGGCCACCATCGCGCTGAAGAACTCCACGCTGCCGACGCGTGACGACGCCTACACCGCCGAGGTCAAGGCCAACCCGGGCATCGCCGGCTACCAGGGCGTCCTCCCCGCCGCCCAGCCGCGCCCGGCGCTGCCCGAGTACGGCTCCCTGTGGGGCCCGCTCGACACCGAGCTGCCCAAGATCGCGGGTGGCAAGGAGTCCCTGGACAAGGGCCTGAGCAACGTCGAGCTGGCCATCGCCAAGCTCGTGCCCGACTTCAGCAAGTGAGCCCGTGTGGCCGCCGGATCCTTCCCCGGCCCGACCTCGGTCGGGCCGGGGGGACCCCCGAGAACCGGGGGAACGGAACCGGCGGCCACCGGCTGTGTGCGCCCAACTCCTGATCTTGCAGAAGGTGTCGAACCATGACAGTCGCCATCGACCGCGCGACCGGCAAGCGCCGCGGTGACCGAGCACCGCGTCCCGGCCGGATGCAGCGTCTCAAGCACTCGTACCAGAAGTACTGGTACGCGTACGCGATGATCGCCCCGGTCGTCGTCGTACTCGGCGGATTGGTGCTCTATCCCCTGGTACGGGGCCTCTATCTGACGCTGACGGACGCCAACAGCCTCAACTCGGCCCGCACGATCGGCGTCAACCACATCGACGCCACCTACAAGTTCATCGGTCTGGACAACTACAAGGACATCCTGTGGGGTCCGACGTCGTACGACCGCTTCTGGTCGCACTTCATCTGGACCATCGCCTGGACCGCCATCTGCGTCGCCCTGCACTACTGCGTCGGCCTGGGCCTCGCGCTGCTGCTCAACCAGAAGCTGCGCGGCCGTACGGTCTACCGGCTGATCCTGGTCCTGCCCTGGGCCGTGCCGACCTTCGTCACCGTCTTCGGCTGGCGCTTCATGCTCGCCGACGGCGGCATCATCAACTCCATGCTCGACGCGGTGCACCTGCCGGCGCCCGCGTGGCTGGAGGACACCTTCTGGCAGCGCTTCGCCGCCATCATGGTCAACACCTGGTGCGGTGTGCCGTTCATGATGGTCTCGCTGCTCGGCGGACTGCAGTCCATCGACGGGACGCTGTACGAGGCCGCCGAGATGGACGGCGCCAACAAGTGGCAGCAGTTCCGCTTCGTGACCCTGCCGGGCCTCAGGTCGGTCAGCTCCACCGTCGTGCTCCTCGGCATCATCTGGACCTTCAACCAGTTCGCCGTGATCTTCCTGCTCTTCGGCAGCACCGCGCCGGACGCGCAGATCCTCGTCACCTGGGCCTACTACCTCGGCTTCGGACAGCAGCCGCGTGACTTCGCTCAGTCGGCGGCCTACGGCATGCTGCTGCTGGCCATCCTGATCGTCTTCACCTCCTTCTACCGCCGCTGGCTGAACCGCAATGACCAGCAGCTCGCGATCTGAGGCAGGAGTCTCCATGAGTACCACCACACTGCAGACGCCTCCGGCCGACCAGACCACCAGGTCCGCCGAGCCGCCCCGCCCGGCGCGCGAGCGCGGCCGGCGCAGCCTCCTCGGCTCGCTGGTCTCCCACGGCATCCTGACCGTCGCGAGCCTGGTCGCGCTGTTCCCGATCGCCTGGCTGGTCTTCCTGTCCCTCGGTCCGGGCCAGGACGACTACCTGCACCCCGGACGCATCTGGGACACGATGACGTTCGACAACTACTCCTTCGTGCTCCAGCACACGAACTTCTTCGCGTGGATGAAGAGCTCGCTCATCGTGTCGCTCGGCACCACGGTCATCGGCGTGATGGTCGCGGCCACCACCGGCTACGCGGTCTCGCGCATGCGCTTCCCCGGCTACAAGAAGTTCATGTGGGTCCTGCTGGTCACCCAGATGTTCCCGATCGCCGTACTGATCGTGCCGATGTACCAGATCCTCTCGGACCTGCAGCTCATCGACAACTACTTCGGCCTGATCCTCGTCTACTGCTCGACGGCGGTGCCCTACAGCGCCTGGCTGCTCAAGGGCTACTTCGACACCATCCCGTTCGAGATCGACGAGGCCGGCCGTGTCGACGGACTGAGCCCCTTCGGCACCTTCTTCCGGCTGATCCTGCCGCTCGCCAAGCCGGGTCTCGCGGTGGCGGCCTTCTACAACTTCATCACCGCGTTCGGTGAGGTCGCCTTCGCCTCGACGTTCATGCTGGACGACTCGAAGTACACCTTCGCCGTCGGACTCCAGAGCTTCGTCAGCGAGCACGACGCGCAGCGCAACCTCATGGCGGCCACCGCCGTGCTGGTCGCGATACCCGTCTCCGCCTTCTTCTACCTCGTGCAGAAGAACCTGGTGACCGGACTCACCGCGGGCGGCACGAAGGGCTGATCCGCCAGGACGCCCCACAACGCCCCAGACTCCCGCGCGCTCATCGCGCGCGGGTGGCGGCCGCGGTGCCCATCCGACCCCGCCGGTACCGCGGCCGCCTCATCTCTCCCCCCGCCCCGAAGCCTTCCGCCCCGTGCTCCCGGCCTCGCGCGAGCAGGGGTCTGCCCCCACAGCCGATTTCCTCCCCAAGCCCGGCAGCGCCCGGACACGGGGACCCTCATCGCATCAAGGACGCCATGAGCCAGCACTCCGCCGACCAGGCCCCGAACTCCGTTCTCGCCACCGTCGCCGCGCATCGCGACTGGTGGCGCGACGCGGTGATCTACCAGGTCTATCCGCGCAGCTTCGCCGACAGCAACGGCGACGGCATGGGCGACCTGGAGGGCGTACGTTCCCGACTCCCGTACCTGCGCGACCTCGGCGTGGACGCCGTGTGGCTCAGCCCCTTCTACGCCTCGCCGCAGGCCGACGCCGGCTACGACGTGGCGGACTACCGGGCCGTCGACCCCATGTTCGGCAACCTGCTGGACGCCGACGCCCTGATCCGCGACGCCCACGGTCTGGGGCTGCGGATCATCGTCGACCTCGTGCCCAACCACTCCTCGGACCAGCACGAGTGGTTCAAGCGCGCGCTGCGCGAGGGCCCCGGCTCCTCGCTGCGCGACCGCTACCACTTCCGTCCCGGCAAGGGCGAGAACGGCGAGCTGCCCCCCAACGACTGGGAGTCCATCTTCGGCGGCCCGGCCTGGACCCGGGTCACCGAGCCCGACGGCACCGCCGGCGAGTGGTACCTGCACCTCTTCGCGCCCGAGCAGCCCGACTTCAACTGGGAACACCCGGCCGTGGGCGACGAGTTCCGCTCGATCCTGCGGTTCTGGCTGGACATGGGTGTCGACGGCTTCCGTATCGACGTCGCGCACGGCATGGTCAAGGCGGAGGGCCTGCCGGACCTCGGCGACCGCGAACAGCTGAAACTGCTGGGCAACGATGTCATGCCGTTCTTCGACCAGGACGGCGTGCACGACATCTACCGGCAGTGGCGCACGATCCTCGACGAGTACTCGGGCGAGCGCATCTTCGTCGCCGAGGCGTGGACGCCCACCGTCGAGCGCACCGCGAACTACGTGCGCCCCGACGAGCTGCACCAGGCCTTCAACTTCCAGTACCTGGGCTCCCACTGGGACGCGGCCGAGCTGCGCGCGGTGATCGACCGCACGCTCGACGCGATGCGCCCGGTCGGCGCCCCCTCCACCTGGGTGCTGTCCAACCACGACGTGACCCGGCACGCCACCCGGTTCGCCAACGAGGCCGGCCTCGGCACCCAGATCCGCACCGCGGGCGACCGGGAGCTCGGGCTGCGCCGGGCCCGCGCGGCGAGCCTGCTGATGCTGGCGCTGCCCGGCTCCGCCTACGTGTACCAGGGCGAGGAGCTCGGCCTGCCGGACGTCGTCGACCTGCCGGACGAGGTGCGCCAGGACCCGGCCTACTTCCGGGGCGCCGGACAGGACGGCTTCCGCGACGGCTGCCGGGTGCCGATCCCGTGGACCCGCGCCGGCTCCTCGTACGGCTTCGGCGACGGCGGAAGCTGGCTGCCGCAGCCCGCCGAGTGGGCCGAGCTGAGCGTCGAGGCGCAGACCGGCGTGGCCGGTTCCACCCTGGAGCTGTACCGCGACGCGCTCGCCGTCCGGCGTGAGCGTGCCGACCTCGGCGCGGGCGACGGCGTCACGTGGCTGACCGCACCGGAGGGCGTTCTCGCCTTCCGTCGCGGTGACTTCGTCTGCACCGCGAACACGGGGAACAAGGCCGTGACCGTTCCCGCGTACGGCCGGGTGCTCGTCTCCAGCGGCGAGGTGACCCTGTCCAAGGCCGGCGAGGCGAAGCTGCCCGCCGACACGACCGTGTGGTGGGCCGTCTGACACACGCCTGAGCGGTGCTCCGGTCCTGACCACCGGAGTACCGCTCGTCCGACGGGCGGTCGACACACGCACGGAAAGCGGTGCTCCGGAACCTGACGGCCGGAGCACCGCTTCCGTGTGTCCGCCTACCTCCACCTCGTTTCCTCGCAGGGTGCCCGGTCCTTCAGTGCTGGGGTGAATGCCGGATCCCGCGTAGCGGGACAGGGAAAGCCGGATCGCAGGCAGGGCGATCCGGCGTTGCGGAAGGTGTGCTGCCGGGGCTGGCCTGCGGCAGGTGGTGGTGACGGCGGGCTTGGGGCTCTGCGTCCGAAAGCCGCCCTGGAAGAGGGGACGTGTCGGTCACTCCCACGGGTGAGACCGGCCGAAGGCGCGTGCGGGAGGGGAACAGGGGTGGCTAGGTTCGCGGCATGTCACGTTTCCGGCTGTACCCGACGAACGCGCAGGCGGGCATCATGCTCGGCCACTGTGCGCATGCCCGGTACGTGTGGAATCCGGCGGTCGAGCAGCACGCGCACTGGTACAGGGGCCGCGGGGCGGCGCCCGGTTTCGCCGAGCAGTGTCGCCAGCTCACCGAGGCCCGGCGCGACAATGAGTGGCTCGGCGCCGGGAACGCGGACGTGCAGCAACAGGCCCTGAAGGACTTTGCCACGGCTAAGAACGCTCGCTTCAGGTCCGGGTTCGGTGAGCCGACCTGGCGCACAAGAAGTTCGTGCATGAGGGCTTTCGTGTCATCGGCACCGACCGCGTCCCGGAGTTGACCGAGGACGGCTCGCCGAAGCTCAACGCGAAGACCGGCAGGCAGGTCATGGGCCGCTCGGTGGTGGTGCACAGGCTCAACCGCCGGTGGGCTCGGGTGAAGGTGCCCGGCTGTGGCTGGGTCCGCTTCCGGCTCAGCCGCAACGGCAAGGGCTCTGAACTGCCGAAGGCGAAGACGTTCCGGGTCACCTACCGTAACGGCCGGTGGCACATCGCCTTTGCGATCATCCCCGCCCCCATCGAGGTGCCCGGTACCGGAGAGGTCATCGGTATCGACCGGGGCGTGAGGATCACCGCCGCCCTCTCCGACGGGCGGAAGGTGAACTGCCCGCAGCTCACCGTGAAGGAACGCGCGCAGGTCCGTAAACACCAGCGCCGTGCCGCACGCGCCCCGAAGGCAAGCGAGCAGAAGGCCGCGGAGTACGCCAAGGCGGCCAGGCTCAAAGCGCGTGAAGCAGACCGGCGCAAGGACTGGTGCGAGAAGACCAGCACGATGCTCGCCCGCAGCTATGACCTGGTGCGGTTCGAGAAGCTGAACATCAAGAACATGACCCGCTCGGCCAGGGGAACCACCGAGCAGCCCGGCAAGCAGGTCAGGCAGAAGGCCGGGCTGAACCGGGCGATCCTGGCCCAGGGCTGGGGCCTGCTCCGCCGGCGCACCGGGCACAAGGCCCCGGGCCGCATCGAGGACGTGCCGGCCCCCTGTACCAGTCTGCGCTGCAGCGCCTGCTGGGGGCACCTCCCACGCCCTTGAGGCAGTGGGGGAGGATCGACAAGAACTCGCGCAAGAGCCAAGCCGAGTTCCGCTGCTCCTCCTGCGGCTTCACCTGCAACGCGGACACCAACGCAGCAGCCAACGTCGCGGCAGGACAGGGCGGGATCCCCCGCCCCCGGCGAACAGCCGGTGCCGGAGGGACGACACCGCCCGAACAGCGGTCGAGCGTCCGTGAACCCCAACCCGGCCAGGTTGGAATCCCCCTCTTTCAAGCAGGGGGAGGATGTCAAAGGTTGGCGATCACGTCGCCGTTGGGGACACCCGTGTCCGCCGTCGCCGCTGCCGGCTGGGCGGGTAGCGCCGCCGGCCCGCCGAGCGCCAGCAGGGCTGTCGCCAGCAGCCGGGGGACCCTTCTTCGTCGTAAAGCCATCGGGGATGCGGCTCCTCTCCGGATCGGTCAGCGCGGCCGCGGGGACGCGGAGCTGACCCGTGTGGAGCGTGGGACCGCCCAAGGGGGCGCGTCAATAAGGGAGTTGGAAGTTCTTTCGACATCTTGCTGAAACATGATTGCAAGCGGTACGTTCCGATCCCCCCACCCGCACGACGAAGTGCAGGAGTACCCCACATGGCAAGAAAATCGCTAGCGGCATCGTTCGCCCTCGTGGCGGGCCTGGCGGTCACCGTGACCGTTCCCCCTGGTACGGCGGCGGCCTCGCCTCCCGGCACCAAGGACGTCACCGCCGTCATGTTCGAGTGGAAATTCGACTCGGTCGCCAAGGAATGCACCAACACGCTGGGCCCCGCCGGATACGGCTACGTCCAGGTGTCCCCGCCCGCCGAGCACATACAGGGCTCGCAGTGGTGGACCTCGTACCAGCCCGTGAGCTACAAGATCGCCGGCCGGCTCGGCGACGCCACCGCCTTCAAGAACATGGTCACCACCTGCCACGCGGCCGGTGTGAAGGTCGTGGCGGACACCGTCATCAACCACATGGCGGCCGGATCCGGCACCGGTACGGGCGGTTCCTCGTACACGAAGTACAACTACCCGGGCCTCTACTCCTCGGCCGACATGGACAACTGCACCTCCTCCATCAGCGACTACACCAACCGCGCCAACGTCCAGAACTGCGAACTCGTCGGTCTCGCCGACCTGGACACCGGCGAGGAGTACGTCCGGTCGGCCATCGCCGGCTACATGAACACCCTGCTCGGCTACGGCGTCGACGGCTTCCGCGTCGACGCGGCCAAGCACATGCCGGCCGCCGACCTCGCCAACATCAAGTCCCGGCTGAGCAACCCGTCCGTCTACTGGAAGCAGGAGGCCATCTACGGCGCGGGCGAGGCCGTCCAGCCCACCGAGTACACCGGCAACGGCGACGTCCAGGAGTTCCGCTACGCCTACGACCTCAAGCGGGTCTTCAACAACGAGAACCTCGCCTACCTGAAGAACTACGGCGAGGGCTGGGGCTACATGAGCAGCTCGGTCTCGGCCGTCTTCGTCGACAACCACGACACCGAGCGCAACGGCTCGACGCTCAACTACAAGGACGGGGCGAACTACACCCTCGCCAACGTCTTCATGCTCGCCTACCCCTACGGCGCCCCCGACATCAACTCCGCCTACGAGTGGTCGAACATCGACGCCGGACCGCCCAACGGCGGTACCGTCAACGCCTGTTGGCAGGACGGCTGGAAGTGTCAGCACGCCTGGCCGGAGATCAGGTCGATGGTCGCCTTCCGCAACGCCACGCGGGGGCAAGCGCTCTCCAACTGGTGGGACAACGGTAACGACGCGATCGCCTTCGGCCGGGGCGGCAAGGGCTTCGTGGCCATCAACCACGAGACCTCCGCGCTGAGCCGGACGTACAGCACCTCCCTGGCCGCGGGAACGTACTGCAACGTCCAGAACAACACGAGCATCACCGTGAACAGTTCTGGCCAGTTCACGGCGACGCTGGGCGCCAACACGGCCCTCGCGATCTACGCGGGCAAGTCCAGCTGCTGAAAACCCTTTCCGCATGTTGCAAGACTCTTGCTGTAAACCTTGCGTGAGCGATACGGTCACGCGGGCGTTCGGCATCGTGGCCGAAACGCTGCGCGGGGTCGGACCCGAGTACGCCGTAATCGCTAGGAGTTCACGACTGTGGACCTGATACCGAGAGGGCCGGCGGGCCGCACCAGCCGTCCCAGGCTGCGTGCAGCCGTCCTCGCCGCCGCACTGGCCGTATCGCTTGCGCAACCCCTTGTGGCGCGGGCCCAGACCCCGCCCGCACCGCCGTCGGACGCGAAGCTCGCCGCCGAGCCGTCACGGCACGACTCCACCCGTGACCAGTTCTACTTCGTCCTGCCGGATCGTTTCGCCAACGGCGACACGTCCAACGACAAGGGCGGACTGACCGGTTCGAGGCTGTCGACCGGGTACGACCCCACCGACAAGGGCTTCTACCAGGGCGGCGACCTCAAGGGCCTGACGAAGCGGCTCGACTACATCAAGGGCCTCGGCACCACCGCCATCTGGATGGCGCCGATCTTCAAGAACCAGCCCGTCCAGGGCACCGGCAAGGACGCCTCGGCCGGCTACCACGGTTACTGGATCACGGACTTCACCAAGGTCGACCCGCACTTCGGCACCAACAAGGACCTGGAGACACTGATCTCCAAGGCCCACGCCAAGGGCATGAAGGTCTTCTTCGACGTCATCACCAACCACACCGCCGATGTCGTCGACTACAAGGAGAAGTCCTACAACTACCTCTCCAAGGGCGCCTTCCCGTACCTGACCAAGGACGGCAAGCCGTTCGACGACGCGGACTACGCGGACGGCACCAAGGGGTTCCCGTCGGTGGACGCCGACTCCTTCCCCCGCACGCCGACGGTTCCCGCCGCGAAGAAGAACGCCAAGGTCCCGTCGTGGCTCAACGACTCGGCCGTGTACACCAACCGCGGTGACTCCACCTACGCCGGCGAGTCCACCACCTACGGCGACTTCTCCGGCCTCGACGACCTGTGGACCGAGCGTCCCGAGGTCGTCAGCGGCATGGAGAAGATCTACGAGAAGTGGGTCGGGGACTTCGGCATCGACGGCTTCCGGATCGACACCGTGAAGCACGTGAACATGGAGTTCTGGACGCAGTGGGCGACCGCCCTCGACGCGTACGCCGCCCGGCACGGGCGCAAGAACTTCTTCATGTTCGGCGAGGTCTACTCCGCCGACACGTCGATCACCTCGCCGTACGTGACCCAGGGCCGCCTCGACGCCACCCTCGACTTCCCGTTCCAGGACGCCGCCCGCTCCTACGCCTCGCAGGGCGGCAACGCCCAGAAGCTGGCGTCCGTCTTCGGCGACGACTACAAGTACACGACCGACAAGGCCAACGCGTACGAGCAGGTCACCTTCCTCGGCAACCACGACATGGGCCGCATCGGGTACTTCCTGGACCAGGACAACCCGAAGGCGACCGACGCCGAACTGCTGAAGAAGGACAGGCTCGCCAACGAGCTGATGTTCCTCAGCCGCGGCAACCCCGTCGTCTACTACGGCGACGAGCAGGGCTTCACCGGCTCCGGCGGCGACAAGGACGCCCGGCAGACGATGTTCGCCTCCAAGGTCGGCGACTACCTCGACGACGACGAGATCGGCACCGCCCGCACCCACGCGAGCGACGCCTACGACACGAGCGCACCGCTCTACAAGACGATCAGTGCTCTCTCCAAGCTGCGCAAGGACAACCCCGCCCTCACCGACGGAGTCCAGACCGAGCGGTACGCCGCGGACGGCGCCGGCGTGTACGCCTTCTCCCGTACGGACGCGAAGACCGGCACCGAGTACGTCGTCGCCGTGAACAACGCGGACGAGGCGAAGCCGGCCACCTTCGCGACCGGTTCGGCGGACATGACCTTCCGCGCCGTATACGGAACCTCGGCCTCGGTGAAGAGCGACGGCGACAAGAAGGTCACCGTCACCGTCCCGGCGGGTTCGGCGATCGTCCTCAAGGCCGCGGGCAAGCTCGCCGCCCCCGCGACCAAGCCCACGCTGACCCTGAAGGCCCCCGCAGCGGGCGCCACCGGCACCGTCGAACTCTCGGCGGACGTCACCGGCGGACAGCTCGACCGGGTCGTCTTCGCCGCCCAGACCGGCAACGGCAAGTGGCACACCCTCGGCTCCGCCGACCACGCCCCGTACAAGGTCACCCAGGTCATCGGCGAGGACGTACCGGCCGGAACCGCCCTGCGCTACAAGGCCGTCGTCGTCGACGCGGCCGGACGCACGGCGAGCGCGACCGCCGAGTCCACCACCGGCACCGCGCCCGCCCCGGAGACCCCGACGGCCTCCTCGCGCGACTACGCGGTCGTCCACTACAAGCGCGCCGACGGCGACTACACCGACTGGCGCCTGTACGCCTGGGGCGACATCGCCGACGGCGAGGGCACGACCTGGCCCGCCGGACACGACTTCGTCGGCCGCGACGCCTACGGCGCCTTCGCCTACGTCAAGCTGAAGCCGGGCGCCTCCAGCGTCGGCTTCCTGGTCATCGACAAGGACGGCAACAAGGACGTCGCGAGCGACCGCACGATCGACGTCACCAAGACCGGCGAGGTCTGGGTCGAGCAGGGCAAGGACACCGTCCTCACCGAGCGGCCCGAACTGCCCGCCCAGGACAAGGGCAAGGCGGTCATCCACTACCACCGCGCCGACGGCGACTACGCCGGCTGGGGTCTGCACACCTGGACCGGCGCCGCGACGCCCACGGACTGGACGAAGCCCCTGGAGCCGGCGCGGACCGACGCCTACGGCGCCGTCTTCGAGGTGCCGCTCGCCGAGGGCGCCGACAGCCTCAGCTACATCCTCCACAAGGGCGACGACAAGGACCTGCCCACCGACCAGTCGCTGGACCTCACGGCGAACGGCCACGAGGTGTGGCTGCTCGGCGGCCAGGAGAAGTACCTGCTGCCGCAGCCCGCGGGCAGCGCGGCCGCGCTCGACCTGACCACCTCCAAGGCGGTCTGGATCGACCGCTACACGGTCGCCTGGAACGGCTCCGACGCCGCCGTCTCCACCCAGCTCCTCTCCTCCCGCGACGGTTCGATCGCCGTCAAGGACGGCGGGCTGACCAGCGACGACGAGCGCTGGCTGCGGCTGGGGAAGACCACTCTCACCGACGCCCAGAAGGCGAAGTTCCCGCACCTGAAGGCGTACACCGCCTGGTCCGTCGACCCGCGCGACCGCGACCGGGTGCGCTCCGCGCTCGGCGGTCAGCTCGTCGCCTCGCAGCGGGCCGCGAACGGCGCCGTGCTCGCGGCGACCGGCGTGCAGATCGCCGGAGTTCTCGACGACCTGTACCCCGCGACGAAGGCCCACCTCGGGCCGGTCTTCCACGACGGTGTCCCCACCCTCTCGGTGTGGGCCCCGACCGCGCAGTCGGTGAGCCTCGACCTCGACGGCTCCACCGTCGCCATGAAGCGCGACGGCGCCACCGGCGTCTGGTCCGTCACCGGCAAGAAGTCCTGGACGAACAAGCCCTACCGCTACGTCGTGAAGGTGTGGGCGCCGACCGTCCGGAAGATCGTCACCAACAAGGTGACCGACCCCTACTCGGTGGCCCTGACCACCGACTCGAAGCGCAGCCTGGTCGTCGACCTCGGCGCCAAGTCCCTCGCCCCGTCCGGCTGGTCGGCACTCAAGAAGCCCAAGGCCGTACCGCTCAAGGACGCGCAGATCCAGGAACTGCACATCCGTGACTTCTCGGTGGCGGACAAGACCGTCCCCGCGAAGGACCAGGGCACCTATCTCGCCTTCACCGACAAGAACAGCGACGGCTCCAAGCACCTGAAGGCGCTGGCGAAGTCCGGCACCTCGTACGTGCACCTGCTGCCCGCGTTCGACATCGCCACCATCCCCGAGAGGAAGGCGGACCGGCAGAGCACCGACTGCGACCTGGCCTCCTACGCCGCCGACTCCGAGAAGCAGCAGGAGTGCGTGGCGAAGACCGCCGCCAAGGACGCCTACAACTGGGGCTACGACCCGTACCACTACACGGTCCCCGAGGGCTCCTACGCCACCGACCCCGAGGGCACCCGGCGCACGGTCGAGTTCCGCTCGATGGTCAAGTCGCTCAACGAGGACGGCCTCAGGGTCGTCATGGACGTGGTCTACAACCACACCGCCGCCAGCGGCCAGGCCGACACCAGCGTCCTCGACAAGGTCGTCCCCGGCTACTACCAGCGGCTCCTCGCCGACGGCGGCGTCGCCAACTCCACCTGCTGCTCCAACACGGCGACCGAGAACGCCATGATGGGCAAGCTGGTGGTCGACTCGATCGTCACCTGGGCCAAGGAGTACAAGGTCGACGGCTTCCGCTTCGACCTCATGGGACACCAGCCCAAGGCCAACATCCTCGCGGTCAGGAAGGCCCTCGACGGGCTGACCCCCGCCAAGGACGGTGTCGACGGCAAGAAGATCATCCTGTACGGCGAGGGCTGGAACTTCGGCGAGGTCGCCGACGACGCCCGTTTCGTCCAGGCCACCCAGAAGAACATGGCGGGGACGGGCATCGCGACCTTCTCCGACCGTGCCCGTGACGCCGTCCGCGGCGGCGGCCCCTTCGACTCCGACCCCGGGGTCCAGGGCTTCGGCTCGGGCCTGTACACCGACCCCAACTCCTCCACCGCCAACGGCACCCCGGCCGAGCAGAAGGCCCGCCTGCTGCACTACCAGGACCTCATCAAGGTCGGCCTGGCCGGCAACCTGGCGGCGTACCGCTTCACCGACACCGCGGGCAAGGAGGTCAAGGGCTCCGAGGTCGACTACAACGGCCAGCCCGCCGGCTACGCGGCCGCGCCCGGCGACGCGCTCGCCTACGCCGACGCGCACGACAACGAGTCGCTGTACGACGCGCTGACGTACAAGCTGCCCGCGACGACGAGCGCCGCCGACCGGGCCCGGATGCAGGTCCTGGCGATGGCGACGGCCACCCTCTCGCAGGGTCCGTCCCTCTCCCAGGCCGGCTCCGACCTGCTGCGCTCCAAGTCGCTGGACCGCAACTCCTTCGACAGCGGCGACTGGTTCAACGCCGTCCACTGGAACTGCCAGGACGGCAACGGATTCGGGCGCGGGCTGCCGATGGCCGCGGACAACACCTCGAAGTGGCCGTTCGCCAAGCCGCTCCTGACCTCCGTCAAGGTGGGCTGCGAGCAGATCGACGGCACCTCGGCCGCCTTCCGGGACCTGCAGCACATCCGTACGGGCGAGAAGGTCTTCTCGCTCTCCACGGCCGCCCAGGTGCAGTCGCAGCTCTCCTTCCCGCTGTCGGGCAAGGACGAGACCCCCGGAGTGATCACCGCTCGCCTCGGCGACCTCGTGATCGTCTTCAACGCGACCCCGGAGAAGCAGAAGCAGACCGTCGGCTCGCTGTCCGGGACGGCGTACACGCTGCACCCGGTGCAGGCGTCGGGCGCGGACGCGGTCGTCAGGTCCTCGTCCTACGCGAAGGACACGGGCTCCTTCACCGTTCCGGCCCGCACCGTGGCGGTGTTCACCCGGACCCCGTGACGGCGGCCCGTGACAGCGACCCCGTGACAGGGGCCTGACCCGGTGGGGGCGGCCCCGGACACCCTGAGCACGACGGGTGTCCGGGGCCGCCCTCAGCAGTTCGCGCGGCCGGTGCTGCGGCTAGGGTGACCACGACTGTCCCTGAACAGGAGTGCTCATGCCGCAGATCACCGTCGACTACTCCGCACCGCTCGAAGACGCCTTCGACCGGCGCGGGTTCGCCCTGGCGCTGCACGCGGAGGTGGTCGAGACGGCCGCCGCGAAGATCGGCGCGTGCAAGACGCAGTTCCGCCGGACCGAGGACACCGTCGTCGGCGCGGACACCGGCGGACACGCCGTCGTCCATGTCACCCTCGGTCTGCTCGCCGGGCGGACCGAGGAGGTCAAGGCGAAACTGACCGAGGCCGTGCTGGAGTTGCTGAAGACCCATGTGAAGCCCGCCGAGGGGCTGGAACTGCACGCCTCGGCCGAGGTGCGCGACCTCGACCCGTCCTACCGCAAGTTCGAGGCGTGACGCCCGCGCCTCAGGCCTGTGGCGGCGCGGCGAGCGCGAGGAGCCGGACGACGAGGTCGGTGAACGGCCCGTCGCCCGGTTCGTTCCCGAGGCTCCTGCGCAGCAGCGCGGCGACCTCCGGGTCGTAGGCGGCGCTCACCGACGCCAGGGCCGCGAAGTCGTGCACGAGCTGCACCTCCAGCTCGCCGCGCGGAATCCGCCGGCCGTCCAGCCAGATCAGCGCGGTCGACTCGACGAGCGAGATCCAGGAACGGATCACCAGCTCCAGCCGGGCGGGCGGGTCCTCCACCTCCAGATGCGACAGGATCTGGAGATAGGCCGCCTGCCGTACGGCGTCCACGAGCGCGTTGGTGGTCGACGAGCCGACGGCCGGGCCGCCCCGCATCAACGCGGCGAAACCGGGCCCGTGGTCGTCCACGAAGTCGAAGAAGCGGCGCATCACCCGCAGCAGCCGCGTTCCCAGCGGGCCTTCGCGGGACTCCACGAACCGGCCCGCGAGGTCGTCCGCCGCGCGCTGCAACGCCGCTTCGTACAGGCTGAGTTTGCCCGGGAAGTAGTGGTACACCAGCGGTCGGGAGATGCCCGCGGCCGAGGCTATCTCGTCGATGGAGACCTCGTCGGGCGAGCGTCGGCTGAACAGGTCGAGGGCGACGCCGATGAGCTGCTGCCGTCGCTCCTCGACACCCATCCTGCGGCGTACCCCGGTTGTCATGCGGACACTTTACCGACCGGATCCGGCCCGGACCGGGCCGGTACGGGCGGCGGATGTTCACATGTCCAGCACGATTCGCTCACCTCGTGTCCGCGAGACGCAGATCAGCATCGAGTCGTCACGTTCCGCGTCCGTCAGCAGCTCGTCCCGGTGCTCGATCTCCCCCTCCAGGACCCGCTGCCGGCAGGTTCCGCAGAATCCCTGCTCGCAGGAGTAGAGCGTGCCGGGCAGCTCGGTGCGGACCGCGGCGAGGACCGTCGAGCCGGCGGGCACGGTCACCGTGCGTCCGCTGCGCCGCAGCTCGACCTCGAAGGCGGTGTCGCCCCCGGTGGGCGCGCGGGCGGTGAACCGTTCCAGGTGCAGTGCCGCGTTCGCCGGGATCCGTGCCTCGACCGCCGCCGTGAGCCCGTCCGGTCCGCAGCAGTAGACCGCCGTGCCGGGGACGAGATCCGCGAACAGCGCGTCCAGGTCGGGCAGTCCGTCCTCGTCCTGTGCGGCGACGGTGACCTTCGAGCGGTCCAGCTTCCCGATCTCCTCCAGGAACGGCATCGAGGCGCGTGTCCGGCCGCCGTACAGCAACCGCCAGTCGGTGCCCTCCGGGAGGGCCCGCAGCATCGGCAGGACCGGGGTGATCCCGATCCCGCCCACGACGAAGACGTACGCCGGCGCGTCCACGAGCGGGAAGCGGTTGCGCGGTCCGCGCACCTCGACCCGCGTGCCCTGACGGAGATGTTCGTGCACCTCGCGCGATCCGCCCCGGCCGTCCTCGACGAGCCGGGTCGCGAGGGTGTAGGAGGAGCGGTCCTCCGGGTCCCCGCACAGGGAGTACTGCCGGACGAGCCCCGAGGGCAGCACCAGATCGAGATGGGCTCCCGGCTCCCAGGGCGGCAGCCCGGTCCCCTCCAGGCGCAGCAGGACGACACCGTCGGCGACGCGCTCGTGCCGGGCGACCAGCAGTCGCAGGGCCCGGGTGCGGGGCCGGCCGGAGCGGGGATCCTCCAGGGCGGGCAGCGGCCACAGCGGCGACGCCCCGATCCGGCGGCGCAGCGCACGCCGTGCGAGCACGGCCGCGCCGGCGACGGCGACGACGGTCCCCAGCCTGGGCATCACGCGGCACCCGTGTTCTTCTCGGCGGCCGTGGCGGCCGGGGAGGAGGCGAGATAGGCGATCGCCTGCTCGGTGGAGCCCTCCTGCGAGGGGTGGTAGGTGCGGCTGAGATAGCGGGGGACGGACCTCAGCAGGTCCCCGGTCGGCGGCAGCACGCCCCGTTTCCCGCTGGTGTAGAAGTCCTTGAAGCTCGCCCTGCCGTTCACGAGCGTCGGATCGTTCTCCATGAAGAACCGGGCGCCGCGCTGCCACAGGAAGACGAGGGCGGTGAACGCGGTCGCCCAGGTCCGCGCCCGTCGGCGGTAGCTGCCGTCGACGTGCTGGAACAGGTCGAACGCCACCGAGCGGTGCTCGACCTCCTCCGCGCCGTGCCAGCGCATCAGGTCCAGCATGACCGGATCGGCGCCGCGCCGGTCCAGCTCCCCGGCGTTCAGGATCCAGTCGCCGAGGAAGGCGGTGTAGTGCTCGATCGCGGCGATCAGGGCGACGCGTTCCAGCAGCCACCAGCGGCGCGCCCTGCCCGGGGGCAGCGTCCGGTCGCCGAGCAGTTTCTCGAAGAGCCAGTCGACCTGCGCGGTGTACGGCGTCGGGTCGAGCCCCAGCTCCGCCAGGTGGGGCAGCACCTCGTCGTGCGCCTGCGAGTGCGTCGCCTCCTGCCCGATGAACCCGATGACGTCCTGGCGCAGCCGCTCGTCCCGGATGAGGGGCAGGACCTGCCGGTACACGTGCACGAACCACCGCTCGCCGGCCGGCAGCAGCAGGTGCAGCACGTTCATGGTGTGCGTGGCGAACGGCTCGTCCGGCACCCAGTGCAGCGGTGTGTCCTCCCAGGAGAACGACACCTTCCGTGCCTTGAGAGCCGTCCGCTCGGACTCGACCGGCCGGGGCTGCCGGGCCTGCGTGTTGGACATGGCGTCAATGTACTGACGGGTAGGCGCCCGGAGAAGCCCTGTGCGCCCACTTGTTTACGTCCGTGTCAGCAATCCGCGCCGGGTGTCCGGTCCATTGTGGCGTACGGGCGTTCAGCGCAGCCCGGTGATGGCCCGGCCGTCCGTCAGGGTTCCCTTCAGCTCGGCCCGCGCTCCTCGCGCCGCCCGAACGGTGAGCAGGGGCCCCGTGGCGGAGCCGCGCACCCCGCCCGTCGCGGCGATCGAGGCCGTCCCCTTGCCGCCGGCCGCGAGGAGGTACCACGTCCCCGCACCGGACTTCCACAGCACGCCGGCGAGCACATGCGGATCGCGGGAGCCGCAGGCCGGGGAGTTCTCGGCCTGCGCCACGACCGCCCCGTACGTCCCGCCGGGGGTGCGGAACTGGGCCAGCACCCGGGGGCCGCCGCCCCGCCAGGTGTCGGCGCGGGTGCACAGCCAGGTGGCCGGTCCGCTCCCGTCGGGCAGCGGCTGGCTCGCGTACCGCCAGGCGTTCACGGTCCGCACGCCCTGCGAGCGCATGGAGGCCAGCGAGCACGCGAAGGGCGCCCATTCCCGCAGGCTCTGGGCTCCCGCGGCCTCCCGGGGCGCGGTCGGCCGGCCCGCGGTGAGGTGGGCCGGGATCAGCTCGCCGAGGTCGGAGAGCAGTCGGGTGCCCGAGGCGTCCTCGACCTGGAGCACGTTCCACGACGTGCACCCGCCGGTCTCCGGCGCTCCGGCCAGCGGAGAGGTGGAGCCGTCCGCGGACAGGGTGAGGTCCATCGCCCCGGCGGAGGGCTTCAGCAGGTCACGCTCGGCGGCCCTGGTCACCCAGGGGGCGGTCAGATAGCGGACGTTGCCGTCGGTCCGGCCCAGTACCACCGCGCTCGCCTCCGCCCCGCTCGCGCCGTCGGCCCGCGCGAAGTCGAGGGCCGCGGTGCCCGTGCCGTCCTTCGGCTCGGCGTAGCGCGCGATGCGCAGACCGTCGTAGAGGAGCACCACGCGGGCCTGGTCGACATCGCCCGCGTACAGCAGCTGGGGAGGTCCGGGCGGCGGGCCGGAGGGGGTGGCGGGCGCCGCCGAGACCCGGACGGACCCGCCGGGCCGGGCCCAGACGGCGAGCGCGCGGCGCAGCAGGGCGCTGTCGTCGACGAGGCCGCCGCGCGCGGGCCAGACGGAGAAGTCGGTGCGGGCGGAGGACTCCCAGGCCGCGGGCGCCACCCGCGCCAGCCGGGCCGGGTCGAGCGCGGCCTCGGCGGCCGGGTTTCGCGCGTAGGAGGGGGCCGCGGCGCCGTCCGGGCCCCAGCCGTCGCCCGGCAGCGCGAGGAGCGCGCCGCACACGGCCACGGCGGCGGTGGCGGCGAGCGTGGCCTTCATGCGCTGCCTGCGCCGCATCAGATCGGTGGGCCGGGCCTGAAGGGAGGAGGGGTCGAACTCGGGGGAGTCGAGCAGCGCGTCCCGTGCCTCGACGCCCGAGGCCTCCCTCAGCGCCGCGGCCGGGTCCTCGACTCCCGCGGCCGCCAGCACCTGGCGCAGCCGCGGGTCGGCCAGCTTCTCCAGACCGCGCAGCACGTACGCGGCGCGAGCCGGCCCCGAGAGTGCGGACAGCCTTTGTTCCAGGGCGAGTTCGTCGGCGCCACCCGAACGGGGGAAGAGCCGCAGGCCCCACACCAGGGGGAGGAACGGCGGAAGCTGGGACCGCTTGGGCCACGCCCGCCGCCTGAGCGGCAGTCCCGCCTCCAGTGCCGTACGCACCACCTGGAGGCGTACGAAGGCGTAGCCCGGGTCACCGTCGCGGCCTCCGCCGCCCTGCTGGGCCGGGATCACCGACGCGTCGCCCGCCGCCCGGCCCCGCGGCAGGGCGCGCTGGGTGAGGGCGTGCGCGGTCAGCACGCGCCGGTTGCGGCCGAGGCCCGGCGGAAGCATCAGATAAGCGAGCCGGACCAGCCGCGGGTAGTGCTCGACGAGGGCGGCCTCGGCCTGCTCGACGTCGACGACGGCTCCGGAGGAGGGCGCGGGGCGCGGGGCTACATCCTGTGACTGCACGTTCAGCAGAACGAGCGAATCGGTGGATGGTCACCGGACCCGCCGGGGACTCAGTCCGCGGATTCCCCGGGTTCCACGAGGAGGCGCGCGTAGTTCGCCATCGACCTCTGGTAGCGCGGCAGATGGGGGGCCAGCGCGCCGATCACCAGGGCCAGGCCCTCGCGTTCGCGGCCGAGGTCGGCGAGACAGAGCGCCAGACAGGCCCGCACCGCGTCGTCCAACTCGTCAGAGGGCCCGACCAGTTCCGGGGTGAGGAGCTTGACACCCTCGTCCGCCTGTCCGGTGTTCCGCAGCGAGCTGGCGAGCTGGATCTTCGCCCGGCGGCCCTTGTACCCGCTCAGGCCCCGGGCGAGTGCCTCCCGGTACAGGGGGACGGCCTTGTCGGAGTGGCCGGTCGAGTCCCAGGCGCAGGCCTGCTCGAAGGGGCCGAGGGGACTGTCGGCGGGCAGTTCGGCGACCAGCGCGTCGATCACGGCCCGGAAGTCCGCCGCCCGCTCCTCCTCGTAGTCGTCGAAGCCGGCCCAGGCCGCCGTCGTACGCTCTTCCCAGTCTTCGTTCACGGGTGCCACCCTCGCACAGCCGTGTCCTGGGCGGTACCGGGTTCCCCGTCCGCCGAAGGGGCGGATTGAGCACCGGGCGGCCCGGAGCCGTATCGAAGGCAGAGCCCCTGCCGGGGCTCTTCTCGGCGTGAACGCCGACAGGTACCGGAGGAACGTATGAGGTTGACACGCGGGAAGCTTCTGGCCGGGGCCGCCGTGGCCGCCCTGCTGGCACTGACGGGCTGCGGCGGATCGGACGGCAAGGACGCGGCGGCGAAGGAGACCGTCCCGCCCACGGCGACCGGCAGTCTGGAGGAGCTGGCCGCCGAGGTGAAGTGCAAGCCGAGCATCCAGACCGACGCGGACGAGATCCGCCAGGCTGTCTGCAAGATCAGCACCGGCAAGTTCATCCTGGCGACCTTCGCCACCGACCGCGGCCAGCGCGAGTGGCTCGACGGGGCCAAGGACTACGGCGGTTCGTACCTCGTGGGCGCCAAGTGGATCGCCGTCGGGGACCAGAAGATGGTCACGACGCTGCGTGGCCGGCTCGGCGGGAACCTGGAGCAGGGGACCTCGCACCACGCGGGAGGCAGCGGTGACGGGGGAACCGGGACCGGGCACTCCGGTCACCACAGCGGCTGACCGCGCGGGACCCGGGAACGAGAGGAAGGCCGGTGGCGGGATCTCCCGCCACCGGCCTTCCTCTCAGGTGTTACTTACAACGCTGGCCGTTGTTGATGCAGGTGACCATCTTGTTCATCAGCGCGTCGTCGAAGACGTTGATGAAGTCGTCGTGGTCGGTGCTGGCCTTGTGCAGCTGCTCCGGGAAACCGTCCACCGCGTAGGCGTTCTTGATCTGCCCGTTGGTGAGGGTCGGGGCCCGGAAGCCGTAGACCAGGCGCATCGTGAGCTGCGGGATCGCCTTGAAGCCGTTGGCGCAGTTGCCCTGGGCGTCGGCGAAGGCCACGTGCGTACGGTGGTTCGCGCTGTCGGCGTTCACCCCGTCCCAGCAGCTCTGGAAGGCGAAGGTGCGGACCACGGTGCTGCCGCGGGGGCAGATCGGGTACTGCTGCGTGAGCTGCACCTTGTTCTCGAAGCCGGTGCAGCTCCAGTGGGCGTTGGCGTTCGCGAGACCGTTGGTCGTGGTCTTCGCGTCACCGGTGATGATGCGCAGGAACTTCGGCATCGCGACGACCTTGCTGGTCGGGCTGCCGACGAACTTGATCTGCGCCTGCCTCACCTGCTGGATCTTGCCGACGTTGAGTTCCTTGCCACCGCCGTCGTTGTTCTGGTCGAAGTCCTGCGTACCGTTCTGGATACGCACGACCGGCCAGTAGTACGACGACTTGTCGCCCTGGTTGGCGCAGGAGGTCTGGGCCGCCGCGAAGGTGTCGTTGTTGGCGAAGGCGTCGTTCGACTGGTTGCCGACGTAGTCGTGCAGGTGGTGCGCACCGTTGGTGACACCGGGAGCCACGATCACGTTGTCCGTGTTGAACTTCTTGTTCGCGTTGACACCGCAGGACGTGCTGAACACACCGGACGAACCGGCCGCCCCGGTCTGCGGCTTGCGGGCGACGTTCGGCTGGACCTTCGTGATGTCGACGAAGTCGGCCGCGACCGGACCGTTTCCGGCCTGTCCGCCGTTGCCCGCCTGCGCACCACCGGCAGGGGCGCTCGCGCTTGCGCTCGCGGAGGCACCGGCACCGGCACCCGCACCGGCACTCGCGCCGGCGGACGGAGCGGCCGTGGCGCCGCCGTTGTTCTGCCCGCCGTTGTTCTGCCCGCTCGCGGGCTGTCCCGTGCAGGTGGAGAGACCGTCGAGCCAGCCCGGAGCCTTGCCGCCGACGCGGTTGATCTCCAGCTTGATCCGGTCGATGATCACCGACCGGTTCTGCTTGAGCGGCGTGAGGATGGAGTTCTGGACGAAGCTCGCGTCTCTCGTCTGCGCGTCACGCGTGGTCGCGAGCCGCTGGTAGGCGGCGGTGATCTGCTGGTCGAGCGTCGCCAGTTCCCCGTCGACCTCGCCCCGCGCCTGCTTCGGGACGTTGGACAGCTTCTGGCCGACGTCCGGACACTGGATGGTGGCCACCTGCGCGCCCGCGGCCTTGGTGGTGTTTCGGGCCGAGTCGTTGCTCTCGTGTGCCGAGGCGTAGAAATTCGCCCAGACCAGCCCACCCCCGCCGATCGCGAGCGCTGCCGACGCGGCAACGGCGCGAACGGCCAGCGGCGAACGTCGTTTTCGAATGTTGCGTCCCATGGAACTCCTCTGACTTCCTTGCGGGGCAGCGAGGCGCCCGACAGGAGTGAAGCGGCTCCTTTCCATACGCGGGAGGTGCGCGAGGTGTTCAGGGGTCTCGAAAGAATCTTAGAAAGTCGTGAGGTCAATTCGGTCACAATGGTCCCAGAAGCCCGCGAATTCACGAGAGTTGATCTCGATATTCAGGTTTGAGGGCGATTTCTTGACTCGTGTTCAGTAGCCGTCGGGTTCGAGGAGCGCACCCCGCCGGTCGTCGGGGGACTCCGGCCGACGACCTCAACTGCCTCACCGGACGGCCGAGTTCATGGCCGGCTCCGCCCGCCGGGCGATCCGAGGGCGCCTGCCGGCGGACAGGAGCGGTTCGCCGTGCCGAATCCCTCCGGGGAACACGGCGGACCCGTCCGCACGACGGCCCGGACATTTTGGGCCCGTCCGCACGACGGGCCCAGAATGTCCGGGCCGGGTATTTCCGGGTTTCACATTCCGAGGACCTTCGCCTCCACCGCGGGATCCAGTCCCACCTCCGGCCGGTCGGCGCGACGGGGTTCGGGGCCCCCGAGTGACCGGAGCCAGCTCCATGTGTCCTCGGCGGTCTCCTCGACGGGCCGGCACCGCAGGCCCGTCCGCAGCGCCCGTGAGACGTCGCCCGAGTACACCGAGGCGTGCAGCTCGCTCCCGGGCGGCACCCACACCGGCAGCTGCGTCCACGGCTCGATCCCGGCCGCGAGCACGGTCCCGGGGTCCGTCCAGCGGAGCTCGGCCCGTGCCCCGGTGGCCCGGACACACGCGTCGAGCAGCGCCCCCATCGTGGCGTGCCCCGTGGGGCCGACCAGGTTGTACGCCCCGCCGAGTTCCGCCTCCACCGCACCGAGCGTCCACTCCGCCAGGTCCCGGACGTCGATGTACTGGAGGGGCAGGTCCCGTGGCCCCGGAGCGAGCACCGGACCCCCCGCCGCGATCCGGTTCAGCCACCACGGCAGCCGCCCGATGTTCTCGTAGGGCCCGAGGATCAGCCCGCACCGCACGAGCAGCGAACGTTCGCCGCCGAAGGCCTCGACGGCGGCCAGTTCCCCGCCCCGCTTGTCCCGGGCGTAGTCGCTCGCGTCCGCGCCGGCCGACGCGCCCTCCACGAGCGGCGCGTCCTCGGTGTACCCGACGGCACGGGGCCAGGCGTACACCGAGCAGCTCGACACGTACACATGGCGGGACACCCGTCCCGCCAGCAGGCGGGCCGCGTCCCGGACGATCCGCGGCGCCGCCGACCAGGTGTCGACGACGGCGTCCCAGGTGTCCGTGGTGCCGGCGAGCGCCGCGAGCCCGTCCGGCGAGGTGCGGTCGCCCAGCAGCGACCGCGCCCCGGCCGGCGGTGCGTGGCGGCCGCGGTGGAAGACGGTGACGTCCCACCCCCGGTCGAGCGCGGCCTCCACGACCGCGCGCCCCACGAACTCCGTACCGCCCAGCATCAGAAGTCTCCGTGTCATACGGACGACTCTGCCCGCACGGCCCGCCCGGAGGCACGCGAATCTGCCGACAGAAGATTCGCGGAACGGCCCGGTACCCGGCCGGAACCGGGCCGTTCACCGGCCGGACGGGTCAACGGCCCATCGGCGGCGTGTACTTGTACCCCACCCGGCGCACCGTCTGGATCGCCTGCCGGTGCTGGGTGCCGAGCTTGCGGCGCAGCCGCGCGACATGGACGTCGACGGTCCGTCCGTCGCCGACGTGTCCGTAGCCCCACACCGTGGAGACCAACTGGTCGCGGGTGTGCACCCGGTGCGGATGGCGGACGAGATGCGCGAGCAGCTCGAACTCCAGGTACGTGAGGTCCAGCGCCCGCCCGTCGACCTCGGCGGTGCGCTGCACGGCGTCGACGCGCACCAGCGGGTCGGCGGAGCCGTCGCCGGTGGCCTCGGTGAGGTCACCGGTGGCGGCCGGGAGCTCGGCCGGGCCGGTCACGGCGACCGGCAACAGGGGCTGCTGGTCGGCCGGTACGAGGACCAGGTAGCCGATCATCGGCGGCTGTCCCGGCAGGACGGGCAGCGCGTTCTGGGGGGCGGGCAGCCAGGTGGTGCCCGGCGGAAGGAAGGTGGCCACGTCCGGGACCTCGTCCCGGTCGACGGCACGCAGGCGGTGCCGTCCCGGGGCGGTCGAGGGAACGGGGGACGTCGCGACGGAGGAGAAGGATCGAGTGGTCGCCATGAGAGGTCAGCTCTTTCGCGCGAGAAGTTCGTCGGGAGGTTCGACGACCGCGAGTTCGTGGTCGGAGCCGTCGAGGACGTACGTCGTGCGCGCGGGCCGAAGGCCGGGGTGTACGGCTTTAGAGGGCCGGCGCGTTCGTCGCGCGACAACACACCCGGTCGAAGTCGTGGTGCTGACGGGAGGGCCAGAAGGGCTCGAGGTCATGGCGACCCGTCGCGATGCGCTTCTGGAAGATGGACATGACTCCATTGAAGCAGACACAGCCCCGTAACAGGACCCTCCTCTCACTGCTCGGACGCCTACTTGGCGCGAACCGGACACCGCGCCGATCAGCCCGTCGGGCGGGGGCCCGACGGCAACGCGAAGGGGCGCCCACCGTGACGGTGGGCGCCCCTTCGGGACAACTGGGCGGGATCAGACCTGGCCGGCCTTCTCCAGGGCGGTGCAGCAGGTGTCGACGATGAGACGCGTCACGACGTACGGGTCGACGTTCGCGTTCGGACGGCGGTCCTCGATGTAGCCCTTGCCGTCCTTCTCGACCTGCCACGGGATGCGGACCGAGGCGCCGCGGTCGGAGACGCCGTAGCTGTACTCGTTCCACGGGGCGGTCTCGTGCAGGCCCGTCAGACGGTCGTCGATGCCGGCGCCGTAGTTCTTGACGTGGTCCATCGGCTTGGAGCCCTCGCCGAGCGACTCGCACGCGGTGATGATCGCGTCGTAGCCCTCGCGCATGGCCTTGGTGGAGAAGTTGGTGTGCGCGCCCGCGCCGTTCCAGTCGCCCTTCACCGGCTTCGGGTCCAGCGTCGCGGAGACACCGAAGTCCTCGGCGGTGCGGTAGAGCAGCCAGCGGGCGACCCACAGCTGGTCCGAGACCTCCAGCGGCGCGAGCGGGCCGACCTGGAACTCCCACTGACCGGGCATGACCTCGGCGTTGATGCCGGAGATGCCGAGGCCCGCCTTGAGGCAGTTGTCCAGGTGCGCCTCGACGACGTCACGGCCGAAGATCTCGTCGGCGCCGACACCGCAGTAGTAGCCGCCCTGCGCGGCCGGGAAGCCGCCCTCGGGGAAGCCGAGCGGGCGCGCGCCCTTGAAGAAGGTGTACTCCTGCTCGATGCCGAAGATCGACTCCTGCGCGGCGAACTTCTCCGCGACCTCGGCCAGCGAGGCACGGGTGTTGGACTCGTGCGGCGTCATGTCGATGTTCAGCACCTCGCACATGACGAGGATGTCGTCGCCGCCGCGGATCGGGTCCGGGAAGCTGGCCACGGGCTTGAGTACGCGGTCCGAGGCGTGACCCTCGGCCTGGTTCGTCGAGGAGCCGTCGAAGCCCCAGATCGGCAGCTCCGCACCCTTGGCGTCGTCGGCCAGGATCTTCGTCTTGGAACGGAGCTTGGCCGTCGGCTCGGTGCCGTCGATCCAGATGTACTCAGCCTTGAAGCTCACGGGCCACATCCTTCGGGGTGGGTCTTGATCGCACTTGCGGGTGCTGCGGCGCTGCGGCACTGGGGCGCCGCCGGGGATGTCCGGAAGCCTGTCAACCAGCGGTTTCCCGATCATTGCCCGAATGTGAACCCCGTGTTACCTGGGCCGTATGTGCCCGGTCTCACACGGCCCGTTCCGGCGCGGCCGCCCGCGTGCGATCGTTCGCGGCCGCGATCGTCCGGCCCGCCGCCCGCCCCGGACCCGGTGGTCCGCCGGGGGCTGCTCGTATGCGATCCGGGTGAGGACGGCATGGGCGGTGTGCCCCCTTGCCGGCCGGTTCGGGCACCCGGGCGCGAGCCGCCCGTCCTTGCGGGAAGCCGCCCCGCTCATGCGGAAGCCCTGCCGCCTCCGACCCGTGACAGGTCGGTGACGGCAGGGCTTTTGATCCGTTCCGCCCGTCAGCCCACCTTCTCGATGAGGGCTCGGCGGATCAGGAACTTGCCCGGCTCGCGGACCTGCTCGAAGGCCGCGTTGTTCAGCAGGGCGCAACTGCCGGACACCGAGGTGACCTCGACGGTCGTGGACTTGTTGTTGTCCAGGTTGGTGACCTTCAGCTTCGTTCCGGCCGGGAACTGGTTGCTGGACGCGGCCGGCGCGCCGCCCTCGCCGGAGAGCGTGACGGTCGAACCGTTGCAGACCTGCTGACCGGTGGCGGCGCCGCCACCCGCGTTGTTCGCGGGGGCGCTCGGCGCCGGGGCCTTGGTGGCGGCCTGGGCCGGTGCGGACTGCGCGGGCTGCGCGGGCTGCTGGGCGTTCTGCTGGCCGGTCTGGGAGCCCTGAGCCGATTCCCCGACAGCGCAGCCCGACGCCTGCTGCTGAACCTTGATCTGCGCGATGACCGCTTCGCGGTTCGCGATTCTGGCCGCCGACTGGGAGTCGGGGTGGGCCTTCTGGTCCGCGATGAAGCTCTGGTTGTTGCCCAGCGCGGTGGCCAGGCCCTGACACGCCACCGAGGTCTGAGCGGTCTGCACGGACGCCGCGTTCGAGGTGGCGGCCAGGGCGAAGGCCCCACCGCCGGCCACGGTCGCTGCGCTGACCAGCAGAGCGATCTTCTTCTTGGTGCTGAGAGTTCTCCTACGCGACATGCGCGCCTCCAGAGAGTGGGGGAGCGTTACGCCGCTATGTACGAGATGCCGAACGTAGTTACTCAACGGTTACGGCATTCACTTAAGTAACCTGGATCACAAGGCAGTTGAGGAGGCCCGGGGCGAGGACCCGGCCGGCTACCGGGACATGGCCTCCCGTACCGCCTCCTCCGTGCGGCCCACCAGCGCGGTCCCGTCGTCCGCCGTGATGATCGGCCGCTGGATGAGCTTCGGGTGCTCGGACAGCGCCTTGATCCACCGGTCCCGTGAACCGGCGTCCCGCGCCCACTCCTCGAGCCCCAGTTCCTTCGCGTCGGCCTCCCCGGTCCGCGTGATGTCCCACGGTTCGAGGCCGAGACGGTCGAGGACGTCGCGGATCTCGTCCTCGCCGGGCACGTCCTCCAGATAGCGGCGGACGGTGTACTCGGCGCCCTCGGCGTCGAGCAGGCTGATCGCGCTGCGGCACTTCGAACAGGCCGGATTGATCCAGATCTCCATGCCCCACACGTTACGGCAGGCGCCTTCGGACACGGCTGTCACGGCACCCCCGGAGCCCCCGTGGCCAGCGGCTTTTGTCAGTGCCCGGCGGTAGAATAGAAGCAGTGTTCGAGGGTGTCGCCGGGGGGTCCGGACGGTGCCCTGACCGCGACAGGAGGATGCCCGTGCCCGCTGCCGCACTGAAGCCGTTGCCCACCCAGTCCACATCGAAGACGCCGGTCCTGCTGGATCTGCCGTACAAGCCCGTGGAGAAGCGTCCGCTGCCGCCGGGGCGCCCCCGCGACTGGTACATCACGCACAACCGCCGGCTCAAGGCGATGCGACTCGCCATAGCCCTGCTCGACTCCGGTGTGTACGTGCCGAACCAGGCCCGTGACGAGAAGATCCGCACCACGGCACAGCTCATCGGCGTGCACCCGCCGTCGGACACCACGTGCCACATGGTGCGTGCCCTGATGAGGTACGCGCGCTGACAGTCCGAGCGCGCCGTTCACCGGCGCCGGGTGTCCCCGCCCCGTAGCGGGGCCACCCGGCACCGGCCCGGACCGGTCCCGGCGCCGGCACCGACCGAGGTGCCGGCGCCGTCCCGTGCCCCGATGCCGGCACGCCGTCCGGGCCGGGCCGCCTCACCGCGCCGACAGCTCCCGCTCCAGAGGTGTCCGGAAGCGTGGGGTGATCCGGGTGTCGCCCACCCAGGCGCCGAGGCGCTCGGCCTCCGCCGAGATCGCGTCCAGGGCCTCGCGGCCGACGCCCCCGGTGTCCAGGAGCCGCCAGACGATGTCGCCGTCGGGCCGCTGCGCCCACCCCCCGACCACGCGTCCGTCCCACCACACCGTCGGCCCCACGTTGCCGCTGCGGTCGAAGAGGGCGGGTCGCAGGGACGGCTCGAGGAACCAGTCCCGGTCCGGCCGGCTCATGGGCGCCGGATCGAGGGCGGGCAGCAGGGCGGCCCAGGGCGCACCCGGTCCCTCGACCGGGCCCTCGTCGCCCGCCGCCACGTACGCCGTGACCCCGTCGTCGAGCGAGACGGTCACCGCCCCGCACCCGGCCAGTGCCCGCCGTACGTCGGTGACCTTCCAGCCCGTCCACCACTTCAGGTCCGCCTCGGTGGCGGGCCCGCAGGCCGTGAGCCAGCGGTTCAGCAGCGCGGAGCGGGCCTCGGCGGGCGGGAGCGGGGGATGCGGCGGCGCGACCGCCCAGCGGAACTGGCTCGACGTCCAGGACCCGAGCGGACGCCCCCGCACCACCCGGCCCTCGACCCCCAGCAGGCGCATCAGGCGGGACGACACGGTCTGCACGCTCTCGTAGCTCTTCCCCGCCGCGTAGACGAACTGCTCCTTCAACCGCGGCTCGTCCCCGGTGAGTTCGTTCACCGTGGCCTGTCCGCGCCGGGCCAGCGCGGCGAGCGCGGACGCCTCGACCTCGTCGAGCCACGGCCCGGTCAGCCGCCCGTCGCTTCCGGAGGCCAAGTCCTTGAGCAGTCCGGCACGGGTCTTCGCGGCGATGTCCAGCGCCGTCGAGGCGTGCACGACGGCCGCCAGGCCGGTGGGGAACACGAACACGGTGTTGCGCATGCCGTGCATCCGCACGAGTGAACGGTCCTCGTACAGGGCCCGCTCCACCCGCTCCACCGTCGTCCGGGCGTCCCCGAGCCGCGCGCCCACCGCCAGGTACACCGTCGCCGGATCGGTGCCGTGCAGCGCGACCAGGGAGTCCGCCACCTCCTCGGGGGTCTTCGCCCGCGCGGTGCCCACGAGCCGCTGCCGCAGCCCGAGCCGTGCCCGTCGCTCCGCCACCCCGATATGCCGCGGCTTCCCCGTCACGTCGTCCCCGTCCCCTCTCGCTCCGTGCTTCCTGCTCCGCGTTCCTCATCCTCTCGGACGTCCGCCCGTCACGGGACGGTGTTCACCCGTTGGGCGCAGCCGGGCATGCGGCGGCCCCGCCCGCGGCCTTGACTGGGGCCACCGCGAGGAAGCGGGATCCGGAGGCGCACCAGGACCACGTGGGGAGAGACGATGCAGCAGAGGGACGGCATACGAGGACCGGTCCGGCTCATCCTGGCCGTGTCCGTGGTGGCGGCCCTGGCCGCGCAACTGACCGCCTGTTCCGACGACAGCAGCCCCTCCGACACCGTCTCCAAGGCCGCGTCCGCCGCTTCCAAGGCCGCGTCCGCCGTCTCGGAGGCCGCGTCCGCCGCCACCGAGGCCGGTGACGCCCTCGCCTCCGCGACCGCCGAGGCCGGCCGGAAGTTCGACGAGTTCAAGGGCGGCGTGGACGCCAAGGGCGAGGTGAAGCTCGGCGCCGCGAGCCCCGACTCCGACGGGCGCGCCACGGTCGAGGTCACCGTCACCAATCCCACCTCCTCGGCGAAGTCCTACGTCGTCCAGGTCGACTTCACCGACACCAGCGGCAACCTCCTCGACACGACCGTCGTGACGGTGAACGACGTCGCGGGAGGCGCCTCCGAGAACGGCACCGCCCGCAGCAACCGCTCCCTCACCGGTGACGTCAAGACCGACGTCGCCCGCGCCGTGAGGCACTGACGGCCGTGCGCCGCAACAGCGTCACGGCCACCACGGCGGACCGGGCGGCCCGGGGCCGGGCCGCCCGCAAACAGGTGCCCCGTTCCGCGCACGGCGTCTGGATCCCCGCCGCCGACCGCCCCGACCCCGTCGGCCTCCTCCAGGCGCAGGGCAGGGACCGGCTTCCGGAACTGCTGCCGATCCGCTACGCCCGGATGGCGGCCTCACCGCTCGCGTTCCTGCGCGGGGGCGCCGCCGTCATGGCGGCCGACCTGGCCGCCCAGCCCCACACCGGGCTCACCGTCCAGCTGTGCGGCGACGCCCACCTGCTGAACTTCGGCCTGTACGCCGCCCCGGAAGGCTCCCTGCTCTTCGACCTCAACGACTTCGACGAGACCTTCCCCGGCCCCTTCGAGTGGGACGTCAAACGGCTCGCGGCCAGCGTCGCGGTCGCGGCCCGGGAGAACGGGCACAAGGAGGAGCACGTCTTCGGCGCGGCACGAGCCGCCGCCGGGCAGTACCGCGAGGCCGTGCGACGGCTGGCCCGGCAGGGTGAACTGACCGTCTGGTACCAGCACATCGACGCCGACCTGCTGCTGCCGCTGGTCCGCTCGGGACGCCGGCGCCGGCGCGCGGAGGCCACCCTCACCCGGGCCCGCCGCCGCACCAGCCTCCAGGCCCTCGGCAAACTCACCGAGACCGTCGACGGACGCTGCCGTATCGTCCACGACCCGCCCCTGCTGGAACCGGCCGGAGCCATGGACATGGCCTCGCTCCGCAAGATCTTCAGCGACTACCGCTCCACACTCCCCGAGGAACGCCGTCTGCTCCTGGACCGCTACCGGTTCGTCGACGCGGCCCGCAAGACCGTCGGCGTGGGCAGTGTCGGCACCCGCTGCTTCATCGTGCTGCTCGCCGGGCGGGACGCCGACGACCCGCTGTTCCTCCAGATCAAGCAGGCGGGACGGTCCGTGCTCGAAGAGCATCTGCCGAGCGGCCCGTACGTCCATCCCGGGCGCCGGGTCGTCGCGGGCCAGCGGCTGATGCAGGCCGCGGGCGACGTCTTCCTCGGCTGGACGACCGGCCCCGAGGGCCGCTCGTTCTACTGGCGCCAGCTCCACGACATGAAGGCCGGCGCGGATGTCGGCGGCATGAGTCCGGGTGAACTGCGCGCCTACGCCCGGCTGTGCGGCACCGCCCTGGCCCGCGCGCACGCCCGCTCCGGCGACCGTGTGGCGATCGCCGCCTATCTCGGCGGCGCCGACACCTTCGAGCGGGCCGTCGCGAACTTCGCGCTGCGCTACACCGACCGCAACGCCACCGACCACGCGGCCCTGGGCGCGGCGGTCATCGCGGGCGTGGTCCCGGCGGCTCCGGGGGTGTGAGGCAGCCGGCCGGTCAGGCGCCGGCGGCCGGGCGCACCGGGACGCCGAGGCCGGAGAGGGCGAGGTCCACGAGCCGGCGCCGGTCCTCGGCGTGGTCGCGGAACCAGAGGCCCAGCAGGTGGTCGGCGTCGGGCAGTTCGAAGCGGGTGAAGTCGGAGCGAGCGGTGAGGGCGTCCGCGACGGCCTCCGTCACGGCGGGCGGGACGATCGTGTCCTCGGCGGGTACGGCGAGCACCGCGCGGCCCTCGTACGCCCGCAGCACGTCGAACGCGGGAGCCCGCCGCCAGCTGTCCGGGCTGCGGATGATCCGGCTGAAGCGGCTCTCCGCCTCCGGGCCGTCCTGCCGCGAGGGGCTCTCGGGGTCCTCGAAGGGAAGGGGCCAGGCCTCGGCGGCGTACACCGCGGGCGCGCACAGCACGAGCGCCACCGCGCGTCGCCCGTAGTGCCGTGCGAGATCGGCCACCGTCTGGCCGCTCATGCTGAACCCGACGAGGATCAGCGGGGCGCCCGCCGGAACCGTCGCGTCGATCACGGACACGGCCTGGTCGAAACGCAGCCGAAGGCTCAATTCGCCCAGTGCGCCGGTGCTTTCGCCGTGTCCGGAGAAGTCGAACGCGAGCCCCGCGCACCCGCGGGCGGCGAACTCGCCGAGCAGGGGGAGCAGCCGCTCCTTGCTGCCGTTGCCCGCGCCGTGCAGCAGGACGGCGGTCGCCGCGCCGTCGCCACCACCGCCGTTGACGCAGCTCAGTCGTTCACCGTCGTGGTCGTGCGTGAAGGAAGAGAGCATCTCCCCATTCACGCACACGGACGGAACCGCTCCCGAGGCGGCCGTGGCCGGAAACTCCCTTTCGGGGAGGGGCGGTCCGGCGGCGGCGCCCGTTCGGCTCAGGAAGAGGCGGGAGCGCCGTCCGCGTCCGGTCCGGGGGTGCCGGCCGGTCCGGGCGTGCCCGCGGCACCCGTTCCGGAGGCGGCCGCCGGCGTGCCCTTCGCGGGTGCGGCCGTACCGCCCGCTTCCGGCGGCGCGGTGGCGGCGGCCTTCGCCTGGGCCGCGGCGACCGCCTCGCGCAGGTGGTCCTCCTGGTCCTGGCTCAGCGAGGTCTGCACCAACTGGCCGCCGAACTCGGCGATCTGCGGGATCACCTTGTCCCCGGCCGCCTGCTTGACCAGGACGAACAGCGCGGCCGCGCCCGGCCGCAGATTCTGGCTGAGATCCTTCATGAACTTGTCGTCGATGCCGGTGTCCGTGACCGCGCCTCCGGCGGCACCGGCCGCCGCGCCCACCGCCGCACCGAGCAGCGGCGCCAGGAAGAGCAGCCCGATGACCCCGCCCCACAGCGCGCCGCCGGCCGCTCCGACGGCCGTGTGACTGACCGCCTGATGCAGCTTGATCCTGCCGTCCTCGCTCCGCTCGACGACGACCGCGTCCTCCAGCTCGACGAGATGCTGCTTCGACAGCTCGAACAGCTTGTCGCGCACCCGGCCGGCGGTGGCGACGTCGTTGTAGGCGACGACGAACAGATTGCTCATGAGGGCACCCCTTGTGTCGATTTCGTACGACTTTATAGCGATATGAGATGGGGTGCAGTCGGGAGAAAAGTACGTCCTTCACGCCGCCGGGAACGCCGGAAGTGATGACGGCCCCGGCGCGGTCACAGTCCCGGGGCGCCCCAGATCGGGAACCAGCGGGCGAGGTCCTGCTCGATGCGCAGGTCGTCGGCCAGGGCCGCCTTGATCTGGAGTTCGAGCGCGTTGTCGCGCCGCTCGCCCCCGCCGGCGAGCGGCGCGAAGGGGAAGAAGGTCCCGCGCTTGTACAGGTAGACCAGACCGAGCCGCCGCTGTCCGGTGTCCTCGAAACCCACCACGGAGCAGAGGAGCTGGGGACCGAAGCCGGTGCCCTCCAGGGAGCTGTTGACCGCGTGCAGATCGCTCACCAGCGCCGGCAGGTCGTCGGGCGCGCGGCGGGAGACCAGCCACGAGTAGCCGTACTCGTCCCGGACCGGTTCCACCCTCGGGCCCGTCCGCCCGGTGTCCGCGTCCAGCAGGTCCTGTGCCTCCTGACGGGCCTGGGTGAAGGCCCCGCCCTCGACGGAGGCGAAGCACACCGCTCCCGTGCCGGTCGGGGTGAACCCGGCCGCGGCCTGGAGGGTCACGGCCGCCGACGGCAGTCCGAAGAGCTGGTCGAGATCGGGAGCGGCGGGCTTGCTGCGGCCGAGCAGGATGTCCAGGAACCCCATGCGGTCAGAGAACCTCTCCGGGAGCCGGGGCGCCCGTGTCCGGCACCGCGGGCTCGCCCAGCTCGGCGGAGATGCGGGCCAGTTGTCCGAGCCGCTGCTCCAGGCCCGGGTGGGTCGAGAACAGGTTGGCGATGCCCGGCTGGGCGCCGAGCGCGGGGGTGAAGTAGAAGGCGTTGAAGGCCTGCGCGGTGCGCAGGTCCTTCGTCGGGATCCGCCCGATGTCACCGGTCACCTTGGTCAGCGCGGACGCCAGCGCCGAGGGGCGGCCGGTGAGCAGGGCCGCGGAACGGTCGGCGGCCAGTTCGCGGTACCGGGAGAGCGCCCTGATCAGCATGAAGCTGATGGCGTACACGGCCGCGGACACCGCCATCACCACGGCGAGGACGGCCACGGTGTTCTGGTCCTTCTGGCCCCGGCCGCCGAAGAGCTGCGAGTAGAACGCGAACCGTACGATCAGCCCGGCGAGGACCCCGAGGAACGACGCCACGGTGATCACGGCGACGTCCTTGTGCGCCACGTGCGACAGCTCGTGCGCGAGGACGCCTTCGAGCTCGTCGGGCTCCAGGCGGCGCAGCAGCCCCGTGGTCACGCAGAGCACGGCGTGATCGGCGTTGCGTCCCGTGGCGAACGCGTTCGGCATGTCGAGGTCCGACACGGCGACGAGCGGCTTGGGCATGTCGGCCACGGCGCACAGCCGGTCGACGACGCCGTGGAGCCGGGGATACTCGTCCCGCTCCACGATCCGTCCGTGCATGGCGTACAGCGCGATCCGGTCCGAGAACCAGTACTGCGCGACGAGGAGCCCGGCCGCGATCACGACGACCAGCACCCACGACTTCAGCAACACGATCAGCGCGGCGACGAAGGCCACGTACAGCAATCCGAGCAGGAACAGCGTGACCGTCATCCGCACGGTCAGCTGCCGATCGTTCCGGAATCGGCTCCGCATCTCGCACCACCCCGCAGTCGGGCACTCGTCCCGCTCTCCATTGTGCGCCCGCGGTTCCCCATGAACAGGTGCCGATAGGCCCCGCGGCGGGCAAAGGAATTCCCCGTGGCGCGCGCCCCCGACTCCGCTGCCGGGGGAGGGAAACGCGTCGGCCGCGCCCTTCCCGGAGGAAGGACGCGGCCGACGACGTGTGCGGCTGGAGCGACGGGTCTACACGTCGAAGTACAGCTCGAACTCGTGCGGGTGCGGACGCAGCTGGAGCGGCGCGATCTCGTTCGTGCGCTTGTAGTCGATCCACGTCTCGATCAGGTCGGACGTGAAGACGTCGCCCGCGAGCAGGAACTCGTGGTCGCGCTCCAGCGAGTCGAGGACGGCCGGGAGCGAGGTCGGGACCTGGGCGACGTTCGCGTGCTCCTCGGGAGCCAGCTCGTAGAGGTCCTTGTCGATCGGCTCGGCCGGCTCGATCTTGTTCTTGACGCCGTCCAGACCGGCCATCAGCAGGGCCGCGAACGCCAGGTACGGGTTGCCGGAGGAGTCGGGCGCGCGGAACTCGACGCGCTTGGCCTTCGGGTTCGAGCCGGTGATCGGGATACGCATGGCCGCGGAGCGGTTGCGCTGCGAGTACACCAGGTTGACCGGGGCCTCGAAGCCGGGGACCAGGCGGTGGTACGAGTTCACCGTCGGGTTGGTGAAGGCGAGCAGCGACGGGGCGTGCTTGAGGATGCCGCCGATGTAGTAGCGCGCCATGTCCGACAGGCCCGCGTAGCCGGCCTCGTCGTAGAACAGCGGGGAGCCGCCGCTCCACAGGGACTGGTGGACGTGCATGCCCGAGCCGTTGTCACCGAAGATCGGCTTCGGCATGAAGGTCGCGGTCTTGCCGTTGCGCCAGGCGACGTTCTTCACGATGTACTTGAAGAGCTGGAGGTCGTCGGCCGCGGCGAGCAGCGTGTTGAACTTGTAGTTGATCTCGGCCTGGCCGGCGGTGCCCACCTCGTGGTGCTGGCGCTCGACCTGGAGGCCGGACGCGGCCAGCTCCAGGGAGATCTCGGCACGGAGGTCGGCGAAGTGGTCGACCGGCGGGGTCGGGAAGTAGCCGCCCTTGTAGCGGACCTTGTAGCCGCGGTTGTCCTCGAGCGCGCCGGTGTTCCAGGCGCCGGCCTCGGAGTCGATGTGGTAGAAGGACTCGTTCTCGGCGGTCTTGAAGCGCACGCTGTCGAAGACGTAGAACTCGGCCTCGGGGCCGAAGTACGCGGTGTCGGCGATGCCGGTGGACGCGAGGTAGGCCTCGGCCTTCTTGGCCACGTTGCGCGGGTCACGGGAGTACTGCTCGCCCGTGATCGGGTCGTGGATGAAGAAGTTGATGTTGACCGTCTTGTCGCGGCGGAAGGGGTCGACGCGCGCGGTGGACAGGTCGGCGCGGAGCGCCATGTCGGACTCGTGGATGGCCTGGAAGCCGCGGATGGAGGAGCCGTCGAAGGCGAGCTCCTCGGCCGGGTCGAAGGCCTCGGCCGGGATCGTGAAGTGCTGCATCACACCCGGCAGGTCGCAGAAGCGGACATCGACGAACTTGACGTCCTCGTCCGCGATGAACTTCTTGGCCTCGTCGGCGTTCTGGAACATCCAGCTCCTCCTACTCCCGCCCACTGTGGACCGGGGTGGTAGTTCGTTCGTGCGGCCAGTGCGGTGGCACACGCTGGGGCCGACCATAGGGACGGGGGATTTCTCCAGCGTGACCCATTTGTTTCGCCCAAGTTAACCGACCGCGGCCCTCCGGGCCCCTCCTGTCCGTATGGCAAAACGGGCACAGTACCTTGGACGGGTGGACAACAGGCAAGCAATCGGATCGTGGCTCTCCGGCCCCCGCGCGGCCGCGGAGGAAGCCGGTGTCGACTTCGGATACCGGGGCGAACAGCTCGGTCTCCCGGAGCACGGACCGGGCTCGATCGCCCGTCCCGGCCGCCGTATGGGCGCCCTCGCCGTCGACTGGGGCCTGTGCCTCCTGATCGCATACGGGCTGCTCACCGACGGCTATGACCAGGCTACGGGCAACTGGGCCCTGCTCGTCTTCTTCGTCGTCGGTGTCCTCACGGTCGGTTCCGTCGGCTTTACTCCGGGCAAGCGTCTGCTGGGTCTGCGTGTCGTGGCCGAGGGCGGCGGGCGGCCGAACCCGCTGCGCGTCCTGCTGCGCACCGCGCTCCTGTGCGTGGCCGTCCCGGCCCTGATCTGGGACCGCGACGGCCGAGGCCTCCACGACCGCCTGGCCCGCACGATCGAGGTCCGCACCTGAACCCCGACCCCACCCCCCGCTGACCCGACAACCGACACCGCCGAAGGCCACCCGTCCCGGCGAGGGGCCCCTCCGGCAAGGAAACGTCCGGCCCGGCGATGGGGGGCACCTGCCGCGGCGGGGGCCCGCCCCGGTAGGGATCGACCGGCCCCGGCGATGAGACACGGGACACCGCCCTGGTGAGCGGACGATCGCCCCGGCGGATGGGCACCTGCCACGACGGGGCACCCGCTCCGGTGAGGGAACGACCAGCCCGGCGACGGGCAAGCACCCCGGCGAAGGCCACCTGCCACGACGGGGCACCGGCCCTGACGAAGACCGCCCCGCCCCGGTGAGCGGACGACCGCCCCGGCGAAGGCCACCCACCCCGGCAAGGGAACGTCCGGCCCCGCGATGGGGCACCTGCCACGGCGAAGGCTGCCCGTCCCGGCAAGGGACCTGCCCCGGCGAAGGGACACCTGCCGCGACGGGGCACCCGCTCCGGTGAGGGAACGACCGCCCCGGCGAAGGCCGACCTGCCCGGCGGAGGGGAACCCCGCCCGTGGAGGGGACGCCCGCAACGACGATGGGGCGCCCGGAGAAATCCGGGCGCCCCATCGTCGTAGGACTGGTCAAGCCAGCGCGAGCGTCACCGCTTGGGACCGCCCCGCGGCATCCGCATGCCCTTGGGCATCGGGCCCTTCGGCAGCGGCATGTTGCTCATCAGGTCGCCCATCGCGCGCAGCCGGTCGTTGGTCGCGGTGACCTGGGGGCCGGCGAGCACACGCGGCAGCTTCAGCATCGTCGTGCGGAGCTTCTTCAGCTCGACCTGACCCTCACCGGTACCCACGAGGATGTCGTGCACCGGGACGTCCGAGACGATCCGCGCCATCTTCTTCTTCTCGGCGGCCAGCAGGGTCTTGACCCGGTTCGGGTTGCCCTCGGCGACCAGCACGATGCCGGCCTTGCCGACCGCGCGGTGCACCACGTCCTGGCTGCGGTTCATCGCGACCGCCGGGGTCGTGGTCCAGCCCCGGCCGACGTTGTCGAGCACGGCCGCGGCCGCGCCCGGCTGGCCCTCCATCTGCCCGAAGGCGGCCCGCTCGGCCCTGCGTCCGAAGACGATCGCCGTCGCGAGGAGGGCGAGCAGAAGCCCGAGAATGCCGAGATAGACCGGGTGGCCGATCAAGAAGCCGATCGCGAGGAAGACACCGAGGGTGAGAATTCCGACAGCCGCGAGTACAAGACCGATCTTGGAATCGGCCTTGCGGGTCATTTTGTACGTCAGAGCGATCTGCTTGAGTCGCCCGGGGTTCGCAGCGTCCGCTGCGGTTTCCTTCCTCGCCATGTCCACGAGTCTACGTGGCCCGCGAAGTGCCGACGACGGCAGTACCGGGCGAGCGGGGCCGCGGCTGCCGTGACCGGATCGATCGGCGTTGACCGGCGCCGATCAGGAACGGGTGACGGATTCCAGCACGCGCTGCGCCTCGACCCGGTCCTTGGCGCGGCGGCGGTCCTCCAGGACGGAGGTCCAGGCGTTGCGGCGGGCGGTGCGCTGCCCGCTGCTCATGAGCAGCGATTCGACGGCACGCAGTGCATCGGTGAACGACGGAATCGCGGTGGCGCGTACGGGCGCGGCCTGCATGATGCAGATCCCCCCTCGGGATCGACGGCTCGGACGGGGACGTGTGTGACGTGGAACCAGAGTCACTGACTGGTGTTACCAGTACGTGACCGAGCGGTCAAACACCAATGAAACCTTGATACCGCGGGTCGCTTTCCTGCCCCCTTCCTGACGTCGCGTTCAGCTGCGGGGACGCCGTGAGGGGGTGTGAACGGGCCGTTGTGAAGGGCGAGTTGCTTGTGCGCGGATTCACACGAAAGCGGTGGCACTCGGTGCCACCGCTTTCCTTTCGCAACGTGTGCCGTTCGGGGGATCAGACCGCCTGGGAGGCGACGTACGCGCCGCGCTTCTCGATGGCCATCTGGTACAGGCGCCCGGCCCGGTACGAGGAGCGGACCAGCGGGCCCGACATGACGCCGGAGAAGCCGATCTCCTCGGCCTCCTCCTTGAGCTCCACGAACTCCTGCGGCTTGACCCAGCGCTCCACGGGGTGGTGGCGCACGGAGGGGCGCAGGTACTGCGTGATCGTGATGAGCTCGCAGCCCGCCTCGTGCAGCTGCCGGAGCGCCTCGCTGACCTCTTCGCGGGTCTCGCCCATGCCGAGGATCAGGTTCGATTTCGTGACCAGACCGTAGTCACGGGCCTCGGTGATGACCTTGAGCGAGCGCTCGTAGCGGAAGCCCGGACGGATCCGCTTGAAGATCCGCGGGACCGTCTCGACGTTGTGCGCGAAGACCTCGGGGCGCGAGGAGAAGACCTCGGCGAGCTGCTCGGGCTCGGCGTTGAAGTCCGGGGCGAGCAGTTCGACCTTGGTGCGTCCGGCCTCGCGTCCGGCCGTCTGCGCGTGGATCTGGCGGACCGTCTCGGCGTACAGCCAGGCGCCGCCGTCCTCCAGGTCGTCGCGGGCCACGCCGGTGATGGTGGCGTAGTTCAGGTCCATCGTGACGACGGACTCACCGACACGGCGCGGCTCGTCCCGGTCCAGGGCCTCCGGCTTGCCGGTGTCGATCTGGCAGAAGTCGCAGCGCCGCGTGCACTGGTCACCGCCGATGAGGAAGGTGGCCTCGCGGTCTTCCCAGCATTCGTAGATGTTGGGGCAGCCCGCCTCCTGGCAGACCGTGTGCAGACCCTCGCTCTTCACGAGTGCCTGCATCTTCGTGTACTCGGGGCCCATCTTCGCCCGGGTCTTGATCCACTCGGGCTTGCGCTCGATGGGGGTCTGGCTGTTCCGGACCTCCAGGCGCAGCATCTTGCGTCCGTCGGGTGCGACTGCGGACACATCGGCTCCCTGTAACTTCGATTCTTCGGCGTACACCAGGGTACGCCCGTGCGGTGCTCGGCCCCCGAGGTGGGCAACCTTCGGGAGCGGGGGTGCATTCCCGAGGGGTCTCCGCCGTGGAGGCACGGGCTCCGGGCCGGTGTGCCTTACGCGCGGCTTCGGCCCTAGGCCGGGGTGCGTTCCACGACGCGCGGCTTCAGGTCCGCGTTCGCCAGGATGTCCCCGAGGTGCCTCTCGGCCACCGGCAGGACCTCGTCGATGGTCACGTCGCGGCCCAGCTCGCCCGCGAGCGAGGCGACGCCCGCGTCGCGGATGCCGCACGGGATGATCCGGTCGAACCAGGCGTTGTCCGGGTTCACGTTCAGCGCGAAGCCGTGCATGGTGACGCCCTTGGCGACGCGGATGCCGATCGCGGCGATCTTGCGGTCCTCGCGGCGCTGGCCCGCGTTGGACGGGGCGTACTCCGGGCCGTTGAGCCGCGGATCGAACTCCTCGTCCTGGAGCCGGGGGTCGAAGTCGAGGGAGAGGCCTCCGAGCGCGGAGGACCGCTGGGCGGGGTCCTTGGCGTCGCCGAGGACCCAGACGCCGCTGCGGCCCTCGACCCGGCTCGTCTCCAGGCCGAACTCCGCGCAGGTGCGGATGAGCGCCTCTTCCAGACGGCGTACGTGGGCTACGACGTCCACGGGACGCGGGAGCTTCTGGATGGGGTAGCCGACCAGCTGGCCCGGACCGTGCCAGGTGATCTTGCCGCCGCGGTCCACGTCGATGACGGGTGTGCCGTCCAGGGGCCGCTCGTTGTCCGCCGTGCGCCGGCCCGCGGTGTACACCGGGGGGTGCTCCAGGAGCAGGCAGGTGTCGGGAATCTCGTCCAGGAACCGGGCCGCGTGCACGCGGCGCTGCTCGTCCCACGCCTCCTGGTACTCGACGGCCTCGGCACCGAATCCCATGCGGACGAACCGCAACTCACTCACGGTAAGCGCCTCCCTAGAAGCTTCCTCGGACACGTGGTGGTCCCCGTGCGGGGGACGCGGAGGAACCTTTCGTCAGGTCCGTCGCGCGCCCACGCCACTGTACGTCCGTCGGATCCGCGTCAGCCCGACAGTCAATCCTCACACGATCGGATGAATGAATGTCGATGTGTGCGATGACGTGCTCACGCTCCGCTACATTCGCGCCGTTCACGAGGCCATAAGGGCTGCTCACAGGCAATCCGGGCACAGGGGGGCCTCGGGGAGGCGCAAGCACGCTTTCACGCCGCCCCGAGACACCCCTGGAGACCCGAAGGCAGGAGACCGCACCGCAGATGACGGAACGACCCGCGCAGCGCACGCCCAATCGACAGCTCGCCGCGCTCATCGCAGAAGCGGGGTTCTCCAACGCAGGTCTCGCCCGTCGCGTGGACCAGCTCGGACTCGAACACGGACTGGACCTGAGATACGACAAGACATCGGTGACCCGGTGGCTGCGGGGCCAGCAGCCCCGCGGGACCACCCCCGCGCTCATCGCCGAGGTGTTCACCCGCCGCCTCGGCCGGCGCCTGAGCGCGCAGGACCTCGGGCTCGACGCCTGCGCGCCCGTGTACGCGGGGCTGGAGTTCGCCGCGACCCCCGAGGAGGCCGTGGACATCGTCAGCGGCCTGTGGCGCAAGGACTCCGGGAGCCACGCCGAGCTCCGCAAGATCGCCTTCACCCCGGCCGGGCTCGTCGTGCCCAGCCGGGACTGGCTGATCGGCCGGGCCGACGACCGGGTCGCCCGCGGCGAGCAGCCCTCCCGCATCCCCGCCCAGGGCCGTCCGGCCTCGCCCAAGGTCACGGCGCCGCCCGAGCCGGGGGGATCCGGCTTCCGGCGCGGCCGGACCGAGCGGGGCCCCGGCCAGCGGGTCAGCGGCGGGGACATCGCCGCGCTCCGCTCGGTCGGCGAACTCTTCCGGGCCCTCGACAACGCCTACGGCGGCGGCCACGCCCGCCAGGCACTGGTCCGCTACCTGGAGCACGAGGCCGAACCCATGCTGCGCGGCGCGTACGGCGAGCAGACCGGCCGCCACCTGTTCGCCGCCGCCGCCGACCTCACCCGGCTCGCCGGCTGGACGTCGTACGACATCGGCGCGCACGGACTCGCGCAGCGGTACTTCGTCCAGGCGTTGCGCCTGGCGCAGGCCGCGGGCGACCGGGTGTACGGCTCCTACGTGCTCATCACCATGAGCCGGCAGGCCGTCTACCTCGGGCACGGGCGCGAGGCCGTGCAGCTCGCGCGGGTCGCGCAGCAGGGCCTCGGCTCCGGGGGGCCGCACGTCGTGCAGGCGCTGCTGCACGCCGTCGAGGCGCGCGGCCACGGGGTGCTCGGCGAGGTGCGGGCCTGCACGGCCTCGCTGGTCCGGGCCGAACGCGCGCTGGAGGCGTCCCGGACCGGCGACGAGGTCCCGCACTGGGCCCGGTACTTCGACGAGGCACAGCTCGCCGACGAGTTCGGGCACTGCCACCGGGACCTTCAGCAGTTCCGGGCGGCGGCGCAGCACGCCGAGCGCTCGCTCCAGCTCCGGGCGCCCGGCTACGCGCGCAGCCGGCTGTTCTGCCGGGTGGTGCTCGCCTCGGCGCGGCTCGGGCTCGGAGAACTCGACCAGGCCTGTCTGCTCGGCGCGGAGGCCGCGGGGCAGGCGGCGGAGATGCGGTCGGCGCGGGCCGTCGAGTACGTACGGGACTTCGAGAAACGGCTCGAACCGTACAAGGACGCCGCACCCGTCCGCGGCTACCGCGACAAGGTGGCCGCGCTGAGCTGAGCGCGCGGGCGGGAACGGCCGGACAGGCCCCGGGCCGGGGCGTCCCCGGTCTCCGGCCTGGGGTACCGGAGACCGGGAAGCTCGATGCGCGCACCGGGGCGGGGGTTCGCCCGCCCCGGTGCGGGCGGGGGCGCCCGCCCGCACGCGGAGGGTCCGCCGGGAGGCGGGTCCGGCCTCCGGGAGCGCCCGGAGGCCGCGGGGTCCGCGTGCCGGGGACCCGGAACTCCGGAGCCCCGTGCCGGAGTTCCGGATCCCGGGGTCAGGCGGCGGACTCCAGCGGCTCGGCCGACGGGGCGGCCGCGCGGACGTCCAGGTCCGTCAGGAGGGCGTGGGCGGCCCGCCGGGCCGAGTGCAGCGCGCCCTGCACCGTGCCGGTGTCCCGGTGGTCACCGCACACGTACAGGCCCGCGAGCAGCCGTACGGGGCGGCGCGGATCGTGCGGCGGCGGCATCGCCGGGACCGCTTCCGGCTCGTGATGGACCGCCAGCAGTTCCCAGCGGGTCGTCGACGTGCCGTAGACGCGGGCGAGCTGGGCGCGGACCGTCGCGTCCAGGTGGGGCGCGGCGGGCGGTGTGCCGAGCACGGTGGAGGAGATCAGGGCGCGGCCCGCGGGTGCCCGGGTCGGGTCGACCTGGCTGACGACCGCCGTGTGCGCCACCGGGCCGCCGCGGTCGGCGTCCAGGAGCAGCGCCGGCTCGGTGAGCGGCGGTTCGTCCGTGGTGTGGTGCAGGACGGTCACCGGATGGAAGGCGGGGACGTGCAGCCCGGGCAGGAACCGGGCGGCGGCCCGCGCCCCGGTCGCCAGCAGGATGGCCCGGCACCGGAGTTCACCGTGGTCCTTCGTCGTGACGCGGGTCGTGGAGACGGCGGTGACCTCGACGCCGGTGTGCACGGTGCCGGGCGGAAGGGCGGCCGCGAGCAGCTCGGGGAGCGCGTCCGCGCCGCCTTCGGGCAGACACAGCCTCCCCGTCGCGAAGGAGTGCAGCGCGAGGTCGGCGAGACGGCTCGACGTCCGTAGCTCCGGGTCGCACAGCAGGGCCGCGAGAAGGGGGCGCAGAAAGGCCTCGACCGTACGGGCCGGGAGCCCCCGGGCGGTCAGCGCGTTCGCCGCGGTGAGGTCGGGGCGGGCGAGCAGGCGCTCCGGCGGAGTGGCGGCGAGGCGCGCGAAGGTGGCGCCGAGACGGGACTGGTCGAGGGGGCTGCCGAGCGGGCCGGGGCGGGTGGTTCCGCGCGCGGGGCGGGGCAGCGGAAGCCGGGGGGCGCTCGCGAGGGCGCGCGCGGTGGTGAGTGCGCCCCTCGCGCTCCGGGATGTGCCGGGCGTGCCCGTGGGGTGGTGCCGGCCGTCGCTGTGCAGCAGCACGCCCGGCGAGAACGGGCACAGGACGAGGCCGTCCAGGCCCGGGGTGTGGCGCAGTTCCGGGTACGAGGTGGACAGGAGCCGGCCGATCCGGTCCAGCCGGAAGCCGTCGACCTTCTCCGTGGACATGCGGCCGCCGACATGGGGGGCGGCCTCGAGGACGGCGGTCCTCAGCCCCGCCCCGGTCAGATGCCGTGCGGCCGCGAGGCCGGCGACACCGGCTCCCACGACGACGACGTCGACGTCTTTGGTGATCTGTGCCGTGTGCGCGGCGTGGCGTGCGGGCTCTAGCACGTGCCCCTCCTCGAGGTTGCGCGGCCGGTGGGGACGTCATGCCCCCAACACGCTTCTGGAATGCCCCAGTTCGGATCGAGGGTGCGAGGTTCGGCCGCGCGGCGGAAGCCGCGCGGCGGCCGGGCACGGGAGCATGGGGGGTGCATGTACCCGCCCGGCGGGGGTGCTCGAACCCGCCCGGGCCGGGCCCACGGGCCTCGGGCCCGCCCACCCGTCCGGGCGCCGGAGGTCTTCGTCTTCGGCCGGGAGGCGGCGCGGACCCTCCGTTTCCCGCCGGGGGTGCCCGGAGGTGTCCGCCTCCCGCCGGAGGACGGCCGGGCGCTCCGGAGGACGCCCGGAGTCCTCGCCTCCCCGGGGACCGTTCCTCAGCCGAGTGCCGCCCGCAGGGCTCCGTCGATCGAGGGGAACGCGAAGGTGAAGCCCGATTCCAGGAGGCGGGCGGGCAGGACGCGCTGGCTGCCCAGGACGTCCTCGGCCATGTCGCCGAGGGCGAGGCGCAGCAGCGGGGCGGGCGCGGTCAGCAGGGTCGGGCGGTGCAGGACCCGGCCCATGGCCTCGGTGATCTCGCCGTTGGTGAGCGGGTCGGGGGCGGTCAGGTTCACCGGCCCGGACAGCGACTCCGTGTCGATGAGATGCCGGATCGCGGCCACCTCGTCGTGCAGCGCGATATAGCTCCAGTACTGGCGCCCGTTCCCCATCCGCCCCCCGGCACCCGCCTTGAACAGCGGAATCAGCCGCGCCCAGGCCCCGCCCTCGCGGGCCACCACGAGCCCGGTCCGGGGAAGCACCGTGCGCACCCCCGCCTCCTGCGCGGGGGCGGTCGCCTCCTCCCACTCCACGCAGACGGACGGCAGGAACCCGTCCCCGGGCGGCGCGGACTCGTCCACCGCGCGGCCGTCCGTGTCGCCGTAGAACCCGATCGCGCTCCCGTTGACGAAGACCCGCGGCGGTTCGTCGAGCGAGGCCACCGCCTCCGCGAGCGTCGCCGTCCCGAGCACCCGGCTGTCCCGGATCATCCGCTTGTACGCACGCGTCCAGGGCCGCCCCGCCACCGGCGCCCCCGCCAGATTGACCACGGCGGCACAGCCGATGAGCCCCACCGCGTCGATCCGCTGCCGCTGCGGATCCCACCGGATCTCGTTCGGCGAACGCGGCTCACGACGTACGAGCCGGAGCACCTCGTACCCCTCGGCGCTCAGGGAGCGTGCCAGCGCGGAGCCGATCAGGCCGGACGCGCCGGCGATCACGATGCGGGAACCCGGGGACAGCGGTGAGTCGTTCATGGGTCCATCCTGCCCGCGCGGCCCGGGACTTCACGGAAGGACCGCAGCGCGGCGGCCGTACAGTGACGGTATGTCAGCTGCTCCGCGGATACGCCACGCCACCCTGGACGACGAGGACGCGCTCGGCCGGATCGACCGCGACACCTGGTCCACGCTGCACGCGGTCATGCCGCGCCCGCGGCCGCCGTACGAGCCCTTCTACAGCGAGCGGTTCGGTCCCCGGGACCATGTCGTCGCCGAGCTCGACGGCCGTCTCGTGGGGTACATCCGGCTGGGCTTCCCGACCCCGCTGGCCTGCAACGCGCACGTCCGGCAGATCCTCGGACTGGCCGTCGCCGACGAGGCCCGCGGCGCCGGGGTGGGCCGGGCGCTGCTGCGGGCGGCGCGCGACGAGGCCCGCCGCCAGGGCGCCCGGCGCATCACCCTGCGCGTGCTCGGCCACAACACCCCGGCGCGCGCTCTCTACGAGTCCGAGGGGTTCGTCGTCGAGGGGATCCTGCCCGGGGAGTTCCTGCTGGACGGCGCCTATGTGGACGACGTCCTGATGGGACGCCCGCTCTGACCGGCTCTCCCCGTCGGGACCGTGCTCCGTGAGGCGCTCGCTCAGGAGCTGACGAGGTCGCCCGTGTCCACCCGCGCGGTGGCGTGTGCGGCCTTCCTGGCGTCGCTCGCGACCTCGTGCGCCGTCAGGACGTAGCCGGTCTCGTCGTCCGAGGTCGAACGGGCGAAGACCACGCCGTACACCTCGCCGTCGGTGGTCAGGAGCGGACCGCCGGAGTTGCCGGGCCGGACGGTCGAGCGGATCGAGTAGATCTCGCGGGTGACCGTGCCCGAGTTGTAGATGTTCTGGCCCGTCGCGTTGATGCGGCCCGCGACGGTGGCCGCCTGGAGGTCGAGGCCGCCGTCCTGCGGGTAGCCCGCCACCACGGCGGAGTCCCCGCGCGAGGCGACCCCGTCGAAGTGGAGGACCGGGGCCCGGAGGGCCGGCACGTACAGGACGGCGACGTCCTTCTGCGGATCGAAGAGCACCACCCGCGCCTGGTACGAGCGGCCGACCCCGCCCACCCGCACGGTCGGCCGGTCGATGCCCGCCACCACGTGCGCGTTGGTCATCACACGGTGCGGGGCGTAGACGAAGCCGCTGCCCTCCCGGCCCTGGTTGCCCGAGACGCCCTCGACCTTCACGGTGCTCCGCTTGGCGGCGTTCGTCGCGGACGGCGTGACGCTGTCCCCGGAGGGCTTGGCGACACCGGCCGCCGGTTCGTTCTCGAACGGGTTGAAGACCTGCGGGAAGCCCGCCTCCGTGAGTGCCGAGGTCGCGCGCGAGAACCAGGTCGGCGTGGTCTCCGGCATCGTGTTCTGCACGGCGCCCAGCAGCGCCGAGTTGCGGATCGACTGCGTCACCACCGTCGAGGAGGACGCGCCCAGGACGCTCGCCGCCACCCAGGCCACCAGCAGCACGGCCAGGGTGTTCGCCGCGGCCCCGCCGATCCCGTCGGCCACCCGCAGCGGCCCCTGGTCCAGCTCGCGGCGCAGCTTCAGCGCCAGCCGCCCGGCCAGCTCGTGGCCCACCACGGCGGGCACCAGCACCGTGAGGACCGCCGTGACCGTCGCCTCCGGTGTCCCCGCCGTGACCAGCTCCATCATCCACGGCAGCACCCATACGCCGATGACGGCGCCGCCCACGAAGCCGGCCAGGGAGACACAGCCGGCCACCAGGCCGCGCCGGTATCCGGACGCCGCGTAGAGCAGGATGACCAGCATCAGCAGGAGGTCGAGAACGTCCACGGAGCCGCCTTTCTCTAGGGCCCCTTAGTACGCGTCGGGCGGGCCCAGTGATCAGCCACGCGCGTTCGGTGCCCGCGGAAACGGCCACACACCCGTGGACCCGTAGAAACGTCCCGGACACGCTCGATGGTTCCACCAGGTGGCACACCACACATCGCGGCCCGTGAGGATCCGGGTCAGGGTGGCTCCATGCGTGTCTTCCGGAAGCCGCGGGGACCTCGAATACGGAGCGGGCAGCGAGCGTCCCGGCACGGGCGCCACGGACGTCCGTGGCCCCGGACGTCCGAGAGGCTCACCCGCGGAGCGGACCGAGCCCCCCGGGCGCCTGTGCCACCCGGTGTGCGCCGGCGTGCGCCGGTGGGGCTGCCGAAACCGGTCCTCGTCGCCCTCGGGTGCGTGCCGGGCCTGCTCGCCGTCCTGGCGCTGGTGATGTGCGCGGCCGGGGTGGACCGCTCGGCGGCCCGCGGCACCGCCCCGCCCCCGGTCGCGGCCCGGATCACCGTTCCCCGCCCTGTCGCCAGGCCGCCCGTCGTGCCGCGGACGGCGTGGCTGGACGCCGTGAGCACCCGCGAGCAGCCGCCGCCCCGCTACGACGACCGCGTCGTGGCGGTCTTCATCCACCACACCGACTCGCCGAGCGACTACGACTGCGCCGACGTGCCCCGCATCATCCGTGACGTGTACGCGGGCCAGACGGGCGCCAAGGACTGGGACGACATCGGCTACAACTTCCTCGTCGACCGCTGCGGCACGATCTACGAGGGCCGCGCGGGCGGGGTCGACCGGCCCGTCACCGGAGCGCACACCCAGGGCTTCAACCACCGCTCCGCCGGGATCGCCGCGATCGGCACCTTCACGGCGGGATCACCGGTGCCGAAGGCGATGACCGACGCGATCGCCCGTCTCGTGGCCTGGAAGCTCGGACTCAGTGGCGTGGACCCCCGGGGCACGGTCCGCCTCGTCTCCAGCAACAGCCTCAGCCGTTACGCCGCGGGCACCGCCGCCGTGCTCGCCACCGTCTCCGGGCACGACGCGGCCTTCATGACGAGCTGCCCGGGCGCCGCCCTCAGCGCCCGCCTCCCCGAGATCCGTGACCTGGCGGCCCGCGTCCAGGGCCGCTGAGCGCCCGGCGCCACCGGTCACAGGAACACCCCCGGCGGCTCACAGAGTCCCCGGAGCCGGGCGCCCTACCGTCCACGTACGGCGCCGCACGGCGTCGTACGCGCTGACCGGAGGCGGGGATCATGAGGATCAGTCGGACGGGGAGCGGGGCGCACGCGGGGCGCACCGGGGGCGGACAGGACGTACGGGCCGTGGAGCCGTCCGGTGCCCGGACGGCGGCGGCCTGGGGGCCGTGGGCGGTGGTGTGCGCCGTGGCCACGGTCGTCCTGGGCCCGGCCGCGGTGACGGCGTCCGCGCTGGACCGGGCCAACGCGGCCCCGCGGCACCACACGGCGCGAGCCGACGGTCCGCCGGCGTACATCCCCGCGGACCGGACGCGCCTGTCGGCCGTACCCCGGAGCCGCACGGGCACGCCCTGACACCCCGGCTGGCCGGTGTGCCCGTCAGTCCTCCCTGAAACGCTCCCACAGCTTGGGGTAGCGCCCCGCGATGACGGACTCGTTCTCGAACTCGAGCGGGGTGCCCTCGGGCTCGGCGGGGGCGGCCGGGATGCCGAGGGAGGGGGCGACGGCACCGGTCAGCTGCTCGTAGGCCTCGTCGGCCGCGTACCCCAGCTCCTCGCCGTCGCCGTCGATCTCCTCGTCGAAGTCGTCCAGGAGCTCGGCGAGCGTGTCGGGGTCGTGCATCGCCCCCTCGAAGACCTCCCGGCCCTGGCCGATCAGCCAGCACCGGAAGAAGTCGAAGGCGTCGTCGCTGGCCCCGTCGAGCAGCACCCAGGCCGCGCCCCACAGATCCCAGCGGTACGCGCGGTTGTAGCGGGACTCGAAGTGCCGGGAGAAGTCCAGGACGGAGTCCGGGTCCAGCTGGACGAGCCGCTCGACGAGCAGATCCGCCTGTTCCTCGGGATCTCCCTCGGCAGTCTCGCGGGTCGTGTCCACCAGCTGCCAGAACTCCGTCTCGTCCATCACGGGTCCAGCATCGGGCCTGGGCGGGAGGGACGCACGTGGAGCGGCGCAGATTGTTATGCATGCACATGCCGAAGGTAAAACCACCGGGTTCATACGGATTTCAAGCGGTCGGAGACAAACGTTCCCCAGGCCGCCCCCCGGGCCCGCGGCCACCGGCGCGGCACCGCCGATCGGCCCGCGTCACCGGTAGAGCGCCGCAGCCGCGGCCGCGTCCTCGGCGCAGCGCTTCCGCAGGGACTCCGGAGCGAGCACCTCCACCTCGGGCCCGAGGCCCCGCAGTTGTACACGGGCGACCTCCTCGGACTCGACCGGCAGGGTGAGGGTCACCCAGCCCCGCCCGTCCGGGGCGCCGGAGACGGCGAGTCCCTCCTTCGCCGACGTGGGATCGAGGGCGTACGGGAGCAGTCGTACGCCCTCCGGGGACAGCCGTACGACGGCCTCGGACCGCAGGACGGACCGGGCGAACTCCTCGGCCCGCTCCTCCCAGAACGCCGGCAGATCGAAGCCCTCGTCCCGCCGGAACCGCTCCGCGCCGGGGGCGACGGCGGTGAACCGGTCGATCCTGTACACCCGGAAGGCCTCCGCGTCCGGCACCCGCGCGCACAGGTACCAGAGCCCCGCCTTCAGGACGAGCCCGTACGGTTCGAGGGTCCGCTCCGCCTCCGACCCGCGGCGCCGGTAGCGCGCGAGGACCGGGCGGTCGTCCCACACCGCGTCCGCGAGCGCGGGCAGCAGCCCGGGCGTCCGCGGCTCGCTGAACCAGGCGGGCGCGTCCAGGTGGAAGCGCTGCGCCGCCGATCGCGAGGCGCCTTGCGCGGAGGGCGTCAGTGCCGCCGACACCTTCAGCCGGGCCGCCGACGCCGTGTCCTGAAGGCCCATGTCGCGCAGCGCCCCCGGCACCCCGCTCAGGAACAGCGCCTCCGCCTCGCTCCGCGCGAGTCCCGTCAGCCGCGTGCGGTACCCGCCGACCAGGCGGTAGCCGCCGGCCCGGCCCCGGTCCGCGTAGACCGGGATCCCCGCCTCGGACAGTGCCTGCGCGTCCCGGGCGACCGTGCGCTCGGACACCTCCAGCTCCCGCGCCAGCTCGGCGGCGGTCATCGACGCGCGGGTCTGGAGCAGCAGCACCATCTTGATCAGACGAGCGGCACGCATGTCCTCATGATGCCGGGCACCACCGACAACGACAGGACGGGCGCCCGCCCCGCGGGGCCCGCCGGAGGGAACCGGGAAAGCGGGAAGGGTACGGCGACCGCCGTACCCTTCTCCGTGTCCGGCCCCCGGGGACTACAGGCCGTAGCGCTCCCGGGCCTCCTTCACCGCCGATGCCTTGACCTCGCCGCGGCGGGCGAGCTGCGCCAGGGCGGCGACGACGATCGACTGGGCGTCCACGCCGAAGTGACGGCGGGCCGCCGCACGCGTGTCCGAGAGACCGAACCCGTCGGCACCGAGCGAGGACCAGTCCTGCTCGACCCACTGCGCGATCTGGTCCGGGACCTGGCGCATGTAGTCGGAGACCGCGAGCACCGGGCCCTCGGCGCCCTGGAGCGCCTGGCGGACGAACGGCACCCGCTCCTCACCGCGCAGCAGGGCCGCGTCGGCCTCCAGCGCGTCACGGCGCAGCTCGGTCCAGGAGGTCGCGGACCACACGTCGGCGGCCACGCCCCACTCCTCGGCGAGCAGCTTCTGGGCCTCCAGGGTCCAGTGGATCGCCGTGCCGGAACCCAGGAGCTGGATGCGCGGGGCGTTCGCCGCGGCCACGTTCAGGCCCGCCGACTCCGCCGTGTTGAAGCGGTACAGGCCCTTGAGGATGCCCTCGTCGACACCGAGGCCGGCCGGCTTGGCGGGCTGCGGCATCGGCTCGTTGTAGACGGTCAGGTAGTAGAAGACGTCCGGGTCCTCGCCCGGGGCGGCCTCGCCGTACATCCGGCGCAGACCGTCCTTGACGATCGCCGCGATCTCGTACGCGAACGCCGGGTCGTAGGACAGCGCGGCCGGGTTGGTCGCCGCGATGACGGGGGAGTGGCCGTCGGCGTGCTGCAGGCCCTCGCCCGTCAGGGTCGTACGACCGGCGGTGGCGCCGACCAGGAAGCCGCGGCCGAGCTGGTCGCCGAGCTGCCACATCTGGTCGGCGGTGCGCTGCCAGCCGAACATCGAGTAGAAGATGTAGAAGGGGATCATCGCCTCGCCGTGCGTGGAGTACGCGGTGGACGCGGCGATGAAGTCCGCCATGGAGCCGGCCTCGGTGATCCCCTCGTTGAGGATCTGGCCGTCCTTGGCCTCCTTGTAGTACATCAGCTGGTCGCGGTCGACCGGCTCGTACGTCTGGCCCTTGGGCGAGTAGATGCCCAGCGACGGGAAGAGCGACTCCATACCGAAGGTGCGGGCCTCGTCCGGGACGATCGGCACCCAGCGCCTGCCGGTCTCCTTGTCGCGGACCAGGTCCTTGACGAGGCGGACGAACGCCATCGTCGTCGCCAGGTTCTGCGTGCCGGAGCCCTTGTCGAAGGACGCGAACGTCTTGTCGGCGGGGGCCGGCAGCGGGGCCAGCGCGTGCGTACGGCGGGCCGGGGCCGGGCCGCCGAGGGCCGCGCGGCGCTCCTGGAGGTAACGGACCTCGGGGGAGTCGGCGCCCGGGTGGCCGTAGGGCACCACGCCGTCGACGAACTGGCTGTCGGAGATGGGCAGTTCGAGCAGATCACGCATCTGCTTGAACTCGTCCGTGGACAGCTTCTTCATCTGGTGGTTGGCGTTCTTCGACGCGAAGCCCGGACCGAGGGTGTGGCCCTTGACGGTCTGGGCCAGGATCACCGTCGGCGCGCCCTTGTGGGCGAGGGCGGCGCGGTAGGCCGCGTACACCTTGCGCGACTCGTGGCCACCGCGGGAGAGGTGGAAGCACTCGAGGATCTTGTCGTCGCTCAGCAGCCTCGCCATCTCGGCGAGCGCCGGGTCGGCGCCGAAGAAGTCCTGGCGGATGTAGGCGGCGTCGCGGGTCTGGTACGTCTGCACCTGGGCGTCGGGCACCTGGCGCAGACGGCGGACGAGCGCGCCCGTGGTGTCGAGCTGGAACAGCTCGTCCCAGGCCGAGCCCCACAGCGACTTCACGACGTTCCAGCCGGCGCCGCGGAACTGCGCCTCCAGCTCCTGCACGATCTTGAAGTTCGCGCGGACCGGGCCGTCGAGGCGCTGCAGGTTGCAGTTGATGACGAAGGTCAGGTTGTCCAGACCCTCGCGGGCGGCGAGCGCGAGTGCCGCCGTCGACTCCGGCTCGTCCATCTCGCCGTCACCGAGGAAGGCCCACACGTGGGACGCGGAGACGTCCTTGATGGCGCGGTTGGTGAGGTAGCGGTTGAAGCGGGCCTGGTAGATCGCCGACAGCGGGCCGAGGCCCATGGAGACGGTCGGGAACTCCCACAGCCAGGGCAGCCGGCGCGGGTGCGGGTACGACGGGAGACCGTTGCCGCCCGCCTCCTGGCGGAAGTTGTCCAGGTGGTGCTCGTTCAGGCGTCCGTCGAGGAAGGCGCGGGCGTAGATGCCGGGCGAGGCGTGGCCCTGGATGTAGAGCTGGTCGCCGGACCCGTCACCCTCCTTGCCCTTGAAGAAGTGGTTGAAGCCGGTCTCGTAGAGCCAGGCCGCGGAGGCGAAGGTGGCGATGTGGCCGCCGACGCCGTGCTTCGCGCCCCGGGTCACCATCGCGGCCGCGTTCCAGCGGTTCCACGCGGTGATCCTGGCTTCCATCGCCTCGTCGCCGTCCACGACGGGCTCGGCGGCGGTGGGGATGGTGTTGACGTAGTCGGTCTCGAGCAGCTTGGGCAGCGCGAGACCGTTGCCCTCGGCGCGCTCCAGCGTGCGGCGCATCAGGTACGCGGCACGGTGCGGCCCGGCCGCCTGGGTGACGGCGTCCAGGGAGGCCCGCCATTCGGCGGTCTCCTCGGGGTCGCGGTCCGGGAGCTGGTCGAGCTCGCTCGGCTGGATTGCGGTGGGGTCGGTCATTGCGCCGCCTTCCGGATGCGGAGGGGGGTTCCCTCATCGGCAAGGGGTTTTCGGGGGGTGCCCTTGGTCTGTGGCAGGACAGGGCGACGGGCTCTTGTGGGAGCCCGTCGAGGACTGTAACCCCCTGATCGATGATCGATCAAAGGATTCCGGGGGAAATCCTCTTCAGATCGGAAAGTCGGCACGGGGTGCCTTGGAGGCAGGCACGGGGTGCCTTGAAAATCGACGGTTCTCGCAGGTGGGAGCACGGTTGAGCGCGGGTGTGCTCCCCTGCGCCGATGCCGTCGGCGCGTCCCTCAGGGGCGCGGGGCGCAGCCGAGGACGTGGGCCTTCACGAGCTCGGCGATCAGCGGATCGCGCCGCCGGAAGGCGTCCACGAGAGCCTCGTGCTCCTCCGCGTACGACTGCTGCACGGTCCCGAGCCAGCGGATGGACAGGGCCGTGAAGACCTCGATGCCCAGGCCCTCCCAGGTGTGCAGGAGCACGGAGTTCCCGGCCGCCCGGACCAGCTCGCGGTGGAACCCCACGGTGTGCCGCACCTGGCCGGTCCCGTCGGCCAGCCGGTCGGCCTCGTACAGCGCCGTCACGTGGGGTTCGAGGGCCGAGCAGTCCTCCGCCAGCCTTCCGGCCGCCAGCTCCGCCGCGATGGCCTCCAGGCCGGCTCGTACGGGGTAGCTCTCCTCCAGGTCGGCGGCCGTCAGGTTCCGTACCCGCACGCCCTTGTTCGGCGCCGACTCGATCAGCCGCAGTGACTCCAGCTCGCGCAGCGCCTCGCGCACCGGGGTCTGGCTGACCTCCAGCTCGGTGGCGATCCGCCGCTCCACGATCCGCTCGCCCGGCTTCCAGCGCCCGCTGACGATCCCCTCCACGATGTGCTCGCGGATCTGTTCGCGCAGCGAGTGGACGACGGGCGCGGTCATGAAGGCTCCTTTGACAGGGGTGGCGGGACCCCGAGGGCGTTTGACCTTTAGACAATAAGGCCGTGGCTCGATCGGTGAGGGGCGCATGGCGGCGCTTTCCCGCAGGTGAGACGAGGCTTACACGCTGTCGGAGTGTTCCCGTCCGTAGGGGCTCGTACCGGGTGAAGTCCGGATTCGTACCGTCGATGTGATCGCCGGACGCGGGCCCCGGCGGAAGAACGGCGGCCGCGGGAACCCGGCCCCGGGGAAACACTGCACCTCCGTCCGGAGATCCGGGGCGGGGGAACCCGCACCTCCGCCCGCAGACAGGGGGCGGAGGGCGGGGGAACACGGCACCGCCGCCCCGGAAGTCCCCGCCGGAAACACGGCACCCCCGCCCGGAAGTCCGGACGGGGGTGCCGCGTCGGTGTGCCGCGTGCGAGCGGTACGGGTTACAGGCCGAGCTCGACCTCGAACTCGCCCGCTTCCAGGATCGCCTTGACCGCGGTCAGGTAGCGGGCGGCGTCGGCGCCGTCCACCAGACGGTGGTCGTAGGAGAGCGTCAGGTAGGTCATGTCGCGGACACCGATGACGGTGCCCTCTTCCGTCTCGATGACGGCCGGACGCTTGACCGTGGCGCCGATGCCCAGGATCGCGACCTGGTTCGGCGGCACGATGATCGTGTCGAAGAGCGCGCCGCGCGAGCCGGTGTTGGAGATGGTGAAGGTCGCGCCGGACAGCTCGTCCGGGGTGATCTTGTTCGCGCGGACCTTGCCCGCCAGGTCGGCGGTGGCCTTCGAGATGCCGGCGATGTTGAGGTCGCCCGCGCCCTTGATGACCGGGGTCATCAGGCCCTTCTCCGAGTCCACCGCGATACCGATGTTCTCGGCGTCGAAGTAGGTGATCGTGCCCTCGGCCTCGTTGATCCGGGCGTTGATGACCGGGTGGGCCTTCAGCGCCTGGGCCGCCGCCTTCACGAAGAACGGCATCGGGGAGAGCTTGACGCCCTCGCGGGCCGCGAAGGAGTCCTTCGCCTGCGCGCGGAGCCTCATCAGCTTGGTGATGTCGACCTCGACGACCGAGGACAGCTGCGCCTGCTCGTGCAGGGCCTTCACCATGTTGTCGCCGATGACCTTGCGGATGCGGGTCATCTTGACGGTCTGGCCGCGCAGCGGGGAGACCTCCAGGACCGGGGCCTTCTTGGCGGCGGCGGCCGGGGCGGCGGCCGGAGCCTGAGCCTTGGCGGCGGCCTTCGCGGCCTCGGCGGCGGCGACGACGTCCTGCTTGCGGATGCGGCCGCCGACGCCGGTGCCCTTGACGGCGGCCAGGTCGACGCCGTTCTCGGCGGCGAGCTTGCGCACCAGCGGGGTCACGTACGCGCCGTCGTCACCGGTGGTCGCGGCGGGCGCCGGAGCAGGGGTGACGGGGGCGGGCGCGGCCACCGGCGCGGGGGCCGGGGCAGGGGCGGCGGGCGCGGCCGGCTGGACCGGAGCCGGGGCGGCGGCGGCCGGAGCCGGGGCGGCCGGAGCCGGGGCGGCCGGGGCCGGAGCCGGGGCGACGGGGGCGGCCGGAGCAGCGGCGGGGGCAGCGGGGGCGGCCGGCGCGGCAGCGGCCGGAGCCGCGCCCGGAGCGCCGATGACGGCCAGCTTCGCGCCGACCTCCGCGGTCTCGTCCTCGCCGACGACGATCTCCAGCAGTACGCCGGCGACCGGCGCGGGGATCTCGGTGTCGACCTTGTCCGTGGAGACCTCGAGCAGGGGCTCGTCCTCCGCGACCTCCTCGCCGACCTGCTTCAGCCAGCGGGTGACGGTGCCCTCGGTGACCGACTCGCCCAGCGCGGGCAGCACGACGTCGGTACCGGAGGCGCCACCGGCCGGAGCGGCGGGAGCGGCGGCGGCCGGGGCCGCGGGGGCCTCGGCGACCGGGGCGGGGGCGGCCGGGGCCGGAGCCTCGGCGGCGGGAGCCGGGGCGGCGGCGGGCGCGCCCGTGCCGTCGTCGATGACGGCCAGCTCGGCGCCGACCTCGACGGTCTCGTCCTCGGCGACCTTGATGGACGCCAGGATGCCGGCGGCGGGGGAGGGGATCTCGGTGTCGACCTTGTCCGTCGACACCTCCAGCAGCGGCTCGTCGGCCTCGACGCGCTCGCCCTCGGCCTTCAGCCAGCGGGTGACAGTGCCCTCGGTGACGCTCTCACCGAGTGCCGGAAGGGTTACGGAAACCGGCATGGTTTCTGTTGCTCCTTATTGGGGTCTCCCCTGCCCGACCGGGATCGAGAGCTCGGGGAAGTGCGGAAGTCTGTGGTCGTCGTCGAGCCCTGCTCGACGCGGTGACTGGGACGGCCGGTGGCCGGGGGATCCCCCCGGCCGGGCCGGTCAGTCGTGCGCGTGCAGCGGCTTGCCCGCGAGCGCGAGGTGGGCCTCGCCGAGCGCCTCGTTCTGCGTCGGGTGGGCGTGGATGAGCTGGGCGACCTCGGCGGGCAGCGCTTCCCAGTTGTAGATCAGCTGGGCCTCGCCGACCTGCTCGCCCATACGGTCGCCGACCATGTGGACGCCGACCACGGCACCGTCCTTCACCTGGACGAGCTTGATCTCGCCCGAGGTGTTGAGGATCTTGCTCTTGCCGTTGCCCGCGAGGCTGTACTTCAGGGCGACGACCTTGTCCGCGCCGTAGATCTCCTTGGCCTTGGCCTCGGTGATGCCGACGGAGGCGACCTCGGGGTGGCAGTACGTCACGCGCGGCACGCCGTCGTAGTCGATCGGGACGGTCTTCAGACCGGCCAGCCGCTCCGCGACCAGCATGCCCTCGGCGAAGCCGACGTGGGCGAGCTGGAGCGTCGGGACGAGGTCGCCGACGGCGGAGATGGTGGGGACGTTCGTCCGCATGTACTCGTCGACCAGGACGTAGCCGCGGTCCATCGCGACGCCCTGCTCCTCGTAGCCGAGACCGGCCGAGACCGGGCCGCGGCCGACGGCGACGAGCAGGACCTCGGCCTCGAACTCCTTGCCGTCGGCGAGGGTGACCTTGACACCGCTCTCGGTGTACTCGGCCTTCGAGAAGAAGGTGCCCAGGTTGAACTTGATGCCCCGCTTGCGGAACGCGCGCTCGAGGAGCTTGGAGGAGTTCTCGTCCTCGACCGGGACGAGGTGCTTGAGGCCCTCGATGACGGTCACCTCGGCACCGAAGGACTTCCACGCCGAGGCGAACTCGACGCCGATGACGCCGCCGCCCAGGATGATCGCGGACTGCGGCACGCGGTCCAGGACGAGCGCGTGGTCCGAGGAGATGATGCGGTTGCCGTCGATCTCCAGGCCCGGCAGCGACTTCGGCACGGAGCCGGTCGCGAGGAGCACGTGGCGGCCCTGGACGCGCTGCCCGTTCACGTCGACGGAGGTCGGGGAGGACAGACGGCCCTCACCCTCGATGTACGTCACCTTGCGGGACGCGATGAGACCCTGGAGACCCTTGTACAGGCCGGAGATGACGCCGTCCTTGTACTTGTGGACGGCGGGTACGTCGATGCCCTCGAAGGTGGCCTTGACGCCGAACTGCGCGCTCTCGCGGGCCTGGTCGGCGATCTCGCCCGCGTGGAGCAGGGCCTTGGTGGGGATGCACCCCCGGTGCAGGCAGGTACCGCCGACCTTGTCCTTCTCGATCAGGGCGACGTCCAGGCCCAGCTGCGCTCCGCGCAGCGCCGCGGCGTAACCGCCGCTACCGCCGCCGAGGATCACTAGGTCGAAAACGGTGCTGGCGTCGTTCGCCACGTCACGTCCTCCATGCATGTGCGCCGTTACGCCGGGCACCTTTGTCCCTTACGGGTGGTTGACCGGTCGGTCGGCTGGTGTCCGGCCGCTCTTTCCACGGCCCTGTGGTGGGGGCCCTGTCCTGCCGAGAACCCATCTTTGCACTTGTCGAGGGCGAGCGAGACGCCGGGCCGGTGTGTGCGGCGTCTGATCCATCACGTCGACGGGGTGCGGAGCAGGGTGAACCCGCGGATTTCGTCGTGGGCGAAACCTTCGTTCGGCCACACGAGCGGCCCCGGGCGCGCGGACGCCCGGGGCCGTGTGCCGTGTCGTACGAGGGCTCAGCCCAGGTCGCCGGCCGCGGTGAGCTCGGCGAGACGGACCAGGGTGCGGACCGCGGAACCGGTGCCGCCCTTGGGGGTGTAGCCGAAGGGACCGGCCTCGTTGAACGCGGGGCCCGCGATGTCCAGGTGCGCCCAGGTGATGCCCTCGCCGACGAACTCCTGCAGGAACAGGCCGGCGACCAGGCCGCCGCCCATGCGCTCGCCCATGTTGGCGATGTCGGCGGTGGGGGAGTCCATGCCCTTGCGCAGGTGCTCGGGCAGCGGCATCGGCCAGGACTCCTCGCCGACCTCGTCGGCGGCCTCGACGATCGCGGCACGGAACGCGTCGTTGTTGGCCATCACGCCGAAGGTGCGGTTGCCGAGCGCCAGCACCATCGCGCCGGTCAGCGTCGCCACGTCGACGATCGCGTCCGGCTTCTCCTCGGACGCCTTCCACAGCGCGTCCGCCAGGACCAGCCGGCCCTCGGCGTCGGTGTTCAGGACCTCGACGGTCTTGCCGCTGTACATGCGCAGCACGTCACCCGGACGGGTGGCGGAGCCGGACGGCATGTTCTCGGCGAGCGCGAGCCAGCCGGTGACGTTGACCTCCAGGCCGAGGCGCGCGGCGGTGACCACGGCGGCGAAGACCGCGGCGGCGCCGGCCATGTCGCACTTCATCGTCTCGTTGTGCCCGGCGGGCTTGAGCGAGATGCCGCCCGAGTCGTAGGTGATGCCCTTGCCGACGAAGGCGAGGTGCTTCTCGGCCTTCGAGGAGGTGTACGACAGCTTCACCAGGCGGGGACCGGCGACCGCTCCGGCGCCGACGCCGAGGATGCCGCCGAAGCCGCCCTTGGCCAGGGCCTTCTCGTCGAACACCTGCACCTTGATGCCGTGCTCCTTGCCGGCCGCGGTGGCGACGGCGGCGAAGGACTCCGGGTTGAGGTCGTTCGGCGGGGTGTTGACGAGGTCGCGGGCGCGGTTGAGCTCCTCGGTCACGGCGGTGGCGCGCGCGAGGGCGGCCTTGAACGCGGCGTCGCGGGGCTTGCCGCCGAGGACGGTCACCTCGCCGAGCGGACCCTTGCGGCCCTTGGCGGCCTCGTTGCGGCCCGTCTCCTTGTAGGCGTCGAAGCCGTACGCGCCCAGGCGGGCGCCCTCGGCGACGGCACCGGCGTCGGCGGCGTCCGAGACCGGCAGCGCGAACACGGCCTTCTTGGCGCCGGCGAGCGCGCGGGCGGCGACACCGGCCGCGCGGCGCAGCGCCTCGGCGTCGTAGCCGGCCTCGTCCTCGGGGACGGCTCCCAGGCCGACGGCCACCACGACGGGGGCCTTGAAGCCGGACGGCGCGGGCAGCTTGGTCACCTCGCCCTCGGATCCCGAGGCCCCGAGGGTCTCGAGGATCCCGGCGAGCCCGCCGTCGTAGGCGTTGTCCACGGCCTCGGCGCCCGGTGCGACGACCGGGCCCTTGGGGCCCTTCGCGACACCGACGACGATCGCGTCGGCCCGCAGACCGGACGCTGCGGCGGTGCTGAGAGTGAGAGCAGTCACGGTGGTGAGATCTCCGCTTCCATTGAAAGTTCTGTGTGGCCGAGAAGGGGTGGGTCGACCGGGCCCGACGGCTGACCCTAGATCCGTCCTCGGGGGCGGTCCTTGCCGGGGCCCCTGGCGGGGCGGGCGAGTACCCGGGACGAGCCTACGCTCGGGGTCGGGTTTCGCTCATTCCTGCGGACGTTCACCCACAGGTGGCGCCGTGTCGTATTCCCGCCCCTCACTCCAGGTGAGCTGAGACACACTCATCGTGTTCAGTGGGCACGCCGCCCACTGCTTTGCACGATTTCCACAGATTCCCCATGGTTTCCACCCGTGGGGGATGCTCGAGGGGGAGAAAGCTACATATGGCACAGAGTCTGCAACGGTGGAGAGGGACGGCTGCCGTCCTGGGGACCGCCGGACTCCTCGCGCTGGGCATGGGGGCGCCCGGCGCGTCCGCGGCGGTCACGCCGCGGATCGACCTCAAGGTCCTGGTCGTGGACAACGGCGCGGGCCAGGTCGGAGCCATCACCGCGGAGCTCAAGAACTCCGGTGTCCCGTACACCACGGTCAACCTGGGCGACACGAACCGCCCGACCATCAACGCGACGTTCCTGAGCGACACCGTGAACGGCGTCCCGCGCGCCAAGTACCAGGGCGTCGTCCTGCCGAACGAGGCTCCGTTCGGCGCGGGTTCGGCCGAACAGACCGCACTGGAGTCGTACGAGAAGACGTTCGGCATCCCGCAGGTCGACGCCTACACCTGGGCCCACCCCGAGGTCGGTCTCGACTACACCGACCAGAACGGCGGCTGGTCCGGCGTGCTGGACGGCCGGACCACCCAGATCACCACGGCCGGTACGGCCGGCCCGTTCCGCTACCTCGACGGACCGCTGACCTTCGAGGACAACGACCCGGCCGTGCAGGAGACCTACGGCTACGCGGCCCACCCGAGGGAGGGGTTCACCAGCTACCTGAACGCGCCCAGCGGCGGTTCGCTGCTCGGGCAGTACGAGCACGACGGGCGCCGCGAGCTCGTGGTGACCTTCGCGTACAACCAGTACCAGAAGCAGTTCAAGGTCCTGGCGCGCGGAATCGTCGAATGGCTCACCCAGGGAGTGCACCTCGGACAGGCCAGGAACTACTTCGCCGTCCACGTCGACGACGTCTTCGCGCCCGACGCCCGCTGGGACTCCCAGCGCAACTGCACCCCGGGCGACATCGACTGCGCGGGCGGCAACGGCGAGGACACCACGACGCCGATCCGGATGACCGCGGCCGACGCCGCCTACGCCGCCCAGTGGGAGGCCGACCACGGGTTCACGCTCGACATGGTCTTCAACGCGGGCGCGGGCGAGGAGTGGAAGGCCGAGAACGGCGGCACCGACGCCCTCACCACGCGGCTGCTCGCCGACAAGGCCAAGTTCCGCTGGATGAACCACACCTACACGCACCCGTTCCTCGGCTGCGTCCAGGACACCACGACCGTGCCCTGGACCTGCTCGAAGAACGCCGACGGATCGACGAAGTACATGAGCCGGGCCGAGATCTCCGCGCAGATCTCGCAGAACAACAACTGGGCGTCCTCCCACGGCCTCTCCATCGACCGCACCGAACTGGTGACCGGCGAGCACTCGGGCCTCAAGACGCTGCCCCAGCAGCCCGTCGACAACCCGAACCTCGCGCGCGCCATGTCCGACAACGGCGTCAAGTGGACCGGGTCCGACAACTCCCGTGAGCCCGAGCAGCGTTCGGTCGGCAACGGCGTGCTGACCGTCCCCCGCTACCCGATGAACATCTACTACAACACCGGCACGCCCGAGGAGATGGCCGACGAGTACAACTACATCTACACCTCGAAGGCCGCCGGCGGCAGCGGGGTGTGCGAGAACAACGCGACGTCCACCTGCCTGCCGGCCCCGCTGAACACGGCCACCGGCTACGCCGACTACATCGTCCCGGCCGAGGCGCGCACCGCGCTCGGGCACGCCATCGGCAACGACCCGCGTCCGCACTACGTCCACCAGTCCAACCTGGCCGAGGGGCGCATCCTCTACCCGGTCCTGGACAAGGTGCTCGCCGACTACAAGGCGATCTACGCGGACAACACCCCGCTGCAGAACCCCCGCCAGAGCGCGATCGGCACGGAACTCCAGCGCCGCACCGACTGGCAGACCGCCCTGGCGAGCGGCAGGGTCACGGCCTACCGCATCGGCAACCAGGTCACCGTCACGGCCCCGTCCGGGACGCAGATCCCGGTGACCGCGCCCGAGGGGACGACCAAGCAACTCCTGGTCGGTACCACCCCGTTCGGGACGGCGTACGCGGGAGCGCGCAACGACTGGACCAAGCCGGAGCTCCTTCAGTCCGCGGTCAAGCTGAACCTGCCCGCGTAAGCGCGGCGGCATCGCGGCTCGCGACGCGCACCCCGGCCCGACCGGCCGGGGTGCGCTCGTGAGCCGTGCGACGGGGAGCCGGGGGGCTCTCCGAAGAAACAGTCCCAGGGGGGAACCACACATGATGCGCACAGGCCGTCATGTCACCATGCTCACCGAAGGCACCTACCCACATGTCCACGGCGGGGTCAGCACCTGGTGCGACCAGTTGGTCAAGGGCATGCCGGAGGTCGACTTCCACATCGTCTCGCTCACCGGCAGCGGCCGCGAACCCGTGACCTGGGAACTGCCGCCCAACGTCTACCGGCACACCCGCGTACCGACCTGGGGACCGCGCCCCGGCCGCGCCCGCCCGCCACTGGGCCGCGCCCAGCGCCGCTTCGCCGAGATCTACGAACGCTTCCTGCTCTCCTTCCTCGACCCCGACTCGCCCGAGGACTTCGGCGACGCCCTGTACGAACTGGCCGCGCTCGCCCGCGACGGACGCCTCTCGGCCGCCCTGCGCGGCGAAGCGGCGCTGCGCTCGCTGATGTGGATCTGGACCATGCCGCATCTGCCGACGGCCGCCGCCCGGCCCACCGTGCACGACGCGCTCACCGCGACGGACCTGCTGGAACACGCGCTGCGCCCGCTCGGCGTCCGGATCCCCGAGGACTCCGTCGCCCACGCGGTCAGCAGCGGCCTCGCCACGCTGCCCGCCCTGGTCGCGCACCACCTGGACGGGGTCCCGTTCCTGCTCACCGAGCACGGCATCTATCTGCGCGAGCGCTACCTCGGCTACCGCGGCGCCGGACAGCGCTGGCCCGTCAAGGCGTTCATGCTCGGCTTCTACCGCGAGCTGAACTCCCTCGGCTACCGCGCCGCCGACCTCATCACCCCCTGCAACCAGTACAACCGCCGCTGGGAGGAGCGCGGCGGCGCCGACGGGGACCGGATCCGCACGGTCTACAACGGCGTCGACCCGCACGCCTTCCCGCACGCGGGACCCGAACCCGCCGTGCCCACCCTCACCTGGTGCGGCCGGGTCGACCCCATCAAGGACCTGGAGACCCTCCTTCGCGCGTACGCCATGGTGCGCGCCGAACTGCCCGAGACCCGGCTGCGGCTCTTCGGTCCCGTGCCGCCCGGCGGGGAGGCGTACCGCACCCGCCTGGAGAAGCTCGCCGCCGAACTGGGCGTCACCGACGGGCTGACCTTCGAGGGGCGCATCACCGAGGTGTGGCGCGCCTACGCGGCCGGCCACGTCGTCATGCTGTCCTCCATCTCGGAGGGCTTCCCGTTCTCGATCATCGAAGCCATGTCCTGCGGCCGTACGACGGTCTCCACGGACGTGGGCGGGGTCCGGGAGGCGGTCGGCGACACCGGGATCGTCGTCCCGCCCCGCGAACCGGAGAAGATGGCCGCCGCCGCCCTCACCCTGCTGCGGGACGAGGAACGGCGCCTGGAACTCGGCGAGTTGTCCCGCCAGCGAGTCATCGACCGGTTCACGCTGCGCCGTTCCGTCGACGCGTTCAGGACGGTCTACCAGGAACTGGCGGGCCGGCCCGCGGTGTACGAGCCCGCCGTGGAGACCGTCGACGACTGGACCCTCGAACTGCGCGACCCCTGGTACCAGGCCGTCGCCACGGACGGGACCGGCTGGTGAGCGGCTCCCTGCGCACCCAGCCCGGGGCGCACGAGGCCACCCGTCCCCTGGTGCCGAGCCAGCGCCGCTCGACGAGCTGGGGGAAGCCCGACCCGATCGACGAACTCGCCGCGGAACTGGCGGAGTTCGTGACCGCCGCCGTCCATCCCGACGAGGTGGCCGCGCTCCTCGAATCCGACGGCCTCTCGGACGACCAGATCCGCGAACGGTACGGCGTCACCAACTCCTTCGCCCTCGCCGAGGAGTTGTTCGAGCGGGTCGAGCGCGGTTATCCCGAGCCCGGGGAGCCGGCCCCCGACCCCTGGCGGACCGGTCTGATCGGCTGCCTCCTGCGCGGCATCGTCTTCGCCCTCCCCGGCCTCGGCTACGTCCTCGCCGGACCCCTCCTCGCGGGACCGAAGGGCGCGTTCGGACTCCCGGCCGGCACCGTTCCGATGCTCGCCGGGGCGCTGTGCGGCTGGACCTGGAACCAGGGGCTCGCCCACCGCGCGTACACCTGGATGGGGCTCGGCGACCGCTCGGCCGCCCGCCGCGCGCTGCTCGTCGGCACCCCGGCCGGTGTCCTGCTCGGCTCCCTGGTGGCCTTCGCGGCGGCGGGATCGGCCGGCCGGGGCGCCGTCGCCTTCGCCGCCGGGCAGTCCGGCTACCTGGGCGCGGCCACCGTTCTGCTGGTCATGGGCAGGGAACGCGTGCTGCTCGCCGCCCTGGCCCCCATGACGGCGGGCGCCGCCGTCACCGTGTTCCACCCGGTCCCCGACCTGGCGCGCATGGCCCTGCTGCTGGGCTCCCTGGCGGCGGTCGCCCTGCTCGGACTCCTCGAAGTGGCCCCCGCGGTACGCGAGCTGGGCGGGGGGAGCTGGGGCGCGGGACTGATCGCGCTGCTGCCGTACGGCCGTCTGCGGGGCGGCACCGAGCCGTCCGGGCGGGCCGGTGAGCCGCGCGCGGCCTCCGCGGGCCGGCCGGCCGCGGGGAAGCCGGGAACCGCTCCGGGCCGCCTCGGCAGGGTCACCGCGCGGCTGCGCGCCCGCCGGTCCGCCGCGCGCCGGAACGCCGGAACCGTCGCGTACGCCCTCTTCGGGCTCGGCAGCGGTGTCCTCGTGCTGTACGCGGCGCTCGGAGACGTCCTGACGGGAGCCCGTACGGCGGTCGCCGCACCGGCCGCGGTCGCGCTGACCCTCAGCATGGGCCCCGCCGAGTGGCTGCTGTTCCGGTTCCGCAGCGGGAGCCTCGCCGGACTGCGCTCCAGCACCTCGGCGAGGAGCTTCCGGCGGGCCTCCGCCGGCACGCTCCTGAGATGCCTGACCGGCTACCTGGCCTCCCTGCTCGTGCTCGGCCTCGGTGTCTCCGCGCTGTGGCCGCACGCGCCCGCGGCCGCGGACGGGGTCAGGCTCGGCGGACTGCTCCTGCTGGGGGTGGTCATGTGGACCGGGCTGCTGCTCCAGTCCTTCGGCGCCGTCACCGGCACCGCCGCCGTCGTCTGCGCCGCCGCGCTCGCCCAGACCGCGGCACTGGTCACGCACACGGGCGACGCGCACTGGGTGGGCCTGATCGTGTACGGCGCGGCGGCGGGCGCCCAGACCCTGCTCGTCTGCGCCCGGCTGGGAAAGGTGACGGCCCACCGGTGAAGACCCTCCTCGTCCCGTACTACGAGCACCCCGCCGTCCGCCCGGCCGAGTGGGACACACTCGTCGCCGCCGCGCCCCGGCTCTACGGCGTGGTGCTCAACCCCGCCAGCGGCCCCGGCGACCGCCCGGACCCGGAGTTCGCGGCGGTCGCCGGACGGCTGCGCGCCGCGGACGTCCGGGTCCTCGGGTACGTCGACACGGCGTACGGGCGCAGGCCGCCCGGGGACGTCCGGCGCGAACTGGCCCGGCACCGCGACTGGTTCGGCACCGACGGTGTGTTCCTCGACCAGGTGGCCGCCACGGAGGCCGAGTTCGGCTACTACCGGCGGCTGGCGACGGCGGTGCGGGGGCCGGGCGGCGGAACCCTCGTCCTCAACCACGGCACGGCACCGCACCCCTCCTACGCCCGTATCGCCGACGTCCTCGTCACCTTCGAGGGCACCTGGGCCACCTACCGCAGGAAGCCCCCGCCACCGTGGACGGGCACCGGCGTGCGCCTGTGCCATCTCGTCCACGGAGCACCGGCCGACGCCGACACGGCGGCGCGGGCCGGGGAACGGGGGGCCGGGCTGTACTGCGCGGTCCCCGGCACGGGGGACCATCCCTGGGGCACCCTGCCCCACGGCCTGGCCCCCGCCTCGTGACCGCGGTGATCAGCCCAGCGAGAGCACCACGAGCGCGGTCGTCGCCGCCGTCTCCGCCAGGCCGCCGAACACATCGCCGGTGACACCGCCGAAGCGCCGGGTGCAGTGCCGCAGCAGCACTTCGGCGGCCAGACACGACAGGCCCACCGCCACCGCGGCGCGCACGAGGTCGTACGTCCCCACGAGCGCGCCGGCGCCCGCCGCCACGCCGGTCACGGCCGCCGCCACCAGCAGCGCGCCGCGCACCGGCACGGTGCCGGCGACCGCCGCGCCCAGACCCCCGGGGCGGGCCGCGGGCACCCCGGTGCGGGCGGCGAGCGTGAGGGCGAGGCGGGCCGCGGCCGCCGAGACGACGGCCGCGAGGACACCCCGGCCCCACGAGACCTCGTACGCCTGGGCGAGTGCGGCCACCTGGGCGAGCAGGACGAACAGGAGGGTGATCACGCCGAACGGCCCGATGTCCGACCGCTTCATGATCCGCAGCGCGTCCTCGGCGGGCTTCGCGCTGCCCAGGCCGTCGGCGGTGTCGGCGAGACCGTCGAGGTGCAGGCCCCGCGTCAGCGCGGCCGGTACGGCGGCGGTGGCCACGGCCGCGAGCAGCGCGCCCGATCCCATGGCCAGCAGCGCCACGCCGGACAGTGCCGCGCCCGCCCCGACCACCAGGCCGGCCAGGGGAGCGCACAGCATGCCGCCGCGCGCCGCGTCACGGTCCCAGCGGGTCACCTTCACCGGGAGCACGGTGAGGGTGCCGAAGGCGAAGCGGAGGCTGTCGGGCAGCGAGGCGCCGGAGGCGGTCTTGGACATCGGCGCAGGCTACCCGGGCGTCCGGAGGGCGGATACAGCGGCTGTGGATAAAGTTCGCATATGGGTCATTGGTGGCATCAGAACATCGTCGAGCCCGGGAAGCTCCCCCTGTTCCTGGCGCTGGCCTCGTTCGTCGTGACCTTCGCGGTCACCCGCGTCATCGTGCGGATGATCCGGGCCGGCAAGGGCCCCTTCGGCAACGTCAAGGCCGGTGATCTGCACATCCACCACGTGGTTCCCGGTGTCGTGCTCACGGTGATCGGCGGCTTCGGCGCCGTCGCCGGCAGCCGGTACGGATTCTGGCCCTGCGTGAGCGCCGTGGTGTTCGGCGTCGGAACGGGCCTCGTGCTCGACGAGTTCGCGCTGATCCTGCACCTCGACGACGTCTACTGGACCGAGGACGGGCGCAAGAGCGTCGAGGTCGTGGTGCTCACGGCCGCCCTCGTCGGCCTGATGCTCAGCGGCTTCTCGCCGCTCGGCGTCAACGACCTCAGCGACCAGGAGGCGCAGAACCGCGCCAGTGCGATCGTGACCATCGTCCTGAACTTCTTCTTCGCGCTGCTCACCCTGAGCAAGGGCAAGGCCCGCACGGCGATCTTCGGGGTGATCGTTCCGTTCGTCGCCCTCGTCGGCGCCATCAGGCTGGCCAAGCCCGCGTCGCCGTGGGCCAGGCGCTTCTACCGGAACCGGCCGCGCACCCGGGCCCGGGCACGGCTGCGCGCCTACCGGCACGACCGCCGCTGGGCGGGTCCCGCCCGCAGGGTTCAGGAGTGGATCGGCGGCAAACCCGACCCGGCCGCCGCCCGCTCCCTGCCCGAACAGCGGTGACGCGCGGCGGAGAGGCAGCACACCACCAGCACCGCGGCGATCGCCGCCAGGTGTTCCTTGCCCGCCAGGTTGTCCTTGACGATCACCTCGGCCGCCATGGCCCCGATCACGATCCCCGCCGTCGCGTACGCCCGGTAGCGCCAGCACAGGAACACGGCGAGGCCCACCACGGCCGCCGACGGGCCGGTGTCGACGACCAGCGCGTCCGCCCCGGGCAGCCCCGGCGGACGGTGCGGGCCGAGCGCGATGCCGGCACGGGCGTACAGCGTCCCGGCCAGCGTGGCGACGTACGCGACGACAAGGGTGCGCCACCAGCCCAGACAGATCTCGGCGATCCCGAAGACGACCAGGATCTGTGCGAGCGCGCCCCACACGGGCAGATCCAGCGCCGGTACGAACAGGGAGAGCGGGGTGCGGACCAGGGCGAGCCACAGCGGGTCCCCGGCCCGGACGGCACCCGTGTTCTGCACCAGCCGGTAGCCCCAGGACTGGTTCTGGACGACCTGGAGGACGGCCGTCAGGCACACCGCGCCGAGGGTCATCGGGGCCGCCCGCCACCCCCTCGCCCGCAGGGCCCGGCGCACGGTCGCGTACAGCAGCCCCCACTCGGCGCGGGCCCAGTGGGCGGGTGCGCTCATCCGGTCGTCCCCACGGCTCTCCCCCCGCGGGTCCTCGCCGGTCTCATCTGTGCGACTCCAGGTGCTTGCGGTGCAGCCATTTCGGCAGGCCCGGTGCCTCCAGGAACCCCTCGGCGCGCGCGGACGCGACCCCGATGCGCAGCAGGTCCGCGCTCTTCTCGAAGAGCAGGAACCGCGGCTCCCAGATCGGCCGGTACTTGGCGTTGGCCCGGTACAGCGACTCGATCTGCCACCAGCGGGAGAAGAAGCTGAGCAGCGAGCGCCACAGCCGCAGCACGGGGCCCGCGCCGAGACGCGCCCCCCGCTCGAAGACCGAACGGAACATGGCGAAGTTGAGCGAGACCTGGGTGATCCCGATCTCCCGGGCGCGCCGCAGGAGTTCGATCACCATGAACTCCATCAGCCCGTTCTCCGCGTCGCGGTCGCGCCGCATCAGATCGAGGGAGAGCCCGCCGGGCCCCCAGGGGACGAAGGACAGCACCGCCCGCAGGTCGCCCTCGGCGTCCGTGCATTCGAGCATCACGCAGCGCCCGTCCTCGGGGTCGCCGAGCCGGCCCAGCGCCATGCTGAAACCGCGCTCGGTCGCGCCGTCGCGCCAGTCGTCCGCGCGCTGGAGCAGATACGCCATCTCGGCGGCCGGGATGTCCTCGTGCCGCCGGATGCGCACCCGGTACCCGGCCCGCCCGACCCGGTTGTAAGCCTGCCGGACGGTCCGCATGGCCCGTCCTTCGAGGGTGAACTCGGCCGTCTCGACGAGAGCTTCGTCGCCCAGCTCCAGAGCGTCGAGGCCGTGCCGGGAGTAGACGGTGCCGGCCTCCTCGCCCGCGCCCATCACCGCCGGGATCCAGCCGTGCTCCCGGGCCTCGGCGAGCCAGGGCTCGATGGCTCCGGGCCATGCCTCCGGGTCGCCGATGGGGTCGCCGCTCGCCAGGGAGACCCCGCCCACCACCCGGTACGCCACCGCCGCCTTGCCGGTGGGCGACCAGACCACGCTCTTCTCCCGGCGCAGCGCGAAGTAGCCCAGCGAGTCCCGGTCCCCGTTGCGCTCCAGCAGTTCCCGCAGCCGTTTCTCGTCGTCCTCGGTGAGCGGGTCGACGGCGCGCCGGGAGCGGAAGGCCGCGTAGAGCACGGCGAGCACCAGCAGGGTGCTGAGCACGTTGACGGTGACGTCGGCCCAGTTCGGTGTCGAGATCCCCGGGTAGTGGGAGTCGTCGGCGGCGACCGAGACGAGCCGCAGGGTGCCGTAGCGCCAGCGGTCCAGGAAGGTCGAACGGTGCGCGTCGTGCGCGTCGTTGGTGACGGTGACCAGCAACGCGGCGAGCAGCGAGGTGACCAGGAGCCCCCCGAGCGCGACGGCCGCGGCCAGCTTCGGGTTCGACCGGTCGCCCTTGGCGTAGAACTCCCGGCGGCCGGTGGCCAGGCAGCCCACGAAGGCCGCGGTCAGCGCGAGCGAGACCCAGTTCTGCGCGTACTGGCGGATCTCCGGGAACGCCATCGCGATGCCGAACAGCAGCAGGAACAGCCCGCCGAGCACCGAGTTGAGGATCCACGCGGCCCGCTTGCGCCGCCGCATCGTGATGGCCAGGAACATCGTGAACACACCGGAGGCGAAGCCCGCGGTCAGCAGATACGGCGTGAAGTAGTTCTCGGTGTTGTGCCGTCGGACGTCCTGTCCGAGCGACACCCAGGCGGCGCTCAGAAAGTTGATGAACGTGACCGCGCGCAGGTACCACACGGCGAACGCGGCGGCCCGCCGGGAGGCCGCCGTGGACCGCCGGTCCCCGTCACTCCGGCGGCCCGAAGCCCGCTCCTGCTCGACGGCGACGGCAACGGCAATCCGGGCATCTCCCATAGAGCGGGATGATATGGGGCGCAACGGTCACCGCGAGGGAGGCCCGGTCCGACCACGGGTACACGAAACCCAGCCCCGTCCGGAGAACCCCCAGCCCCTCCGCCCCGCTTCTCGGGCGCGGGTCAAGACTCGGCCCCTCCGACCAGCCTTTCGGGCGCGGGGAAAGCCCAGCCCCTCCGCCCCGGTTCTCGGGCGCGGGGCAAGGTTCAGCCCCTCCGGCGCAAGCCACCTTTCGGGTGCGGGGCAAGAATCAGCCCCTCCGGCCGGTCCTTCGGGTGCGGGGCAAGGTTCAGCCCCTCCGGCGTTTGAGGAGCGGGGTCTGGGGCGGAGCCCCAGGTGCGGGACGGGCAGGGGCGGAGGGGGCGAAAGAAGGTTGTGGTGACGCCGCCCGACCGGACCAGGAACCCGGCCCGAGCCCGGACTCCGGCCGGGACCTGGCCAGGGCTACACGTCGAAGTCGGGCCCGGACTCCGGGCTCGGGACCTGGGCCGGTGCTACGCGCCGGAGCCGGAGCTCGAGTCGGGCTCGGAGCCGGACGCGGGGCCGGAGTCGGACGCGAGGCCGGAGTCGGACGCGGACTCGGACTCGGACTCAGAGGGTTCCTCCAGGGTTTCCTCCGTCGCCGGAACAGATGCCTCCGGAAGCTCCGCCGCAAGGCTCGCCGCAGCCTGGACCAGCGGCAGGGCGAGCAGCGCGCCCGCCCCCTCGCCCACCGTCACCCCGTGGTCGAGCAGCGGCTCGAGAGCCATCCGGTCCAGTGCCTTCGCCTGGGCCGGCTCCCCGCTGCGCTGCCCGGCGAGCCACCAGTCCGGCGCACGGAAGGCGACCCGCTGGCCGACCAGCGCGCACGCGGCCGACACCACACCGTCGAGGATCACCGGCATCTTCCGCGCCGCGCTCTGGAGCAGGAAACCGGTCATCGCCGCCAGGTCGGGCCCGCCCACCGTCGCCAGGAGCTGGAGCTGGTCCCCGAGCACGGGCCGCGCCCGCCGCAGCGCGTCGCGCACCGCGGCGCACTTGCGCATCCACGCGAGGTCGTCGATGACCTGTCCGCCCCGCCCGGTCACGACGGACGCGTCGGTCCCGCACAGCGCGGCGATCAGGACGGCCGCAGCCGTGGTGCCGCCCACGCTGATGTCGCCGAGCACCACCAGATCCGTACCGGAGTCGGCCTCCTCGTCCGCGATGGCGACCCCGGCCAGGAACGCGGCCTCCGCCTCCTCCAGGGTCATCGCGTCCTCGACGTCGATCCGTCCCGAACCGCGCCGGACCCGGTGCCGTACGACCTCGTCGGGCAGACCCTCGGGATCGGCCTCCAGCGACATGTCGATCACGCGCACCGGCACGCCGAGCCTGCGGGCCAGCACCGACGCGGGGCTCGCGCCCTCCAGGACCGCCCGCACCAGCCGGCCCGCGCCGCCCGCGGGGCGCGCCGACACGCCGAGGGCCGCGATCCCGTGGTCGCCCGCGAACAGCAGGGCGCGCGGGTGCTCGATCGGCCGCACCGGCACCGCGGACTGCGCCGCCGCCAGCCATTCACCCAGCTCGTCGAGGCGGCCCAGCGCCCCGGGCGGCACGTTCCGGCGCTCCCGGTGCGCCTCGGCGTCCCGGCGGACGCCTCCGTCGGGACGCTCGATCAGATCGGTGAAGTCGTCGAGATTAAGCGAGCTCATTCGCCGAACAGTACCGGCACCGATCGAACGCGTCCGCGCCACGTCGTTGCGCCCCGGATCCCCATCGCGTACGTACCTTTTGTATCGGATTGTCGTACGGCTCGTCCCCGACAGGAGCGTCCATGCCCCCCACCCCCCAGCCGATCGCCGAACGCCGTGCCGCCTACGCGGCCGAACTCGCCCGGGGCACCGCCCGGTTCCACGAACCGCGCCGCGCCGACTGCCCGTGGTGCGGTTCGAAGCGCCTGCGCACCCGGCTGCGCACACCGGATCTGCGGCAGCGCAAGCCGGGAACGTTCGCCGTCGACGTGTGCGAGGACTGCGCCCACGCCTTCCAGAACCCCCGGCTCACCCCCGAGGGGCTGGCCTTCTACCGGCGGGACCCCCGCGAGGACACCCACGACGGCCTCGCCGAACGGCTGCTCCGTGCCCGCGGCGGCACCGGACACCACCTCGCGGCAGCCCGCGCCCTGCTGCCCTTCGCGGAACCGGAGAGCTGGCTCGACATCGGCACCGGGCACGGACACTTCCCGGCGGCGGCCAAGGAGGTCCACCCGTACACGTCCTTCGACGGCCTCGACCCGACGCGGCGCGTCGAGAAGGCGCGGGCCGCGGGGCGGGTGGAGGAGGCGCACGTCGGACGGCTCACCGACCCGCGGATCGCGGAGCGGCTGCGCGCCCGCTACGACGTCGTGAGCATGTTCCACCACCTGGAGCACACGCCCGAACCGCGCCAGGAACTGCGCGCCGCGCTCGCGGTGTTGAGACCCGGCGGACACCTCCTGGTCGAAGTGCCCGACCCCGACTGCGCGTTCGGCGCGCTGCTCGGCAAGTGGTGGGTGGCGTACGGCCAGCCGCGCCATCTGCACCTCGTGCCGCTGCCCAACCTGCTCGGCGAACTCGAGTCCCTGGGCTGCGTCGTCGTCGCCACGGACCGGCGCGAACCGCACCTCCCCCACGACCTCTCGGCGGCTCTCGTCCTGGCGCTCGGGCGTGTTCTCCCCGGCCCCGACGCCCCCTGGCGCCCGGCCCCGCCGACCCCCTTCCAGCGCACCGCGCACCGGGCCCTGAGCCGGGCGTCGCTCCCGCTCCTCGCCTCCGCCGCCGCGCTGGACCGGCTGTCGGCCCCCCTGCTGCGCCGCACCCGTTTCTCGAACGCGTACCGCGTCGTCGCCCGCAAGGAGGCCTGAACCACCGCCGCCCGCGGTCAGCCCCGCAGCGTCAGGGCCTGCCCCGCCACCACCAGCAGCACGTGCTCGCACTCCCCGGCGAAGGCCGCGTTCAGCCGCCCGAGTTCGTCGCGGTAGCGGCGACCGGAGGCCGTGGCCGGCACGATGCCCGAGCCGACCTCGTTCGAGACGGCCACGAGCGTGCGGCGGGTGCGGCGGACCGCGGCGACGAGTTCCTCCACGCGGGCGCGCAGGGCGCGTTCACCGCCCCCGGACCACTCGGCGTCGTCCCACGCGTCGACCGAGTCCATCGCGTCGGTCAGCCACAGCGAGAGACAGTCGACGAGCAGCGGCGGGCCGTCCTCGTCGAGGAGGGGGACCAGGTCGCACGTCTCGACGGTCCCCCAGGAGCCGGGCCGCCGCTCACGGTGGGCGCCGACCCGCTGCGCCCACTCGGAGTCCCCGCCGCGCGTGCCGCCCGTGGCGACGTACAGGACGTCGGCGAAGGTCTCCATCCGACGTTCCGCCTCCACCGACTTGCCCGAACGCGCCCCGCCGAGCACCAGCGTCCTGCGCGGCACGTCGGGCACGTCCTCGTACACACCCACGTCGAGCGTGGTCCCGTCGGGCACGGCCCGCGCGCCCGCCGCGGCGAGTCTCCTGCGCAGCTCCGCCCCCGGGGGCACGTCGTGGCCGAGGTGCACCGCGATCACGTCCGTCGTCGGGTCGACCGCGCCGGCCGCGCGCAGCCTCGCCAGGGCGTCAGGACGTCCCACCACGTCCAGGAGCACCATGTGATACGCCTCGCCGTTCTCGTCCAGGCCGGCCGGTGCCGCCCCCGGCGGCAGGTACAGCAGCCGTTGTCCGGCCGGGCCGGTCACCGCGTATCCCGTGCCGGGCGCGTCCATCGGCACCGCCCGCACCCGGTGTCCCGTCATCAGCGCCAACTCCCGTCCGTCGGGCACCCGGCCGGGCTGCGGCAGCCCGGCCGGCACCTCCATCGCGGGCCCGTCGTGCGGGTGGGAGAGCAGTACCTGCCGTACGCCGCCCAGCGAGTGTCCGGCGCGGGCCGCCGCGAACGCGGCGCCGGGGGTGAGGTCGAGCAGCAGCGTGCCGTCCACGAGCAGCGCGGTGGCCGCCCGCGCCTCGTCGCCGAGCGCGCTCGCGCAGGCGGCGCAGGGACAGTCGGGGCGGGGCAGGCCCGCGGGGGCACCGGTGCCGAGCAGAGTCAGTTCCACGCCGCCGATCTTTCCGTGTCCCCGCACGTCTTGCGCGTCCGGCTAGGCTTCGGACGGAAGACGGATCTTGTCCGGCTTCCGCTGTGCAGTGTGCTCACATCTTGGAGGCGTACATGGCGGCATGGACGTGGCGGTTCGAGAAGTCCGACGGGACAGAGGTCCAACCCGCGGTGCAGCCCGAGGAGTTCACCACCCAGGGCGACGCCGAGTCCTGGATCGGTGAGGTGTGGAAGGACCTTGTGGCGGGCGGCGCGGACCAGGTGTTCCTCTTCGAGGACAGCACGCAGATCTACGGCCCGATGAGCCTGCACGCCGAAACGGAGTAGGCCGGTAGGGGTTGCCGGGACACACCCCGGCAACCCGCCTCCCGCCACGGCACCCGTGCGAGCGACAGCAGTGGCCCGGGGCCGGTCAGCGGCCGGGGCCGGTCAGCCCCGCACGCCGCACAGATGAAGAAGGGCCGCCACCTGGCGGTAGGGGTCCGTCCGGCCGGCCCGCTCCTCGGCGGCCAGCAGCGTCTCCGCGTCCGGAGGCATCGGCGCGCCGTCGGCCGCCGTGTCCGTGAAGACGCGCACCCCGTACCAGGCGTGCAGCGGGGCCCCGATCCCGGCGAGCGTGCCGGTCAGGGTGGCGAGCCGGTCGGCGCGGACGTCGAGACCGAGCCGGTTCGTGTACGCGGTCGTGTCGAACGAGGCCAGCGCCGTCGCCCAGTCCCCGCCGATCCCGGGCCGCATGGCCAGCGCGTCCGCGTTGCGCACCAGCAGCGAGAGCAGCCCGCCCGGGGCCAGCATCCTCGCCAGCCCGGCCAGCAGGGCGTCCGGCTCCTCGGCGTACATCAGGACGCCGTGACACAGCACCACGTCGAAGCTGCCCGGCAGGAAGTGCACACCCGTCTCGTGCCCGTCGCCCTCGATGAGGCGCACCCGGCTCCGGATGCCCTCGGGCTCGGCGGCCAGCGCCTCACGGGCCACCGACATCATCGTGGCGTCCCGTTCGAGCCCGGTCACCTGGTGGCCGGCCCGCGCGAGCCGCAGGGCCTGTGTGCCCTGGCCCGCCCCGACGTCGAGCACCCGCAGGCGCTGCCCCACCGGATAACGCCCGGTTATCTGCTCATCGAGCTGCCGGGCCACCAGTTCCTGCCGTACGACATCCCGCAGCCCGCCCAGCCTGCTCAGCCAGGCATCCGCCGCGCCCCCGGAGAACGACGTAGTGCTCAGGGCCGCTCTCCGCGCTTGACCTGCGGCTTCGGCAGCCGGAGTCGACGCATCTGGAGGGTGCGCATCAGCGCGTAGCGGACGGCGCCCTTGGTGTTCTCCTCCGGGAAGCGCGCGTTGAGCTGCTTCCTCAGGCGGATCGCGATGACGAACGAGTCGACCACGATCATCACGATGACGACCAGCCAGAGCAGCAGCGCCACGTTCTTGAGCACGGCGACCGGCACCACGCTCAGCATGAGGATGATCACGGCCAGCGGCAGGAAGAGCTCGGCGATGCAGAGCCGCGAGTCCACGTAGTCGCGCGCGAACCGGCGCACCTTGCCCTTGTCGCGCACGGGCAGGTAGCGCTCGTCGCCACTGGCCAGGGCCTGGCGCTGCCGCTCCATCGCCGCACGCCGGTCGTCACGCTGGCGCTTGGCCGCCTCCTTGCGCGTCGTCGGCGTCTGGGCGACGCTGCGGCGCTGGGTCTGGGCCTCACTGCGCTTGGGCGTGGGGCGGCCCTTGGGGGCCTGCGGATCACGGGTCTCTTTGGAGAGGGTCACCGGCGCCTTGTCGGCGGGGGCCTTCTCTTCCTTCGCACGGCTTCGGAACACAAAACCCAAGGGTACGGGGTCCGCGAGCATGGACGTCGATCGAGTGGGGAACGATCCGGCAACACCGTGCGTCTGTGGTGGACAGAGGGGACGTCGCTCCGGGGTGCACCCCCGGGTGTCACCTACTCCTTACGCCGGAGCGGTGGCGGGCGCAGTCGTCCTTGGGGATGAGCGCATCCGTCCCCGAACAGTGCGGTAATGGATGCAGGGCCCGTACTGTGGGTCCTGTTGCAGTACCTGGAGCTGGAGTCCGTCAGAAGGGGGCGCGCGAAGCCCATGAGCGGTGTCATGAAGCGTATGGGGATGATCTTCCGCGCGAAGGCGAACAAGGCCCTTGACCGGGCCGAGGACCCGCGCGAGACCCTCGATTACTCCTATCAGAAGCAGCTGGAGCTGCTCCAGAAGGTCCGGCGCGGTGTCGCCGACGTGGCGACCAGCCGCAAGCGTCTCGAACTGCAGCTGAACCAGCTCCAGAACCAGTCCTCCAAGCTGGAGGACCAGGGCCGCAAGGCCCTCGCGCTCGGCCGCGAGGACCTCGCCCGTGAGGCGCTGTCGCGCCGCTCGGCGCTCCAGCAGCAGGTCACCGACCTGGAGACGCAGCACCAGACCCTCCAGGGCGAGGAGGAGAAGCTCACCCTCGCCGCGCAGCGCCTGCAGGCCAAGGTCGACGCCTTCCGTACGAAGAAGGAGACGATCAAGGCGACGTACACGGCGGCCCAGGCACAGACCCGGATCGGTGAGGCCTTCTCCGGCATCTCCGAGGAGATGGGCGATGTGGGGCTCGCCATCCAGCGTGCCGAGGACAAGACCGCGCAGCTCCAGGCGCGGGCCGGCGCGATCGACGAACTGCTCGCCTCCGGCGCCCTCGACGACCAGTCCGGGCTGGCGAAGGACGACATCCAGAGCGAGCTGGACCGGATCTCGGGCGGTTCGGACGTGGAACTGGAGCTCCAGCGCATGAAGGCCGAGCTGGCCGGCGGTTCCTCGTCGCAGAAGCAGGCGATCGAGGGCGGCACGGGCCAGGACCGGCCGTCGTCGCAGCCGCAGGACACTCCGCGCTTCGACAAGCAGTGACCTGGCGGGCCCATGCCTGAGGAGGCGACATGATCGTACGGATCATGGGGGAGGGGCAGGTGAGGCTGGACGACGGCCGGCTCACCGCCCTGAACAAGCTGGACGACGAACTGCTCACCGAGATGGAGAGGGGTGACGAGTCCGGCTTCCGCCGCACTCTGGCGGCCCTCCTGGACGCGGTGCGCGGTGCGGGGACCCCGCTCCCCGACGACTCGCTGGAGCCGTCGGAGCTCATCCTCCCGTCTCCGGACGCCACGCTCGAAGAGGTCCGCGAGATGCTGAGCGACGACGGCCTGATCCCCGGCTGACCGCTCCCCGCTCCGGCTTCCGGGCCCGGGAGCACGGCCCGGTGACACGGCGGTCCGGTGACACGGGGGCGCACAGGCACGGGGGAGCACACGGCACGGACCGCGTCACGTTCCCGTACGCGGCACCGGGATGCCGGAATCACCCGGCCCCGGCCCCCGTCACGGCACCCGAGCGCGTTGCCGGGACGCACGCGCCGCCCCGCACCCCGGCCGGGAGACGGACCGGGCGCGGAGTGGTGCCGTACCGGCAGGTCCCCAGCCCGGCAGGGCCCCGTACCGTGGACCGGATGAGCACCCTGGAGCGTATGAGGGACTGGCTGCGGGACCACCGCCTCGCCCTGGACGCCGCCGTCGCGGCCGGCGTCCTCGTCGCCATGGTGGCCGGGTCCTTCGTCGACCCGCACGGCTCCGACGGTACGACGTGGAGCGCCCGCACCCCGGACGCCCTCAGCCTCGCCCTGATGGTCCTCGCGGCCGCGGCCCTGGTCTTCCGCCGCCGCGACCCGATGAAGGTCCTCGCGGCGACCGTCGGCATCTCCCTGGTGGAGCTCGTGACCGCCGACCCCCGCGCCCCGGTGGCCATGTCCGCCGTCGTCGCCCTCTACACCGTGGCCTCGTCCACCGACCGCCCCACCACCTGGCGCGTGGGCCTGGTCACCATGACGATCCTGACGGCGGTCGCCATGCTCGCCGGGCCGCTGCCCTGGTACGCCCAGGACAACCTCGGCGTCTTCGCGTGGACCGGTATGGCCGCGGCGGCCGGTGACGCCGTGCGCAGCCGGCGCGCCTTCGTGCACGCGATCAAGGAACGCGCGCTGCGGGCCGAGCGCACCCGGGAGGAGGAGGCGCGCCGCCGTGTCGCCGAGGAGCGGCTGCGGATCGCCCGCGATCTGCACGACGTCGTCGCCCACCACATCGCCCTCGTCAACGTGCAGGCCGGAGTCGCCGCCCACGTCATGGACAAGCGCCCCGACCAGGCCAAGGAGGCCCTCGCCCACGTACGGGAGGCCAGCCGGTCCGCGCTGAACGAACTGCGCGCCACCGTGGGCCTGCTGCGCCAGTCCGGCGACCCCGAGGCCCCGACCGAGCCCGCCCCCGGCCTGGCCCGGCTCGACGAACTCGCGGACACCTTCCGCAACGCGGGGCTCCCCGTCGAGGTGGCCCGTTCCGACCCCGGCACGGTGCTGCCCGCGGCCGCCGACCTCGCCGCGTACCGGGTGATCCAGGAGGCCCTGACCAATGTGCGCAAGCACGCGGGCCCGGGAGCGAAAGCCGAGGTCAGCGTGGTCCGCGTCGGGCCGGTGGTGGAGGTGACCGTCCTCGACAACGGGCCGGGCCGGGACACGGTCCCCGGACAGGGCACCGGCCCGGAACAGGAGTACGGCCGGGGACACGAGAACGGCTCCGGACCGGACACCGGACCGCAGGAGGGCGGCGGCCACGGGCTGCTCGGCATGCGCGAACGCGTCACCGCGATCGGCGGGAGCTGCACGGCCGGTCCCCGCTACGGAGGCGGTTTCCGCGTCCATGCGATCCTTCCGGTCAAGAACCACGCGTCTGCCCTGGGGGACCCCGTATGACGATCCGTGTCGTGCTCGCCGACGACCAGGCACTGCTGCGCAGCGCCTTTCGCGTGCTGGTCGACTCGGAACCCGACATGGAGGTCGTGGGGGAGGCGTCCGACGGCGCCGAGGCCGTGGCGGTGACCCGGGACGAGCGGGCCGACGTGGTGCTGATGGACATCAGGATGCCGGGCACCGACGGACTCGCCGCCACCCGGATGATCACCGCGGACCCGGGCCTCGCGCACGTACGGGTCGTGATGCTGACGACGTTCGAGGTCGACGAGTACGTGGTGCAGTCGCTGCGCGCCGGAGCCTCGGGGTTCCTCGGCAAGGGCGCCGAGCCGGAGGAACTCCTCAACGCCATCCGGATCGCCGCGGGCGGGGAGGCACTGCTGTCCCCGGCGGCCACCAAGGGCCTCATCGCCCGGTTCCTCGCGCGGGGCGACGACGAGGGGCCGGGGACCGCCCGCTCCGAGCGGCTCGGCGCGCTCACCGGGCGCGAGCGCGAGGTGCTCGTCCAGGTCGCCGCGGGCCACTCCAACGACGAGATCGCCGAGCGCCTCGAAGTGAGTCCGCTCACGGTGAAGACCCACGTCAACCGGGCCATGGCCAAACTCGGCGCCCGCGACCGGGCCCAGCTGGTGGTCATCGCGTACGAGTCGGGGCTGGTACGCCCGAGGGTGGACTGAGCGTTACCCGCGCGTACTGCGCCTGGAGTAGGTTCCGGGTAAGGAAATGGACCCAGGGGCTACGGATCACCGCCCGTTCATGGCCCAGGGTGTGACGTGGGGCGTTCCCCCGTCCCCCGCCTTCCGCTCGAACCACAGAAGAGAGACCCACCACCCATGTCCTGGCTGTCCAGATTCAGCCTCGCGCAGCGGGCCCTCATCGGGCTGATGTCGATCATCGCGCTCGCTTTCGGGGCGATAGCGATCCCCCAGCTCAAGCAGCAGTTGCTGCCCACCATCGAACTGCCCATGGTGTCCGTGCTCGCGCCGTACCAGGGTGCGTCTCCGGATGTGGTCGAGAAGCAGGTCGTCGAGCCCATCGAGGACAACCTCGAAGCCGTCGACGGCATCACCGGTGTCACCTCCACCGCCAGCGAGGGCAACGCCTTGATCATGGCGTCCTTCGACTACGGCAACGACACCAAGCAGCTCGTCGCCGACGTCCAGCAGGCCGTCAACCGGGCTCGCGCCCAGCTCCCGGACGACGTCGACCCGCAGGTCATCGCCGGTTCGACGGACGACATGCCGACCGTCGTCCTCGCCGTCACCTCCGGCAAGGACCAGCAGGCCCTGGCCGACCGGCTCGACCGCACGGTCGTCCCCGCCCTCGACGGCATCGACGGCGTCGGCCGGGTCGCGGTCACCGGTGTGCGTGACCTCCAGGTCACCGTCACGCCCGACGACAAGAAGCTGGCGAAGGCCGGCCTCACCACGGCCGCCCTCGGCCAGGCCCTCCAGGCCGGCGGAGCGACCGTCCCGGCGGGCTCCTTCGACGAGGACGGCAGCAACCACACCGTGCGGGTCGGCGGCGGCTTCACCTCGCTGGGGCAGATCCAGGACCTGATGGTCGCGGGTCAGCCCGGCAAGAAGCCGGTGCGCCTCGGCAGCGTCGCCACCGTGAAGCAGGAGCCGGCCAGGGCCGACTCCATCACGCGCACCGACGGCAGCCCGAGCCTCGCCGTGATGGTCACCATGGACCACGACGGCAGCGCCGTCGCCATCTCCGACGCGGTCAAGGACAAGCTCCCCGGCCTGCGCGCCGACCTGGGCGCCGGATCGGCGATCACCGTCGTCAGCGACCAGGGCCCGGCGGTCTCCAAGTCCATCCACGGGCTGACCACCGAGGGCGCCCTCGGCCTGCTGTTCGCGGTCCTGGTCATCCTGCTCTTCCTGGCGTCGGTCCGCTCGACGCTGGTCACCGCGGTGTCCATCCCGCTGTCCGTGGTGCTGGCCCTGGTCGTGCTGTGGACGCGTGACCTGTCGCTCAACATGCTGACGCTCGGCGCGCTCACCATCGCGATCGGCCGGGTCGTCGACGACTCGATCGTCGTCCTGGAGAACATCAAGCGGCACCTCGGGTACGGCGAGGAGCGCCAGGAGGCGATCCTCACCGCCGTCCGCGAGGTGGCTGGAGCGGTCACCTCCTCGACGCTCACCACGGTCGCCGTCTTCCTGCCGATCGGGCTGACCGGCGGCATGGTCGGCGAACTGTTCGGCTCCTTCAGCCTCACGGTCACGGCGGCGCTCCTCGCGTCCCTGCTCGTCTCGCTGACGGTCGTCCCCGTGCTCTCGTACTGGTTCCTGCGCGCGCCCAAGGGCACCCCGGCGGACGCCGAGGAGGCCCGCCGCCAGGCCGAGGAGAAGGAGGAGCGCAGCCGTCTCCAGCGCTTCTACGTCCCGGTCCTGCGCTTCGCCACCCGCCGCAGGCTGACCAGCGTGCTGATCGCGGCCGCGATCCTCGTCGGCACCTTCGGTATGGCACCCCTGCTGAAGACGAACTTCTTCGACCAGGGCGAGCAGGAAGTCCTCAGCGTCAAGCAGCAGTTGAAGCCGGGCACCAGCCTGGCCACGACCGACGCGCAGGCGAAGAAGGTCGAGAAGCTCCTCGACGGCATCAAGGGCGTCAAGGACTACCAGGTCACCATCGGCTCCTCCGGCTTCATGGCGGCCTTCGGCGGCGGTACGGACACCAACCAGGCGTCGTACCAGGTCATGCTGGAGGACTCCGCGTCCTCGAAGGACGTCCAGGACCGCGTGGAGAAGGAGCTCGGCAAGCTCTCCGGCGCCGGCACCATCACGGTCGCGGCCGGCGACGGATTCGGCAGCCAGGACCTCAAGGTCGTCGTGAAGGCCGCGGACGGGGACGTGCTGCGCAAGGCGGCCGGCCAGGTCCGCGACGAGGTCGCGAAGCTCGACGACGTCACCGACGTCACGAGCGACCTGTCCCAGAGCGTGCCGCGGATCTCGGTCAAGGCCAACTCCAAGGCGGCGGCGGCCGGTTTCGACGACGCCACGCTCGGCGCGGCGGTCGGCCAGGCGGTACGCGGAACCACCAGCGGCAAGGCGACCCTGGACGACACCGAGCGGGACGTCGTCATCAGGTCCGCCGAGCCGGTCACCACGATCCAGGAGCTGCGCGGGCTGCGGCTCGGCGCGGTGAAGCTCGGTGACATCGCGGACGTGAAGCTGGTCGACGGGCCGGTCGCGATGACCCGGATCGACGGCCAGCGGGCCGCCACGATCACCGCCAGGCCGACCGGCGACAACACCGGCGCGGTCAGCAACGACCTCACGGCGAAGCTCGCGAAGCTGAAGCTGCCCTCCGGCGCCACGGCGTCGATCGGCGGTGTCTCCTCGGACCAGAGCGACGCGTTCAAGAACCTCGGCCTGGCGATGCTCGCGGCGATCGCGATCGTCTTCATGCTGCTGGTGGCGACGTTCCGCTCGCTGGTCCAGCCGCTGATCCTGCTCGTGTCGATCCCGTTCGCGGCGACCGGCGCGATCGGCCTGCTCGTCGTCACGGGCACCCCGATGGGTGTCCCCGCGATGATCGGCATGCTGATGCTCATCGGCATCGTGGTGACGAACGCGATCGTGCTGATCGACCTCGTCAACCAGTACCGGGCGCAGGGCTACGGCGTGGTCGAGGCCGTGATCGAGGGCGGCCGGCACCGGCTCCGCCCGATCCTGATGACGGCGCTGGCGACGATCTTCGCGCTGCTGCCGATGGCGCTGGGCGTGACCGGTGAGGGCGGCTTCATCGCGCAGCCGCTCGCGGTGGTCGTGATCGGCGGACTCATCAGCTCGACGCTGCTGACGCTGCTGCTCGTCCCGACGCTCTACGCGATGATCGAACTGCGCAAGGAGCGCCGGGCGAAGAAGAAGGCGGCGAAGCGGGAGTCGCCGAAGAAGGAGTCCGAGCCGGCCGCGTCCGGGGAGAGCTCCGTGGGCGACGAGGACAAGTCCCCGGAGCCGGCCGGAGTCTGATCCGGTTCCAGGAAGCGGCCCCCGCCCCGGCGTTCACGCGCCGGGGCGGGGGCCGTGCGCTTTCCGGCAGGGGGTTCCGTGCCCGGGCCCTGTGCGTTCACGTCGGGGCCCTGCGCTTTCCGGCCGGGCGGGGTGACGTACGGCGAAGAGGCGCCCCCCGGTCACGGGGGGCGCCTCTTCGGTGTCGCGCACGGCGGGGCAGCGGCGGCTACGGCAGCGCCAGCATCCGCTCCAGCGCCAGCTTCGCGAACGTCTCGGTCTCCTTGTCGACCTCGATGCGGTTGACGAGGTTGCCCTCGGCGAGGGACTCCAGGGTCCACACCAGGTGGGGCAGGTCGATGCGGTTCATCGTCGAGCAGAAGCAGACCGTCTTGTCGAGGAAGACGATCTCCTTGCCCTCGGGCGCGAACCGGTTCGCGAGACGCCGTACGAGGTTCAGCTCCGTGCCGATCGCCCACTTGGAGCCGGCCGGGGCGGCCTCCAGGGCCTTGATGATGTACTCGGTGGAGCCCACGTAGTCCGCCGCCGCGACGACCTCGTTCTTGCACTCGGGGTGCACGAGGACGTTGACGCCCGGGATGCGTTCGCGCACGTCGTTCACCGAGTCCACGCTGAAGCGGCCGTGCACCGAGCAGTGGCCGCGCCACAGGATCATCTTCGCGCCGCGCAGCTCCTCCGCGGTCAGCCCGCCGTTCGGCTTGTGCGGGTTGTAGAGCACGCAGTCGTCCAGCGACATGCCCATGTCGCGGACGGCGGTGTTGCGGCCGAGGTGCTGGTCGGGCAGGAACAGCACCTGCGACCCCTGCTCGAAGGCCCACTCCAGGGCGCGCTGGGCGTTCGACGACGTGCAGATCGTGCCGCCGTGCTTGCCGGTGAACGCCTTGATGTCCGCGGACGAGTTCATGTACGAGACGGGCACGACCTGCTCGGCTATGCCGGCCTCGGTCAGCACGTCCCAGCACTCGGCGACCTGCTCGGCGGTGGCCATGTCGGCCATCGAGCAGCCCGCGGCGAGGTCCGGCAGGACGACCTTCTGGGCGTCGCCCGTCAGGATGTCGGCGGACTCCGCCATGAAGTGCACACCGCAGAAGACGATGTACTCGGCCTCCGGGCGGGCCGCCGCGTCGCGGGCCAGCTTGAAGGAGTCGCCCGTGACGTCGGCGAACTGGATGACCTCGTCGCGCTGGTAGTGGTGGCCGAGCACGAAGACCTTGTCGCCGAGCTTCTCCTTGGCCGCCCGCGCCCGCTCGACCAGGTCCGGGTCGGACGGCGAGGGCAGGTCGCCGGGGCACTCCACGCCCCGCTCGCTCTTCGGGTCGGCCTGGCGGCCGAGCAGCAGCAGGGCGAGGGGCGTCGGCTGGACGTCGAGCTCCTGGGTCTGGGCGGTGGTCACGACACGCACCCTTTCTGTTCTGCGGGTCGCCGGGCTCGAAGGGGAGCGGTCCGGCGGTACGATGCCTTTTCGTCTACTTGACGCTATCTATCATAACCGCTTCACGTCACGTTGACGATGGCCATAGCGTCCATGTGACGTGAATCCCGGTCGCCTCTCCGGCGGGTGACACCCGGGTGTCCGTGGGGTTCTCCACAGGCCGGTGTTCGTGCGCGGGAGCATGTGCGAGCATGAAGAGAGAAGGCAGAAGACACGAGCTCGGCCCGGAATGAATCCGCGGCCCCGCCGGTTGCAACCGTCGGCAAGCAGTCTCCGTACAACCCGGGAGAGAAGCAGATGTCCGTATCGGACGAGACCACCACCGTGAGCGACGGCATCATCCTGTCCGACGCCGCCGCTGCCAAGGTCAAGGCCCTGCTCGACCAGGAAGGCCGCGAGGACCTGGCGCTGCGCGTCGCCGTTCAGCCCGGCGGCTGCTCCGGCCTGCGGTACCAGCTCTTCTTCGACGAGCGCTCGCTCGACGGCGACGTGGTCAAGGACTTCGACGGTGTGAAGGTCGTCACCGACCGCATGAGCGCCCCTTACCTGGGCGGCGCCTCGATCGACTTCGTCGACACCATCGAGAAGCAGGGCTTCACGATCGACAACCCGAACGCGACGGGCTCCTGCGCCTGCGGCGACTCCTTCAGCTAGTCCGCCCCCACGAGCCGGTTCCACGGCTCGTGGAGAAGGCGCGTACGCGCGGAGTACGGACGAAGGCGGCGTCCCCCTGTGACGGGGACGCCGCCTTCGCGCGTGTCCGGGACCGGTTCGGCCGCTACCGGGGCCCGGCCGACGTCGCCGCGGAGGGCTCGGGGATGCCGAAGCGCCCGTGGTGGACCGCCTTGCCGTCGCTGCCCACGACCTCCCGGCCGCCGAGCGGCTCGTCCAGGCGCACCGTCTTCTCGTAGATCTTGGCGATCATGATGCAGACCTTGTTCTTCCAGGGCCTCTCCGTCACGGTGACGGTGACCTTGCCGGGACTCTCGCTCGCCGACACCGAGTAGTCGGCGCACACCCCGCCGGTGAAGCTGACCGTCAGGTCCCTGCCGTCGGCGGTGTAGCCCTGGACGCCGACGTCACGTGTGGCCGCCGGTGAGGACGGCTGCGTCGGATCCGCGCTCGGCGGCGCCGGCGACTCCGGTGAGGCCAGGAACGCCGGCTCGACCGCCGGATGCGTCACGGTGTACGTGTCCTGCGCGCCCGGCGGCCGCACCTCGAACAGCCAGGACGGCACCAGTGCCTGCCGCCCGTTCGCGCGCTGCGCCGCCAGTCCGAAGGTGGCCTTCTCGACGGTCACCGCCCCCGCCTTCTGCGCGGGGGAGGGGTGCTCGCACGGCGTCTCGTCCCGGTCCTTCAGCGGTACGGGGCTGGCGCAGCCGCCGATGCCCATGCGCCGGTCACTCGTCGCCGACGCCGACCCGTTCATCAGGTCCAGCGTCTTCTTCGCGCCGATGACCGGGTAGGCGTCTCCCTCCACCGGTGTCTTCAACTGGCCGCTGCCGCCGACGACATGACCGTCCGGGCCGATCCGCAGGCCGGTCGTCCACCCGTACGTGGGCAGTCCGCCCACGACCGGGTCGGCGTTCACGACCCGCACCCGGTTCATGAGCTGGCTCGCGTCGAGTTTCGCGTCGTCCTGGCCCACCGCCTTCAGCACGGGCGCGGCAGCCCTCTTCGCCGCCGCCTCGCTCACCGGACCGGGCGCGGAATCGGACTCGGAGCCCACGGACTCGCAGACCGTGACCTTGGTGCAGTTGTCGCCTCCCGGCAGGGAGGAGCTGAAGGTCCAGGTCCCCGGTGCGTCCGCGGTCACCCGCAGATTGGGCTCGGTGCCGTCCGCGGCCGTGCCGACCGTCCAGGCGTCCCCGGCGAGCCGGGGCGTGCCCGCCAGGCCCAGGGCCTTCGCGAGCCGGGCCACCTCGGCCCGGGTCACCGTGCCCTCGGCCCACCGCACGTGCGCGGAGCCGGGTCCCGAGGGGAGCGTGCCGCTCGCGCGGTAGGTCGTGCCGTAGGGGTTGGGCTCGCCGGGCGCGATGCCGGAGGTGCCGCCCGTGGACCCGTCGCCGGTGGTCGCCGCGGCGTAGCCGTCGATGGCCAGGGGCGGGGGAGTGCCGTCGGCCGCGGGGGTACTACCGGAACGGCCACCGCCCGACGCCGTCGCCGCGACGTACGCGCCGCCGCCCCCGACGAGCAGCACGGCGGCGACGACCGAGGCGACGGCCATCGGGGTGCGCCGCCGGCGAACCCTGCCGACCCCGTCGTGCGCGAAGGGATCCGCGACGGACGCGTCGGGGTGCTCGACGCGGGAGTCCTCGCCATCCTCGCCGTCACCGCCGTCACCGCCGTCACCGCCGTCACCGACGGCGTCGCTTTGCGAGGCGCCCACGTCGGTACCCGTGTCGGCGCCCGCAACGGCGCCCGCGGGAGGTTCGGCGGAACCCTCGCCGGAACTTTCGCCGGTCTCCTCGCCGGAACCCGCGACGGTGCCGGGCATGCCGGGGGCGGTCGCGCCGACGGCGCCTTCCACCGTCCCGTCGGCCGCGTCCTCGGCGGAGCCCTCGGCCCGGTCCTCGGCCTGGTCCTCGACGGAACCTTCGGCTTGACTCTCGGCCTGGTCTTCGGCGGAACCTTCGACCACACCCTCGACGGAATCCTCGTCCTGGCTCTCGGCGGAACCTTCGGCCCCGTCCTCGGCCCGGTCGTCGGCGGAACCTTCGGCCTGGCTCTCGGCGGAGCCCTCGGCCCGGTCTTCGGCGGAACCCTCGGCCCGGTCCCCGGTGTGCCGCTCGGCGGCGTCCTCGGCCCGCCGCTCGGCGGGATCCGCCGCGGCGTCCTCGGCGGCATCCGTGACGGCGCCCTCCGGAGGACCCGCGACGGCGTCCTCGGCCGCGCTCTCGACGGGACCCTCGGCGTGACCCCCGACGGGGTCGGTCGCGTCGTTGTCGGGTCGCTCGGTGCTCACCGCATCGCTCCTTCGGCTCCACTGCTGTCCCACGACCCGGCCCTGTCGATGACGGGCACTCCAGGGTCGTACGGCGCATCCCTTTTACGGGGGACGGCGATGGGACGCAGCGGGGGAGCGCACGGTTCCCTGCGGGCGCACCCCGTCTTCACCCGTTCGGCGCCGCCGGAGCTCTCACCCGTACGGCGGCGCCGCCCGGACGCCGCCGGTCAGTCGCCGTAGTCGGACATCGCGTCCAGCAGCCGCGCCGAGGCGGGCGGAACGGTCACCCCGTGGATGAGGGAGAGGGAGACACGGAGCGGAGGGACGGGCGCGGGGGCCGCCCAGTGACCGGCCATCCGGGCGCAGTCGCCACGCAGCGAGGCCAGATCGCCTTCCAGATCGCCGACCGGGCCGAGCGGAGCGGTGCCGTGGACCTTGAGGTTCGTCATACCGGAACCGTATGCACCGTTGCCGTCACGAAGAAAGATCTACTATCGGGTAGTTTTGGCCCTTCAGGGGCCGAGTGCGGACCCGGTAGCGTTAAGTGTCAATCCCCTCCCCTCGCAGGAGCGTGTCCTAGCCGTGCGTATCGCAGTCACCGGCTCCATCGCCACCGACCACCTCATGACCTTTCCCGGCCGTTTCGCCGACCAGCTGGTCGCCGACCAGCTGCACACGGTCTCCCTCTCCTTCCTGGTCGACAACCTCGATGTCCGCCGCGGCGGCGTCGGCGCGAACATCGCGTTCGGCATGGGCCAGCTCGGTACCCGTCCGATCCTGGTCGGAGCGGCCGGCTCGGACTTCGACGAGTACCGCGCCTGGCTGGACCGGCACGGTGTCGACACCGCCTCCGTGCGCATCTCCGAGGTGCTGCACACCGCGCGCTTCGTGTGCACCACGGACGCCGACCACAACCAGATCGGCTCCTTCTACACAGGCGCGATGAGCGAGGCCCGCCTCATCGAGCTCAAGGCCGTCGCGGACCGCGTCGGCGGTCTCGACCTCGTCCTGATCGGAGCGGACGACCCCGAGGGGATGCTCCGCCACACCGAGGAGTGCCGCTCGCGCGCGATCCCGTTCGCCGCCGACTTCTCGCAGCAGATCGCGCGCATGAACGGCGACGAGATCCGGGTCCTGCTGGACGGGGCGACGTTCCTCTTCTCGAACGAGTACGAGAAGGGGCTCATCGAGTCCAAGACGGGTTGGAGCGACGCGGAGATCCTCTCCAAGGTCGGCCACCGGGTGACCACCCTCGGCTCGCGCGGTGTCCGCATCGAGCGCGTCGGCCACGACCCGATCGAGGTCGGCTGCCCCGAGGAGGAGCTCAAGGCGGACCCGACGGGCGTCGGCGACGCGTTCCGCGCCGGCTTCCTCTCCGGTCTCGCCTGGGGAGTCGGCCTGGAGCGCGCCGCCCAGGTCGGCTGCATGCTCGCCACCCTGGTCATCGAGACGGTCGGCACCCAGGAGTACCAGCTGAGCCGCGCCCACTTCATGGACCGCTTCACCAAGGCGTACGGCGACGACGCCGCCACCGAGGTCCAGGCGCACCTGTCCTAGACCCGCGGACCGTGCCGAGAGCCGGGCCCGCCTCCGCCGGACGGAGGCGGGCCCGGCCCGCGTTCCGGCGCGGGCCGGGGCGCGGGCCGGTTCTACGAGAGCCGGCGGACGACGTAGGCCGAGCCGTGATCCGCCGGCTCCTCCCCCACGTACTCCTGCCCCCGCATCTCGCACCACGCGGGGATATCGAGGCGGGCCGCCTCGTCGTCGGACAGGACCCGGACCGTGCCGCCGACCGGCACGTCCCCGATGACCTTGGCCAGCTCGATGACGGGGATCGGGCAGCGCCTGCCCAGCGCGTCGACCACCAGCGCGTCGACGGACGCGGGGACCTTCGACACCGCGGCCGGCGCCCCCAGCTTCTCGCGGACCCCCGAGACCACGCCCGGGAGCACCGACAGGAAGCGGTCGACGTCCTCCTCGCCGGTGCCGGGCGGCAGCGACACCCGCACATTGCCCTCGCTCAGGACACCCATGGCCTTCAGGACATGGCTGGGGGTCAGGGTGCTGCTGGTGCAGGAGGAGCCCGAGGAGACCGAGAAACCCGCGCGGTCCAGTTCGTGCAGCAGGGTCTCTCCGTCGACATAGAGACAGGAGAAGGTGACGGTCCCCGGGAGCCGGCGGACCGGGTCGCCGACCACCTCGACGTCCGGCACCAGCGCGGGCACGCGCGTCCGGATCCGCTCCGTCAGTTCCCGCAGCCGTACCGCCTCCGCCGCCGCCTCCGCGTGGACGGCACGCAGCGAGGCCGCCGCGGCGACGATCGCCGGGATGTTCTCGAAGCCGGCCGCCCGCCCCGACTCCCGCTCGTCCGCGGGCCCTTGGGGCGCGAACCGGGCGCCCTTGCGTACGACGAGGAGTCCGACACCCGAGGGACCGCCCCATTTATGGGCACTTGCGGCCAACAGGGACCAGTCGCCCTCCACCCGCCCCCAGCCCAGCGACTGTGCCGCGTCCACCAGCAGGGGCACCCCCGCCTCCCGGCACATCTGTGCCACCTCCGCCACCGGCTGCTCCGTGCCCACCTCGTGGTTGGCGGACTGGAGACAGGCCAGCGCGGTGCCCGGAACCAGGGCCTCGGCATAGGAGGAAGGGGACACCCTTCCGGTGCGCTCGACCTGAACGCGGGTCACCGCGCCGCCCGACGCCTCGTGGGCGTCCGCCGAATGGAGGACCGACGAGTGTTCGACGGCTGACACGATCAGGTGGTCTCCGACGCGTCGCCGGCCCGCCAGGGCGCCCTCGATCCCCGAGTGCACCGCCCGGGTGCCGGAGGTGGTGAAGGCCAGTTCGTCGGGACGGCAGCCCACCGCCTCGGCCGTCGCCTCGCGCGCCGCGTCGAGGAGCATCCGGGCCCTCCTGCCCTCACGGTAGAGGCGGGCGGGATCGGCCCACCCCTCGTCGAACGAGGCTTGAAGGGCCTGCCGGGCGACGGGATGCAGCGGGGCCGCGGACGCGGCGTCGAAGTAGGACACGCCCCCCACGCTAGCTCCGCGAGGGACTGCGCCCACCCGCCGCCGGCCCTCCCAAGGGGGCGTCAGAAGTCATCCGGACCGGGGCATTCCAGGTGTCCTGACGTGGCCTTGCAGGCGAAACAGCACTCCTTCGGGGAGTAGGGCGGCGCGTTGGGCACCCTCCCCGCGCGACCCCAAATAGCGTCCAGTAGGGTTTGGTCCGCATAAACATCCAAACCCCTGCCCGACGCAGGGCGGCGACCGACCAGCGAGAAGGCCGCAGCCAACAGCGCGGGCGAGACTCTCGGGAAGGCGCTACGTGAGTCCCAACGGCTCCGACCGCTCGCCGCGGCGCCCGATGCGGCGGAAGCTGCTGCAGGCAATGACTGCGGGCCTGGTCCTGGCGACAGCCACTGGTTGCTCGTACAACTGGGAAGACTTCCCCCGCCTTGGTATGCCCACCCCGGTCACGGAGGAGGCTCCGCGGATCCTCTCCCTCTGGCAGGGCTCGTGGGCGGCCGCGCTCGCCACGGGCGTGCTGGTCTGGGGCCTGATCCTGTGGAGCGTCATCTTCCACCGGCGCAGCCGGACCAAGGTCGAAGTTCCTCCGCAGACCCGGTACAACATGCCCATCGAGGCGCTGTACACGGTGGTCCCGCTCATCATCGTCTCCGTGCTGTTCTACTTCACGGCACGCGACGAGACGAAGCTCCTCAGCCTCAAGCCGAAGCCCGACGTCACGGTCAACGTGGTCGGCTTCCAGTGGAGCTGGGGCTTCAACTACATCGAGGACGTCCCCGGTTCCTCCGGGAACGCCAAGACCGACCCGAACCTGGCCGCCATTCCGGACCGGTTCAAGGACGACTTCCCGGCGAACGCCGGTGGTGTGTACGACGTCGGCACCCCCGCCACGCGGAACCCGCAGACGGGCAACCCCGGTCCGACCCTCTGGCTCCCCAAGGGCAAGACGGTCCGTTTCGTCCTCACTTCGCGCGACGTCATCCACTCCTTCTGGGTGGTGCCGTTCCTCATGAAGCAGGACGTCATCCCGGGGCACACCAACGCCTTCCAGGTGACCCCCAACCGTGAGGGCACCTTCCTGGGCAAGTGCGCCGAGCTGTGCGGCGTCGACCACTCCCGGATGCTCTTCAACGTGAAGGTCGTCTCCCCCGAGCGCTACGAGGCCCACCTCAAGGAGCTCGTGACCAAGGGACAGACCGGTTACGTCCCGGCCGGCATTGAGCAGACGGGCCACGAGAAGAACCGGGAGACGAACAACCTGTGAGCATCCTCAACGAACCCCAGGGTGCCGCCGAAGACTCGTACGAGAACGAGCTGCCGGTGCGGCGCAAGCAGCCCGGCAGTGTTGTGATCAAGTGGCTCACCACCACTGACCACAAGACGATCGGCACGCTCTATCTGGTCACGTCGTTCGCGTTCTTCCTGATCGGCGGCGTCATGGCGCTGCTGATGCGCGCCGAGCTGGCGCGTCCCGGACTGCAGATCATGTCGAACGAGCAGTTCAACCAGGCGTTCACGATGCACGGCACGATCATGCTGCTGATGTTCGCGACGCCGCTGTTCGCCGGTTTCACGAACTGGATCATGCCGCTGCAGATCGGCGCGCCCGACGTGGCGTTCCCGCGGCTGAACATGTTCGCCTACTGGCTGTACCTCTTCGGCTCGACGATCGCGGTCGGCGGCTTCCTCACCCCGCAGGGCGCGGCCGACTTCGGCTGGTTCGCCTACAGCCCGCTGTCGGACGCGGTCCGCTCGCCGGGCATCGGCGCCGACATGTGGATCATGGGTCTGGCCTTCTCCGGCTTCGGCACCATCCTCGGCGCGGTCAACTTCATCACCACGATCATCTGCATGCGCGCTCCGGGCATGACGATGTTCCGTATGCCGATCTTCGTGTGGAACGTGCTGCTCACCGCGGTTCTGGTGCTGCTGGCCTTCCCCGTCCTCGCGGCGGCGCTGTTCGCCCTGGAGGCGGACCGGAAATTCGGGGCGCACATCTTCGACGCGGCAAACGGCGGAGCCCTGCTCTGGCAACACCTCTTCTGGTTCTTCGGCCATCCAGAGGTGTACATCATCGCCCTGCCGTTCTTCGGCATCATCTCCGAAGTCATCCCGGTGTTCTCGCGCAAGCCGATGTTCGGTTACATGGGCCTGATCGGCGCGACCATCGCGATCGCCGGTCTCTCCGTGACCGTGTGGGCGCACCACATGTACGTCACCGGTGGCGTTCTGCTCCCGTTCTTCTCCTTCATGACGTTCCTCATCGCCGTACCGACCGGCGTGAAGTTCTTCAACTGGATCGGAACGATGTGGAAGGGCTCGCTGTCCTTCGAGACACCGATGCTCTGGGCCGTCGGCTTCCTCATCACCTTCACCTTCGGTGGTCTGACCGGCGTCATCCTGGCCTCGCCGCCGATGGACTTCCACGTGTCCGACTCCTACTTCGTGGTGGCGCACTTCCACTACGTGGTGTTCGGCACCGTGGTGTTCGCGATGTTCTCCGGCTTCCACTTCTGGTGGCCGAAGTTCACGGGCAAGCTGCTCGACGAGCGTCTCGGCAAGATCACCTTCTGGACGCTGTTCGTGGGCTTCCACGGCACGTTCCTGGTGCAGCACTGGCTGGGTGCCGAGGGCATGCCGCGTCGTTACGCGGACTACCTCGCGCAGGACGGCTTCACCGCGCTGAACACGGTCTCGACGATCAGCTCGTTCCTGCTCGGCCTGTCGATCCTGCCCTTCCTCTACAACGTGTGGAAGACGGCCAAGTACGGCAAGAAGGTCGAGGTCGACGACCCGTGGGGCTACGGCCGTTCGCTCGAGTGGGCGACCTCCTGCCCGCCGCCGCGGCACAACTTCCTCACCCTGCCGCGGATCCGCAGTGAATCCCCGGCCTTCGACCTGCACCACCCGGAGATCGCCGCTCTCGACCAGCTCGAGAACGCCGGTCACGGTTCGTCGGCCCTTCCTGGCGGAAAGGAGGCCGGCAAGTGAAGGTCCAAGGCAAGATGTTCATCTGGCTGGCGCTGTTCATCCTCATCATGGGTGTCGTCTACGGCGTCTGGTCCAAGGAGCCGGCCGGCACCACGGCCCTCTTCATGGGCTTCGGCCTGAGCATCATGATCGGCTACTACCTGGCCTTCACGGCCCGGCGTGTCGACGCGATGGCCCAGGACGACAAGGAGGCCGACGTCGCGGACGAGGCCGGCGAAGTGGGCTTCTTCAGCCCGCACAGCTGGCAGCCGCTCTCGCTCGGCGTCGGTGGCGCGCTCGCCTTCATGGGCGTCGTCTTCGGCTGGTGGCTGCTGTACTTCTCGGCGCCGCTGATCATGCTCGGCCTGTGGGGCTGGGTCTTCGAGTACTACCACGGTGAGAACCGCACCCAGTAGCACCCGCGATACGCACGGGAGCCCGGACACTCCGTCAGGAGTGTCCGGGCTCCCTCGTTTGCCGTGACTTCCGTCCCTCGCTCGGCTCACCCCGCGCGCCGTGCTTGACGGACGTTCATAGCGTGGACTCATGAAGCACTCACCGCGAATCCGCACGGTCGTCAGCTGCACCGCGCTGGTGGTCGCCCTCGGCGCCGGCGCCGCCGCCTGCGGCTCCGACGACCACCCGCTCTCGGCGAAGCCGTACGACGCGGCGGGACAGATCTCGTTCAAGGGCCTCTCCGAGGACAGCAAGAAGCAGACCAAGGTCGACCCCGACAAGCCCCTGGAAATCACCTCCGAGAGTGACGAGGGGCGCATCACCGACGTGACCGCCACGGACGCGTCAGGACGCCATGTCGCGGGCGAACTGGCCGCCGACGGCAGCCGCTGGCACAGCACCTCGCCGCTCGCCGCAGGAGCCCACTACACGGTGCACGTGAGCACCGAGGACGAGGACGGCGCCCCCGGCCGCAAGGTCATCGGCTTCGACACCAGCACGCCGAAGACGAAGAAGCTGCTGAACGTCGCGTTCGGCCCCAAAGCGGGCAAGTACGGCGTCGGACAGCCGATAACCGCCGAACTCAGCGCCCCCGTCAAGGACAGGGCGGCCCGCACGATCGTCGAACGCGCCCTCAGGGTCGACTCCGTCCCCGCGGTGGACGGCGCCTGGCACTGGGTGGACGACAAGACGCTGCACTACCGCCCCAAGGAGTACTGGCCCGCCCACGCCACCCTGACGGCCCACAGCAACCTCGCCGGCGTCAGGATCGGCGAACGCCTCTGGGGCGGCGACGCCAAGACTGTGAAGATCACCACGGGCGACCGCCTGATCGCCCTGACCGACGCCGCCACCCACTCCATGACGGTCTCCCGCAACGGCCAGGACATCAAGAAGATCCCCGTCACCACCGGCAAGCCCGGCTTCGACACGCGCAACGGCGTCAAGGTCGTGCTCGGCAAGGAGTCCCTCGTACGGATGCGCGGTACCAGCATCGGTATCGCCGAGGGCAGTTCGGACTCCTACGACCTGGAGGTGCGCTACGCCACCCGGGTGACCTGGAGCGGTGAGTACGTCCACGCCGCGCCCTGGTCGACCGGCTCCCAGGGCTACGCCAACGTCAGCCACGGCTGCACCGGCATGAGCACCGAGAACGCCGAATGGTTCTTCAACACGTTCAACGAGGGCGACATAGTCAAGGTCGTCAACTCCGACGGCAAGACCATGGACGCGTTCGGCAACGGGTTCGGCGACTGGAACCTCGACTGGAAGAACTGGCGCGACGGCAGCGCGCTGATGGCCGGGTCCCCGGACGCCCCGAACCCGGCCCAGCGCGCCAGACTGCGCCCCGAGAGCGTGTGAGGCCGCGCCCCCCGAGGGGGCGCGGGACGCTCAGGCGCTCTGAAGGTTCTTGCGACGCAGCAGGGAGGCCAGTGAGGCGGCGAACTCCACCGGGTCGACCGGCAGGGTCACCGCGGCGTCGGCGCGGCTCCAGGTGGCCAGCCAGGCGTCCTGCGGGCGTCCGATGAGCACCAGCGCGGGCGGGCAGTTGAAGATCTCGTCCTTGATCTGCCGGCACACCCCCATGCCGCCCATCGGCACCGCCTCACCGTCCAGCACGCAGACGTCGATGCCGCCCTTGTCGAGCTCCTTGATGACGGCGGCCGGCGTCGCGCACTCGATGAACTCGACGAGGGGAACGTCCGGGGCGGGCCTGCGCCCGGTGGCGAGCCGCACCTGCGCGCGGGTGTTGGAGTCGTCGCTGTAGACCAGCACCGTGGCGGTCGGCTGCATTCTTCCTCCGAGACGTCAGCGTCGTACGGACATCGTGCGATCGGGCTGATCGTCCCCGCCCGATGCGCGGATGCTACTCCCTTGAACGCCTCGTCAGCACCGGTTCGGACACGGCTTCGATGGTCCATCCGGGCTGGACACACCCGGTCAACACCCCGAACGGCACCCCCCGGCGTGAGGGCGGGATAAGCGACCGACATAATGTCGGTCGTGGCGACAGCAACGACAGTAGAAACCGGGCACGCGCACCCGTCGGTCAATCGGCCGAACCTCACCAGCGTCGGAACCATCATCTGGCTGAGTTCCGAGCTGATGTTCTTCGCGGCCCTCTTCGCGATGTACTTCACCCTGCGATCGGTGACCGGGCCGGATCACTGGAAGGAAATGGCGTCCAGCCTGAACCTTCCGTTCTCGGCGACGAACACCACGATCCTGGTGCTCTCCTCCCTGACCTGCCAGCTCGGCGTCTTCGCCGCCGAGCGCGGGGACGTGAAGAAGCTCCGGATGTGGTTCATCGTCACCTTCATCATGGGTGCGATCTTCATCGGCGGTCAGGTCTTCGAGTACACCGAACTGGTCACGAAGGACGGGCTCTCGCTCTCCTCCGACCCGTACGGCTCGGTGTTCTACCTGACCACCGGCTTCCACGGACTGCATGTGACGGGCGGACTCATCGCCTTCCTGCTGGTCCTCGGTCGCACCTACGCGGCTCGGAGGTTCACTCACGAGCAGGCGACCGCCGCCATCGTCGTGTCCTACTACTGGCACTTCGTCGATGTCGTCTGGATCGGCCTTTTCGCCACGATCTACCTGATCAAGTAATCGGGCCCACCGCCCGAAACATCCAGAAGCACCGACGCAGAAGATCCTGACACCGGGGTAATCCGTGAAAAAGCTCTCCGCACGACGACGCCATCCGCTGGCGGCGGTCGTCGTCCTACTCCTCGCGCTGGCGGCCACCGGGGGGCTGTACGCCGCGTTCGCACCCGCGGGCAAGGCGCAGGCCGACGAAACCGCCCAGTCCCTCGGTATCACCGAGGGCCAGAAGCTGTACTCCGTGGGCTGCGCAAGCTGCCACGGAACCGGCGGTCAGGGCAGCTCCGACGGTCCCAGCCTGGTGGGTGTGGGCGCCGCGGCGGTCGACTTCCAGGTCGGCACCGGCCGTATGCCGGCCCAGCAGCCGGGCGCTCAGATCCCGCGCAAGAAGGTCATCTACACGCAGGCCGAGATCGACCAGCTCGCGGCCTACATCGCCTCGCTCGGCGCCGGCCCCGCGATCCCGACCAAGAACCAGGTCAGCCCCGAGGGCGCGGACATCGCCAAGGGCGGTGAACTCTTCCGTACCAACTGCGCCCAGTGCCACAACTTCACCGGCAAGGGCGGCGCGCTGACGCACGGCAAGTTCGCGCCGACCCTGGAGGGTGTCGACCCGAAGCACATCTACGAGGCCATGCAGACGGGCCCGCAGAACATGCCGTCCTTCCCCGACACCACGCTGACGGAGAAGAACAAGCAGGACATCATCGCGTACCTCGACGCGGTCAACGGTGACGACACCGAGAGCCCGGGCGGTCTTGAGCTGGGCGGCCTCGGGCCTGTCAGCGAGGGCCTGTTCGGCTGGGTCTTCGGTCTCGGAACCCTGGTCGCCGTCGCCGTCTGGGTCGCCGCTCGGACCGCAAAGGCCAAGAAGTCATGAGTAGCCAAGACATTCCAGAAGAGAACGTGCCCGCTGAGCGGGCCTCCGACGACCACGCCGGTCACGGTCACGGTCCGGTAGCCGTCGCGGACGAGCAGAACCCGTTCGCGGACCCGGGGCTGCCGCCCCACGAGCACCGCATCCAGGACATCGACGAGCGGGCCGCCAAGCGGTCCGAGCGTCTGGTCGCGATGCTGTTCGTGCTGTCGATGGTGGCTACCGTCGGCTTCATCGCCTCCTACGTGGCGATCCCGAACGACAAGTCGGTCTACATCTTCCCGCTCGGGCACATCAGCGCGCTGAACTTCGCGCTGGGCATGACGCTCGGCGTGGCGCTGTTCGCGATCGGCGCGGGCGCGGTCCACTGGGCCCGCACCCTGATGTCCGACGTGGAGATCGCCGACGAGCGTCACCCGATCGAGGCGGCGCCCGAGGTCAAGGCCAAGGTCCTGGCCGACTTCAAGGACGGCGCCAAGGAGTCCGCGCTCGGCCGTCGCAAGCTGATCCGCAACACGATGTTCGGCGCGCTGGCCCTGTTCCCGCTCTCCGGCGTCATGCTGCTGCGCGACCTCGGCCCGCTGCCCGGCACGAAGCTGCGCCACACGCTGTGGTCCAAGGGCAAGCTCCTCGTCAACATGAACACGAACGAGCCGCTGCGTCCTTCGGACCTGGCCGTCGGTTCGCTCACCTTCGCCAAGCCCGAGGGCCTGGAGGAGCACGACGAGGACTTCCAGAAGGAGATCGCCAAGGCGGCCCTGATGATCATCCGGCTCCAGCCGGAGGACATCAAGGACAAGCAGGAACTCGAGTGGTCCTACCAGGGCATCGTGGCGTACTCGAAGATCTGCACCCACGTCGGCTGCCCGATCTCCCTGTACGAGCAGCAGACGCACCACGCGCTGTGCCCGTGCCACCAGTCCACCTTCGACCTCTCCGACGGTGCCCGGGTCATCTTCGGCCCGGCGGGTCACGCCCTGCCGCAGCTGCAGATCGGCGTGAACGCTGAGGGCTACCTCGAGGCGCTCAGCGACTTCCAGGAGCCCGTCGGTCCTGCATTCTGGGAGCGCGGATGAGCACTACCACCACCTCCGACTCGCGCTCCTCGCGCGAGAAGGCACCCGCCGGTGAGCGGGTCGCCGACTGGGCCGACGGCCGCCTCGGGATCTACTCCCTGGCCAAGGCCAACATGCGCAAGATCTTCCCCGACCACTGGTCGTTCATGCTGGGTGAGATCTGCCTCTACAGCTTCATCATCATCATCCTCACGGGTGTGTACCTGACCCTGTTCTTCCACCCGTCGATGAACGAGGTGGAGTACCACGGCAGCTACGTCCCGCTGCAGGGCCAGCTGATGTCCGAGGCGTTCAACTCGACCATGCACATCTCCTTCGATGTGCGCGGTGGTCTGCTGATCCGCCAGATCCACCACTGGGCCGCGCTGATCTTCCTCGCCGGCATGTTCGTGCACATGATGCGCGTGTTCTTCACGGGTGCGTTCCGCAAGCCCCGTGAGGTCAACTGGGTCTTCGGATTCCTGCTGTTCGTCCTCGGCATGTTCACCGGCTTCACCGGTTACTCGCTCCCGGACGACCTGCTCTCCGGCACCGGTGTCCGCTTCATGGAGGGCGCGGTCCTGTCCGTGCCGATCGTGGGCACGTACCTGTCGTTCTTCCTGTTCGGCGGCGAGTTCCCGGGCGGCGACTTCGTGGCCCGCTTCTACTCGGTGCACGTGCTGCTGCTGCCGGGCATCATGCTCGGCCTCGTGGTGGGCCACCTGATCCTGGTCTTCTACCACAAGCACACGCAGTTCGCGGGCCCCGGCAAGACGAACAACAACGTCGTCGGCATGCCGCTGCTGCCGGTCTACATGGCCAAGGCCGGAGGCTTCTTCTTCCTGGTCTTCGGTGTCATCGCGGTCATCGCGGCGATCGCCTCGATCAACCCGATCTGGGCGATGGGTCCGTACCGTCCGGACATGGTGTCCACGGGCGCCCAGCCCGACTGGTACATGGGCTTCTCCGAGGGCCTGATCCGTGTCATGCCGGGCTGGGAGATCAACCTCTGGGGCCACACGCTCGTCCTGGGCGTGTTCATCCCGCTGGTGATCTTCCCGCTGGTCCTGGTCGCGATCGCGGTCTACCCGTTCATCGAGTCCTGGGTCACCGGCGACAAGCGCGAGCACCACATCCTGGACCGCCCGCGCAACGTCCCGACCCGGACCGGGTTCGGCGCCGCCTGGATCAGCTGGTACTTCGTCCTGCTCGTCGGCGGCGGCAACGACATCTGGGCCACGCACTTCCACCTGTCGATCAACTCGATCACCTGGTTCGTGCGTATCGCGTTCTTCGTCGTTCCGGTGCTCACCTTCATCGCCACCAAGCGGATCTGCCTCGGCCTCCAGCGCCGGGACCGGGACAAGGTGCTGCACGGCCGCGAGTCGGGCATCATCAAGCGCCTGCCGCACGGTGAGTTCATCGAGGTCCACGAGCCGCTCAGCCAGGACGCGCTGCACACGCTCACCGCGCACGAGCAGTACAAGCCGGTCGAGATCGGCCCGACGGTCGACGAGAACGGTGTCGAGCGCAAGGTCTCGGGCACGCAGAAGCTGCGCGCCAAGATGAGCGAGGGCTTCTACGGGGAGGAAGGCCAGATCCCCAAGCCCACCGTCGAGGAGTACAAGGAGATCACGAGCGGCCACGGCCACCACTGATCCCCGGCTGTTCGCCACGGCTGGAGCCCCGTCCATGACATGGACGGGGCTCTTTGCCGTCCTCCGGGCTGGATAGGGTGGACTCACCCGGTGGTGCGGGGGGATCCACCCCGCGTCACCCACGACCCGTGTCACCCGCGACCGCGTGACCCACGAACCCAGGAGCGACCATGAGCGCTGTGAACCCCGCTGGAGGCGACACCGCGGCGGGCCGTTCCTGGCCCGCGGTACTGAACGGCCTGCTCGAAGGCCGCGACCAGAGCGCGGACGACACGGCCTGGGCGATGGACCGCATCATGCGCGGCGAGGCGACCGACGCGCAGATCGCCGGGTTCGTGGTGGCCCTGCGGGCCAAGGGCGAGACCGTCCAGGAGATCACCGGACTCGTCCGGGCGATGTACGAGCACGCCAATGTGATCGAGGTGCCCGGACACACCGTCGACATCGTCGGAACGGGCGGCGACGGCGCGAAGACCGTCAACATCTCCACGATGTCCTCGATCGTGGTGGCCGGCACCGGCGCCAAGGTCGTCAAGCACGGCAACCGGGCGGCGTCCTCCGCGTCCGGGGCGTCGGACGTCCTGGAGAAGCTCGGCGTCAATCTCCAACTGCCGGTGAGCCGGGTCGCCGCGGTGGCCGAGGAGGCCGGGATCACCTTCTGCTTCGCGGTCAAGTTCCACCCGGCGCTGCGTCATGTGGCGGCGGCCCGCGGGCAGTTGGGCATCCGTACCACCTTCAACGTGCTCGGACCGCTGACCAACCCGGCCCGCGTGAAGGCCCAGGCGGTCGGCGTCGCCGATCCCCGGATGGCGCCGATCGTGGCGGGCGTGTTCGCCGAGCGCGGCAACTCCTCGCTCGTCTTCCGCGGCGACGACGGCCTCGACGAGCTGACCACCACCGCGGGCTCCCACGTCTGGGTGGTCCGCGACGGCAAGGTCACCGAGGAGCGCTTCGACCCCCGCGACGTCGGGCTCGACATCGTCCCGGTGGAGGCCCTGCGCGGCGCCGACGCCTCGTACAACGCGGAGGTCGCCCGGCGCGTCCTGGACGGCGAGCAGGGGCCCGTACGGGACGCGGTCCTGCTGAACTCGGCGGCGGCCCTGGTGGCCCTGTCGCCGACCGGCGCGCCGCTCGCGGACCAGCTCCGCGCCGGAATGGCGAAAGCCGCCGAGTCGGTCGACTCCGGTGCCGCGAAGCGCACCCTGGAGCGCTGGGTGGCCGCCAGCAACGCCTGATCCACCGGTGACACGGAGTAAGGCGCAGTCCAGAATCCGGACTGCGCCTTGCGCGTGGAAGATCCTCTGGCAAGATGCTGTACCAGGTCATGAGTGACAGCCATCAGGCCCCGGCCGGCTGTCCGGCAACCCTCCGTCCGTGGCGGGGTGCCCCGGGTGAAGACCAGGTCGTAGGCAGCGAGGCCTACGGCAAGCGCGGACCCCTCCCGCCCGTCGGGCGGATGCAACCAGGGGTCCTGGTCGTTCGAGGGAGCCTTCTGTGAGCAAGCGAATGCGCTAGGGCGTAGAGCCCCGCCTCCGCACACCCTTTTCACCTTTTCCCGCGCCGAGCCCAGCCCTGCCTCCCGGCGGCCAGCTCGCGCGGTGATCCCGCCTGCCTCTCACAGGAGCTCGCCATGTCTGTCTCCACCGTTGCCGCCGACCAGACCGTTTGTGCCCCCCTGCCCGTTCTCGGCCGGGATGTCACCGTCCCGCTCGTCACCGGCGGCGAGGTGACCTACGCGGCCCTCGACTACGCCGCCAGCGCACCCGCCCTCCAGCGGGTGTGGGACGACGTGGCCGCGTACGCGCCCTACTACGGCAGCGTCCACCGGGGCGCCGGCTACCTCTCGCAGCTCTCCACCGACCTCTTCGAGAACGCCCGCAGGACCGTCGAGGAGTTCCTCGACTGCCGCGCCGGCGACCAGGTGGTCTTCACCCGCTCCACCACCGACTCGCTCAACCTGCTCGCAGCGGCCCTCCCGGCCGACTGCCAGGTCTTCGTCTTCGAGACCGAGCACCACGCCTCGCTGCTGCCCTGGCGCGACGCCCGGGTGACCTACCTGAACGCCCCGCGCACCCCCGCCGAGGCCGTCGACACCCTGGAGCACGCCCTCGCCGCCCGCGACCCCTACGGCCCGGCCCTGGTCTGCGTCACCGGCGCCTCGAACGTCACCGGGGAGCTGTGGCCGGTGCGGGAGCTGGCCGCCGCCGCGCACGCCCACGGCGCCCGCATCGTCCTCGACGCCGCGCAGCTCGCCCCGCACCACCCGGTGTCGGTCCAGGACCTCGACGTCGACTGGGTCGCCTTCTCCGGGCACAAGCTGTACGCGCCCTTCGGCTCCGGTGTCCTCGCGGGCCGCTCCGACTGGCTGCGCGAGGCCGACCCCTACCTCGCGGGCGGCGGGGCCAGCCGCAAGGTCACCCGGCGCGCGGACGGCGGCGTGGACGTGGAGTGGCACGACAGCGCCGCCCGGCACGAGGCCGGCTCGCCGAACGTCATCGGCGCCTACGCGATCGCCTCGGCCTGCAAGGCGCTCACCGACGAGGGCTTCGACAACCTGCTCGCCCGCGAGCGGCACCTGATCCGCACCGTCCGCGAGGGCCTCGCCGAGGTCCCCGAGGTCCGGGTCCTCTCCCTCTTCGGCGACGACGCCCCGCGGGTCGGCGTCATCTCCTTCGTCGTCGAGGGCTGGAACAGCTCGCACTTCGCGGCCGCGCTCTCCGCCGAGTACGGCATCGGGGTGCGCGACGGCCTCTTCTGCGCCCACCCGCTCGTCCGCACGCTGCTCGGCAGCGCCCCGGAGACCCAGGGGGAGTGCGGAGCCCCCGAGGCGGCGCCCGGGGAGAAATCCCTCAACGCCATCCGCGTCAGCTTCGGCGCCGGTACCCCCGACGAGCACGTCGAGCGCTTCGTCCGCGCGGTGCGCGAGCTCGTCAGGGACGGCGCGCGCTGGCGGTACCGCACCGAGGACGGCCGCTGCGTCCCGGCGGTCTGACGCCCACGGCGGCTTCGCCCGGAGGCGGTGCCGCGTCGGTCAGGAGTCGAGACCGATCGCGAACGCCGCCTCCAGGTCGTGCTGGGAGTACGTACGGAACGCCACGTGCGTGTCCGTCGCCTCGACGCCCGGGATCTTGCTGATCTTGCCGGGGATGACGTCCGCCAGGTCGTCGTGGGCCTGGACCCGGACCATGGCGATCAGGTCGTAGGTACCCGTGACGGAGAAGACCTCGCTGACGCTCTCCAGGGACGCGATCGACTCGGCGATCTCGGGGATCCGGTCCACGCTGGTCTTGATGAGGACGATCGCGGTGATCACGGCTGGTTCTCTCCCTAGGGGGCCGCTGCTGGGGATCTCACCCTACTCGCGGTCCACCTGGCCCGGCCGCTCCACCGGGGCCCCGGCAGCACCCCCCCGAACGGGCGCGAGCGGCCTTCGGGGCCGGAACCGCGCCCACGCGTAGACGAAACCCAGGGAGAAGCCCACGAGGTGGGCCAGATAGGCGACTCCGGGGCCCGGGGAGCTGCGGCCGGCCGCCAGCCACTGGAGCGTGAACCAGAACGGCAGCACCACCCAGGCGGGGAACCGCAGCGGCAGGAAGAACAGGAACGGGAAGAGACTGGTCACCCGGGCCCTGGGGAACAGGTACAGGAACGCGCCGAGCACCGCGGAGATCGCCCCGGAGGCCCCGACCAGGGACTGCTGCGAGGTCGCGTTGGCGGCGGCGTAGCCGAGCAGGGCCAGATAGCCGCAGCCCAGGTAGAAGAGGGCGAACTCCAGATGGCCCATGCGCTCCTCGGTCATGAGCCCGAAGACGTAGAAGAAGAGCATGTTGCCCAGGAGATGGAGCCAGCTTCCGTGGATGAACAGGGCGGTCGCGGGGGTGAGCGCCTCGCCGGGGGCCCCGCCGAACAGGGCCGCCGGCACCACGCCCCAGCGGCGGAAATAGGCCCGCTGCGCGACCAGCAGCTCGTCCCCGGTGCCGTACGCGGGATCCAGACCCGAGGCGGGACCGATCACGAAGATCAGACAGCACAGGACGATCAGTGCGTACGTCACCGGCGTCGACCGGCCCCGCAGCGCCCTGACGACCGTCGCACTCCAATTGCCGATCATGGTGCAGAGCATGACGTAACCGCACCGATGCGCACAGACCGCCTCGCCGCCGTGGACAGCCGAGCGTCGAGTACCCGCCAGGCCGTAGGGTTACGAGCCATAGCACCGGGAAACCGGCGCCGGACGGACACGAGAAGGAAAGCGGCTGCCCTATGACAGTTCCCCTGCCCGACGCCAAGACCCGCTGGCGCTGCGCCCTCTGCGGCAACCTCACACGTTTCGACGTGACCCGCTCGTCGAAGGTCGTCGAGTATGTGCACCTGGACCTGGCCGGTGAGCCCAGGGTCGAGGAGCGCGAGGTGGTCAGTGAGACCATCGAGTCGGTGCGGTGCCGTTGGTGCAACGCGGTGGATCAGGTCGAACTGGTGGACAGGCCGGGCGCCGGCTCCTGAGGGAGCGGGCCCCGCACGGATATTGGGGTGAACGGATGGTGGAGACCACGGGTGGGGAGCCGGACGACGGCACCGCCGAGGTGCTCGACCGTCCGCTGCCCGACGGCGTGCGCCGACGCGTCGTACAGATCGTCTCGGACGGCTTCGGCGGGCTGACGGTGTCCGAACTGCCCACGCAATTGCGGCAGTACGCCCGGTTCGCCCCGAATCGCCGCGCCAAGTTCGCCGGCAACGCGATGGCCTCGGCGCTGGAGACGGACCCGCTGTTCAGACAGCGCATCGCCGAGAAGCTCAGAGAGGCCCAGCCGGAGCTCGTCGGCGCTCTCGACTCGGGCGCGCCGCCCCCGGCCGCGGATCCGCTGGACGTGGCGGCCGCGGCCTATGTCGTGCGTCCCGCGGGCTGGGTGAAGCTGGTGACCGCCGCGGGCGAGGAGGCCCTGCGGGCGGACGCCGAGCGCGCCGGCGAGGAGAGCCGCGCCGAACTGGACCGGCTGCGCGCGGAACTCGAGGAGGCCCGCGGGCAGACGCGTGCCGAGACCGAACGGCTGCGCGCGGAACTGGAAGCGGCCCGCAAGGAAGCGGAATCGCTTCACCGCAAGCTGCGCGGGGCCCTCAGCGACGTCAAGCGCGGTGAGGCGGCCCTGCGCAAGCTCCAGGCCGAGACGGACGGGGCGAAGGCGGAGAGCCAGACCCAGGTGTCCGCGGCCGAGAGCGAGACGCGGCGGCTCAAGGCGCGTCTCTCGGAGGCCGAGGCGGCCCTGGAGGCCACCCGCAAGGCGGCCCGGGAGGGGCGCAGCGTCGAGGACATGCGGGTGCGGCTGCTGCTCGACACCGTGCTGGAGGCGGCCCAGGGGCTGCGCCGGGAACTGGCGTTGCCTCCCGTCTCGGTGCGGCCCGCGGAGACGGTCGAGGCGGTCGAGCCCGGACGGATGACCCCCAAGGACATCGCCGCCCGCGCGCTGTCCGAGAACGACCCGGCGATCCTGGACCAGTTGCTCGCGCTGCCCCAGGCGCATCTGGTCGTCGACGGCTACAACGTCACCAAGACCGGCTATCCCCAGATGCCGTTGGAGAAGCAGCGGCTGCGGCTGCTCGGCCAGCTCTCGCAGCTGGCCGCGCAGACCGGCGCCGAGGTCACCTGTGTCTTCGACGGGGCCGAACTGGCCGCGCCGGTGCTGCTCGCGCCTCCGCGCGGGGTGCGGGTGCTGTTCTCCAAGCCCGGCGTCACGGCCGACGAGCTGATCCGTCAGCTCGTGCGGGCCGAGCCGCCCGGCCGGCCGGTCATCGTGGCCTCGACCGACCGCGAGGTCGCGGACGGGATCGCCAAGGCGGGCGCCCGGCCGGTGGCGTCCGTGGTGCTCCTCAAGCGCTTCTCGCGCGGCTGAGCGACTCCCGCGGGCACGTTCCCGTCGCACGTCCTCCCCTCGCGATCCCTTTGCGATCCCCTCGGGTTCCCTTCGTGATCCCCTCGTGCCCGTTTCGCGCTTCTCCTCCGGCATTGAGCCTTCCGCACGCTTCCTCCCTTTCGTCATGTTCCACCGGCTCTTCCGCGCCTGCTCCGGAGTCTCGTTCCGCTCTCCAGGGGCCGGGTTTCACGCGCGCGACGATCGGTGGCCTAAGTCGCATGAGTCGCGTACGCACCATGCATAACTTCTGGGCCTGATGCCTCAATTCGCCGGATGTTCACGCGACGTAGTGTCAAGCGGACATCACTGCTGGTGAGTTGATGGCAAAGAATGCGCTCCGTGACAAAGAATTTTCAGGTTTGGATTTGAACTGATCACAAGTAGGTCACTAGGGTCATGGCCTGAACCTCCAACTAGGGTGATCACTCATGAGGAGTGACGGTGGAGGGGCACCGCCCGTCGGCGTTTTCGGCAGGCGGCTGGAGGAAGAAGGAGCTCGCCTTCGTGGCGTCCCACCGTCGACCCAAGCAGCCGAGCCGCGCCCGTGTGACCGTGCTCACCACCGCCGCCGCTGCCGCTGTTGTCCTCAGCGCGAACGCCGCCAACGCGGCGCCGTCCGAGAAGCCCAACAAGGACGAGGTCAAGACCAAGGTCGACAAGCTCTACGAAGAGGCCGAGCAGGCCACTGAGAAGCTCAACGGGGCCAAGGAGAAGCAGCAGAAGCTGCAGAAGCAGATCAGCGCTCTCCAGGACAACGTCGCCCGCGGCCAGGAAGAGCTCAACGAGCTGCGCGAGGGCCTCGGTTCGATGGCCAGCGCCCAGTACCGCACCGGTGGCATCGACCCCTCCGTGGCGCTCTTCCTCTCCTCCGACCCGGACGACTTCCTGGACAAGGCCTCGGCCATGGACCAGCTGAGCGCCCAGCAGGTCGAGTCGCTCGAGAAGGTCCAGGAGAAGCAGCGTTCGCTCGCCCAGCAGCGTGCCGAGGCCTCCGCGAAGCTCAAGGACCTCTCCGACACCCGGGCCGAGCTCGCCAAGAAGAAGAAGGAAGTCCAGAGCAAGCTGGGCTCCGCGCAGAAGCTCCTGAACACGCTGACGGCGCAGGAGAAGGCGGCGCTGGCCTCCGAGGAGCAGGAGCGGGCCACCCGCGCCAGCGAGCGTGTCGACCTCGGTGACACCCCGGCCGCCTCGGGCCGTGCCGCCGCCGCGTTCGCCGCCGCCAAGACCAGGATCGGCTCGCCGTACGTCTACGGTGCCACCGGCCCCAGCTCCTTCGACTGCTCGGGCCTCACCTCCTGGGCCTACGGGCAGGCCGGCGTGCAGCTGCCCCGCATATCCCAGGACCAGGCCAACGCGGGCACCCGCATCTACTCGCAGAGTGCCCTCCAGGTCGGCGACCTGGTCATCTTCTACGGCGACCAGCACCATGTCGGTCTCTACGCGGGCAACGGCCAGGTGCTGCACGCCCCGCGCACCGGCACGGTCGTCCGCTACGAGTCGATCGGCAACATGCCCTTCCAGTTCGGCGTCCGGATCTGATCCGCACGGGCGGACGGGATGTGAAGCCCGCCGCCCGGAGCGCCCTCCTGCCGCGCCGCCCAAACGGGCGAATTGCGACAACTCGCGCTGACCCCACGCCCCGTCGGTGACCTGCGTCTCCGGCGGGGCGTCACTGTGTGTGCCCGCGGAGGGCTTTGGTCGCCGCGTGGTCGCACGGTTACTGTCTGCCGCGTTCCCCCGGCGGAGGGGACCGTCAGCGGAAGGGAGTGCGGCAACTCGTGGGGTTCCATCGCCGCCTTGCACCGACCGGCTTCGACCGGGGCGCCGGCGCCTTCGGTGTCGCGGCCTGCGTGATGTCCGCGGCGGCCGCCGCGCTCGGCACCCTGCCCGCCTCCGCGGCGCCGCGGGGCGACACCCGGGCCGAGGTGGACCGCCTCTACGCCCAGGCGGAGAAGGCCACCGAGGCGTACAACAAGGCCGACGAGCGCGGCGACCGGCTGCGTGAGCAGATCGGCACGGCTCAGGACGAGATCGCCCGGCAGCAGGACCGTGTCAACACCATGCGGGACGCGCTGGGTTCGCTCGCCGGGGCGCAGTACCGCTCGGGCGGCCTCGACCCCTCCCTCGCGCTGCTCTTCTCGGCCGACCCGGACGACTACCTCGACAAGGCCTCCGCGCTCGACCGGATGAGCACCCGCCAGGCCGGCGAACTCAGGGAACTCCGGCTCGCCTTGCGCGGCCTCGCCCAGGAGCGCGAGGAGGCGGACGGGAAACTCGCCGAACTGGCGCGCAGCCGCACGACGGTCGCCCGGAACAAGCGGGTCATCGAGGGCAAACTGGCCAAGGCCCGGCAGCTGCTCAACTCGCTGCCGTACGCCGACCGCGCCGCCTACGACCGGGCGTCGCGCTCGCTGCGTACCGACGTGCCCGGCCTCGGCGGATCGGTCGCCTCCTCGTCACGCGCGGCCGTCGCCGTCGCCGCGGCCCGCTCGGCGCTCGGCCGCCCCTATGTGTGGGGCGCCAACGGGCCCGGCGGCTTCGACTGTTCGGGCCTCATGCAGTGGTCCTACGCGCACGCCGGGGTCGGTCTGCCGCGTACCTCGCAGGCCCAGCGGTTCGCCGGACGGCAGATCCCGCTCTCCCAGGCGCGGCCCGGTGACCTGGTCACCTACCGGTCGGACGCCGGCCATGTCGGGATGTACGTGGGCAACGGCCAGGTGATCCACGCGCCCTATCCGGGCGCCCCGGTGCGCTACGACCCGGTCGGGATGATGCCGATCTCGTCCGTCACCCGGGTCTGACGGGGCGCGGACCGGGCGCGGGGCGGGCGGGGCGAGCGTTCCGGCGGGCGGGCGCGGGCGCCGTACGATCGGGAGAATGGCTGGTCGAAGGTGCGCGTCGCGAGCGGGGCTCTCCGTGGTGCTGCTGCTCGCCGGGCTCGTCGGCTGCGGCGGCCGGACGGCGCCGGACACCGCGGCGGCCGACGTGCAGCGCGTCCTCGACCGGCGGGCGGCCGCGGTCCTGGACCGGGACGACGCGGCGTTCCGGTCCACCGGCGCGGCGGTGGGCGCCGGAACCGGCCTCGCGAACCTGCGTGACGTACCGCTGGCGGGCTGGTCCTACCGGCTGGCCGGTCTGAGCCGCTCCGGCGACAGCGCCACCGCCCGCGCCGAACTGCGCTACCGCATCGCGGGCTACGACACGGCACCGGTCAAGGTGGACCGCGCCCTCGCGCTGACCCGTGCCGGCGGGACCTGGCGCGTCACCTCCGACAAGCCGTCGGGCAAGGGCGGCGACCAGTTGTGGGACGAGGGGGCCGTGACGGCCGTACGGGGTGAGCACAGCCTCGTCCTGGGGGTCGGGCAGTCCGGCGAGCGGCTGCGGGCCTTCGCGGGTCTCGCGGACCGTGCCGTGCCGGCCGTGTCGGACGCCTGGGGCGCGGACTGGTCGCGGCACGTCGTGGTCCTCGTGCCGAAGTCGCTGGAGGGGATGGCGGGGCTGCTCGGGGCTCCGGCGTCCGGGTACCGGGGGATCGCCGCGGTCACCACCGGGGAGGCGGGACCTTCGGCGAAGGCGCCCGCGGACCGGATCATCGTCAACCCGGACGCGTACGGCGTTCTCGGCGGCCTCGGCAAGCAGGTCGTGCTCACCCACGAGACCACGCACGTGGCCACCCGCGCCCACACCACGGCCGCCACCCCGCTGTGGCTCTCCGAGGGGTACGCGGACTGGGCCGGCTACCGGGGCAGCGGGCGGGCGCCCGGGCAGGTCGCGCCGGAACTCCAGCGCGCGGTGGCCGAGGGGCGCGTCCCGGCCGCGCTGCCCGACGACGAGGACTTCGGGTTCACCGCGGACGCGGGCGCGCTGGCACGGGCGTACGAGGGCGGCTGGATGGCCTGCCGGCTGATCGCGGACCACTGGGGCGAGGTCCGGCTGAACGACTTCTACCGCGCGGTGGGCGACCACGGGAAGCGCGCGGGGGCGGTCGAGGACGCGCTGCGGGACGTGCTGCGCACGACGCCGGAGCGGTTCGCCGAGCTGTGGCGGCAGTACCTCGGGGACCAGCTCGGCTGACGCGTGGGGCCGTTCACCCCTCCAGCCGGTGAACGGCCTCCGCGAGCCAGGCCCGCTCCGCCTCGCCGGTCGCCCGCGCCACCCGCAGCATGCCCTGGCGGAACAGGTCGTCGGCCTCCTCCGCGCGCACCGGCCGGCCGCCCTCGTAGAAGAAGCTCGTCGGGGCCTGGAGGAACTCCTGGCGGCGGCGCAGCACCGCGGCCTGCTCGCGGGGGTCGCCCAGGTGGCGCAGGAAGGCCAGCAGGGTGTTGAAGCGGACGTGGTCGGTGATCTCGGCCTGCCTGGGGTGCCGCAGCCGCTCCAGGAGGTCCTCGCGGCCCTTGTCGGTGAGCGACAGGATGCGCCGCGGGGCCGCGCCGCTGCCGGGCTCGGTGTGCTGGTCGAGCAGGCCCGCGGCGACCAGGCGGGTGATCGCCGGGTAGAGGGCGCCGTCGCTGACCGGCCGGACGTGGCCGGTGAGGGCCTTGATGCGCTCCTTCAGCTCATAGCCGTGCAGCGGCTCCTCGTACAGGAAGCCCAGGATCGACAGCTCCAGCATCAGGCCGGCCCTTCCTTCGTGGACGCCGACGGCCCGCGAGGTCGGCGCGTCCGGGTGGTTGCGGGGTGCACCCACCCATGGTACCTCTTATCGAGCTACCTCTAATCGAGGTAGCTCGTATCGAGGGGGCCTTCGTTGGACGCGCATCGCAAGCAGCTCATGGCACTCGCCCACCCCGTCTACCTCTCGCTGCTCGCCTCCGTCGCCGCCGGAATCATCAACACCGTCTGGGTCTCCCGGCTCGGCCGTGACGCCGTGGCCGCCGTCGCCGTCGCGACGAACACCGAGAACGTGCTGCTCGGCGTCGCCCTGGTCTTCGCCTCCGGCACCACCGTCCTGGTCGCGCACGCGCGGGGCGCCCGCGACCCGGGAGCGGTCCGGGCGGCCGTCCGCGGAGGCTGGGCGCTGTGCGCCGCCGTCACACCGGTGATCGCCCTGGGCGGCTTCCTGCTGCGCGAGCCGCTGGCCCGGCTGGTCCTCGGCGGCGACGGACGCGCGCTGACCCTCGCCGTCCAGTACTTCGCCGTCTCCCTGCCCGGCATCGCCGTCTTCTTCGCGCAGAACCTCGTCGACGGCATCCTCAAGGGCGCCGGCGACACCCGCACCCCGATGCGCCTCGCCCTGCTGGCCAACGGCCTGATCCTCGTCCTCGACCCGCTTCTCATCCACGCGTACGGCGTCCGGGGTGCCGCCCTCTCGACCGTGCTGTGCCGCTCGGTGGCCCTCGTCGCGGGCCTGCGCGCCCTGCGCCGCGACACCCTGCTGTCGAAGGCGGCCCGCGCGACGCCGGCCGAGGGCACCGGCGCGGCCCTGCGCCGGTGTCTCACCACCGGGCTGCCCATGTCCGCCGACTTCACCGTGCGGCAGGGCGGCGCCCTGGTCCTGGTCGCGATCGTTGCCCGCCTGGGGACCACGGCGGTGGCCGCCTACGCGATCGCCTACAAGGTCATGTACGTCGCCACCATGGCGTTCTACTCGGTCCGGCAGGCCGCCTCGATCCACACCGCGCACAGCCGGGGCGCGGGGCGTGACGAGCGCGGCGCCATCGGACGGCAGGCCGTCCTCGTCTCGGGGACCGCCGGCCTGTTCGCCGCGGGACTGCTCGGGGCCCTGGCTCCCTGGATCATGCGGGCCTTCGGCGCCGGCCCCGGGGTCGCCCACGACGGCGTGCTGTTCCTGCGCTGCGTCGGCCCCTACCTGCTGCTGATGGCCTGCTTCATCGCCCTCGGCGGGGTCTTCGAGGGCAGTGGGGGAGCGCCCGTGCTGCTGCGGGTGACGCTGACCGGCACGGCGGTCCAGCTGCCCCTCGCCCTCGCCCTGTCCGGACTGGGGCTGCCGGGCATCTGTCTGGCCCTCGCGCTGTCCATGACGGTGCAGTGCGCGGCCCTGTGGCTGTGGGCCCGGCGGAGCGCGCGGACCGGGCGTCAGGAGGACGCCAGGGTCTCCTTGGCTCGGGCGGCCTGAGCGGGGAGATCCGGCGCCGGCCGGGAGACCGTGGAGCGCCACAGCTCCCGGGCGGCCAGCACCGAGGCGGCCACCAGCAGGCCGTTGCGCAGCACCAGGAGGGTGATGCCGAGGTCCGTGCTGTCGACGACGTCGCCGAACCAGGTCGGGAACTCCAGCACCGTCACGAAGCACGCGACCAGCACCAGGAAGGCGGGCAGCACCATCCGGCTCGCCCGGAAGCACAGGCAGACCGCGGCGATCCCGACGAGCCACACCAGATACTGCGGGCTGATGACCCGGCTGGTCGCGGTGAACATCAGGACGGCGACGAACGCCGCGTCGGCGAGCGTGTGCGACAGGAACCGCTTGACGCACAGCCGCCACAGCAGCAGCCAGCCGAAGGCGAACCCGGTGAGGACCAGGGCCGCCGTGCTCACCACGTCGACGTAGGGGCCGACGAACTCCACCGAGCCGTAGTTGAGCAGCACCCGACCGTTCCAGCCGTGGTGCCTGGCCACGTGGAAGACGAGGGAGCCGAGCGACTCGACCTCGGTGCCACGGTCGCGCTGGAAGGTCAGGAAGGCGAACGCGCCCGGCATCGTCGCGAAGAACACCGCCGCGACCCCGGTCGCCGTCCCCGCCGCCCAGGCCCAGGACCGCCGGCGCACGGCGCCGAGCAGCAGCAGGACCGGCCAGACCTTCACCATCGCGCCGAAGCCCGTGAGGAAGCCCATCACCCGGGGGTGGCGGGAGCCGGCGAGCAGCGCGGCGACCGCGACGGCCGTCACCATCACGTCGTAGCGGGCGTACACGGTCGGGCCGAGCAGCGGAACCCCGATCATCCACACCCAGGCACCCCGCACGCTCTTGCCCGAGCGTGAGCCCGCGTACAGGAGCAGCCCGAACACCACCAGGTCGGCGACGAAGGCCAGCACGAAGAAGGCGTGCGCGTAGTCGAGGAAGGGCAGCAGGGCGGGCGAGAGGATCGCGAGGGAGGCGGCCGGCGGGTACTGCCAGGTGACGTCGTGCAGCGGGAACCGGCCGTCCTGCAGGACCTCGTACCAGCCGTGGTAGATCACGGAGACGTCGCTGGTGACGTCCGGGCCGGGGAAGACGTACACCTTGGCCACGAAGAGCAGCAGCGCCAGCCTGGTCAGGCCCCAGATCGCCAGCAGTGCGGTCATGGCGAAGGGGAACCTCGCGCTCCGTGCCCCGGTCATGCCCACCTGGCCCTCATCGTCCGGAATCCGCGTGTGTCTCGCCGCCGCGCTGTTCGCGGCCCCAGGGTGACCCACCGGTCTGTGTACGAGCCGTCAAGCGCGGCCGTGCGGAGCTGTGAGTATAGGTTCGGTACTGTCGAACACGATGCACAAGACCCTGATCGTGACGAACGACTTCCCGCCCCGCCCCGGCGGCATCCAGGCCTTTCTGCACAACATGGCGCTGCGCCTGGATCCCGGGCGGATCGTCGTCTACGCCTCGACCTGGAAGCGCGGCCACGAGGGTGCCGAGGCGACCGCCGCGTTCGACGCCGAGCAGCCCTTCACCGTCGTACGGGACCGTACGACCATGCTGCTTCCGACGCCGGGCGCCACCCGGCGGGCGGTCGGCCTGCTGCGTGAACACGGCTGTACGTCGGTGTGGTTCGGGGCGGCGGCGCCGCTCGGCCTGATGGCGCCGGCCCTGCGCAGAGCGGGCGCGACCCGCCTCGTGGCGACCACGCACGGCCACGAGGCCGGCTGGGCCCAGCTTCCCGCCGCCCGCACGCTGCTGCGCCGGATCGGAGAGTCCACCGACACGATCACCCACCTCGGGGAGTACACGCGCTCGCGGATCGCCTCCGCGCTGACCCCCGAGGCGGCCGCGCGCATGGTGCGCCTGCCGCCCGGCGTCGACGAGCGGACCTTCCACCCCGGCTCGGGCGGCGACGAGGTCAGGGCCCGCCTCGGCCTCACCGACCGGCCGGTCGTCGTCTGCGTCTCCCGTCTGGTCCCGCGCAAGGGCCAGGACACCCTCGTCCTCGCGATGCCGCGGATCCTGGCCAAGGAGCCGGACGCGGTGCTGCTGATCGTCGGGGGCGGGCCGTACGAGAAGGAGCTGCGCAAGCTCGTGCACGAGACCGGGGTCGCGGACTCGGTCCGGTTCACCGGGGCGGTGCCCTGGTCGGAACTGCCCGCGCACTACGGGGCCGGGGACGTGTTCGCGATGCCGTGCCGGACCCGCAGGGGCGGACTCGACGTCGAGGGGCTCGGCATCGTCTACCTGGAGGCGTCGGCGACGGGCCTTCCGGTGGTGGCCGGCGACTCGGGGGGCGCGCCCGACGCCGTGCTCGACGGCGAGACGGGCTGGGTCGTCCGCGGCGGCTCCGCCGAGGACGCGGCCGACCGCATCGTCACCCTGCTCGGCGACCCCGAACTCCGCCGCCGCATGGGAGAACGCGGCCGGGCCTGGGTCGAGGAGAACTGGCGCTGGGACCTCCTGGCGGAACGCCTCCGGGAGCTGCTCTAGCGGTACCGGGCCCGCCCGCGGGGCTGCCGCTTGCCGCCCGCCTGCGCCTGCGGGCCGCGCAGTTCCCCGCGCCCCTGAACGGCCCCCTGGCGGGCGCCCGTCAGGGCGCGCTCAGGGGCGCGGGAAACTGCGCGAGCAACCACGACGAGCCTCCCGCCCGGGACGAACCCCACCCCCACGGCGGGATCCGGACCCCCTCACCCGCACCCCGCACCCCGCACCCCGCACCCAGGAACGGAAACGGCTCGGCCCCCTCCAGCGAAGGGGGCCGAGCCGTGAAGTTCCCGGCCGGGGTGGAACCCGGCCGCTCGGGCATCAGCCCCGATAAAGTGCCTCGATCTCGTTCGCGTAGTCCTTCGCCACCACATTCCGCTTCAGCTTCAGCGACGGCGTCAGGTGCCCCGACTCCTCGGTGAACTGGTGGTCGAGGATACGGAACTTGCGGACCGACTCGGCCTTGGACACCGCGGCGTTGCCGTCGTCGATCGCGTCCTGGATGGCGGCGGCCAGGTCCGCGTCCTCGCGCAGCGAGGCCGCGGTGGAGCCGGCCGGCTTCCCGTGCTCCGCGGCCCAGCGGGCCAGGAACTCCTCGTCGACCGTGACCAGCGCGCCGACGAACGGCCGCCCGTCGCCGACCACCATGCACTCCGCGACCAGCGCGTGCGCCCGGATACGGTCCTCTATCACGGCCGGAGCGACGTTCTTGCCGCCCGCCGTGACGATGATCTCCTTCTTGCGGCCGGTGATGCGGAGGTAGCCGTCCTCGTCGAGGGTGCCGATGTCACCGGTGTGGAACCAGCCGTCGGCGAGCGCCTCGGCGGTGGCGGCCTCGTTGTTCCAGTACCCCTGGAACAGGTGCTCGCCGTGCAGCAGCACCTCGCCGTCGTCGGCGATACGGATCACGGAGCCGGGCAGCGGCTGGCCGACCGTGCCGATCTTCGTACGGTCCCACGGGTTGAAGGCCGTGGCCGCACAGGACTCGGTGAGGCCGTAGCCCTCCAGGACCGTGAAACCGATACCGCGGAAGAAGTGGCCGAGCCGCTCGCCCAGCGGGGCACCGCCGGAGATCGCGTACTCGCCGCGACCGCCGAGCACCGCGCGCAGCTTGCTGTAGACGAGCTTGTCGAACGTCTTGTACTTGATCTTCAGACCGAGGGACGGCCCCGAGGGGGTGTCCAGCGCGCGGCTGTACGCGATCGCCGTGTCCGCGGCCTTGTCGAAGATCTTGCCCTTGCCGTCCGCCTGGGCCTTGGCGCGCGCCGAGTTGTAGACCTTCTCGAAGACGCGCGGCACACCGAGGATCAGCGTCGGCCGGAACGAGGCCAGCTCGTCGGTGAGGTTCTTGATGTCCGGGACGCAGCCCAGCTTGATCGGCGCCATCATCGGCGCGACCTGCACGAGCCGCCCGAAGACGTGCGCGAGCGGGAGGAACAGCAGGACCGAGCACTCACCGGTGCGGAACAGCGGGCGCAGCCGCTCCACGATGTTGCCGCACTCCGCGAAGAAGGCCCGGTGGGTCAGGACGCAGCCCTTGGGGCGGCCGGTGGTCCCGGAGGTGTAGACGATGGTCGCCGGGTCGTCCGCCTTCGCGAACGAGCTGCGCTCCTCGACGGTGGCGTCACTGACGTCCGCGCCCAGGCGCCCCAGCTCCTCGACGCCGCCGGCCTCGATCTGCCAGACGTGTTCGAGGGCGGGCAGCCGGTCCCGTACCGACTCGACGCAGGCCGCGTGCGCGGGCAGTTCCACGATGCAGGCGGTGGCGCCGGAGTCGCCGAGGATCCACTGCACCTGCTCGGGGGAGCTGGTCTCGTACACCGGCACGGTGATGGCGCCGGCGCTCCAGATCGCGAAGTCGAGCAGCGTCCACTCGTAGCGGGTACGGGACATCAGGCCGACCCGGTCACCGGGCCGCACGCCCGAGGCGATCAGGCCCTTGGCCGCGGTCAGCACCTCGGCGAGGAAGGTGGTGGCGCTGACGTCCGTCCAGGTGCCGCCCACCTTGCGGGCGATCACGGCTACGTCGGGATGCTGCGCGGCGTTTCTGCGGACGATGTCGGTGAGATTTCCGTCCGCAGGGACCTCGTACAAAGCCGGAAGGCTGAACTCGCGCAAGACTGCTGCTCCTCATAGGGCGCCGGCGCCACGACTCTGTGTGATGCGACGGTGCGGTCCAAGGCTCGGGCAAGTACTCAAGAGATCACTTGTTGAAATCCTGAGTACGACTGGACTGCCCGGACGTTACCCGCCGGTATGGGGTCTTCGACAGGGGGTCCCGGCGAGATGTTCCATGCGTCACACGTGGTGGCGTTCCTGCGCGCACAGTAGTCCACGCCCTTCCGCGCGTGCCAGTAATCGCAGGTCCGGCCGCCTCTGTTCACGTTTGCCGCACCGGCCTACGCTTGATCGTCATGGCATCCACACCGGTCGGCCGTCCCAGGACGCGTATTCATGTGGTCAGCGACGTGCACGGCAACGCCCGCGACCTGGCGCGGGCCGGCGACGGCGCCGACGCTCTGATCTGCCTCGGTGACCTGGTCCTCTTCCTCGACTACGCCGACCACGCGCGCGGCATCTTCCCGGACCTCTTCGGCGTGGAGAACGCCGACCGCATCGTCGAGCTGCGCACCGCCCGCCGCTTCGAGGAGGCGCGCGCGTTCGGTGCCCGGCTGTGGGCGGGCATCGGCACCGACCGGGCCGCGGCGATCGAGAAGGCGGTGCGCAGGCAGTACGCCGAGATGTTCGCCGCTTTCCCGGAACCGACGTACGCGACCTACGGCAATGTCGACATGCCGGCCCTGTGGCCGGAGTACGCCGGCCCGGGCACCACCGTCCTCGACGGCGAGCGGGTCGAGATCGGCGGCCGCGTCTTCGGTTTCGTCGGAGGAGGGCTGCGGACACCGATGCGGACGCCGTACGAGATCAGCGACGAGGAGTACGCGGCCAAGATCGAGGCGGTCGGCGAGGTCGACGTGCTGTGCACGCACATCCCGCCGGAGGTGCCGGAACTCGTGTACGACACCGTGGCGCGCCGCTTCGAGCGCGGTTCCCTCGCGCTGCTGGACGCGATCCGGCGCACGCGCCCCCGTTACGCGCTCTTCGGCCACGTCCATCAGCCTCTCGTCCGCCGGATGCGTGTGGGGGCGACGGAATGCGTCAATGTGGGGCACTTCGCGGGGTCGGGCCGGCCCTGGGCGCTGGAGTGGTGACGCCGCGACGGCTCCGAGTGCCAGGTGGGGTGAGGCGTCCGTGGTCGTGCGCGGTAGCCTTCACGCTGCACACACGTGCGCACCGACCTCCCTCACCGGACCGCATCTGGAGGAGCCACCGCGATGGCGGAACACACCAGTTCGAGCATCACGATCGAGGCGGTACCGGCTGACGTCATGGCGGTGATCGCCGACTTCGCCCGGTACCCGGACTGGACGGGTGAGGTGAAGGAGGCCGAGGTCCTCAAGTCGGACGAGCTCGGCCGCGCCGAACAGGTCCGGCTCGTCATGGACGCCGGCGCCATCAAGGACGACCAGACTCTCGGTTACACCTGGACCGGCGACCACGAGGTCTCCTGGACCCTGGTGAAGTCCCAGATGCTCCGCTCGCTGGACGGCTCCTACCTCCTCAAGCCCGCGGGCGAGGGGGCCACCGAGGTCACCTACCGGCTGACCGTCGACGTCAAGATCCCGATGCTCGGCATGATCAAGCGCAAGGCCGAGAAGGTCATCATCGACCGCGCCCTGGCCGGCCTGAAGAAGCGCGTAGAGGAAACGGCCTAGTCCCCCGAGGGGGCCCACCCTCACACCCCGGCCCGGTCTGCCCGGCGTCTCATCCCGCCCCAGGTCCAGCGGCCCCCACAAGCACGTCTTCGCCCCCTCCGCCCCTACCCGTCCCACCCCTGGGGCTCCGCCCCGGACCCCGCTCCTCAAGCGCCGGAGGGGCTGAATATTGCCCCTGCACCCGAAAGGCGGCCCGGAGGGAGGCGGCCCCCTGGGGCTCCGCCCCGGACCCCGCTCCTCAAACGCCGGAGGGGCTGGATCTTCCCGGCCGGGGCTGAATACCGCACCCGCACCCAAGCGGGCGCGTACCCGCAGCCGGGATCCGGCGTGAGGGGACGTGCCGGTACATCGATGCCCGTCGCCACCGACGGCCACGCCTCACCCAACGGCGACGGGCTGATGCACCGGCACGGCCCCGACCCACCCACCGGACCGAAGCCGACCCACCCACCGGACCGGAACCCGAAAACCGCCGAGGCCACCGCACCGGTAGCGTTCACCCCCATGCGCACCATCCTGATCACCGGCCAAGGCGGCACAGGCCGTACCACCGTCGCCGCGGCCACCGCGCTGAAGGCGGCGAGGCAAGGCACCCGCACCCTGGTGCTCACCGCCGACCGCACCGACACCCTCGGCGCCGTCCTCGGCGTCCCCACCGGCCCCGACCCCGTGGAAGCCGCCCCCGGTCTCACGGCCTGGCGCCCCGACGCAGCCGCCCGCTTCCGCGACGACCTCACCGCCTTCCAGCGGCGCGCCACCACCGCCCTCGACCTCCTCGGCGCCTCCCGCCTGGACGCCGAGGAAGTCACCCCGCTCCCCGGCGCCGAGGAACTCGCCCTGCTGCGCGCCCTGCGCGACGCCGCGCTGTCGGAGGCGTACGGCCTGCTCGTCGTGGACCTGCCCCCGACCCCGCAGGCCCTCGCCCTCCTGGCGCTGCCCGAGGAACTCCGCCGCTATCTGCGCCGCCTGCTCCCGCCGGAGCGCCAGGCGGCCCGAGCCCTGCGCCCGGTCCTCGGGCGGCTCGCGGGCGTGCCCATGCCCTCCGAGTGGCTGTACGAGACCGCGGGACGCTGGGACATCGAGCTGGCCGCCGTGCAGGGCGTGGTCGAGGACCGCGCCACGACCGTACGACTGGTCGCCGAGCCCGGACCCGCCGGCACCGACGCCGTCCGTACCGCCGCCACCGCCCTCGCCCTGCGCGGACTGCCCGTCGACGGACTCGTCGCGAACCGGGTGCTGCCCGGCGCCACCAACGACGCCTGGCTGGGAGCCCTCGCGGCCCAGCAGCGCAAGGCCCTGGACGAGTGGCGGGAGACGCACACGGTCCACGAGGTCCCGCACCGCGGCCACGACCCGCGCGGCACCGACGACCTCGCCGCGCTCGCCGTGCCCGGCGTCAACACCGCGCCCACCCCCGTCGAGTGGCCCGTCGCCGACCGGCTCGCCGACGACGGCGTGCTCGTGTGGCACATTCCGCTGCCCGGCGCGATACGCGACGAACTCGACCTCATCCGGCGCGGCGACGAACTCGTCGTCACCGTCGGCCAGTTCCGCAGGATCGTCCCGCTCCCGTCCGCGCTGCGCCGCTGCACGGTGGCCGGAGCCGCGCTGCGCGAGGGCGAGCTGCGCATCCGTTTCACGCCGGATCCCGGACTGTGGCCGCGCGAGAAGTGAAGCGCCGCCGAGAACCGGCCGTACCCGATCCGGGGAGCCGGGCACGGTGAACGAGGTACCCCCGTTCGGGTAACGTCGAGAGCAAGGAAAACGTAGGCAGGAGTCCCGCCATGAGCGAAGAGCGCCCACCGTCCGACGCCGCTCAGGAGGAGACGGCCGACGAGGTGCGCGTCGAGGAAGCGCACGCCGCGGACGCCGACGCCTGGTCGACGGCCTGCGCGGAGGACCTCGCCGCGGAGCAGGCCCGTCGCCGCGCCCAGCACGGCCCGCCGCCCGGCTCGGCCGCCGAGGAACTGCGCAAACTCGTCGACGCCGTCGCCGACAAGCTCTCCGGGCTCCAGTCGCCGCTGTTCGGAGCGGTCGCCTCCGGCACCGCCCAGCAGATGGTCAGCCAGGTCGTGCAGCAGGCCAAGGCCGCCGTGGAACCGGTGCTGGAGCGCAACCCCGAGGTCTTCGACCACCTGGCGGCCGCGGGCTCGGAACTGCTCGCCGCCTACCGCTCGGCCGTCGAGAACCAGGAGCGCCGCTGGACCACTCGGGGCACAGGTTCCCGCGACGAGGAGTCCGGTCCGGGCGAACACATCGACCTGGACTAATCGCCCCTCGGGTACGGTTGGCCGTAGCGGGGCTCGACCGAAACTGAGGGATTCATGGGACTCACCATCGGCGTCGATATCGGCGGCACGAAGATCGCGGCCGGTGTGGTCGACGAGGAAGGCAATATCCTCTCGACGCACAAGGTGCCGACCCCCACCACGCCGCAGGCCATCGTGGACGCCATCGCCTCGGCCGTGGAGGGCGCGCGCGCCGGTCACGACATCGTCGGTGTCGGCATCGGTGCCGCCGGATACGTGAACCGCCAGCGCTCGACGGTCTACTTCGCGCCGAACATCGACTGGCGCAACGAACCGCTCAAGGCCGAGGTCGAGCGGCGTGTGGGCCTCCCGGTCGTCGTGGAGAACGACGCGAACGCGGCCGCCTGGGGCGAATACAAGTTCGGGGCGGGCAAGGGCCACCGCAACGTCATCTGCATCACCCTGGGCACCGGCCTCGGCGGCGGCATCATCATCGGCAACAAGCTGCGCCGCGGCCACTTCGGCGTGGCCGCGGAGTTCGGCCACATCCGGATGGTGCCGGACGGACTGCTGTGCGGCTGCGGCTCGCAGGGCTGCTGGGAGCAGTACGCCTCCGGGCGCGCCCTCGTCCGTTACGCCAAGCAGCGGGCCAACGCGACCCCGGAGGCGGCGGAGGTCCTCCTGGGTCTCGGCGACGGCACCCCCGACGGCATCGAGGGCAAGCACATCTCCATGGCCGCCCGGCAGGGCGACCACGTTGCGGTGGACTCCTACCGCGAGCTGGCCCGCTGGGCCGGCGCGGGTCTGGCCGACCTCGCCTCGCTCTTCGACCCGTCCGCCTTCATCGTCGGCGGCGGCCTCTCGGACGAGGGCGAGCTGGTCCTCGACCCGATCCGTAAGTCGTACAAGCGCTGGCTGGTCGGCGGCAACTGGCGCCCGGTCGCCGATGTGATCGCCGCCCAGCTGGGCAACAAGGCGGGTCTCGTCGGAGCGGCGGACCTGGCCCGGGAGCCCGACCCGATCATGTAGGTCCCGCACCTCTCGCACGGCAGCGCCCGCCGCACCCTCACAGGACGGCGGGCGCCGCCGTGTCCGGCCCGTCCCCGGGAGGCGTCGCCCCGCGCCTGCCGTATCCCCCGGGAGGCGCCGGACCGCCGCGCCCGCCCGACTCCACGGGATACGGCGGGCGCCCCCCGTGTCCGCCGTATCCCCCGCCCAGGCGTCCGCCTCACCCGATCGAGGGGTCCCTCGGCGTGTCAGGAACACCGCTCCACCAGCCCGGCGCCCCGTGCGGGCGAGCCATGTGGTTCTTCGGGCCTTCCGGCGGGCTCCCGGCGCGTATCTTGATCGCCATGCCGACCAGCTCCTCCGCCAGTCCGCTGCCCGCGTCCCGCACCGAATCCGACGGTTCGGCCGTCATCCGCGTGCTCAGTTACAACATCCGCTCGATGCGCGACGACACCGCCGCGCTCGCCCGGGTGATCAGCGCCTGCGCACCGGACCTCGTCCTGGTCCAGGAGGCGCCGCGCTTCTTCCGCTGGCGCAAGAAGCTCGCGCGTCTCGCCGCCGCCTCCGGCCTCGTCATCCTGTCCGGAGGCGCCACCGCCTCCGGGCCCGCGCTGCTGTGCACCCTGCGGGCCACCGTGGAGCGCACCGAGGACGTCCTGCTCCCGCTCACCCCGGGGCTGCACCGGCGGGGCTTCGCCACGGCGGCCGTGCGGTTCGGCGGAGCCCGGCTCGGCGTGCTGAGCTGCCATCTGTCGCTCCAGAAGGACGAGCGCTACGAGCAGGGCGGCCTGCTCCTCGACCGTCTCGCCGGTCTCGGCACCCCGCACGCCGTCGTGGGCGGCGACCTCAACGAACGCCCGACAGGACCGACGTTCCGCCGTCTGGCGGGCGCGCTCCAGGACGGCTGGGCGACCCGTCCCTGGGGCGGGGAGCACACCTGGACGTTCGCGGGCCCCGACCGGCGCATCGACGCCGTCTTCGCCACGCCCGGCATCGAGGTCCTCGGCTGCGGAGTGCCGCTCGGCCTGCCCGGCGTGAGCGAGGACGACCTGAGGGCGGCCACGGACCATCTGCCCGTACTGGCCGCCCTCAGAGTGCCCGCGTGATCACCCCGTCCCCGGGACGGGCCGGAACCTCCCGCCGTACCCGTACCCGTACCCGCACCCGGGGCCGGGGCGGGGTCGTGGTCAGACGACCGCGCCGCGTCCCGGGTCCTCGTGGTCCTCGTCGTCGTCCTTCATGCGCGTCACCAGGGTGGCGAAGCCGCCGAGGAAACCGCCGATGCCGAGGGTGGTGAGCCACCAGGTCATGTCCCAGCCGAACAGGACGGCCAGCAGAAGCAGCGCGGGGCCGCCGAGTACGCCGAGCCAGGCGAACTTGGCGGTCGTGTCCGCGGCGGGCAGCGGAGGCGGCTCGGGCGGAACGAAGTGGCCCTCGTCGTCCTCGTCGAAGTCGCCCTCGGACGGCTCGGGCGCGCGGTAGTCCCGCGGGCCGCCGACACCGGGGGCGAAGGCGACCGAGCTGCCGAGCGGCTTGACGACGGAGGGCAGGTCACCGGGGGAGGGCAGGTCGCCCGTGGAGGCATCCGGCTCGGACCCGGCTCCCGGATCCGGGGCGTCGTCGCCCTCGCCGTCCCCGGTGCTCCCGGAGTCGGTGTCCGGCCCGGGCTCGGGAAGTGCCAGATCCTCGACCGACCGGAACGGCCGCGAGCCGGGCGGGTCCGGCGGCTCCTCGCCGTATCCCTCGACGATCGACTTCCAGGCGGCTTCCTCGTCGAACGGCACGCTCTGTTCGTCGCCGGAGGACTCCCCGCGGGCGTCACCGGGCGACTCCTCGAGCCGCTCCCCGGCGGACTCGGTGAGCGCGTCGCCGAGGCCCTCGCCGCGAGCCCCGTCGAGCGGCTCGCCGACGGGTACGCCCTTCTCCTCCGGATCGCCGCGGTCCGCGTCGTGCTCAGCCACCGGCTGCCGTCCCTTCCTGTGGGCCCGTCCGAGCGGCGTCGGCCTCCTTGCCGGCACCGGGCGCGAGCCGGGTGACGAAGGAGTGGCTCTCCTCGAAGATCCGGTCCGCGTCCAGGTCCAACGTCGCGACGTGGTAGCTCTGTTCCAGCACGATCTCCGTCACGTCCATGGAGGACACCCGGCCGAGGATGCGCGCCGAGTCGGCGGGGGAGACCACATGGTCCTGGAGGCTGTGCAGCAGCAGGAGCGGCTGGGTGACCTGCGGCAGTTCCGCGTCCACGATCCCGCACAGCAGGCGCATCGAATGAGCGGCGTGCAGCGGCACCCGGCCGTAGCCGATCTCCTCGGAGCCCTCCTTCGCGATGTCGCTCGCGATGCCCTTCGTCGAGGGGACCAGGTGCCGCAGGACCGGCAGGAGACGGGCGGCGGGACCGTGCACCTTGTTCAGCGGGTTGACGAGCACGATGCCGTCGATGTCGTCGCCGTGCCTGGCCGCGAGCCGCAGGGCCAGCGCGCCGCCCATCGACAGCCCGAAGACGAAGACCCGCGAGCACCTCTCGCGCAGCGCGCGCAGCTCGCGGTCGACCTCCGCGTACCAGTCCTGCCAGCCGGTGACCTGCATGTCCTCCCAGCGCGTGCCGTGCCCCGGGAGCAGGGGCAGCGCGACGGTCAGACCGCGCTCGGCGAGGTACTCCGCCCAGGGGCGCAACGACTGCGGGGAGCCGGTGAAACCGTGGCAGAGAAGGACGCCGACCTCTCCGCCTTCGTGGCGGAACGGCTCGGCTCCAGGAAGGACCGGCACCTCGGTCTCCTGTTCATGAGTTGGGGCGGAAAACGACTCCGGGTCGTGCTTCACCGTACGCGACCGTACTGACACCGACCAGGGTCGTCGGGTCCTTTGACGGTGCTCCGGGTTAAGGTCTGATCCACGACACAGGAGGCACTCGGGTGATCTACGGCGCAATGAAGTTTTCCATCGGAGGGCCGCTGAAGCTCGCCTTCAGACCCTGGGTGGAAGGCCTCGAGAACATCCCCGCCGAGGGCCCGGCCATTCTGGCGAGCAATCATCTGTCGTTCTCGGACTCGTTCTTCCTGCCGGCGGTCCTCGAACGCAAGGTGACCTTCATCGCGAAGGCCGAGTACTTCACGACCCCGGGCATCAAGGGCCGGATGACGGCCGCCTTCTTCAAGGGCGTCGGCCAGCTCCCGGTGGACCGGTCCGGCGCGCGCGGCGCGGGCGAGGCGGCCATCAAGAGCGGCATAGAGGTGATCGAGCGCGGTGAGCTGTTCGGCATCTACCCGGAGGGCACGCGCTCGCCCGACGGGCGCCTCTACCGCGGCAAGCCCGGCGGTCTCGCGCGCGTGGCCCTCGCCACCGGCGCGCCCGTCATCCCGGTGGCGATGATCGACACCGAGAAGATCCAGCCTCCGGGCAAGCTGATGCCCAAGCTGATGCGTCCGGGCATCCGCATCGGCAAGCCGCTGGACTTCAGCCGCTACAGCGGCATGGAGCACGACCGGTTCGTGCTCCGCGCGGTGACCGACGAGGTCATGTACGAAATCATGAAGCTGTCCGGCCAGGAGTACGTCGACATGTACGCGACGGCCGCCAAGCGGCAGATCGCGGAGGCGGCGAAGGCCGAGAAGGACGCCGAGAAGGCGGCCAGGGCGGCACTCGCCCAGGCCGAGAAGCAGGCGGCCAGGGAACAGGCCGAGAAGCAGGCCGAAGCGCTGGGCGGGAAGCGGACCGAAGCGCTGGGCGAAGCACAGGCTGAAGCACCGCCCGAGGACCAGGCCGAGGACCGGGCCGAGGACCAGGCCGAGGACCGGCGGGCCGAGGACCGGGCCGAGGAGCAGGCCGAGGACCCGACCGGGGAGCAGGCCGAGGACCCGGCCGGGGAACGAAACGGGGATCAGGCCGGTCCTCCGGCCGGTCAGGGGGGCGTGGGGGAAGCCGGGCCGGCCGACAGGCAACGGTCCGGGTCCCAGGAGCGTCCGTAGGGACGTCGGCAGTCGGGGGGCGGGGGACATGGCCAAGCGCGAGAGAGTCATGAGGATGTCGGTCGAGCAGCCGCTGTGGCGTGCGCTGAGCGGCTACCGGGTGCTGACCGTGCTGTACGCGATCGGGCTCTTCGCCACCACGTACGACAAGTTCGCCCGCCCGTGGGTGGCCGTCGCGTTCTTCGCCTTCCTGTTCGTCTGGACGCTGGCCACGCTGCCGAGAGTCGCCGGCGCGGCCAACTGCACCAAGCGGTTCCTCGTCGCCGACCTCACCGTCGCACTGGCCGGGATCCTGCTCACCCGTGTCGCCGACTCCGCCGAGCGCATCGACGCGGGCGGCCCGACGCTGCCGTCGATATGGACGGCGGGTGCCGTCCTGGCCTTCGCGATCAAGGGCGGCTGGCGGTGGGCGGCCTTCGCCTCCACACTCGTCGCCGCGGCCAACCTCGTCGAGCGCGGAGCCCCGGCCCGGGACACCGTGCACAACGTGATTCTCGTCTGGGTCGCCTCGATCGCCATCGGTTACGTCGTCGAGGTGGCCCGCGCCTCCGAGCGCACCCTCGCCCGCGCCCTGGAGATCGAGGCGGCCACCCGCGAACGCGAGCGCCTCGCCCGGGACATCCACGACGGAGTGCTCCAGGTCCTCGCCATGGTGCAGCGGCGTGGCAGCGCGCTCGGCGGCGAGGCCGCGGAGCTCGGCCGGATGGCCGGCGAGCAGGAGGCCGCGCTGCGCACGCTGGTGTCGGGCGGCATGGTGCCCGTCTCACGGGTGTCGGAGGACGCCGCGCTCGGCGCGGTGGTCCGCGCCGTCGACGAACCCGACGACGCGGACCCCGGGGCTCCGCTCGACCTGCGCGCCCTGCTCGCCCCGTACGCCACCGCGCGCGTGACCCTCTCCGAGCCCGGCGCGCCGGTGCCGCTCGGCCCGCCCGCCGCGCGGGAGGTGGCCGCGGCCGTGGGCGCCGCCCTGGACAATGTCCGTCAGCACGTGGGCGAGGACGCCCGCGCCTGGATCCTGGTCGAGGACGAACCGGACGCCGTGATCGTGACGGTGCGCGACGACGGCCCCGGTATCCCGGAGGGACGCCTGGCCCAGGCCGAGGGCGAGGGGCGGCTCGGAGTGGCGCTGTCGATCCGCGGCAGGCTGCGCGAGCTGGGCGGGACGGCGGAGCTGATCTCCGTCCCGGGACAGGGCACCGAGGTCGAGCTGAAGGTACCGAAGGACGCGCGGGGGAAGGCGAGGACACGATGACGAAGGCGACGGTAGGGCGATGACGGGCGGGACTGCGGCGCAGCCGCGGGCGGAGGAGAGCGGCATCAGGGTCATGGTGGTGGACGACCACCCCATGTGGCGTGACGCCGTGGCCCGTGACCTGGCGGCCGCCGGGTTCGACGTGGTCGCGACCGCCGGCGACGGCGAACAGGCCGTGCGCCGCGCGCTGGCGGTGGCACCCGACGTGCTCGTCCTCGATCTGAACCTGCCCGCCAAGCCCGGCGTCCAGGTCTGCAAGGAGCTGGTCGGCGCCGATCAGTCCCTGCGCGTCCTGGTCCTGTCCGCCAGCGGAGAGCACGCCGACGTGCTGGAGGCGGTGAAGTCCGGCGCGACCGGCTACCTCCTGAAGTCGGCGTCCGCGGAGGAGCTGACCGAGGCGGTGCGCCGGACCGCCGCCGGTGACCCGGTGTTCACACCCGGCCTCGCGGGACTGGTCCTCGGCGAGTACCGCCGGCTGGCCTCGGAACCCGTCCCGGCCACGGGCGCCGACGAGCCGAGGGCCCCGCAGCTGACCGACCGTGAGACCGAGGTGCTGCGCCTGGTCGCCAAGGGCCTGAGCTACAAGCAGATCGCCGAGCGCCTGGTCATCTCCCACCGCACCGTCCAGAACCATGTGCAGAACACCCTGGGCAAGCTCCAGCTGCACAACCGGGTCGAGCTGGTCCGCTACGCCATAGAGCGCGGACTGGACGAGGCCTGACCGCCACAGATGCCGTCTTTCGGGTGATCTATTGATCAACTGGCCGACAATTCACCGGAACAGCCCTTCCGCACCATGCCGAAGTGACCTGGATCACTATTAGCGTGAGTCCGACAGCCAACCGTGGCGAAGGGACTTTCCATGCGGGTCGGAGTACTGACCGGAGGCGGCGACTGCCCCGGGCTCAACGCCGTCATCCGGGGCGTCGTCCGCAAGGGCGTGCAGGAGTACGGCTATGACTTCGTCGGCTACCGGGACGGCTGGCGGGGGCCGCTCGAAGGCGACACCGTACGGCTCGACATCCCGGCCGTGCGCGGGATCCTGCCGCGCGGCGGCACCATCCTCGGATCCTCGCGCACCAACCCCCTCAAGCAGGAGAACGGCATCCGCCGGATCAAGGAGAACCTCGTCAAGCAGGAGGTCGAGGCGCTCATCGCGATCGGCGGCGAGGACACCCTGGGCGTCGCCGCGCGGCTCGGCGACGAGTACGGCATCAACATCGTCGGCGTACCGAAGACCATCGACAACGACCTCTCCGCCACCGACTACACCTTCGGCTTCGACACGGCGGTCAACATCGCGACCGAGGCCATCGACCGCCTGCACACCACCGCCGAATCGCACATGCGCGTCCTCGTCTGCGAGGTGATGGGCCGCCACGCGGGCTGGATCGCCCTCCACTCGGGTCTGGCCGGCGGCGCGAACGTCATCCTCATCCCCGAGCAGCGCTTCGACGTGGACCAGGTCTGCGCCTGGGTGACCTCGCGCTTCAAGGCCTCGTACGCGCCGATCGTCGTCGTCGCCGAGGGCGCCATGCCCAAGGACGGCGACATGGTCCTCAAGGACGGCAGCCTGGACTCCTTCGGGCACGTGCGGCTCTCCGGTGTCGGCGAGTGGCTGGCCAAGGAGATCGAGCGGCGCACCGGCAAGGAGGCCCGCACCACGGTCCTCGGGCACGTCCAGCGCGGCGGGACGCCCAGCGCCTTCGACCGCTGGCTCGCCACCCGCTTCGGGCTGCACGCCATCGAGGCGGTCCGCGACGGCGACTTCGGCAAGATGGTGGCGCTGCGCGGCACCGACATCGTCCGTGTCCCGATCGCGGAGGCCACCGCCAGGCTGAAGACGGTCGACCCCGCCCTGTACGCGGAGGTCGGGGTGTTCTTCGGCTGAGGCGGCACCCCGCCCGCGCCTGAGCGGCACCGGGGTACGGGCCGTATATTCGGCCCGTACCCCAGCACGGGAGAGACCGGTGGAGATTCTGGCGTTCGGCGTCCAGTCCGACGAGAAGCCCCTGATCGAGAAGGTCTTCGAGGGACGCCACGAGGTCCGCTGCCTCGACGTCTTCCTCAGCGAGGACACCGCACCCATCGCCACCGGCTACGAGGCCGTGTCCACCAGCGTCAACTGCGCCCTGGGACACCGTGTCCTGCAGACCCTGGCGGCCGGCGGCACACAGCTCGTCGCCCAGCGCTCCACCGGGTTCAACAACATCGACCTCGACGTCGCCGAGCGCCTCGGGATGACGGTCGCCCGGGTCTCCTCCTACTCGCCCTACTCCGTCGCCGAGTTCGCCTGGACCCTCGGCCTGGCCGTCAACCGCCGTATCGTGCGCGCGTCCAACCGCACCCGCGACTTCGACTTCCGTCTCGAAGGGCTGATGGGCCGTGACATGCACGGCCGCACCGCGGGAGTCGTCGGCACCGGGAAGATCGGCGAGGCCTTCGCCCGGATCGCCCACGGTTTCGGCATGAAGCTCCTCGGCTGGGACATCGCCGAGAACCCGGCGTGCGTCGAGCTCGGCATGACGTACGTCTCCAAGGAGCGCCTTCTCGCCGAGTCCGACCTCGTCTCCCTGCACGTCCCGCTGATGCCGGGGACCCGGCACCTCATCGACGCCGACGCCCTGCGCATGATGAAGGACGACGCGATCCTGGTGAACTCCAGCCGGGGCGGCCTCATCGACAGCCAGGCCCTCGTCGCCCAGTTGCGCGAGGGCCGCTTCACGGGTGTCGGCCTCGACGTGTACGAGGCGGAGGCCGGACTGTTCTTCCTCGACAAGTCCCTCGAGACCGTCGAGGACGACACCCTGGCCCGCCTGGTCACCTTCCCGAACGTCCTGGTCACCTCGCACCAGGCCTACTACACCCGTGACGCGGTCGGCCAGATCGTCGACGCCACCGCCGCCAACGTCCTCGACTACACCGAGGGCCGCCGCTCGGAGAACGTGCTCGTGCCGCGCAGCTGACCCGTCAGCTCCCGCACCACGGCCGCGCCGTTCAGCGTCAGCACCGACTCCGGGTGGAACTGCACGCCCGCGAAGCCGGGACCGCGCAGCGCGTGCACCTCGCCGTTCGCGGCCCGGCTGACCTCGACGCCGTGCGCCGACAGCTCCGCCAGCGCCTCGTCGTCGCAGCGGGCCACGAAGCTGTTGTAGAAGCCGACGGTCTCGGGCCGCCCGAAGAGGTCGATGCGGGTCTGCGCGCCCTGGTACGGCACGTCCTTGCGGACGATGTCCAGCCCCAGCTCGGCCGCGATCAGCTCGTGCCCGAGGCAGACGCCGAGGACGCCGTGCCGGTGCTCACGCAGCACCTCGGCGGTCAGACCGCGCAGGAAGCGCATCTTGGGGTCCGCCGCGTCGGAGGGATCGCCGGGACCCGGGCCGAGGACCACAGGCCCCTCGTGCGCGAGGACGGTCTCGCGCAGCCCCGGTTCGTCGTACCGGCGTACCGTCACATCGAGCCCGGACGAGCGCAGGACATGCGCGAGCATCGCGGTGAAGGTGTCCTCGGCGTCCACGACCAGCGCGTGCCCGGCGAGCTCCCGGGACCGCTCCTGCATCCGCAGCCAGAACGGCGCCAGCGAGGCCCGCCGCCCGTCCAGCGACGCCCGCACCCGCGGATCGTCGCCCAGCCCCGGCCGGGCACCGTCCGGGCGCGGCCGGCCGGGCCGCACCCCCAGCGCCGCCAGCACCCCCGCCGCCTTGGCGTGTGTCTCGGCGACCTCGCCCGCCGGATCCGACCCCCGTACGAGAGTGGCGCCGACCGGCACCCGCAGCCGGCCGTCCGCGTCGATGTCGGCCGTGCGGATGAGGATCGGGGAGTCGAGGGTCTGCGCCCCGGGCCCGTCGTCCGGCCCGTCCTCCCGCCGCCGCCCGACCAGCGCCAGCGCCCCCGCGTAGTAGCCGCGCCCGCCGACCTCGTGACGCTCGATGACCCGGCAGGCGTTCTGCACGGGCGAGCCGGTGACGGTCGCCGCGAACATGGTCTCCCGCAGCACGTCCCGCACGTCCAGCGAGGAGCGGCCCCGCAACTCGTACTCGGTGTGCGCGAGATGGGCCATCTCCTTGAGCCGCGGCCCGATCACCACCCCGCCCATGTCCCCGACCGTGCACATCATCTTGAGCTCCTCGTCGACGACCATCGAGAGCTCCTCGATCTCCTTGCCGTCGGCGAGGAACGCGAGCAGGTCCTCGGGCGTCGGGCCCCCGGCCGGGTAGCGGTACGTCCCGCTGATCGGGTTCATCACGACCGTCCCGGCGGACATCCGCACGTGCACCTCCGGGCTCGCACCGACCAGCGTCCGCTCCCCGGTGTGCACGACGAACGTCCAGTACGCGCCCCGCTCCCCGACCAGCAGCCGGCGGAACAGCGCCAGGGCGTCGGCCCGCCCGAACCCCGGGATGCGGCCCTCGTACGTCCGCCGGATCACGAAGTTGGCGCCCTCGCCGCGCCCGATCTCCTCGCGCAGCACCCGCTCGACGATCCCGGAGTACTCCTCGTCGCCGACGTCGAAGCCGCCGCCCTCGACCCGTACGTCGTGGTCCGGGAGCTGGGCCAGCACCTCGGCGAGGGGCAGTTCACGGCGTTCCTCGGGGACGAGCACCGCGAGCGGGGTGCCGTCGTCGCGGACGTCGAAGCCGCGCTCCCTGATCTGCCGGAAGGGGATCAGCGCGAGACCCTCGTCGGGGATGTCGGCGAGGCGCTCCACCTCGCGCACCGGCCCCAGCAGCAGTTCGACCACGTCGTGGTCGTGGCCGGGAGTACGGCGGCGCAGCAGGGCGAAGGGACGGGGATCGGCCGGCAGGTCGAGCAGGTTCATCGGTGCGGTCCTTCTCTCGGATCGTGCATCTCGGAGAGGAACGGCCCGGGTCCGCGAACGCCGAAGGCCGCCCCTCGGGCGGCCTTCGCGAAGTCGTGTCTACGCGCAGTCAGCGGGCCGCCGGATGAGCGGTCCACCACCAGTTCTGGTTCGAATGCGCGAACATGCGCCGCACCTTACCCGACGGTGAGGGGCGGGCAACAGCGTGAAACGGTCCCGCGGGGCGTTCCGACCGTCCGGTCACCGGCCATGGATGGCCAGACAGACCGAACGCACCGAGAAACGAGAACCATGCACGCAGTCCGTTCGTCCCAGCCCCGCCGCAAGGGCGCCCGCGCCCTGACCGTGCTCCTCGCGGCGGCCGCCCTAGCCGCCGGGCCGCTCGTCCCCGCGAGCTCCGCCCCGCGCACGGGCGACACCGAGGACCTCACCCAGGTCGCCTACCGCGGCTACATCTTCACCGTCCCCGACTCCTGGCGGATCGTGGACCTGAAGAAACATCCCGACACCTGTGTCCGCTTCGACCGGCACGCCGTCTACCTCGGCACCCCCGGCACCGACCAGAACTGCCCGGCCAGGGCCAGCGGCCGTACCGAGGCGCTGCTGGTCCAGCCCGCCCCCGTGGCCCCCAGGGCCGTCACCGAGAACCCGACGGCCCGCACCTACCGGGCCACCGCCGACCGCATCGCCGTCACCGCGGCCTACGGATACGACCGCGCGCGCATCCAGGACGTCCTGAGCAGCGCCGGACTGCCCGTCGCCGCCGCCCGGCGCGAGGAACCCGCGCGGCAGCGCGCGGTGGCCCCGCTGCCGAAGGACGCGACCTCCTTCCGCGGCGAGGGCTTCGACGCCTGCACCGCCCCGAGCCAGTCGGCGATGAACGCCTGGCGCGACGACTCCCCGTACGGCGCCATCGGTGTCTACATCGGCGGCATCAACCGCGCCTGCGCCCAGCAGCACCTGACCGCCGACTGGGTGCGGACGCAGTACACGCGCGGCTGGCGGTTCTTCCCGCTGTACGTCGGCCGGCAGCCCTCCTCCGACGGCGGCAGCTGCGGAGGCGGCTGCGCGGCCATCACCAGCCCGGTGTCGCAAGGCACCGCGGGCGCCGACGACGCCGTCAAGCAGGCGGCCGCGCTGGGCTTCGGCAAGGGCACGGTGCTCTATCTCGACCTGGAGCACTACGAGCCCGGAGGCAAGGTCACCGACTCGGTGCTCGCCTACCTCCAGGCGTACACCGTGCGCCTGCACGCGCTCGGCTACCGCTCCGGCGCGTACGGCAACACCTCGTCCCTGGTGTCCGACCTGATCGCCAACAAGAGCCGCGTCACCCTGCCCGACGTGATCCACTTCGCCCGCTGGAACCGCGTGTCGAGCACGTCGGACTCCTCGATCCCCTCGACGCTGTGGAACAAGCACCAGCGCGTCCACCAGTACGTGGGCGACACGACCGAGACCCACGGCGGTGTACGGATCTCCATCGACCGTGACCGGCTCGACGTGGACTAGGACCCCGTCCCGTCCCCCGGGGGGGGGGGGGGGGGGGGGGGGGGGGGGGGGCCCCCCCCCCGCCCCCCCCCCCCCCCCGCCGGCCCCCCCGCCCCCCCCCCCCCCCCCCCCCCCCCCCCCCCGCCCGGGGAGTCACCGATCGAGCGCGGTTCGTCTCACTTGATGGGCATGTGGATGGGACGCCCGACACGACCCCGTAATGTTGTCCGGGTGACCGTGAACGCTAAGTCCAGCGCGAGCGCTGGCAACACCTGGCGAGACCTGCCCGCGGCGCAGCAGCCCGAGTACCCCGATGCCGAGGCTCTGCGCGATGTGATCGCGGAGCTCGCGTCGTATCCGCCGCTCGTCTTCGCGGGCGAGTGCGACCAGCTGCGCGCCCGGATGGCGTCCGTCGCCAAGGGAGAGGCGTTCCTTCTCCAGGGCGGCGACTGCGCCGAGGCCTTCGACGCCGTGTCGGCCGACCAGATCCGGAACAAGCTCAAGACGCTGCTCCAGATGGGCGCCGTCCTCACGTACGCCGCCTCGGTGCCGGTGGTGAAGGTCGGCCGGATCGCCGGCCAGTACTCCAAGCCCCGCTCCAAGGGCACCGAGACCCGCGACGGCGTGACCCTGCCGACGTACCGGGGCGACTCGGTCAACGGCTTCGACTTCAACGAGAAGGCCCGCATCCCGGACCCCGAGCGCCTGAAGCGGATGTACAACGCGTCCGCCTCCACGCTCAACCTGGTGCGCGCCTTCACCACCGGCGGTTACGCCGACCTGCGCCAGGTGCACGCCTGGAACCAGGACTTCGTGAAGTCGTCCCCGTCCGGCCAGCGCTACGAGCAGCTCGCGCGTGAGATCGACAACGCGATGAACTTCATGCGGGCCTGCGGCACCGACCCGGAGGAGTTCAAGACCGTCGAGTTCTACGCCTCCCACGAGGCGCTGCTCCTCGACTACGAGTCGGCGCTGACCCGCGTCGACTCGCGCACGGGCCACCTGTACGACGTCTCGGGCCACATGGTGTGGATCGGCGAGCGCACCCGTCAGCTCGACGGCGCGCACATCGAGTTCGCGTCGAAGATCCGCAACCCGATCGGGATCAAGCTGGGCCCGACGACGACGGCCGAGGAGGCGCTCCAGTACATCGAGCGCCTCGACCCGGACCGTGAGCCGGGCCGTCTCACCTTCATCGTGCGGATGGGCGCGGACAAGGTCCGCGACAAGCTGCCCGAGCTGGTCGAGAAGGTCACCGCCTCCGGTGCGACCGTGGCCTGGGTGACCGACCCGATGCACGGCAACACCTTCGAGGCCGCCTCGGGCCACAAGACCCGCCGCTTCGACGACGTGCTCGACGAGGTCAAGGGCTTCTTCGAGGTCCACAAGGGTCTCGGGACCCACCCGGGCGGCATCCATGTCGAGCTCACCGGTGACGACGTCACCGAGTGCGTGGGCGGCGGCGACGAGATCTTCGTCGACGACCTGCACCAGCGCTACGAGACGGCCTGCGACCCCCGTCTGAACCGCAGCCAGTCCCTTGACCTGGCCTTCCTCGTCGCCGAGATGTACCGCGACCAGTAGGAGATCAACAGGCGTCACGCCTGTTACGGGCACCTGTGGTGGGGGGGGGGGGGGGGGGGGGGGGGGGGGGGGGGCGCCGCCCGGGGGGGGGGGGGGGGGGGGGGGGGGGGGGGGGGGGGGGGGCGCCGAGGGGGGGGGGGGGGGGGGGCGCGCCGGCGGGGGGGGGGGGGGGGCCCCC